>JAAFJG010000043.1 GCA_013298075.1 Cytophagales bacterium | reverse complement strand
TTTTTTATAATATTTCTGTTTAATTTGTAAATAAATATAAAATTTTTAACAAGGAAAATATTAAAATTAACAAATAGTTATGTAAAATTAATTCTCATTTCTTAGCATAGTTCTATCGTGCAGTTTCGGAATTTCAGAAAGCCAAATATTATTTGGAGGACAATTTAAAAATATATGCTTTAATAATAGAATTTAACAACACTCCCTAACCCTCCCAGCGATGAGGGAACTAAAAATAGTTTTTTTTGAGTGGGTAGTTTATTTTTTAGATACTCCCTAATCAAGTTTAATATTTTTTTGTTAAAATGATTTTTTTTGGTGGAATTGATAGAATGAGCAGTTTTTTCAGATAAAAAATGAAAGATAAAGCACCTGAGCAAGTTATTTTTATTTTCATACATTTTTTTTACATTTTTTTTTAATACTTTTTTTTTAAACAAAAAAAGTAATTTTGTTGGAAATTTATAAAAAAATCACAAAACATAGAAAAACATAAGAATGAAATATCAAAATATCAAAGAAGAAGAAATTAAAAATAAAATAACAATAGATTATTTTAAAGTATATGATTGCACCAAAATAATAGGCAATGTAGATTTTTGTGTGGCAATATCTCAAAAATCTCAGAACATTTTAGAACAAGAATCTCTCTTATGGGCAGAGGCAAAAACAGGCAATTCAGATTTATCCAAATCTATCACGCAACTTATTTTGACCATAGGCAAAGCAAGAACTTTTGATAAATTTTTGCCACCAAATATGCTCGGTGCTTTTGATGGTGAAAAAATGGCTTTCGTTCCTTACAACGAAATCCATGATATTTTTTATGTCAATGATTTTAATTGGAATGTTACCCCTTCGAACCATAATAGTAGAGAATTTAAACTCATTCATGAAAAAGTAAAAAATAATATTGATGAAAAATCATTGCTTTTTTATTATGAAAAAGACGATACAGAATTAAAGAATTTTATCAAAGATAATTTCAAAATAGGAAGTTTTGAATTTAATAAAACTAAAATTGACAAAAATAATTTTATTACGATTTATAATAAATGGTTAGAAACCGTAAAACCAACGATTATAGTAAATTGGGATATGGCTAAAAAAAGCGGTATTATTGATGGTGATTTTTATTTAGCTGATTTATTATCATCTGAAAATACAAGTTTGAAAGATAATTTATATGTATTACTCGAGAGAGACAAATATTATTTAGATAGAAAGTTAAATGAGTTAGGCATGTTTAATACTCAATCTACAGGCTTTACGGATAAACAAAAAGCACATACACAATTTTGGAGCAAATATGAACGCCCTCCGAAAGAGGAATATTGGGATTATATTGTGGGGCGTAGAGATTTGCTCGTGCCGCAGGATATAAGAGAACGAAAAGGCAGTTTTTTCACGCCACAAATTTGGGTAGAACTCTCACAAAAATACTTAACTGATACTTTGGGCGAAAATTGGCAAGACGAATATTATATTTGGGATTGTGCCGCAGGAACAGGCAATTTACTTGCGGGTTTGACCAATAAAAAGAATATTTGGGCTTCTACCTTGGATAGACAAGATGTAGATGTAATTCATGACCGCATTAAAAATGGCGCAAATCTTTGGAAAAATAATGTTTTTCAGTTTGATTTTTTAAATGATGATTTTACAAAACTTCCAAAAAATCTACAGGATATTATCAATAATCCTGAGAAACGTAAAAAATTAGTGGTTTATATTAATCCGCCTTATGCAGAAAGTAACGGAAAAGTTAGTATTACAAGAAGTAATGTTCATAATACTAAAATACATAAAAAATATTCGTCCCAATTAGAAAAAGTAGGGGCAGAATTATTTGCACAATTTCTAGCACGTATTTATTTCGAAATAAGCGGTTGTAAAATTGCTCATTTTTCTACATTGAAAATAATCACTGCTACCAATTCAACCACGTTTAGAAATGAGTTTTTGGCTAAACTTGAAAAACTTTTTGTTGTGCCTGCAGATACATTCGACAATGTAAAAGGTGCTTTTCCAATCGGTTTTTTTATTTGGGATACAAATCAAAAACAAAAATTTGAGCAGATAAAGGCGCAAGTATTCACAATAGATAAAAAACAACATAAAGAAAAATATTTTTATTCTTATGAGAATAAAAAAGGAAAAATAAACGATTGGTTACAAACATACAAAGATAATACTAATAACTACATAGGTACTTTGATGGCTGATGCTCCTGATTTCCAGCATACTAATTTGATAGCTATACAAAGTAAAAAAGGTACACGTCACGGTATTTATTTTCAGATAAATTATTATAATCTTCTTATTGCTTGTACTTATTTTGGAGTTCGCCATTGTATAAATCCTACTTGGCTCAATGACCGAGACCAATTTTTATATCCAAAAGATAGTTGGGAAAAAGATATAGAATTTCAAAATAATTGCTTGGCTTTTACCTTATTTTATGGACAAAATAAAATTACTTCAAGCGTTGGCACAAATCATTGGATACCATTTACAGAGTATGAAGTAGATGCAAAAGAAGAATTTGAAAGTGATTTTATGTCAAAATTTATAACAGGAAAATTAAAATATAAACTTAATGGTAGTTTATTTGGTATTGATGAAATAAGAAAAGTTTCAATTGAATTTTCTCAAGAAGCAAAAGAAGTTTTTGAGGCAGGTAAAATCCTTTGGACTTATTACCATAAACAGCCAAATTGTAATGCAAACGCAAGTTTATATGATATACGTTCACATTTTCAGGGTAGAAATGAATCGGGAAAAATGAATCACAAAAGCGAGGATAATGTGTATATGCAGTATATTAATGTGTTACGTGAAAAGTTAAAAGTTTTGGCAAAAAAAATAGAACCAAAAGTATATGAACACGGTTTTTTATTGAAATAAAATAAAAGTAGCAATACTAATTTATTTAAGTAGCAATAAAAGTATTACTTACATGTATGAAAACTATTAAGTCCCAAAATTTTGTACCAGACTTCCGCATTCTATTTTTAAAAATGAGTATTATTGTTAAAATTTGAGAATTTATTGGCAAAATCATCTAATAAATTGTTAATGTAATTAAAAGTTTGAAAAATTATTTTGTGCTAAAATAATCACAATTTTTTAATAAATAAAGTGAATTTATTTGCACAAAATTATAAGTAAACTTCCTATTATTTATTTACGACACGAAAAATGGCAGTAACAAATATTGTAAAATCATTTTTAAAAACTAACGAAAATCCTACAAAAATTTAGCATAACCTTTTCGTTCGGTTTCAAACTTCCTAAGAACCTAAAAAATATTTCAAAATCAGTTAAAATCAGAGTCTGCTTAATTGGTCTAAGGATCGAATTTTAAATAATGTAAACACCAAAAAAAGTAAATATAAAATTAAAATTATTATATTTTTTAGGTATTTAGTTTGGTTATCAATAAGCCATTTTTTGCAGTTATAATATTTTTAGACCTCAAAAATAAATAAAATAAAAAGTTTACATTATTACTTTTTCGATCCTAATAGAGGTGGCAAAAAAACTCTCTATTTATCATTCAAAATAAAAAAATAAAAAAATAACTCAAATCATTTCATAAAATAACATTTTTTTCGTAATTATAAATAGAACACAAAATAATATTCATTTTATAAAAATGAACTAAACAATTATTAAAAATATGGAACTTATCTCACAACACGTAAAAAAATTGATGGAAGAATGCAAACTCAAAGCCATAGATGCGGGATTGAAATTCGAATCTGATACTTTAGAATATATCGTTACCAATAAAGATATGATTGAACTCACGCCCAAAATTATGATTCCTACTCTGTATGATTATTGGGTGAATGATGTGGAGGTTTTGAAAGAATCAGGAAAATATAAATTATATCCAAACAATCCTTACGAAACAGTGATTAATTCTCGTCCAGCCATTTCTTTTTATAACGATAATAATCCTGATTGGTTGAATGTAATGATATTTTATCACGTATTGGGGCATATAGATTTTTTTCAAAATAACCGATTATTTGCGCATACTTGGAAAGATGATTTTGTGGGAAAGGCTTTGGCAGACAAGCGTTTGCTCGCAGATATGCGTACAAAACACGGGCGTTGGGTTGATTATGTGATAGAATTTACGAGAAGTATCAATAATTTGAATGGTTATTTTACCGAATTAGCCAAAAATCAACACAATGATTCTCAAAATACAATTCTTTCAAAAGTAGAATTTTATTTGCAAGATTTTTTACAAGTGATTAAAAAAAGACCTGATAGCGAAATTTTTAACGAAGTCGAAAGATTAAATCTTTGGTATGAAAAATCAAATGACGTAGATTATGCAGAAACTATGTTTTTGATAGAAGTAAAAGATAAATATCCTGAGTTACAAGCAGAATTCGATAAATATATATCCAAAATAAATCAGCCTAAAAATCAAGATTTGTTAGAATATATCAGAGATAATTCTCCTTTTTTACATAAATCTGATAATACTTGGATGAAAGAAGTGATGACGATTATCAGAGATACAGCCGTTTATTTTGAGCCTCAAATTCGAACTAAAATCATCAATGAAGGCTGGGCAAGTTATTGGCATGATACACTTTTTAGAGAAGATAAAAAAATGAAAACCCACGAAATTGCCTACGCAAAACTCAATGCGATGGTAACTTCGGTACAAAGAGTTGGTTTAAATCCTTATGCAATTGGGCTTCGTTTGGTGCAATATGTAGAGGAATTAGCAAATGAAGGCAAAATTTCGAGAGAATTTCAAGACCTCGCAGGAGTAAATAATAGAGAAAAATACGATAAAAAAACAGGAAAGGGAAGAGACGCAATCTTTGATTTAAGAACACATTTTTCTGATTTTACGTTGGTGAAAACTTTTACAGACCAAGACTTTGTTGATAAACATGATTTGTTTGTGGTCGGAAAACGTATGAATTATCAGAAAAAAACCGAAGAATATTACGTAAAAAGCAGAAAGGCAGAAGATTATCAACAAATGTTAGTAGATTCTTTGTATCATCCGCCTTATGTGTATGTGGACACTATCCGCACACACGAGGACGAATTGTATTTGATACATCAATTTGAGGGCAAGCCTTTGTTGCAAGATTTTATTGCAGATACTTTGTTGGGCATAGAATTTTTGTGGGGAGGTAGAGTTTTGTTAGAAACCGTGGAAGTTACCGCTACACAAAATAATAGTTTGATGCAAAGACCAATTTTATTTATTATTGATAATAAAAAAATAAGAAAAATGTATCGATAGTTTTTCAGAGCATCTAAAAAATAAATTGGTGAGGTTAAGGTCACCAATTTATATACATAAATATTTTTATTGGGTATAATATTTTTTACCTTATATCCTAACTTATCCAAACACAACTTTATTTTTATTTGCCAATAATCCTAAAAATTCATCAAATAAATATTCAGAATCATTCGGACCTGGCGAAGATTCAGGGTGATATTGCACCGAAAATGCTCGTTTTCCTTTTATTCTGATGCCTTCTATCGAATTATCATTCAAATTTAAGTGCGTTATTTCTACTCCATTACTTTTCGCTACATCAAACTCACTGATGCCAAAACCGTGATTTTGAGAAGTAATTTCACATGTATTAGTGATAATATTTTTGACAGGATGATTTAATCCCCGATGTCCGTTGGGCATTTTATACGTAGAGATATCGTTTGCCAACGCCAATAATTGATGCCCTAAACAAATTCCAAAAAGTGCTTTGTTTGTATTTAATATTTTTTTAACTGTTGCTATCGCATAAGGCATAGACGAAGGATCGCCAGGTCCATTAGAAATAAAATATCCATCAGGCTGAAAATTTTCCATTTCCTCAAAAGCAGTCTTAGCAGGAAAAACTTTTGCAAAAATATTTCTTTTTTCAAAATTTCGTAAAATATTGGTTTTAATTCCCAAATCCAAAACCGCCACTTTATAGGTTGCATTTTCATTGCCATAAAAATAAGGATTTTTTGTGCTTATTTTTGAGGATAATTCCATTCCAAGCATGCTTGGAATATCCAAAAGTCGTTTTTTGAGAACCTCTACTTCCAAAATTTCGGAAGAAATAATGGCATTCATCGCTCCTTTTTGCCTTAAATGTTTGACTAAGGCACGCGTATCGATGTTGGCAATGGCAACGATTTCATTTTTTTCTAAATAATTTTGCAAAGAATCATCGGCTTTCCATCTCGAATAATTAGTAGAAAAAGCAGTGCAAACCATACCATTAATTTGGGCTTTATTCGATTCATTTTCGGGTTCGAATACGCCATAATTTCCGATATGTGTGTTTGTATTGACAATAATTTGTCCAAAATAAGAAGGGTCGCTATATATTTCTTGGTAGCCTGTGAGTCCTGTATTAAAACATAATTCGCCTGTCGTTGTTCCTTTTTTGCCAACACTTTGTCCTTCCAAAGTCATACCATCAGCCAATATTAAAAATGCTTTGTTCATATTTTTTCTTATTTGATATATCTTTTAAAACTATGTAAAAAATGAGAATATTCCTTGTTATCGAGGTTAAAAATACCTTTTTCGTCTACTTTATCTACGCGCACACATTCCAAAGCGTGCATTATCCAACGTTCTTTTTTTTGAATAACAGCATCAGGTTTGTTTTTTTGCAAATCTTTGTCTTCGATAATCAATCCTACGTGAACTACGCGATTATTCCTCACAAAAAAAGCCAAATCACCTGTTTTAGTATTTTCTAATTTATCAATTTTTTCGCCTTGTTCTGCTTGTTGATAGGCATCTCTTTTTATTTTGATATGATTAGCACGCATAATTTGTTGCGTAAAACCAGAGCAATCTACGCCAAAAGGCGTTTTTCCTCCCCAAAGATAAGGAGCATTCAAAAAAATATACGCATCTTCTAAAAGTAATTGAGTAATATTTTGAGATTGATTTTGATTTTGAGGTTGATTTTCTTGAGCAAAAGAATACGTATAAAAATTAGTATTATTTTTACACGTATTGTCATCAATTTTATGTAATTTTGCGCCAAAAACGATAGGAATAGACGTTGTTTTATCTATTCCTACCAAATTTTTTGTATATTCTTGACACAAATATTCTTTTTTTTGCGTTTCAATTTCTTTAAATTGTTTTTCAGAAATTTCTTTGAATTGTCCTTTATTTAACCAACCTTTGTATTCATCAAAATTATTTTCGATGTATAACCATTGTTCATCAGGAGAATTTTTGAGTACTTTATAAATTTCGCCAAATAAAATTTGCGTGCATAATTCACTTTTATTCGAAGGTTCTGTGCGCAAAGGCAAAATAGACAAATGAGCAATGCCGTACATAGTTTTTTGTTGGGCTTTTGAAATTTGAAACACTAATAAAAAAATCAATAGAAAAAAAATAGTCTTTGTTTTCATTATATTCGTTAATAATTATACACCAAATTGTTGTAAATGATGGTCAAGATGCTTAGCAAACATAATATTCCATTCATTTTTAGATAATTTTCCAAATGAAATTGACTCTTTTCCATCAAAATGACTTTCGCCTAATGCCAATGTTTTTTGGATATAATCTACCAAACGTTTTTTTTCTATCTCAAAATTTTTATCTTCTTTGATAATAAAAGCAGGAGCAGTTGGAGAATTTTTTTTATACGGTTTCTCACCTACTACCGCACTTTTTACGAATAATTTAAAAATTAATTTCATAAAAAAGTTTGGTTTTGGATGTTTGTTATCATACACAAACTCGTAAGGAACGTTGCAATGCGCTAACATTTGAGACACAGACATTTTGCCCCATTGTGCTTTTGAATCGGTTTTTAGTTGACTAATTCTCTCGATGGTTTGTGCCGCATCGTTGGCGTTGAATAAGTTTTTCATGGTTTTTTTTGAAGAAATAATAAATATTATTTTTACACATAAAAAAACAACAAAATATATTTTAGGGAGCATCTAAAAAATAAATTACCCACTCAAAAAACTTATTTTTAGTTCCCTCACCGCTGGAGAGGAATAGGGTGGGGCTTTTCACTCAAATTATGTCCCACCCCAGCCCTCCCCGAAGGTGAGGGAGTTTTTTTTAGGTATATTATTTTTTATTTAGTCCCTTAGTTGTTTCATTTTATTATGCAAAATTATACTTTTTTTGATAATAAAAAAAATAAAAATAGATTATTTTTTTAAGAGTATGATTAAAAGTATAAAATATTATTTGGTAGCAAAATAAAATATTTAACTTTGCATTTAGAAAATAGTCGATAGACTTTAGGGAGCATCTAAAAAATAAGATTCTTAGGAAATTTGTACGGAATTTTTTTTGAAATGTTTTTTTGAATTGCCTCCAGATTTATCTGGAGGATAATATAAAATTCAACTTTTGGCTTTAGCCGAAATCTCTACCTTTTTTTAAATTGGTATTTTTCTATATTTTTAAAATAAATGGCTATCCAACACAACAAAATTAGCGCTGGAATAATTTCCCATGAACCAAATATATTTTCATTTCTCGTATAAACAGACCTTTTTTTCATCTTTTTTTTACAATTTTATGTATTTTTTAAAAATAAATAAATAAATTTGTAATATTTTTATAAGCCATCAGTAATATATCTAAATTTAAACTAAAAAACTATCTTATATTTTGCAACTTTCAGACGAACATATCATGTTAAAGGTTTGTCAAGGACAAATCGAGCAGTTGGGGCTTCTTTTTGAGAGGTATCATATTCGTTTGTATAATTTTTATTTACGGACTACTTTTGATGAAGATTTAAGCAATGATTTGACTCAACAAGTATTTGAAAGAATTATTAAATATAAACATTCTTACAAAGAAAATGCTGTTTTTAAGTCTTGGTTTTATCAAATCGCTCGCAATGTGCAACACGACCACTTTAAAAAACTCAAATTAAATATTGATTCTTTGGATAAAGTCCATAGTGAAAAAAATATTAAATTTGCGGATAATGACCAAGAATATGCAGAAAAAGAAGACCGTTTGAAAATAATGTACGCCGCTTTAGAAAAATTGCCTCACGACAAAAGAGAAATCTTAGTTTTAAGTCAATTAGAAGAAATGGAATACAAAGATTTGGCAAAATTATTTAATATTACAGAAAATTTGGTACGTGTGCGCGTGCATCGAGCATTGCAATTACTCAAAGAAGTAGTACAAAAATATAATTTGAATCGTTAGTTTTTACAAAATAATACTTGATTAATTTTAGGATAAAAAACACATTCCTACTTATAAAAAATAGAAAAATATGCGTTACGAAGAAATTGAGCCTCATTTGATAGACTTTTTGAAAGGTAAAACTGATGAAGCAACAGAATATAGAATTAAGGATTATTTACAAAAAAATCCTGAATTTCAAAGCGAATTAGATGCTTTGAAAGATACGTTATTTTTTGTAAAAAAAGCACCTTTAGCAGACGTAAAACCTCATTTGAAAATGGATTTTTATGCGATGTTAAGTGAAGCACAAAAAAATCAAAAATCAAAAAAAAGTTTCCAAATTTGGTTAGAAAATGTTAAATTATGGTGGACAATGCCAAAATTTAAAGTGGCTTTTGCAATGGGATTTACTTTAACTGCAATTACTTTGTGGTTTGCTGTTTCACAAAAAAATATCCAAAAAAATAGTGAAATAGCCAATAAAAATCAACAAGAAACGCAAAAAGTATTACCAAAAAATATCGATACTAAAAAAGTTAAAACGGATAAAAAACCAAAGTCTATCGATGACGTTTATGTGGATAATAATAAAACCATTCAACCCATAGAAACAAAATCTGCCACTGCGAGCAATATGGGCGAGCCAATGATGTCTGATATGGCTATGAAAATGGAAGAAAAATCATATTCAAGAGTAGTCAATAAAGATAATTATGCGCCATTAGATACGGATAAAGTTAAAAAAATATACGAAAAAAACGTAAATTTAAAAGATTATTTATCTTATATCAAAAATAATGAAAACGTACATCAACAATTAGCGGCTTTGTCTGAGTTAGAAAAATACGCACATTTAGAAGAAGTTCGTACACAAGTATTGGCGCAATTACCTTATATTAAAAATACGCATTTGCAATTAGCGACAGTAGATTGGATTGTAAAAAACAATATTTTGGAAGGTGCTTTGCCTTTGAATCGTTTATTAGAACAAGAATTGCACCCTGTTGTGAGAGATTGTGTAGAAGATGCTTTGGAAAGTATGTAGTTTTATAAAAGAAAATAAACCTATATTATTTTGAGTTTTATAGGTTTACAATCAAATATTTTTATCTTTATAAATATCAATTAAACAAAAAACTTTTATATTTTTTTAGATTATAAAAGGACTAATTATAAAACCAATGACAACCAAATTTTTTATTTTTTATGTTTTTTTACTTTTATTTTCTCCTTTTTTGATTGCCCAAGAAATTAAAAAAGTTGATATTGGTAATACTTTGGTGATAGAAGGATATAGAGGGAATTTAAAAATTGAAGGATACGCAGGCGATACGATTGTTGTAATTGTAAAACCTAACGAAACGCCTTTTATATTGGAAAAACAAGGACAAATCAATTATTTTAGAACGGCTTCTGTGCAAATGTCTGAATATATAATTTTAGTTCCTTATCAAACTTATCTTAAAATTCATTGGACAGATGAGGGAAATATTGACATAAAAAAAATAAAATCAGGCATCGAATTACAATCTCGAAAAGGAAAAATTACGTTGAGCGAAATAAAAGGTTGGGCTTTTGTACAAAATGATGATGGAGATATTGAAGCAGATTTTGCAGAAATTACAACTGAAAAACCGATGTCTTTTACTAATTTGACAGGAGATATTACGTTGAATATTCCCGAAAATACTAACGCAAATTTGGAAACACAAACCGAAAATAACCGAGTTGAAAGTGATTTTGCCAATCCAACAAAAGAAAATTATGCACCGAGTATAAACGAAAATATGACTAATAATGGCTCTTTTGACAAAAAAAAGAGAGCAAAATATATCATTCCACAAAAAAAAGAACAAAAAATTGGGAATAATGGAGCAATTTTTAAACTCAATTCAAGAAAAGGAAAAATTAAAATAAAGAAAAGATTTTAGATTATATTTTTATAAAGAAAAGAAAAATCGTTGCCTCTCCCCTACTCTACTAAAAATTTGATTTAAAAAATCTGTGTTTACCTGTTCAATTCGTATCATTTATGTTTTAAAAATGGAACACAGATGATGCGGGCTACACAAATAACACGGATTTTATTTTGATGTAATGATTAAAGTTAAAAAAATATTTTTATAAATGCGTTCTCAAATCACTCAATAATTTATTACAGAACACAAATTCATTCAATTCTTTTACCTCAGAATGAAAAATAGATTTATTATCACCTTGCCAAACTTTTTCGCCTTGATATAAAAAAATAATATGTTCTCCAATTTCCATTACAGAATTCATATCATGGCTGACAATAACGGTTGTGATATTATTTTCTTGTGTAATTTCTTGAATTAAATTATCTATTTTGATAGATGTCAAAGGGTCTAAACCAGAATTAGGCTCATCAACAAATAAGTATTTAGTTTGCAAAGCAATGGCACGCGCAATGCCTACTCTTTTTTTCATACCGCCACTAATTTCGGAAGGCATACGTTTGGATGCCTGCGAAAGTCCTACTCTTTCTAAACAAAATGCGACTCTATCTGCTTTTTCTTGCTTAGTCATTTTGGTCAGCATATCCAAAGGAAAAAGGACATTTTGCTCAACCGTTTTAGAGTCAAACAAAGCTCCGCCTTGAAATAACATACCAATTTCTCGCCTAATTTCTCTTTTTAGGTCTTTGTCTGCGCGCGTAAATTCACGTTGGTCATATAAAATATCACCATTATCTACTTGCACCAAACCCACAATACACTTCAATAACACACTTTTTCCTGTTCCACTTGCCCCAATAATCATATTGGTTTTTCCCCTATAAAAAGTAGCATCGATGCCTTTTAAGACATCACGCCCATTGAATTGTTTTTTTATATTTTTAAGTTCAATCATATTTTTTTTAATTCAAATTGATAGCAACTTGTTTTAAAATTTCACCAAATTTCATTATATCCACAAAAGAATTATACAAAGGCACAGGTGCCAATCTAATCACGTTTGGCTCTCTCCAATCGGCAATAATATTTTGATTTTGAAGTGCTTCAAACATTTGCTTGCCTTTATTTTTTACGATTAAAGATAATTGACAACCTCTTTCTCTTGGATTTTGAGGAGTGATAATGTCAATATCTACATTCACTTCTGCTTTCACTGCCTCAATCACTTGCTCTAAAAAGCCTGTTAATTTTTCGCTTTTTTCTCTTAATTTATAAATATTAGCCTCTATAAATATTTGCAAAGATGCTAAATGGGCTGCCAAAGGCAAAATAGACGCATTACTTAATTGCCAAGAATCAACATTTTTTTCAGGTAAAAAACCTTTTTTCATCTGAAATCTTGTCTTTTCTTCATAACCCCACCAACCTGCCAAACGCATTACATCTGCTTGATGATATTTTTCGTGAACAAATGCTCCGCCAACTCCACCAGGTCCTGAATTTAAGTATTTATAAGAACACCAAACTGCAAAATCTACATTCCATTTATGTAATTCGAGAGGGACATTACCTATGGCGTGTGCCAAATCCCAACCACAATATGCTCCCACGCTTTGTGCTTTTTGGGTAATAGTTGGAATATCAAAATATTGTCCTGTATAATAATTTACGCCACTCAACATCACCAAAGCCAATTCGCCTTTATTTTCTTGAATTTTATCTAAAATATCTTCTGTTCTGAGTATCTTTTCGCCTTGTCTTGGAGTCAGTTCGATAATATTTTTATCTACGTCCAGACCGTGCCATTTAATTTGCGTTTCGATAGCATATTGGTCCGATGGAAAAGCACCGCTTTCCATCATAATTTTAGTTTTTTTTCCTTTGGGCTGATAAAAACTGACCAATAATAAATGTAAATTAACAGACAACGCATTCATTGCCGTTACTTCGGTTGGCAACGCACCTGTGAGGTGTGTTAGTCCGTTTTTGGCGTGTTTATGATAATCAAACCAAGGTTTATCAGTTTTAAAATGCCCTTCTACGCCATACTCAGCCCATTTTTCTAATTCTTTTTTTACAAAATTATTAGTTTGAACGGGTTGTAAACCAAGTGAATTTCCTGTAAAATATAAAACAGGTTTTCCATTTAATTGAGGAAAATAAAAGTAATTACGAAATTTTTTAAGTGGGTCTTCGTCGTCAGCATTATATGCGAAAGATTTTAAGTTGTTTAGCATCGGTTGTAATAAGGATTGTAAAGTTATTGGCTTTTTATTTTTGTATTTTTTTGCAAATATAAGCATAAAAAATTAAAATAATTATATTTTTTAAAAAAATGTTAAATATTACTAAGATTTTTGTTTTTTTAGTAAGTTTTGCGAAAAATATTTTTTTTGAAATGTTTTTTGAATTGCCTCCAGATTTATTTGGAGAATAATATAAAATTTAATGGTTGGCTTTAGCCAAAAATTTCTAACCATTTTGTTAGAAAACTACACAAAAATTAACAATTATCAAGAGATAAATAGATACAAAAAAAGAACTTTCATAACAAAAAGTTCTTTTTTTTATCTATAAAAAAGTATATTTTTACATAATTTCAGCAGAAATTCCTCTACGACAAATATCATTTCTCATAGGTGCTAAGGCTTCAAAAGAACCTTCTTTCACCGCATATTTTCCTTTTGAGTGAATAATCCAAGCACATTGCTCAGCTTGTTCGGGCGTGTGTCCGCATACATCAATTAATGTGTCTATCACGTGTTCAAAAGTATTTTTGTCATCATTAAAAACGACTAATTTACTTTCCTCAATTTCGATAACATCTGTATCAAAATCAGGCATTTCAAATTCTTTCACTTTTCCCATTGCAAATATTTTTGTTGATTTGACAATTCAAAGGTAAGTGTTTTTTTTGAATTTTCCAAATTTTAGTTCATTTTTTTCTTTATTTTTTAAAGTAATTTATTCTCAAATATAATATAAAATTTTGTTTTTTTGGATAAATACAACTAAATTTGCTCATAAATTTATACAAAGTAAAATATTGTATTATTAAAATACAAAAAATAGATATAAAAATAAAAATAAATAAACATCAAAAAAATGCTAAAAATTATTCAAAAAAATATAAATGAATTAGAAAAATATACTTTTCCAACTTCTTTTTTTTTACAAGAACCAACACATATTATCGACCAAAATAAAGAAAATTTAGGAGAATGTATTTATTTTATTTGGATAAATGATAAAAAAATAGAATATTATTTGGGTGGAATAATTGTCAATCAAGTTTTTTTAAGTCCTTTTAGAGCCACATTTGGCGGTTTTTGTTTTGAAATGGAAAATATAAATACCAATAATTTTTTGCTATTTATACAAGAAATAAAAATATTTTTGAAACAAAAAAATGTAAAATCAATGGTAATCAAAAATTTTCCTTTGTGTTATGCACCCGAAAAAAATGCGTTGATAGAAAATATTTTGTTTCAAAATAAATTTCAATTAAAAAATTCAGAACTCAATTTGCATCTCAAATTAAATAAAAATATAGTAGAAAATTTTCATACCTCAGAAAAAAGACGTTTTCAAAAATGCGTTAAAAATAATTTTACTTTTCATACAGAAAATCAAGATATTGACCTTGTTTTTGTGCATCAATTTATCAAAAAAAGTAGAGAACGAAAAAACTATCCGATGACTCTTGATGAACAAAATTTTATTCATTTAATCCATACATTTCCCGAAAAATTCCGACTATTTACAGTCAAAAAAGACGAAAAAATAGCGGCTTTGTGCGTAACAATTATAATGAATGATAGTATTTTGTACTCGTTTTATCCTGCGGATAATGTAGATTTTTTGGTATTTAGTCCGTTGGTTTTTTTGTTTGCCTGCTTGTCAAGTTATGCTCTTGAACATCATTTTAAAATCTTAGATTTAGGAATTGCCACAGATAAAGGCGTGATTAACGCAGGACTTTTGACATTTAAACAAAGATTGGGTGCAGAAATATCACAAAAAAATGAATGGTTTTGTGATTTATAGCATATTTATTGGAATGTATTAGAAGAGATAAAATTAAAAATCCATCACTTTTTTTGAAATTAAGAATAAAAAGTGATATATTTGAACTAAAAATTTATTACGCATAATTAAATATGTTAAAAAAATATTTATTATTAATATTACTACTATTTATCCAAGTTTTATTATTCGCACAACCTAAACAAAAAATAGATAGTTTAAATAATATATTAAAATCGAAAATTTCCTTAGAAAAAGAAGCAGAAACTTTGATAGCATTATCAAATGTTTATATCAATAGAGATATAAAATTAGGATATGAATATGCAGAAAAAGCCATTAATATGGCTGCAAAAACAAATAATGAAGATTTAAAACTCTTTGCAAAATTATGTATGGCAAATGTATATAGATTTGTTTCGAGACCAGATGATTGTATTGCTATTTGTAGAGAAATAATGAGCATTGCACGAAAAAAGAACAAGCGAGATTTAACGATTAGGGCTTTGCAGATATTAGGTTTATGTTATATGGGGTTGGGACAAAAAAATTTAGCCTTAAATTTTTATTTAGAAATGATAGAAATTTATGATGATGAACTATTTAAAAGAGAAACAGGTATTAATCAATGGATTGCTGCTTTATATGCCGACCAAAAAAAATATGATGAGGCTTTATTTTATCTTAAAAAAGATTTACTAATAAAATCAAAAGAAAAAAATAGTGAAACTGCTGGAACACTCAGCGAAATCGGAAATTTGTATTATAAACAAAAAAAATATGAGCAAGCACTCGAATATTATACAAAGGGTTATGAGGAAGGAAAAAAAATAAAAAATATATATACTATTACTTATACAAGTAATAATATTGGATTAGTGAAATTTAGACAAAAAAAATATGAAGAAGCAATTCTATACTTTGAAGAATCTATTGAAAGTGCCAAAAAAATCAAAAATCATAGACACGAAGGTAATAGTTATAGTAATTTAGCTCAATTATATAGAGAAATGAAGACATATAAAAAAGCCATTGAGTATGCAGAAATAGGTTTTAAATTAGCAAAACAAATAAAAGATGTTGTATTGATATTAGAAATTTCTACTATTCTGGTTGATATTTATGAGGATATAAATGACAAAGAAAATAAATATCTATATCAATCACAAAAGGCAAATTATCAAGATACATTGATAAAACAACGAGAAGAAAGGGAATTTACAGCCTTTGAATTGCACCAAAAAATGATGTATGAAAAAAAAGAAAATAGAGAACTTTCTGATAGAAATAATGTATTATTTTTTTATACAATTATTTCAATTATTGGAATTTTATCTTTGGGAATTATTGTTTTTTTACAATTCAAAAGGAATAAATTAAAGCAAGAAGTGATTTATCAACACGATATAATAATGACCGATTTAGAAAAAAAAAGAAGACTAGAAAGGGAACTTGCTCATTCAGAACAGGTTAGATTAGAAGAAAAAACAGAGTTTCAAGCCCGACAACTCTCAGGACAAGCAACGCTTTTGATGCAAAAAAATGAATGGTTATTACAGATTGAAAATAAATTAAAAGAATTAGAAAGTGATATGCCTCTCGACCAAAAAAGGTCTATCAGAAAAATATTTTTGGAAACAAAAGAGGCAATTAGTTTGGAAAATGATTGGGATAATTATAAAAATCAATTTGAACAAGTTCACCCAACTTTTTTTATCAATATTCAAAAAAGATTTCCTAAAACAACTAATAATGATTGTCGATTGGCGGCTTATCTAAAAATGCGTTTAACTAACGGAGAAATTGCACAAATGTTAAACATCACAAGTGGGAGTTTAAAAGTTAGTTTTAATCGATTAAAAAAGAAATTTGAACTATCAGAAGAACAAAATTTAAGAGGTTTTATAGAAGAATTTTAACACAAAAAGCTCAAATATTCAATCGTTTGCAATGCCGTTTAAACCTCAAAATAGGACAGAAACAAGATTTTACTTATTTATCTAAAAAATATAATATCTTAGAAATGTTATATTTTTTTTTGTTAAATATTTGGAATTTATAAAAACATAGTTTACTTTTGAACATTATTTATAAAACAATAAATCTTAAATAAATCTAATTTTATCTTTTTAGATAAACAAAAAAGGTTTTTAAACCTTGTAAAAGTACTAAATTATGGAAGAATATAATCGAATTATTGAATCAATCAATGTAAAATTTTTGAAAGCAAAGAATATAAAAATTTTACAATCTATTCAAGTAAAAAATTATTATAATGTTGAAAATTTTTTATTTTTGTTACATCATAGCGAACTCTCGCACGGAGATGGTGAAAATATAGTAGAAAAGGGCGATATGTTATTTGTGCCAGGGAGCAGACCTGCAAGCATCTGGTTTGGCGATACAAAAGAAGCAATACAAATTAAAAACGAAGAATTTATCACTAACAGAGAAAAATATCTCGAAACAAATACCGATGTAAATTATGTAGGAAAACACGAAAATTCTTGCAGCTATTTGGCTTTCGAATCAAAAGTATTTGACTCAATTAACTTTTTTTCTTCCCTGGATATTCCGCCTTTTATTATCAAAGAACAGCCTGCTTTGGCTCGATTAGTCAAAGAAGTAATCATCGAAAATATGAACAATACGCCCGGAAAAGAACGAATTATCGAACTAAAAACCGAGCAAATTGTGATTGAAATTATCCGATATTTATTAAAAGAAGGTATGTTTGTCGAAAAATTAGCCACCAACAATACTTATTTCAAAGACGTTCGTTTAGTTGAAATTTTTAATCATATCAAAAGTGATTTGAATGGCGATTTATCTAATAAAATATTGGCGAAAATCGCTAATATTTCTGAAGAATATGTGGGGCAATATTTCAAACAACTCACTGGAATCAATCCGCAAGATTATATCGAATATCAACGAATGGAAAAATCAATTATTTTATTAAGAACAAGCAAAAAAAGTATTAGAGAAATCAGCACAGAAATTGGTTATAAAGATACCGCTTATTTTTGTAGACGATTTAAAATGATGTTTGGTATTCCTGCAGGAAAAATGAGAAGGCGAGATATTACAAGCCTTTAAAACCAAAATATTACGTATAAATTTATTTTAATTTTGTACGTAATATTGTCTTCAAAAAAACAAAAACAATAAAAAATCAATATACTATTTTAGACAAAATTTAATGCTATCTTTAAAAATAGGAGGAGTGCCTGAGCATTTTAATATGCCTTGGCATTGGGGAATTGAAAACAAATTTTTCGAAAAAAACGCCTTAGATTTGCAATGGACTGATTATCACGCAGGTACAGGCGCAATGGCACAAGACTTGCGAGAAGGAAATTTGGATGTCGCAGTGGTATTAACCGAAGGAATTACGGCTGATATTTTAAAAGGAAATCCAAGTAAAATTCTGCAAATGTACGTATGTTCTCCGTTGGTTTGGGGAATTCATACGCCATTGCAATTCAATCATATAGACGAAGTTGAACAGCTCAAAACTGCCATTAGTCGTTTTGGCTCTGGCTCACATTTGATGGCTTTGTTAGATGCCAAACAACGAAATTGGGACATCGAAAAAATAGAATTTGAAACGACGAACGGACTAAAAGGCGGTATACAAAAATTGACTGACAACGTTTGCGGAAGGTTTTTATGGGAAAAACTAATGACAAAATCTTACGTAGATAAAGGTTTGATTAAGTGTTTGGGCGAATTTCCTACGCCTTGGGGAGCGTTTGTGATTGCGGTCAGAAATGAGATTTTAGCACAATATCCTGATGAAATAAAAGCCTTGTGCGAAACGATTAATGAAGTTTGTCATCAATTTTTGACTACAGAAAATGTAACCGAAAAAATTGTTCAAAAGTTTAATTTATCAGAATTTGATGTGCAACAATGGCTCGCAAGTGTGCGTTGGGCGACTGAATATGTATCGCCTGTGCCTGATATTCAAAAAGTGTTGGAGGCTTTGGCTTTGATAGGACAAGACACAAAAAATATGACGATTGAAAATTTTATTTGATTTTTCTGAATAATTTAACTACAAAATTGAAACAATAGAATTTTAAAATCATCATTTAAAAAATAAGCATAAAAATTGCATTTATATTTGAAAAATATGTATTTTTCAAATGATATTTTGATGGTACGATTTTCTATTATTTTTACAAACTTTTATGAAGTATTTTTATTTATTTCTTTTTGTTTTTTTGTTTCCTTTATTTTTATTGGCACAAAAAAAAGACACCGTAACTGTCGGTTTATATATTACTTCGATTCACGATTTGAATTTGGGTGAAAATTCTTTTAAATCTGATTATTGGGTTTGGTTTAATTATAAAAATGACTCTTTAAAGCCGATTGAAACGATGGAAGTGGTAAATGCCAAAGAAAATTCTTATCATTCTCCTTCTATTGAAAAAAAACAGAATATTATGTGGTCGATGCACAAATGTAAATCTGAAATCAAAAAACAATGGAACATCGAAAATTTTCCTTTTGATAAGCAATATTTAAAAATTGTGATAGAGGAAGCAACACACGATTATAATAAAATTTTTTATTTGGCTGACCATAAAAATAGTAAAGTTGATCCGAAAGTAAAAATTGAAGGTTGGAAAATTGATAAATTCACTCTCGAACAAAGTGTAACTCGATACGAAACGACTTATGGCGACCCCGTTTTGAAAGGTTATAGCGAATATCCACGCATTATGGCAACTATTTCCCTTTCCAGAAAAGGTTTAGGTTTATTTTATAAACTTTTTTTAGGCGTTTATATTGCTTTTTGTATTTCGATGTTGGTATTTTTTATTGAGCCAACAGACGTAGATCCTCGTTTTGGGCTTTCTGTGGGCAGTTTATTTGCGGCTGTGGGCAATAAATATATTGTAGATTCGATTTTGCCTGAAACAGTTACTTTTACTTTGGTGGATAAAGTTCATTTATTGACGTTCTTTTTTATATTTGTTTCCCTTTTGATTTCGGTTCGTTCTTTGTATTTATTCAAAAATAAGAGTAAAATAGTGTCAAAAAAATTAGATACGTATGCTTTTTTTACGATTGCAAGTCTATATATTTTGATAAATACGTATTTATTATGGCACGCAGGTTTTTTTGATTCGAATAATTTGTAAAAACATTTGGAATTTTATAAAAATAGACTAATTTTGTGCTAAAATTCCACCAATACAAAATATTTTTTAAATCCAATGCACACAAATCGGATTCTTACTCACTATCAAATCAAACGCACATTGGGCAAAGGTGGAATGGGTACGGTTTATTTGGCATTGCAAACGCAGATAAATCGTTGGGTTGCTATCAAAGAATTACTGCCTGAATATAGCAAAAACAAACAAATCAGAGAAAGATGTAGAAATGAAGCCTCGTTGATGGCAAATCTTTCGCACCCAAATATCGTATCTTTGCACGATTATATCGAAACTCCTGAAAGTGCTTATTTGATAATGGAATACGTAGAAGGTATTTCTTTGGACAAATATTTGAAAGGCGTAAGCGAAGGCGGTTTGAGTTTATCAAAATTAAAAGAAGTTTTTAACCAAATTTTATTGGCTTTTATTCACGCACACGAAGCAAATATTGTGCATAGAGATATAAAACCATCGAATATTTTGATAACTCCCGATGGAATTGTAAAAGTAACAGATTTTGGAATTGCTAAAAATATAGAAAATGACGAAAAAGGACTTACACGCACAGGAATGCGTATAGGAACGATTTATTATATGAGTCCAGAGCAAGTAAAAGCCTTGTCTATTGATTATAAAAGCGATATTTATGCGTTGGGCGTAGTTTTATACGAACTTTTGACAGGCGTAAATCCTTATATTTCTATTCCAGCAGAATATGATATTTTTCAAAAAATATTATTCGAACCTTTGCCAAGATTAAGAGAAATTTTATTAGAAGAACAAGAATTTTATCAAAAAATAATAGACAAAGCAACCGCCAAAAATCCAGCGGAAAGATTTAAAAGTACTACTAACTTTTTAAATGCTTTTGAGGGAAATTTATCGGTTGAAACTAATCATAATTTTACAAAAACTTGGGGACAAATTTCAAAAACAGAAAAAAAAGAAGAGCCTTTTGTAACGATTGAATTGAAATATCCTGAAGAAATTATCAAAAAAGAAAAAGAAATTTTGATTTTAGATAATCATTTTGGCATTGTGAGCAATAAAAAAGTATGTTATTTTGAAGGAAAAGATTTATTCGAAACAGGCACACAAAAAGAAATTTTGATTCGAAAAATTGCGTCTTGTGAGCTACATACGCATAGAGAAATTCCATCGGGTTTGTTTTTGTTGATAGTAGCAATTCCAATTTTAGTTTTTTATTTTAGTTTTTTTACGTTGATTTTTTCGGGAACTTTATTTTGTTTGAGTTTAATATGTTTTTTAGAATATCCGACTTTGATTATAGCTACCAATGAATCTAAGAAAATAAAAATGAAAGGTTGGGCTTGGCAATATCGAAATGCAGTTGATTTTTGGCGAGCAGTCAATAAAATAGTATCGCAAAAATCTATGTGATAATTACTATTTTTTTGTATTTTTTTATGATATTTTTTCTTATTTTTAAGCCTAAAATATACTATAAAAACTGTTTTTAGGGAATTATTGTGGAGTTAATTTACTATACTTATGAAAATATAGAAAAAGATAAGATAGAAAAAGATAAAAATTTCGGCTAAAGCCATTGATTAAATTCTATAATATCCTCCAGATAAATCTGGAGGCAATTCAAAAAAGTATTAAAAAAACATTTTCATTCTCCACACAAATTTCCTAAGAATTATGAAAATTATTTATATTCATCAATATTTTAGAACTTTTGAGGAAAGTGGTGCGATTCGTTCTTATTATTTAGCCAAAAAATTAGTAGAAAAAAATTGCGAAGTTCATATTATCACAGCCCATAATCAAAAAAAATATCTATACGAAGAAATAGAAGGCATCAAAATTCATAGATTACCTATTTTTTATGATAATTCTTTAGGAATTTTAGGGAGAATAAAATCTTTTCTACAATTTATGTATCAAAGTTATCGATTAGCCAAAAAATTATTGCCTGCTGATTTAATTTATGCTACTTCTACGCCTTTGAGTGTGGGTTTGGTGGCTTATTTTTTACGAAAAAAAGTGCCTTATATTTTTGAAGTAAGAGATTTGTGGCCAGAAGTTCCTGAAAGTTTAGGAATTATCAAAAATAAATGGCTACTAAAAATCATTTATTATTATCAAAAAAAAATCTATCAAAACGCAAAAAAAATCATTGCTCTTTCGCCTTTGATGAAAAAAGGCATTGAATTACGCAATATTGATACAAAAGTCGAGGTAATTTCTAATTTTTCGGATACGTTATTTTTTCAAAAAAAATTAGAAAATATTGACACAAAAAATATCGATAAAAAAAATAATACGCAAAAAATTTTATTATACACAGGCACGCTTGGCTACGCAAATGATTTGACACAAATGCTAAAAATTGCTCAATTTGCTCAACAAAATCAAAAAAATGAATGGCAATTTTTGATAGTAGGCGATGGAGCAGAAAAGGAAAAATTAGCAAATTTTGTAGAAAAAAATCAACTAAAAAATGTAGTTTTTATGTCTTTTGTAGATAAATTGATGATAAAAAATTTGATGGAAAAAGCAAATGCGGTGTATATTTCTTTCAAACAAAACAAAGCTTTAGAGGCAAATAGTCCCAATAAATTTTTTGATGCTTTGGCAGCTGGTAAACCTATTATTACGAACACAAAAGGTTGGATAAAAGATTTGATTGAACAAAATAAATGTGGTTTTTATATAAACAGCGAAACTCCCGAAAGTTTTTTTAGTTGTGAAATTTGGCAAGGAAATCAAGAAGAAATATACGGAAATAATGCGAGAAAATTAGCAGAAACTGAGTTTTCGGAGCAGATATTGAGCGAAAAGTGGTGGGGGATTTTGAATGGATACAGTTGATAATCAATGATTTTAAAATTATTTTATATAAAATATTTGTAATTATTAGATTTTTTTCGTATCTTTGTTCTGGAATATACGAAAATTATACAGCAAAAATATACTTAATTTTTTTTACACTTGCAAAAAAATAATATATGGTAGGATTTAATCATAAAAAAGCAGTTCACACACTTTCTTATTTTGCTCAAAAGGAAGGTGGAGAAATTAACAAAATGAAAGCCTTTAAATTGGTTTGGCTTTCAGATAGGTTGCATTTGCGTAAATATGGTAGACCGATTTTAAATGATATATATTTTGCTCTCCCCAAAGGACCGATTCCCTCAAGTACCAAAGATTTGGCTGATAATTCAGATTATTTGGCTGATAATGAAAGAGAATTACGAGAGCAAATACTCGAAAACATAGGGCGTTATATGATAAAATCTAAAACAGAAGTGCAAAAAAAAGTTTTTTCTGACAGTGATTTGGTAGTAATGAATCTTATTTATGATAATTTTGGAAATTTAGATGAATATATGTTATCAGAACTTTCTCACGAATATCCTGAGTGGAAAAAATTTGAAAAGAGTTTACAAATGGGACATTCTTCACGTTTTGAGATGAATTATCAAGATTTTTTTCAAAATAATGAAAATTCTCACTATTTATTTGAGCAAAACGGAGAATTATTGGAACTCAATAAAGAAGTATTTTTAGAAAATCAAATTATTAGTAACTTGATATGAAATTACCGATAGAATTTTTTCTGCAAGGTATTGACGAGAAAAAAATATACTATTTTTCAACCAATAAACTCAATACTGTCGTTCCACATTACTTTATTTGCATACTAAAAGAAAAAAATGATAGCATAATTTTAGTTTGTTGCACATCAGATAAAGAAGATAAACGCAAAAAACGTATTGAAATGTTAGGTTTGCATACTACTTTGATTTGGATAAAACCTGATAATGAAAATGGACTAATTAAAGATACTTTTGTAGATTGTAATACTTTTTTTGAATATTCAATAGATGATTTTAAAGTAATGTATGAAACTAATTTAATTGAATACAAAGGTGAAATCTCTGGAGGACATTATGCTCAAGTTATTCAAGGATTGTTAGATAGTCCAACTATTCCTACTGAAATCAAAGAGTTACTACAAAATAAATAAAAACACTCTTTTATTTTCATAATATTGGAGGAATACACTTATTTTTTTAGACAAAAAATATTCTATTTTTGATTTTTTATAAATTCAAACATTAAAACTTCCGCAAAAAATTTGAAACAACATCAACTATTTTTTTGGATATTTTAATTTTTATATTTATTTTTGTAGTGGAAGTACATATTCATTATAACCCACAATCAAAAAAATATCTATTTGAAAAATAAAATAAATGTGGTTTTTATATCCATAGCGAAACTCCCGAAAGTTTTTTTAATTGTGAAATTTGGCAAGAAAATCAAGAAAAAATATACGGAAATAATGCGAGAAAATTAGCAGAAACTGAGTTTTCAGAACAGATATTGAGTGAAAAATGGTGGGGGATTTTGAGTGAATGAGAAATATTTTTGGAAATATTTTATGTTTTGAATTGTTTTGTTTACTTTTGCATTGCGGGCTGCACTAATTGTGTATATTTACGAGTGCAGGCAAATACAACAAAATAACCAACAAAATTAAGAAAACGCAAAAAAAGTCTAACTTTTTTAGATAAAGATTCAACTTGAACAAAAAGATATGATAGAAATAAAAACAGATATTTTTTTAGGCGATTGTAAAGAGGTTTTAAAACATCTTCCCGACAATTGTATTGACCTCATTTTTACCTCACCTCCTTATGCAGACCAACGTAAAAATACGTATGGTGGTATTCAAGCAGAAAAATATGTAGAATGGTTTTTACCCATTTCCAATGAACTTTTGCGTGTATTAAAACCAACAGGTACATTTGTCTTAAATATCAAAGAAAAAGTAATAGAAGGAGAGAGAAGCACATATGTTTTAGAATTGATTTTTGAACTTCGCAAACAAGGCTGGTTTTGGACAGAAGAATTTATTTGGCATAAAAAAAACTCATATCCTGGCAAGTGGTCAAACCGTTTTAGAGATAGTTGGGAAAGGCTTTTGCAGTTTAATAAGGACAAGAAATTTAATATGTATCAAGACGAGGTAAAAGTTCCGATTGGCGATTGGGCAAAAGGTCGTTTGAAAAACCTAAGCGAAACAGATAAAATTCGTGATAATGCTAAAAATGGCAGTGGTTTTGGTAAAAATATTTCTAATTGGGTAGGTAAAGAAACCGTTTACCCCACCAATGTTTTACATTTTGCAACCGAATGTAGCAATAAAAACCACCCCGCAGCGTTTCCTGAAAACTTACCTGAATGGTTTATTAAACTTTTTACCAAAGAAAATGACATGCTGCTTGACCCTTTTGCAGGTTCTGGAACTACTTTATCAGTTGCACAAAGAATGAATAGAAACTCGGTAGGCATAGAAATTTTGCCTGAATATTATGATATGCTGAAAAAAAATATTGAACCCATAAAATATGTAATATTATGAAAAAAACATTTCAAGTAGCAATAACAAAATCATTTTTAATTAATGTTGATGCTGAAAATGAGAAATTAGCATTAGAATTGGCTGAATTTTTTACATCAGGAATTGAAGATTTGTCATCTGAAAATGATAAAAAAAAACATAACTTTACGATTACTGAAATTGAACATACTTACACACAAACTCAAATTATTTCTGACAATGAATAAAATTAATTTACAAGATGTTTATGAATACGTTGAAGAAAATATCACTCATTTTCATCAACAACGCTTAGATTATATTAGCAATAAGGTAGATTTAAGCAAAATTTTGGAGCAAAAAAATCCTTATTTGTTTCGTGCTAAAAATGTACAAACAGCCCAAGATTTGATAAAAGGCTTTATAGATGCGTTTTTGCAATCTCAAGAAGAAACATTATTTGGGCATTTTATGGAAGGATTAGCAATATTTGTAGCCAATAAAGTTTTTATAGCTAAAAAATCTGGCTTAATAGGTATGGATTTAGAATTTGAAACTGAAAATTCAATCTATGCAATAGAAATAAAAGCAGGTTGGAATTGGGGTAATTCAAGCCAATTAAAACAACTAAAAATTAATGCAAAAAATGCCAAAGAAATTTTAGAAAAACAAACGAAAAAAAAAGTGATGATTGTAAATGGTTGTTGTTTTGGAAAAAAAAGAAACAAAAACCCTAAAGAAGATGGATATTACAAAATTTGTGGACAAGAATTTTGGGAATTAATAAGTAATGAAGAAGATTTCTATACCCAAATTATTAAGCCAATAGGACATAAAGCAAAAGAAAAGAATGATGAGTTTTATGAAACTTATTTTGGACTTATTAACCGATTAACTGTTGATTTCACGAATCAATTTTGTGATAATGGTAAAATAAATTGGGAAAGACTTTTAAAATTTAATTCAGGGAAAAAACTGCTAAATAATGAATAAAAACTTAAAGCAAGAGGTTGCCGTACAACTCATAAATTGTTTGTACCAACAAATGACATATTTTCCAAATTTTTTTTTTGAAAATTTAATGTTAGAAGATGCTTACCAAAAATATCTATCTGATTTCTCTGTTTGTTCAAAATCTATCAATATTTCTATTCAAAAAAAAATTACAATAAACACAACGTTTCCCTTTATAGTAGATGAAATAGGTCAATCGTTCTTCGAAAATACAGCCCATATTCTTTGTGGAGGTGAAAAGAAAGAATTTACAACAAGAAAAAATAATAATTTAAAAGTAGAACAAACACAAAGAAATAATATTGCTACAATCATTACCGATTTGAGTAATGGCAATCAAAAACCTTCTTTAGTAAACGAAAACAATGCTATTTTTACAATTCCTACCCCAAGTAATTTGGTGGAAGGTACAGATTTTACGGCTGATGTATTTTTTCAAAATGATACAGAAGTAGTTTGTGTGGAAATCAAAACCGTAAAACCCAATAAAGGCGTTTTTAAGGTAGAAAAACAAAAGATTTTGGAAGCAAAAGCCGCTTTAAAACTTCGTTATCCACAAAAAGAAATTAAATATTTTTTGGCTTTTCCTTTTGACCCTTTGAGTGATATACCTTGTGATTATGACAAAAAACGTTTTATGGATTACAGCGTTGGGTTTACTAAATTTTTTGATGAGGCAGAAATATTATTATCAGGCGAATTGTGGGATTATCTCTCAGGAAACCAACAAACGATGCAAGAAATTTTAGCAATTATCAATAATATTGCTACTCCTAATTTTATAGATGAATTGACTTTTTTGACTGAACCTAAAAATCGAATTGAACACAAAAAAGACTATTTACAATTATTACAAAAATGGTTTTTATTTCAAGAATATGATTTGATTAATCAAGATGAGCAAATCAAACAAAAAATAACCACTAAAAACCTTGCAAATATCTATAATCAATCTTGTTTTAAAGATGGTGAATATAAGTTGCAACGTGTTCAAGAGTTATTAAAACTGGCGAAAATATCTTAAAATTTAACTAAAAAAACAAAATAAAAATTATAACAGAACCAACAAATATGTCAGGGTATTTTTAAATGATAATCTTAATTTATCCAATAAAGATGTGATGTTTTTTCTTCTTCATAAACTTACTCAAAATATCTAATTTCAAAAACATCAAAATTTCCTACAAAAAATTTGAAATAACATAAATTATTTTTTTTGGATATTTTAATTTTTATATTTACTTTTGTAGGTAAATTATAAAAAGTGTTGATAAAAAATCAACCACATCAAAAAAAACAAAAAAATGATTGATTTATTATTAGCAGTCTTATTTTCGACAGGTTGGTTTATTATTTTTAGATATTTTAAAACTTTTAAAGTAGATACTTTTCCTGCAGTTGTGGTCAATTATTGGGTTTGTATTCTCACAGGTTTGCTTACTTTTGGCTGGGGAAATACGATAGGACGTTTTGAAAGTGCTTCTCATTGGGCTATTTATGCGTTTGGATTAGGAATTTTATTTATTTCTACTTTTTATTTGACCGCTTATAGTACGCAAACCATAGGAGTAACACTCACGACAGTGTCTGCCAAAATTTCTTTAGTTTTGACCGTTTTTGCTAATTTATTTGTGTTACAATCTGCCTCCAAAACCTTTGATATTTTTAATTATTTAGGAATTATTTTAGCGATTATAGCGATTGTTTTGAGTTCTATTTCTCCTAAAAATAATGAAAATCAAACACAAAAATCGGTTTGGTGGCTGCCTTTGTTAATATTTTTATTGACTGCTACGGTCGATATTACGGTCAATAGCATCAATGCTATTTTTGTAAAACCTGAACAATCTGCTTTATTTTCTATCCTTACTTTTGGCTCGGCTGCTTTGATAGGTTTTTTGATTTTATCTTTTCAACTAATTTCAAAACAAAGAAAAATCACTATGAAAGAAGTTTTAGGTGGGATTGCCTTAGGAATTCCTAACTTTTTTTCCTTATTTTATTTACTCAAAGCCTTAGAATTTTTCAAAAATGATGGCGCATTTTTATTCCCAATTTTTAATATTGCTATCATTTTGGCATCAAGTATTTGTGCTGTTATTTTATTCAAAGAAAAATTATCTAAATTAAATCTTTTAGGTTTGGGCGTGGCTATTTTATCGATTTTTTTAATTGCTTATCAAGAAATTATCAAAAATTTATAAACTTGTCTAAAAGTTAAATCAAACTAATCTAAACAAAAAAATTATTTTAAAAAAAACAATGAAATTATACCAAAACTATATCAAATTTCTATTATTTTTCTTCTTTTTTATTTCTTTTTTTCAAATCAATGCACAAAGTTTGGAGCAAGAAAAAAAGAGAGCAAATACACTTTTATCGCCTTTTCACGCTGTTTATTTGCATATTTATCATCTTAATCCACAACATTATCGACCTGATTCGTCAGCCAAAGCCTTAAATCCTTATTATGGCGGCTCGCAAGCACGTAGGGAAGAATTGGCGATTCAATTAGGACAAATTTTAGATGGAAACGGTTTGTATTATGATTTTCAAAAAATTCCCAAAGAAAGTATTTATAGAGATACTATCCGAAAAAAAAATGTATATATCCCCTTTCCAAAATTTCCCGAAATATATTTAGAAAAAGTAGGGCATAATTGGTTTTATTCGCGCACAACCATAGAAGCAATTCCTTATTTATACGATAAAACTTTTCCTTTTGATACTGAATATTTGAGTAAAATTTTGGGGACAAGTCCTGTCAAAAAATATAATTTTTTAGGTTTAAATCTTATTCATTATGTAGGACTAATTTTTCTTATTTTTCTTCCTTTTATTTTATATACGCCATTAGCTTGGTTTTTGGCTTTATTAGTACGTTTTTTATCCAAATTAGGTACAAATGATGAAGAAAGACGTACAAAAGTTACTAAATTAGTTCGCCCAATTAGTCTATTTTTAATATTTATTTTATTAGAATTGATGATTCCCATTTGGCAATTTCCAGCCTTAATTTCTTTTTATTTATTTACCATTACTCGAATTATGCGACCTGTTTTTGCTATTTTGGCAGTCAATGGTTTGATACGTTTGATGATGTTATATTTACAGAAAAAAGTCATCGAAAATCCTAAAATTTGGTATAGTAATTTAGTGCCTTTTATTGGCACAACTTTACAAATTTTAGCGATTGTGATGGGCGTTTTTTATATGTTGGAAGCGTTGAGTATCAATGTAGTAGGTGTTTTGGCGGGTTTGTCTATTGGTGGTTTGGCGGTTGCTTTGGCTGCCCAAGATACAGTCAAAAATTTGTTTGGTTCGCTCACTATTTTCTTAGATAAACCTTTCAAAGTTGGCGATTGGATTACGGCTGAGGGAATTGATGGAGATGTAGAAGAAATTGGAGTGCGTTCTACTCGAATTCGAACTTTTTATCATTCTATTTTATATGTACCGAATGGAAAATTAGCAGATATGATTGTCGATAATTTGGGTTTGCGTGTGTATAGACGCTATAAAACAAATTTAGGTTTGACTTATAATACGCACCCATTAAAAATAAAAACTTTTGTAGAAGGATTAAAACAAATTGTATTAAGACACGAAAAAACAAGAAAAGATTTTTTTGGTATATATTTTCAGGATTATGGAGCGCATTCTTTGAATATTATGTTTAATATTTTTTTTATCGTTAATACTTTTGAGGAAGAATGGGCAACCAGAGAAGAAATTAATATTTTAATTTTAGAATTAGCACACGAATTAAATATTGATTTTGCTTTTCCTACACAAACTTTGCATTTTGATAAATCAAGTGGAAAAATGCCCGAAGAAAATCCTACACAAGAAATATTAAACCAAAAAATAAATATTTTTTTGAAACAAAAAGGATTAGAATAAAACATATTTTGGTCATTTAAGGGACTAAATAGAAAATATTATACCCAAAAAAATTTCATTTTCTTACGCATATCTAAAACGCAGGCGTTAACGCCTGCGTTTTAGATATATATATATTCAAAATAAAAAATGAATTTCTTAACGCTTGGGTAACTTATTTTTTAGATACTCCCTAAACATTTATTTTCAAATTTTCATCAATTTTTTGGAGCAAATTTTCCCATTCTTTGGGTTCATTTAACAAATCTTTTTCGTTAATATCAATCACCAAAATTTTGTGCGGATAATGATTTTCTATCCAATTATTATAATGTTGATTCAAATTCAATAAATATTCATCGGGAATATTTTTTTCAAAATCACGTCCTCTTTGTGCAATTTGTGCTTTCAATTTAGGCAAATCAGCCCTCAAATATATCAATAAATCAGGCGGTTTTACAAACTGAATCATCGCCTTAAAAACATCTTGATAGTTTTGAAAATCTCTTTCAGACATCAAATCAGACTCCCTAAGATTATGCGCAAACACATAAGCATCTTCATAAATAGTGCGATCTTGAATAGTTGGTTTTATATTTTGTTTCACTTCCAACACTTGCTTAAAACGACTATTTAAAAAATAAATTTGCAAATGGAAAGACCAGCGAGGCATATCGAGATAAAAATCACTCAAATAAGGATTGTCTTCTACCGATTCAAATCTTACTTCCCACTGATAATGTTTCGCCAAACGAGAAGCCAAAGTAGTTTTGCCTGCACCAATATTGCCTGCGACTGCTATATGTAACATTTTTTTATATTCAAAAGTTTTTTTAAGAAGTTTTACTATTTTTTAATACGTAGGCATATTTGTATCAATATGCAAAGCCCACGCGTGAATTCCACCCACCAAATTATATAAATTATTAAGTTGATGATTTTTTTTGAGATAATTGATTACGTTGGCACTTCGAACTCCGTGATGACAATAAATGACAACCGTTTTATCTTTTTGAATTTTTTCGATATGATTTGGAATATCTGCCACAGGAATTAGTTCACAATTATCAAGGTAACAAATTTCATATTCATACTTTTCTCTCACATCAATCAGTTGAATTGCTTCCTTATTTTTTATCATTTGGTGAAGTTCTCTCACCGTTATTTCTCTCATATTTTTATTTTTATCGTTTTTATTATTTATATTATTTTCGGTATTTGTAACATAGACTTTTTTAATGTGTATAATTTTCTGTTGCAAAGTTAAAACATTTAATAATAAAATTCTATTTTTTAAAACTTCTCCTATGGATAAAATGATTTTTATTGCTTCTAAAGCCTGCAAAGTTCCTAAAATTCCCGCCGTAACGCCCAAAATTCCTAATGATTCGCAATTCAAAATTTCGTTATTATTCGAAGTTTCAGGAAAAATACACCGATAAGTATTGCTTCTTTCATTGTTTTCAAGAGGTATATTACAACTTCCTAATTGCCCTTCAAAGCCTTGAATCGCACTAAAAATCCAAATTTTATTTAATTTTACACAAATATCATTGATAATATATCGAGTTTCAAAATTATCAGAACAATCTAAAATCAAATCATACTTTGAAATAATTTGTTCTCCATTTTCCAATGTTATTTTTTGGTTAAATATTTCAAATTCAATCGAGTTATTTAATTTTCGTAAATATTCTCCTGCAATAATTGCTTTACTTTTACCAATATTTTCTTCTGTAAACAAAATTTGTCTTTGTAAATTTGATATTTCAACCACATCAAAATCAACTATTCCAATTTTTCCTATGCCCGCACTCGTGAGATATTGTAAAGCAGGACAGCCTAAACCGCCTGCTCCAATGACTAAAATTTTACTTTCACAAATTTTTATTTGTCCTTCAATACCAATTTCATTTAATTGAATATGACGAGCATATCTTTTTTTTTGATGATTTGAAAGCATTTTTTTGCCAAGATTTATATGATTTTCGAGGTTGATTTTGATACCCCCAACTGATTAAGTATAAAAAAAGAAAATGGTTTAAATATTAAGCAAAGCGTTACTTAAACCTATAACTTTTGAACTCTCCAACTTCGCTATTCGAAACGATAGTAACTTTTATGACATTAGAACATTTTTTGTCTGAAAAACTTTGTTTATTTTATTGGTGCAAATATATCTTTTTTTTGTTGAAAATACAAGAAATAAGTTTGTTATTTTGATAAAAATACATTATTTTCTATCTTAACAACAAACACACTTCTACGCAACATTACCATTCTTTGAATGGTGAAGTTAGAGACTTAAGAAGTGGTAAGTTTAAGTAACGCTTCGCTTAATACTTAAACCAATTATAGGCAAGCTTAATATAAATATCAGTAAATTTAAGATTAAATATACTTCTATAATAATACTTCCATTTCTTACAAAAAAGGTCATTTTTTCTTTTATGGGAATATTTATTTTAATAGCTTTGGGTATTGGTGAATTTATCTTCATTAAAATTTCTCCATTATCGTCAATAACACCACTTATTCCAAAGTCAGAACTTCTAATAATATATTTTTTTGTGCAAAGTGCTAAAATTTGACTTAATTTTATGGCTTGTTCAGCACCTTCACTATTTTGATACCAAATTTCATTTGCTGAACACGTCAAAAATAATGTGTTATTATTGATTATTTTACTAAAATCTTCATAAAAAGCAGCTTCATAACATATTAAAGCCAAAATGTTGCTATATTTATCATCAAAAAATAAATTTTGGTTTTTATAACTCGGATAAGTATAATGCCAATTCTCACCACCAAGATATGAATAAACACCATTAAACCACTCTAAATAATATGGTATCCTTTCTTCATAAGGAACTAATTTTTGTTTTGTTCTTATCTGAATATTTTCAGATGCATCAATTTGGATAATAGCATTGTAAGTTTTAAAATATTTTTTTGTTTCTTTTTGATATTGTGCTTCTAATATTTCACCATTTTTGCAATACTCGTAAGCTATAGCGCCAATTATTATTTTTAGATTTTTATTTTTTATAGTGATATTTTTCAATCTTTGAATACTAAGATTACTTTTTATATCTCCAATCCATAAGCCTTCTTGCATTGCTGTTTCTGGTAAAAGGACATAATCTGTACTTGATGTTATATTTTTTTCTATCATTTCAATATATTTTTCAACTTGAAAATATGTATTTGTATTATTAGATCCATAACGTTGTGTACAAGGATGTAGAATTAAGATTTCTTTTGTTCTTTGACTCTTCTCGTTATCTATTAAATAGTAAGATAAAAATATAGGTGTAAAAATGGTAATAAGTAAGTGTAAAATATTTATTAAATTAATTTTATTGCTAAAAATTATAAATAACATTATATTGATGTATAAAATCCAAAAACTTCCACCAAGTACTCCAACCTATTGATACCATTGAACAATGGTAGGAAAATTAGATAATGTATTACCAAGTGTTAGCATAGGAAAGGCAAAATCTCCTTTAAATCGAATATATTCATAACTTATCCAAAAAAATATAAATAAATAGTAGGAATTGGTATTTATTTTTTTTCTTAAAATATGGTAAATAAAAATTGGGATTGTCATAATAAATCCATTGACAATATACAATATTAGCGATCCCACAATAGTATCCCTCAAAGTCCAAAATAAAATCACAAAATTTGAACAAGAAAAAATAAGCCAAATTAAAATAAAAAAAATAAATTTTTAATTTTATTTTCTCTAAACCATTTTTCTAAAAATAAAATTGGTATAAAACTAATAAAAACAAAATAAAATGTACTAAAATTATAAAAAGACAATTTAAATATACTAATAGATAAAATAGAAATAAATGCAATGTTTACTCTCATATAAATATTTTTTTGCAAATATAATCCGACCTTCCGCACCCTATTTTTAAAAATGAGTATTATCGTTGAAATTCGAGAATTTATTGGCAAAATCATCTAATAAATTTTATTTTAACAATAATCTGAATAGAAATTAATAAATCGAGTAAATTTTCAGATAAATTAAATATATTTTATGCGTAAAATTTTAAATATTTATACATTTTTGAGTAAATGCTCTAAACTAAAACAGGGGTGCGGAAAGTCGGATAATTAAAAATGTTATTATATTTTTTTTTTTTTTGAAATAACTTTTTTAACTTTGTGAGTTAAATAATTAGTAACTTAAAAAAAGTAAAAATGCTTATGAAAATAAACAAAGTTAAATACTTGGCGATATTTTTGATAATTATCCCTTTGTGTATGTTTTTCCCACCAAAAATAATTTTTGGACATTCAAGCGGACCAAGTGACCCGATTGTACCAATGAAATCTGTTTTGTTAAAGCTTAATTCCTATAAAAATCCAATTGGAAGTCAGCCTTTATCACCATATGACACAGGAGGATGTCCTTTGAGTTTTTTTTCACTTAATTTTGGGCAATTAAATTTTCCACCTGAAAGTTCTGTTAGGGACAATACAAAATGTCAGTTCGCTTCTATGAGAATTAGGGTTTATGCCCAAGATGTCAGTGATGATATTCTAGTCTCAGACCAAATTGCCACTCAGTTTGGAAGTCAAAGCCCATTTATACAAATACAAGTTCCTTCAGATAGAGTATTTGAGCTTAACGTAGGACTGCTAACAAAACAATTTGCACAAGGAACATGCTCGTTTACTACACCAGGTGGTGGATTTGGAATTGGAGGCTGCTCAGTAACAAATTTACCAAGAAAAGTTAGATTTGACACAATACAAAAAAGTTATGATGGACGAACAGTTGGAGACATTCCATTAGATTTTAGAGTTGGTACGAGCCAATGTGGTATTGGAGATTGTAATACTGTTAGAAAATATTCTCTTAATAATTGTTATTAATTAAAAAAAATTAAACTTTACCTTTATGAAAAAAATATCTTTATATTTTCTATTATTTGCGATTATATTATCTAATTGCACAGTGAAAAATAATATTGAACCAACTTCTCTTAATTATAGTAATTTGGTTAAAAGAGGTTCTTTGATGCCTCCTTCTGAATATTATAAATTTTTAAACCAGAAATCAACGGCATATTTTACACTCTGGTACGATGGTCAAAATACTCCAAGTGATTCGATGACGCTTACTAATGATTTAGGTTACCAAGCAGGTGGATGTATAAATAATGAAATAGGAAAATACGATTGTTATGATAATGGACAAATAACAATTAATAATATTGCTATACCTTATAGAACTTCAAATAGCTATTATATAACTGATGCTTCTACTTGCAAAAATTTTTATGGAAGGAATGTCGTTTTTCAATTACCTACCTCAAAAAATGGTATGTATATTGATTCTTTATATGTTCCAGAAAAATTACAAATTACAAATCCTGTAAAAAAAGAAGGAATAAAAAATTGTATTTCGGCAGAGCAAGACCTACAAATAGAGTGGAATTCTGATAGACATAATTACAACGGAGTTTTGGTGGTTATTACTTATCCAAAAATCCCAAGTGATAATAATGGTGCTGGTATTGGGTTTGCCTTTGCTGAAACAGTAGTCGATAATGGAAGTTTTGTAATTCCAAAGTCTGCTTTCGATATGATACCTAAAGATAGACGTGAAAATGGTAAAGGAGCAACTATTAGTATTATTAGAGCATCTTTTAAATCTACTAATCTTGGAGATTCACAATGGGCAAAAATATTAGGTTATAGTCACATAAGAATATCTATTTAATTTTAGATAACACTTAAAAAAAAGATAGGAACATTACAAAAGTAAGTTCCTATTTTTTTATGCCTTAACTATTTTAAGTATTAGAGTTTTTAAAATAACAAAGATTTTAGCACATAGGTAATTCCACACTTTTAATTACAGTAAGAAATTTTAGTTTTTTTGAGAAAAAATACAGATTAATTTTTCTCTAATTCTTTTATCATTTCTTTGATATGTTGTTTGGCTTCAAACATACTTTCATAAACGGCTTTGACAATATGATGTTTATCCAATAGATAAGTAACTCTACGAACCATACCCAAAATAGGCACCATTGATTTATATTGTTGAGAAACCTCTCCCTTATCATCGGTCAATAATTCAAAATTTAGATGATTTACTTCTTTAAATTTGAGATGCGTTTCGATACTATCTCTATTAATTCCAACAACTTCTACGCCCAAATTTTTAAAAAATGCGTGTGAATCTCTAAAATCGCAAGCCTCCGCAGTACAAACCGAAGTAAAATCTTTGGGATAAAAATAAATGATACAAGCTTTGTCGGCAAATGTTTCAGACAATTTAAAATCCACTCCAGAAGTAGAAGGAAGCACAAAGTCAGGTGCTTGTGTGTGCAATTTTAATGGCATATTTTTAAGCAGAATAGTTGTTAAAATCTTTTTCCATTTGTGCAAAATCAGGTAATTTTTTGAGATTTGTATAAACAATTTTCAAATCTTCGAATAAATTCATTTGCATACCTTCAAAACTTTTTTCTAACGTATCAAAATTTAATGTTACTATTTTATCATTTTCTCCTGATTTTGAGGTTATATTCAACGTATTATTTTGTAATTCTAATACCAAATCATAAGTTTGATACATACTTGCTACGGCTGCGACTTCATTGGGCGTTTGTTTTAATTTTTGTAACGCAAAATTAAAATGAAAAAAGAAAGCAGGAAGTTCGATATTTTCTAAATAAATAAACTTTCCTTCCTCGTCATTTTCAAAAATGACTACGTTTCCACACGCAAATTCGCTCAAACAATCAGGATATTCTAATTCCTCAAAAGGAATTTCTTGGTTTTCTGTGTGAGCAGATAAAAAATTAAGTGAATATTCAACAAAAGACGTTTTCATAATAATAGATGTTTATTTTTTAATCGATTTTCTTCTTTTTACTTCTTGTTTAATCAAATTAAACTCTCGGCTACTTTGTCCTTTGACAGAAGTATTTTCATTGGCACGCCTAAAAAGATAAGGTAAAACGGCTTTTACAGGTCCGTAAGGTACATATTTAGCGACATTAAAACCTGCTTGTGCCAAATTATAAGAAATATGATCGCTCATTCCGTATAATTGTGCAAAAAAGAAACGGGTATCGTTAGGCAAAATTTCGTTTTTTTCCATCAATTCTGTCAAATACAAACTACTTTCTTCGTTGTGTGTACCTGCACAAATAGCAAATCTATGCCTATTTTCTACACAAAATAACAAAGATTGATTATAGGCATCGTCAGAATCTTGTTTTGTATTTTGGATAGGATTTGGATATTTTTTCTCTTCGGCTCTTTTGGCTTCTTTTTCCATATATGCCCCGCGCACCAACTTTGCCCCTACAATAAAATTATCTTTTTCGGCTTTTTCAAAATCACTTTTAAGATTTGGAAGGCTCGATTTGGCGTACATTTGATAAGTATTATACACAATTGCTTGCTCTTTATTATACAAACGCATCATTTCATCAACCAAATTATCAATCGTTCCTTGAATCCAAGTTTCTTCTGCATCAATAAAAAGTCTTACTTTTTTATCATAAGCCGCTTGACAAATTGATTTTACTCTCGCTTTGGCTTTTTCCCAATTATTTTTTTCTTCTTCTGATAAAGTTTCGTTTGCCTGAATTTTTTCTAATAAATCAAAATGTGCGACTCCTGTAACTTTAAACACAGAAAAAGGAATTTCCATTCTCATTTTAGATGCTTTTTCGATAGTCAATAATAATTCTTTGGTGGTTTCATCAAAACTTTTTTCAGATTTTTCACCTTCCACAGAATAATCTAAAATAGTTCCGATATGAAATTGACTAAGTTTTTTGATAGAATTATCACAATCCTCGATACTTTCTCCGCCACAAAATTGAGAAAAAATAGTATTTTTTACGATAGTTTTGATGGGTAAATATAATTTAAACGCCAAATTAATAGACGCAGTACCAAATTTAACTAACCAATTTTGATTCATCAAATAAAAAAGCCAATAGGTTTTTTTGAGTGAATAATTAGATTTAGATGAAAAAGCAATTTCTGTATTTTCAAAAGATATTTTGTTTTTAACAAGTGTATTCATATATTTTTGATGATTTTTATAAAAAGCCTAATTCTAATTTTGCTACTTCAGACATCATGTCTTGCGTATAAGGCGGGTCAAAAGTAATTTCAACTTCTACATCATTTACGCCGTGTATCAATTTTGTTTTCATTCTGACTTCATTCGGAATTTCTTCTGCTGATGGGCAATTAGGCGAAGTCAAAGTCATTAAAATATATACATTATTAATGGGAAATATTTTTATATCATAAATAAGCCCCAATTCAAAGATATCGACAGGAATTTCGGGGTCATAAACACTTTTCATTTTTTCCAATACTTTTTCTTTTAAGTCTGGAATTTCTATATCGGTTGTTGTCATTATTTTTAATTATACGGCAATATTTTATTTCAAAATGTTTTAATTAAACTCTTTTGATTATATTTTTTTGCAAATTTAATACATTTAATTTTCATTTCCAAAATTATGATAAAATAAGAAAAATTGGAATTTTATGCCAATATTTTTGTTTCATTGCTACATATTTTTCGAAAAGTAATATCATTTTTTATATCTGCAAGTTAATTATTTTTTTCATTTCTTAGTTCTTCGACTTGTTCAATCGTTAAACCTGTAATGTCAGCAATAAATTCGTTATCAGCATTTTTTAAAATAGTTTTTTTTGCAATTTCTTTTGCTTTTTTTTCCTCCGCCATCATTTTTTCTGTTTTTTCGTCGGTCTCACGCATACGCGCATACGAGTAAGCCTCCAAATCTTTTTTTGTCCAAACATGTTTATCTGCTTCTGTATAAGCCGATTTTAAACC
>JAAFJG010000042.1 GCA_013298075.1 Cytophagales bacterium | reverse complement strand
AACGAAAAAAAAAAAAAGTATTTTTTTTATATAAAATCGTTTACATCGAAAAATAGTTATTTTTTCGAATTTATTTGATATTTTTTTTAGTTTTATGAAATAGTTGCAACTTTATTTTTATTTTTCGTAAAAAATACATCATTGATAAGTTTCATATTTTTTTAAATGTACCAATTTTTCTGCAACGAATTTGTGGCACTACCGAATTACTTAAGATTGAAAAAAATAAATAAAAATGGTTTTTTATTTATTCTGAAATCCAATTCATAGCATTTTTTTCCTCATCAAAATATTTTATATTCAATAATTGTCCTTTCGTTTCCTCAAAAGTTTGCGTTAAAGAAATACTTATAAAAATATTTTCTGCCAAAATAAACGCTATTTTTTTTATTCCTAATTGTAAATAAATAGGTACAATTTGAGAATCGTGCCATTCTTGCATATCCAAACTCACAATCACATGCCCATAACGTGCATCAACAATAAATTTATTACAATTATGTTGTTTTAATAAATCTGTAAACAATATCAAATGAAGCTTAAATTCATCATCTTCCATCTTACCAGCATCTTCTAACCAAGTACTAAACATTGTATTATTTTCTAATACTACTAACTTCCAAATATTTGTGTTTATAATTTCTATCATTTTTTTTAATTTGGTGTTTAATTTATTTTATCTGATATTTTTTTGAAACCAGATAAAAACATAGATTGTTATAATTACCGCAAAGATATTTTATATTTTAGGAAAATAAAATATTTTTAGTATTTATTTTTATTTTTTAATAAAATTAGAATTGAGTAAAAAATATTTTAGACAAATCTAAATTTTTATTTTGATTATTCAAAAATAAAATTTACCTTTGCATATAATTACAAAAAAAGAAATTTTTATAACAGTAATTATACATAAAAAAAAATGAAAATAATTATATTAGTTATCGTATTATTTTTAAAATTGAATATTATTTTTGGACAAAATGCTACGATTTTTGGATTTATTACTACTGATAAAAAACCAATTGAAATGATAGAAGTTGTATTAAAAAACACAAAAATATATGCTTCAACTGATTCTCTGGGATATTTTGAGTTCAAAAATATAAATGAAGGAACTTATCTATTAGAAATAAGTGGCGTTGGTTTTAAAAAATTGGAACAAAAAATTATTCTCAAAAATAATGAAAGTAAACAAATCAATATCAATTTAATAGAAGACGTATTAGAAGAAGTAGTTATTTCGGGAACGATGAAAGAAGTATCAAAATTGGATAGTCCTGTGCCTATCGAAGTGTATACCAATGCTTTTTTTAGGGCAAATCCAACTCCTTCTTTATTCGAATCTTTGCAAAATATCAATGGAGTTCGACCTCAATTAAATTGCAATGTTTGTAACACAGGCGATATTCATATCAATGGTTTGGAAGGTCCTTATACGATGGTTTTGATAGATGGAATGCCGATTGTGAGCGGACTTTCTACGGTGTATGGCTTGACAGGAATCCCGCAATCTTTTATTGAACGGATAGAAATTGTGAAAGGAGCAGCCTCGACTTTGTATGGCTCAGAAGCGGTGGGCGGATTGATAAATGTGATTACAAAAAAACCAAAAAATGCGAGTTTAGTTTCTGCGGATATTTTTAGTTCGAATTGGTTAGATGTCAATACAGATATTGGTTTTAAATTTGATGTCGGCAAAAAAGCGGCAACTTTATTGGGCATCAATTATTTTAATTATCAAAATAGAATCGATAACAATGGCGATAATTTTACAGATGTAACTTTGCAAAATAGACTTTCTTTGTTTAATAAATGGACTTTTGAAAGAAAAAATAAAAAACAATTTAGTTTGGCTTTGCGATATGTAAATGAAGATAGATTTGGAGGAGATATGCGTTGGACTAAAAATGATAGAGGAAGTAATAATATTTATGGTGAAAGTATTTATACAAAAAGATGGGAATTATTTGGCGTATATCAATTACCCACTTCGGAAAATATCAGTTTTCAATGGAGCATCAATGGACACAATCAAGATTCTTTTTATGGGGTTACACCTTATAATGCCCAACAATACATTGCGTTTGGGCAACTTACTTGGCATAAATTAGTAGCCAAAAAACACGATTTTCTGTTAGGAATGGCTTATCGATATACCTATTATGATGATAACACTCCTGCCACGAGCAATGAAAATAATACACAAAATATGCCTTCTATTATCAAATTACCCGGTATTTTTTTGCAAGATGATATTAAAATCAATGCACAACATCGAATTTTATTGGGGATAAGATACGATTATAATAGTTTGCATGGCAATGTTTTTTCGCCTCGATTTAATTATAAAATCAATTCAAAAAATAATTTCAATATACTCCGAATTAGCGTTGGCAATGGATATAGAGTGGCAAATGTATTCACAGAAGACCACGCTGCGCTCACAGGTGCGAGAAAAGTTGTTTTTGTCAATACTCTAAAACCAGAAACTTCTTGGAATAGTAATATTAACTTTGTGAAAAAAATATATACCAAAACTAATCATTCGATTGGTATAGATGCGAGCGTATTTTATACTTATTTTCATAATAAAATTATTCCCGATTATTTAACCGATGTCAATAAAATTATTTATGATAATCTGAATGGTTTTTCTGTTTCAAAAGGAATCAGTTTAAATATGGATATTGAACTAAATAATGGTTTAAAAATAATAGCAGGTGGTACTTTTATGGACGTAAGTTTTACCAACAATGGTATCAAACAAAGACAATTATTGACAGAAAGATTTTCGGGAGTCTGGAGTATCAATTATAATTTTTTAAAAATTGGTTTGTCTGTTGATTATACAGGCAATATTTATGGTTCGATGTTGTTGCCGCTTTTGGGTGATTTAGATGATAGACCTGCGACTTCGCCTGTTTGGAGTTTGCAAAATATACAATTTACCAAAAAAATTAAAAATGGTTTTCAAATCTATGGTGGCATCAAAAACTTATTAAATTATACGCCACCTGCCAATAGTATTGCTCGTTCTTTTGACCCTTTTGATAAGCAAGTGCAATTTGATGCCAACGGACAAGCATTGCCCACGCCCAATAATCCAAACGCATTGACTTTTGACCCCAATTATGTTTTTGCTCCCAATCAAGGTTCGAGAGGTTTTTTAGGTGTGAGATGGAATTTTAGATAGCATAAATTTGTATGAAAAATAAGAAACCATTTTTTTAAATTGCCGCCAAATAAATCTGGAGGCAATTATATCATTCAACAATTATCAAAAAATTATTTTATCCTAATCACAAAACGGATAACCAAATAATCTTAACGTTCTATTTTTAGTATTTTGTGGGTATTACTTTATTCTATTTTCCACCACAAACACACTACTTTTTATTCAAATAAAAAATATAATGAGTTCGTAAGTATGGCTATTCTTCGAATAGCGAAGTTGGAAACTTCAGTTTTTTTAGGTTTAAGTAACGCTTCGCTTAATACTTAAACCAGTTGGGGGAATATTTGCATATATTTATCTAATTTCTAGTTTGAAAATTATAAATTTAAATAATTGATTATCAATCAATTAAAAAATATTAGGGTAGATTACTTGGAATATTTACTTTTATTGTTTTATTTTGCATCGGAATTTATTTATTAACAATTTAATTTTAATTTTTTATTTTTACTTATATTTGTTATCGTTTTCGCTTGTCAACAAAAAAATGAAGTTACACCGAAAGAAACAAAAACAACTATTATTATGTCTGCTATCGAGTATCAAAAATTAATTGATTCAGGTAAATTAGTGGAAACAACTTCACAAATCCCCAAAACGAAGGGTTGTGGCGAGTATTGGGTAAAAACAGGTGATACCGTTGTAGTTCATGAGGGTAGAGCTTATAGACGAATTGATTATAATGCTTATGATTGTAAAGGATACTTAGTTTCTGGCGCTATATTAATTCCTCTTTTAAAAGATTAATAACTAATTTGAGAAATAGAACAAAATGAACTATATTTATTTTGTTTTATTTCTCTTTTAATTCAATTAAATACTATTTTTTAATTTTTATGAAAAAAAATATATTGATATTCATTCTAATCTCATTCTTTTACAAAATACACGCTCAAAATTTTGAAGGTAGTCTTCTTTATAAAATTACTAATATAGATACATTGCTTGTCAAAGGCTCAATTTTTTACAGAACTAATTCACCAACTTTCTTAAACTTTACATTTAAAGATTTTTATTCTCTCAAAGAAATCAAAAGAGATGATAACGAATCAACTTATCATCTTTTTGATTTTAAAAATAAATTTTTATTTGTGCAGGGTTTAAGAATTGGAGGTATCAAAAAATATCCAATTGATGATTGTGATGTAGATGATTTTGAAATTATTGCCACCAATGAAATAGATTACATTTATCAAAAAAAATGTTTTAAATATCTCGTTAAAAATAAATCTAACCAAGAAATATATCAGATTTGGGCGTTAAAAGACCAACAAATAAATCTACCTAAAAACATTCAATTTGGTTTTTTTCGTAAAATAGAAATAGCTTGTTTTATAGAAAAAATAGGTTTTCCTATGAGAATAATTATTAGGCAAGATGAAAATGAATTTGTAAACACACATATTAAGTTAGAATTGATAGAAATAAAAAATGAAAAATTAGAAATAAGATTTTTTGAAAAATATAAAAATTTACAAAAACCACTTTTTTTAGATTTTGTTCCAACAAAAAATTAATTTGTTTATCTAATTTAGTTAAATGTCTTGAAATTCCCCTAACTGGTTTAAGTATAAAATAAAAAAAAAGAAACTGGTTTAAGTATTAAGCGAAGCGTTACTTAAACCTAAAAAACCGAAGTCTCCCGACTTCGCTATTCGAAGAATAGCAACTCTCACAACATTAGAACGTTTTTTATCTAAAAAAAATTTGTTTATTTTTTGTTTTTTGATAAATATCTTTTCTTTAAAATACAAAATGAATATAAATAAATCACTTCACTGTCTAAGTTTCCTAACATAATTTTTTTGGTTTATTTGTTTATTTACTTTCACGTAATTTTTTTACTTCTTTCAAAGTTAGTCTTGTTGCTTTGGTTATATTTTCGTCGGATAAACCTAAAGTAATTAAGTTTTTCGCAATTTCAATACTTTGTTCTTGCTTTCCTTCCATTTTCCCTTCCTCTTTTGCTTCCTGCTCATAGATTATTCTGGCACTTCCTGCAGCATTTGCATTTTTAGTATTTCGTAGTTCTTCAGGCGTTAATTTATCAAAATCAATCATTTCAACGGCTTTTTTTACGCCTTTATTATTTAGATTTATTTTTGGATTTTCAGGGTTTTTAATCGATTCGTTCACCAAATTTAACCAATCTTTATATCCTTCAGGTGTACTATTTTTGATATAATTATGATTCAAATAAATTAATTTATGCCCAAAAATATCAAATTCTTTCCCATCAAGGTCAAATAAATTGCTATAATGAAACAAAATATCACTTTCAACCACGTTATTTTGTCTGTCTTTGGTAACATATTTACTTGTAAAAACCACGATAGTATAAACGACTCTATTTGTTTTGTATTCTTTAGAGTTTTTTTGCATTTCAGCAATCGCCATATTATGATACAATAGAAATCTATCAAAATTATAATCGTAATCAACTCTTTGAATTTCTACAATAATTCTTTTGTCCTTATTTTCTGCAAAAATATCATATTTAAAATCAATATGAGAAATTTTTGGTTCAAAACGTTTTTCAGTTTCGATGGTTTCAGGTTCAAAATCGATATTAAAAAGGTCTTTTACAAAACATTTTAATACAAATTTATCCGTAAATGCTTTTTTAAAAATAACTTCATTATCTAAGTTTCCTAACATAATTTTTGGGGTTTAATTGTTTATTTTTTTTGTGTTACCTAAACCAATATTGTTTAATTTCTCTTACTTTACTATTTTTAAAATAGCAATCTTTACAATATTATAACATTTTTTATCTAAAAAAAGTTTGTTTGTTTTTTGTTTTTTTGATAAATATCTTTTCTTTAAAATACAAAATGAACATTAAAATTTTAGGAAAAATAAGGAATAAGATTTTTTTAAATTGCCTCCAGATGTATCTGGAAGCAAATATATCATTCAATAATTATCAAAAAACTATTTTATCCTAATCCTAAATCATCAGACATAGCCGCAATTTTACTTTCTAATTCTGATACTTTATTATCAAAACTTTTTTTGTCGGGCAAATGAGTTTTGACGCTAAAATAAAATTTGATTTTTGGCTCTGTCCCCGAAGGTCGAGCAGAAATTACGCTTCCTGATTCTGTAATAAATTGTAATACATTTGATTTTTCAAAATCGAGTTTTGAAGTAGTTTTTTCGACTAAATTTTTTTCGATAGATAATTGATAATCTTTTACTTTTACAACCTTTTCGCCGCCTAAAGTTTGTGGTGGTGTATTTCTAAATCTTTCCATCAAATTTTTGATTTCTTCTTGTCCATTTTTGCCTTTTTTGGTAAAAGAAAGCAATTTTTCCCAATATAAACCAAATTTAAGATACATTTCAATCAATACATCAAACAAAGTTTTCTTTTCATCTTTGGCAACTGCGGTCATTTCTGCAATCAATGCACACGCCGAAATGGCATCTTTATCTCTCACAAAATCACCCGCCAAAAATCCGTAACTCTCCTCTCCGCCACCGATATACGTTTTTTGTCCTTCCAAATTACGCAAATATTCAGCAATATATTTAAAACCTGTCAAAGTATCAAAACATTCGACTTTGTAATGTTCTGCAATTTCATTCAATAAATAAGAAGTAACAATCGTTTTAGCAATATATTCTTTTCCTTGTAATTTTCCTTGTTTTTCCCAATTTTTCAACAAATAATAAACCAATAAAGAGGCAGTTTGATTGCCGTTTAATAATTGCCATTTTTGATGATGATTTTTGACAGCAATTCCTACTCTATCCGCATCAGGATCTGTACCCAATAATAAATCTGCATCTATTCTCAAACATTCTTCCAAACCCAATTCCATTGCCTCTGCTTCTTCTGGATTGGGATAAATTACGGTTGGAAAATTGCCATCTGGAGTCGATTGTAAATATACCACATTTACATTTTTAAATCCTATATTTTCTAAGGCTTTTGGCACCATCGTAACGCCTGCTCCGTGTATAGGCGTATAAACAATTTTTAGATTTTCTTGTCTTTTGATGCTTTCGGGAGATAAACAAAGTCCTTTTAAAGCCTCATAATACGCATTTTCTACGTCTTCTCCAATGATTGAAATATTGGGGTGATTGGGTTGGGGAGAAAAATCAATGTCATCATTTTTAACTTTTCTGATTTCATCTAATACATTTTTATCGTGTGGAGCAACCAACTGACTGCCATCAGTCCAATAGGCTTTATAACCATTATATTCTTTTGGATTATGCGAGGCGGTAATAATTACGCCACTTTTACAATTCAAATGACGAATAGCAAAAGATAAAAATGGAGTAGGACGCAAAGCAGGAACTAAGTAAACTAAAATGCCATTTTTAGCAAAAATTTGAGCCGTAATTTCAGCCAATTCTCGACTTTTATTTCTGCTATCGTGTGCGATAGCGACTCTAATTTTTTGTTTTAGAAATGATTTTTTGAGATAATTTGCCAATCCTTGTGTGGCTGCTCCAATTGTATATTGATTGATTCGATTCGAACCAACGCCCATAATTCCTCTCAATCCACCTGTTCCAAATTCTAAATCTTGATAAAAAGCATCTACTAAATCTGTATAATTTTCTTTTTCATACCATTGTTGAATCTGGTTTTTAGTGGCTGCATCATAATTTCCTAAAAGCCAACTTTGTGCTTTATTGCGTATTTCTTCGGTAATCATATTTTATTTCAGGTAATTGTTTTTTTTAAGGAAATAATAAAAAATTGATTGAAAAATGTATTCAAAATATATTCCCAAAAAAGAAAAATAAAGAGAGAAATAAATACTTTGAAAAACATACACAAAGGTATAGGATAAATCATTAAAAATCAAATCAATTCAAAATTATTTATTTTTTATGCTGAGAAAATATATATTTCGTAAATCATTCGAATATTTCTATTTTAAGTTGATAAAGCAAATAAATAGTTAGTGATTTGCATTATTTAGGCTTTATTTTTCGTTATAATGTTAAAAAATACAAAATATAGTAAGAATTAAGTAACTTTTACGAAATTTGCGGAATATAATTTATTAGGATTAATTTTTGCCATTAAATAGTCAATAATTAATACTTTGTATAAGGTTTTTAAACCTAATTATTTCTTAAAAAAGAACTATTTTTTTCAACATATAAATAAAATACCTTGTTAATTTATCACACAACATCATAAATAATTATGAGAAATATAATGCTCAAAACGTTTTTAATAGTAGTACTTTTTTTTCCCTCTCTTATTTTTGCACAAGTAAGCACATTAGGAAAAGATTTTTGGGTGGGATATATGGAAATTATACCCAATAGCACGCCATTACAAAAATTATATATCAGTTCACAAGTCAATACGGTGGTAAATGTGAGTATGCCTGTAACTGGTTGGAGTCAAAATTATACCGTGTCCGCCAATCAAATTACGACCGTTACTTTACCATCAACTGCCCGAACTATTTCCAACGAAGTTGTTTCAGGAACAGGCGTAAATATCACTTCTAATGATTTAATCAGTGTTTTTGCTGCTCAAGAATCAACAGCACGCACAGAAGCGTCTGTGGTGTTACCTACGAATGCTTTGGGTGGAACAACCGAATATTATATTGCTTGTTATCAGGGTGTTATAAATGCAGGTGGAGGTCTACCTGGTTCTGGTTTGCAATCTCGTTCCGAATTTTTGGTGGTGGCTTATCAAGATAACACACAAATTTTAATTACGCCTTCAGCCCCTACGTCAACTGGAAGACCTGCAGGCGTTCCTTTTCCTATTACATTAAACAAAGGACAAACCTATCAAGTACGAGGAAATACGCCACCATCAGCCAATGTAGCAGATTATAGACCTTATGATTTGACAGGCACAAGATTAGTAGGGGCGAGTGGTTGTAAACCTTTTGCGGTATTTTCGGGAGCAAACGCAACGCTCACCAATAGTAATTGTATGGCTTGGGAGCATATTTATGAACAACAATTTCCTATTCAAACTTGGGGAACTTATTATTTAGTTTCGCCATTTAAAAATTCAAATTCAGGATATATTTATAGAGTGATTGCTTCGCAAGACAATACAGCCATTACTATCAACGGAGTAACGGCAGGTACATTAAACAAAGGTGAGTTTTTAGAAAAAGAAGTAGGCAATAATTCTCCTCATTGTGTAGAAGGAACTAAGCCTATTGCAGTGGCACAATATATCAAAGGACAAGATTGTAATGGCGTACCTACTCAACCAACTGGCACTGGCGGCTCTGTCAATGTGGGTGATCCTGCGATGATTATGTTGAACCCAGCCAGCCAAACCATCAACAAAATTACTTACAATACGATTGCTTCGGATAATATGCTTCCACCCAATCCTGCGTTATATTTTGTGAATATTGTTACAAAAACCGCCAATACTAATTTAGTAAAATTGAATGGAACTACGGTGGGTTCATCGAATTTTTTACCTTTTCCTTGTGGTACTTACTCTTATGCACAAGTCCAAATCAATGCAGGAACGCATAATCTCGAATCTGATAGTTCTTTTATTGCTTATCATTATGGATATGGGCGGGCAGAAGGCTATGCGTATAGCGTGGGAGCTACTTTTAATAATTTAGCTCGTAATTTTACTATGAATCCGGGGTCTGCTATTTGTGTAGGGCAATCCATAAATGTATCTGGTTTTGGTACAGATATTTTAAGTTATGCGTGGGATTTTGGCGAGGCTGGAGCAACTGCCACAGGACAAACTGCGTCTTATACATTCAATACTCCCGGAATTTATAATATTAAAATGACTGTTACTACGCAAGGTGGTTGTGGTACTGATGTCGTTACGAAACCATTAGAAGTTTTGGCTTATCCTGTTGTAAATTTAGGACCTGATAAAACAATTTGCTTGCGAACAACTACCCAATTAGATGCAGGAATTTATCCTGCTGCTCCTATTTCTTATACTTGGTCAAATGGTGCGACTACGCAAACCATTAATGTAGGAGTAGGAACTTATACCGTTTTTGTAAAAAATAAAGCAAATTGTCAATCGAATACAGCCACAATTAATGTCAATAATTATCCTGAAACTCCTGTCGATATTACGAATGTAAATGCTGCTTATTGTATGGATGAACCAAGTTTTCAGATGCAAGCCACGCCTGTTGGAGGAACTTTTAGCCTTAATGGAATAACCACTTCTACTTTAAATCCATTGACTTTAGATACAGGTAATCATCGAGTAATTTATACCTATCAAAATCCTACTAATTTATGTATCAATAAAGATACAGTCAATTTTGTCGTTAATCGAATACCGAATATGGGTTTTGGAGGTAATTTCGTCGTTTGTGCAGCAAGTACTCAACGCTATGCTATAATCGCATTTGACCCCGTTGGAGTATCTTATTTTTGGACGGTAGTTGGCGGGGATATTATTTCAGGACAAAATACACCTAGTATTACAGTGCTTTGGAGTTCGGCTTTGGTAGGAAATGTATCTGTCAAACAAACAATTACAGCCACAGGTTGTAATACCACTAAAAATAAAGATATTACTATCAATCCATTACCCATTTTACAATTTAATAATTTATTATCTGCTTATTGTATTGATGCAGGAATTATTCCTTTGTCTGCTACACCTGCGGGAGGAACTTTTACATGGATAGGAAGCACTTCGCCTATTACTCGAATAAAAATAGATTCTTTGGGGCTTGGAAATTTTACTCTAAAATATGTTTATACTGATATAAATAATTGTACGAATAGTATTACTAAAAATATTACTATCAACCCATTGCCACAACCTGAAATTACAAATTTAAGACCTATTTATTGTACCAATCAACCTGCTTTTAATTTAACAGGTTTGCCTGTGGGAGGTACGTTTGCTATCAATGGAAACAATGACACACAATTTAATGCGAATGTTTTGGGAGTCGGTAATTATACGATTGATTATACTTATATAGATGGAAATGGTTGTGTCAAAAAAGTAAGTAAATCAGTAGAGATTAAACCTACACCGATGGTAGAAATTACAGGTTTACAATTTGTCTATTGTATTGATTCTAATGCTTTTAATTTAACGGCTAATCCTGCCCCTGAAAATGAAGGCGGAGTTGGAATATTTAATATCAATGGCAATCTAATACCTGTAACGCAAGTCAATCCTGCGACTTTAGGAGCGGGAATTCATACCGTACTTTATACATTTACGGCTAACGATACGCAATGCGTGCAAACGGCTACTAAAACTTTTGAAGTATCAAATTTGCCTGCGGTTGCCTTAGTGAATGTTACAGGCATTAAAAATACGTATTGTTTAGATGAACCTGCGGTAAATTTAGCAGGAGCAGGTACGCCTGCGGGAGGGATTTTTTCTATCGATGGTGTGATTAAAACAGAATTAAAACCATCAGACCCAGATGTAGGCGTAGGAATGCACACTTTGTTTTATAATTTTAGAGATATAAATAATTGTTTTAATGTAGTCAGTCGTACTTTTGAAGTATTACCTTTGCCACCTACTACTATTACCAATTTAGCCACTAATTATTGTGTGCAGTTGGGTGCATTTCAAATGCTTGGAACTCCTCTTGGTGGTGTTTTTACGTTGAATGGAGCAGTCTCAAATGGCGTTTTTAATCCAAATGCTTTAGGTTTAGGCAATCATATCGTAACTTATACAGAGCCAAAAGGTTGTGTAACTTTTACCAAAGAAGTAACCGTGAGAGCGCCCCTACCTCCACCAACCATTGTTGATCCAAAAATATGTTCGTTTAGTGGTAATTTTCTTACTTTAGATGCGGGAGATGCGAAATTTTATCTTTGGAATAATAGACTTACTACACGCACTATCAATGTGTATAATGCGGGTACATATAGCGTGCTTATCACGGATTCATTGGGTTGTAAAACGACAGGTGAATTTATAGTGAGAGAAGATTGTACGCCAAAAGTATTTTTTCCTACCGCTTTTTCGCCTAATGGAGATGATTTGAATGATACGTATGAAATTTTTGGGCAAGATATTATTGCTTTTGAAATGGTTGTATATAGTCGTTGGGGTGAAATTGTGTATGTTTCTTATGATTATAGAGAACAATGGGACGGCACAAGAAATGGTATGAAATGCCCCGATGGCACTTATATCACCGATATAAAATACAAAGAACTTCCTGCTCGTGTTCCTAAAATATTTAGAGGAACGATTACGATTGTGAGGTAAAATATAAAAATGTACTCAAAAAAAATTTTGGTTCTTAGGAAGTTTGTGCGGAAAAAAAAATGAAATACGTTTTTTGATTATTCTCCAGATTTATCTGGAGGATAATCAAAAAATCCAATCCTTGGCTTTAGCCAAAATTTCCGCACTTTTCAAATTGATATTTTTTAAATAAATGCCATTTCTATTCATACAGAAGAAAATTATATCCGCAATAATTTCGAATGAACCAAAATGGTTCTTAGGAAGTTTGTGCGGAAAATAAAAAAAAATTGGAATTACGTTTTTTGAATTACCTCCAGATTTAGCTGGAGGATAATAAAAAAATTCAATCTTTGGCTCTAGCCGAAATCTCCGTACTTTTCAAATTGATATTTTTTAAATAAATGCCATAAATGCCATTTCTATTCATACAGAAGAAAATTATATCCGCAATAATTTCGAATGAACCCAAAAAATTAAAACAAAATAATTTTAATTTTAGTTAGATATAATATGCCACATAAAATGTTTAAATCCTATCATTCAATCGTTTTTTTATTGATAATTATGCACATAGCGGGAATTATCGGTCTGCATTGGCAAGTCAGTTTTCCATATTTTCAATATTTAATTGGTTTTAATTTGATTTTGACAAATATTTTGTTATTTTTATTTCATTATCAATTCGATAAAAAAATTATTATTAGTTTTTTTGTCATTGCTTTAGGTGGCTTTTTGATAGAAGTTTTGGGCGTACATACAGGAGTTATTTTTGGAAAATATCAATACGAATGGGCTTTGGGTGTTAAAATAGCAGAGGTACCTTTGTTGATTGGTCTGAATTGGGTAATGTTGATATATTGTAGTAGTCATTTAGCTGATTTTTTCATCAAAAATAAGCATTTTATTTTCTTAAAATCTTGCTTTGTAGCAAGTTTAATGACCTTTTTAGATTATTTTATTGAGCCATTTGCGGTTCATTTTCATTTATGGCAATGGGAAAATAATATTATTCCATTACAAAATTTTATTGGCTGGTGGTTTAGTAGTTTGTTACTTTCCTTTGTTTTTTTTAGACTAAAACCAGAAAGAAAAAATCCTTTGGCTGTTTTACTTCTTTTCATACAATTTGGTTTCTTTTTTGTTAATTATTTTATTATTTTATACTCAAATTAAAAAAATCATATTTTTTTTCAGTTTTTTTTAAACAATTTTAATCATATTAAAGTTATATATCTATACTTCTATAAACTAAATTGTTTATTTTGAGAATACAATTTAGATAGAATTTCATTTTAAGATGAAATTTTGATAATTTTAAAAATACAGGATTAATGCCATTTTGCATTGAAAAACGATAATAAAAACATACAACCGACATGAGTTTATATTCCATCAAAGACTTAGAACATTTGTCAGGTATCAAAGCACATACCTTGAGAATTTGGGAGCAACGTTATAGTATTGTTTCGCCCAAAAGAACAGAAACGAACATCAGGTATTATGATGATAATGACCTAAAATTAATTTTAAATATTTCTCTTTTGAAAGATAACGACCACAAAATTTCGCATATTGCCGAAATGAGCATGGAAGAAATTAGAGAATATGTACTTAAAATCACAGATAAAAGTACAAAAGCAGACGAACAAGTACAAGCACTGACGTTGGCTATGATTGATATGGACGAAGCAAGGTTCGAAAAAATCATTTTGACAAGTGCTGTTCAAATGGGTTTTGAGAAAACAATGTTGAACGTGATTTATCCATTTTTAATTAGAATTGGATTCTTATGGCAAACAGGTTCTATTAATCCTGCACAAGAACATTTTATTACTAATCTTATCAGACAAAAACTAATTGTGGCTATTGATGGGCAAGTAATTAACCCAGAAAAAACTGCTTCTAAATATTTATTATATCTGCCTGAAGGAGAAATGCACGAACTCTCTTTGCTTTTTGCTAATTATATTATCAAAAGTCGTAATCATAAAGTAACTTATTTAGGACAAAATCTACCTCTTCAGGATTTGATAGGAGTATGCAAACTGAACCCACCTGAATATATTATGACCATTATTACGGCTGCACCTATTGGAGAGGGTATGCAAGAATATATTAATAAAATATCGAGTAATTTTCCTAATTCTACTATTTTGATGAGCGGATATAAAGTAGTTGGGCAAGATTGGAAAACACCTGAAAATGTTGTTTTGATAAATAAAATCGAAGATTTAATTACTTTAGTAGAAACAAACGACTAAATAATTTTGATATAAAATCAATAAAAAACTCAAATGATAACAATATAATTTGAGTTTTTTTAGGTGTATGAATTTATTTTTATTTTTGGAAAATTTATACAAAAAATGAAATTATTTTTCTTAAAACGCTTTTCTTGAATTGCCTCCAGATTTATCTGGAGGATAATATAAAATTTAACAGTTGGCTTTAGCCAAAATATTCTTATTTCTCGAATTGATATTTTGCGTTATTAGATTAGCTTGACAATTATTTTCTGACACTAATAATTTTTATTCAATCCAATTTTTTAAAATTTGATGACCAAATTCAGTCAAAACAGATTCAGGGTGAAATTGAACGCCATGCACATCGTATGTTTCGTGTGAAATTGCCATTACAAAACCATCTTTATCTATTGCCGTAATTTTTAAAGGATTTTTAATACTCTTTTTTTCAACAACCCAAGAATGATAATGTCCAATTTTGAATTGAATTGGCAAATTATCAAATAATTTACTTTTTGGTTTGATAATATTGATAGTCGAAGAAATGCCGTGCAAAACTTCGGGCAAATTCAATAATTTTGCTCCAAAAGCTTCTCCAATCGCTTGATGACCCAAACATACGCCCAAAATACTTTTTGTAGGAGCATATTTTTGGATTAACGCAGGCATAATTCCTGCCTCAGAAGGCAAACCAGGACCGGGTGAAAGCAAAATTTTATCATATTGATTGACGCTTTCTAAATCAATTTTATTATTTCTAATTACCTCTACTTCTTGCCCTAATTCTTTGAGATAATGCACCAAATTATATACAAAAGAATCATAATTATCTATGACTAATATTTTTTTCATTTTTTTGTGTGGATATTTTTTATATGCTGATTATGTAAAGGAAACAAGTAGAAAATATACCTGAAAAATTTTTATTTATTATAAATCTAAAACGTAGGCGTTAACGCCTACGTTTTAGATGCTCGTACTTTCAAATAAAAACCCCTTAATTAAACAAGTAATTTATTTTTTAGGTACTTCCTTAAAACAATTTTAAAAGAACTTTTAATTTTTATAATCAAGTTATTTTTTTATAAATTATCTATTTTTGTTTCAATAATATCTTGAATACCTTGTGGTACTTTGCTCAAGAAATTAAAACCTGTAGCTATTTCTAAAGACCTCACACTTACACGATAATCCTTCCAATTTGAATTAATATCAGCACGATTAGGCATATCTACCGCAATCACACGAGTATCACTCCTTACTCTATTTTCGTCATTGATACCGATAGGAATTAAAACAATGATTTTCCAAGTACGTGCAGGAACATTTATTCTTCCACCAAATAACGTATTAGTAACTGATGAATTGATAGGACCGTTTGTGCTAACTGTTCTTCCTAAACCACCTGTTCCATAAGCACCCGCAAAAATATGACATTCCATTGTGCCACCACCAAGAAGTGTTCTTGTATAATCTTCTAAAGCATTCCAGGTTCCTTGATTATTATTAGGTGATTGTGGAATCATATTCGTCATCAAAAAAGTCATTGAATTGGCTGCATCTGTATTGGTTCTATCGCCTGATGGACAAAGATGTCCTCTATCAAAACCACTTACAGAACCATTATAATCTCGGTCTCCTACTCTTAAAAATTGATCGGGCAAATCAGAGTCTGCTCTAAAATCATCTGCTCTTGACACACTTCCTAACCAAGCACTTGTCAAATTCCAAGCCGTCCAATTGGCGTGTCCTTTCGAATTGTTGTAAGAAGTTACATATTCATTTCTGATAATTAAATAATTATTAGGAAAAAGTGGGTCAATCCTCGCATTACTCGGATTCCCTAATTGATAATGGTCAGAATTAAGATTCTGAGGAATTGGTGCTGGGTCTTTTTTTATACTTGTTGTGCAAGATATAAACAAAAAAATAAGCCCTACATACATTAGATTTTTCATAAGCATAAAAAAATTAAAATTTTCGTAATATTATATTTTAGAGTTTTTGATTTTTTATTTTAGTTTATCTGCTTGTTTTTGCCCTTCACTCGTTACTTGATTGGCTTTGGTTTCTGCCTCACTTTCTACTTGTGTAGCACGTTTGTATGCCTCATTGCGTGCAGATGAAGCAATTCTATCAGCCGCTTTTTTGGCTAAATCTCCTGCTTTTCCTTTCGCAAAAGGAGCATTATCGTAAGCATTTTTATAGGCTTCATCTAAAGTTTTTTGATAGTTAATGTCCGCCTCGTTTTTGATTTTATCTGCAATTTCTTTTGCTTTTGCTTTTATTTCATCAGCTTGTTCTTTTGCTTTTGCTAAAATGGCTTCGGCTTTTTCAGACGCTTGTTTTTTAACATCTTCTACAACTTCTTTTTTCTTTTCGTCTACAATTTCTTTTACTTTTTCTTTGACTGCTTCTTTTGGTTTGATGATTTTTCCATCACTTCCCACCAAATTTACTTTTGGATCATTATAATTTCCTGTGATAGCAAAATTGGCTTTTATATCATTGGCATCAATTTTTTTACCCAAAACATTTGCCAAAGCTGCCGTTCCAATCATACTTAATTGATTGGTAGGAAGAACAGTACCTAATCTAAAATCTAAACTTCCATCTACGCCATTATTTCCGCTGACACTCATTTTATATTTCCCCATTTCAATATCAAAAGGAGTATAATTCACTTTTCCATCTTTGATTTGTGCTTTTACATTAAAATCTTTGAAAGCCATTTCAGGAATTTTAATAAAGTTTTTGACTTGGTCTAATATTTTTGGGTCTTTAATCAATGCTTGTGCGACTGCCATCGAAAAATTACCATTCATAGATTTATCAAATTTAGGCATCATTTGTTGGTCTAAATTACCCGCAATTTTAAATAATGTATTGATTTTTCCACCATAATTATTTGCCAATTTTGTTTCTGTACTATATGCTTTATATAAATTTGACAAAAATAAATCTGAAATTCCCAAATCAAAACTATACGTCGGATTATATTTATCGGCACTGCTATAACTTCCATTGGTTACAAAACCTGCCCCTAAGAAATCAAAAGTAACATTTTGCATCGAAACAACTCCACCTTTTACCAAAATTTTGCCTATCAAATTTTTTACAGGTGTATTTTTATATTCAATTTTACCAATTTTTGAATTTAAAACAAAATCAATATTTTTAGGAATTTCTACCACTGCAGATGCTACAGGTGGCGGAGGAGTATTTTTCTTATCTTTGGAAATATTAGGCTGAGGTTTGGGTGTATTTGTAGGCGTAGTAGTTGCTACAGGTGTTGCTCCCGCAGGAATCCATTCGTTCACATCAAACACATCAGATTGAAAATTAAGATTTCCTTTTAATGTTTCATTTTTGAATGTATAAGCCAAATAATTCGTTAAATCGCCTTGGGCGTGAATATCACTTTTTCCTAAAAATCCATCAAATTTTTCTAATTTCAAACTTTGTGGCGTAAATTTCGCTTCTGATTTTGTGATTTTAAAACCCAATGGCAAATATTCTTTATGCACATAATTTAATTTATCTACTTTCACAAAACCTGACGTTTTTACTTTGATATATTGCCCCGCCAAAATATCCGATACTTTTGCACTATTTTCTATATCAGCCGAAATTCTTCCTGCTAATTGGGTTTTATCCAAAGGAAATATTTTAGTAATTTTTCCTAAATCTATCGTTCCTTTTGCTTTCAAATCGTAAGAAATATCTTTTAAATTTTGCACCAATGCACTGACTTCAAAATTTTCTTTATCCAATGAAAAATTAGCATCATCAACTTTCAATTCAAAATCTTCAAATTTTCCTGTGGGACATTTGATATGAGAAACAAAATTAAAATTATCTAAAGCTTCAGGAAATTGCGAACTTTTTGCATACCCATTCAATAAATTCATCGTCGCAGAAAACGAAGGAAGTGAGCCTGTGAGCGTATTATATATGCCTTTTGCGTAGGCATCGAGGCTATAATTTCCTTTCAAAACTAATCCTTGCATAGGAAACATTTTATTCAAATCTGCCAAATTTATTTTTGCTGTTGCTTTCGCATCTGTATTTATTTTGGTTAATCCTTCAATTTTTGCTTTGGCATCAATCGGATTTTTTCCTAAATCAATATGAAATTTTTCTAAGTTTATATAGGTATTATCAATAATTCCATCTTTATTATTGACCATCAAATTCACTTGAATATTATTGATAGCAGTCGGCAAACTTGGATATTGAAACATCCCATCGGTAACTTTTAAATTGAGATTAAAAGCAGGCAGTTTTTCTTTGCCAATTATTCCTTTCACCATACCATCAAAAGCCAATGAACCATCGGTTTTTAGGTCTTTAAAATCTTTGGTAAAAACCGCAGGCACTAACGAAAGTATATTTTTAAATTTATTTTCTTGTGCCTTATAAGTTAAATCTAATTTGGTTGTGCTGTCTTTGAGCAACTGCACATAGCCATCAAAACCAAACACAAAATCATTTATTTTGATACTATTTTTTTTGAAAGTATATTTTTTTTCTTCGTTATTAATATTTAATGTTAAATCTAATTCGAACAATCTATCTTCGACCATTGCATTGCCATCAGTAACTACTTTTAATCTATCCAAAGATGTAAAAGTGGTTAAATCAAATATTTTTTGATTGAAATTCCCACTTCCCTTGTGGTCTAATTTATCTATTTTTGTATATATTTTTTGAACTTTATCATCATACACAAAATGCCCATCTTGAATTTCCCACCAACGAATACCGATGCTAAATTCAGAAGGTTTTTCTTCTTTTTTTATCGTATCAATTTGCGGAATCATAATATCATAATTTGCTTTTCCGTTTGCTTTTACTTTCACAAAAATTCGAGGTTTTTTGAGATAAATGCCCGTAACTTGCGGCTCGCTTCCCCACAAAAAACTCCAAACATTAATACTTGCTCTAAAACTTTGAAAAGCTACCAAAGTATCTCCTTTAAATTCTCCTTTTCCAACTACGCTCAAATTTTCTTGTCCTACACTCAAATTAGGAAAACTACGCAAAAAAGACAAACTAAAATCATTGGCTTTGAAATTGACATCAGCATTGACTTGTTTTTGTAACTCCTTGTCAATCATTGATTTAATTGTATCAGAGAAGAAAAAAGGAATTATCCAAGTCAGTGCAATTAAGAACAAAAAGAAACCTAAAAAGGTATAACCAATTATTTTAAATATTTTTTTAGGGCGAAATTTCATATTATTTTGCGATATTTTTGAGTAATATTTTCTATATTTTACCTGCGAAGTGAAATATAATGCAAAGATAAATCTTTTTTTTTATTTTTATAAATAAATAGAATAAATATTTTTTTTGATTTTTATTTTTATCAAAAAAATCTTATATTTACTACTCGAAATCTCAAATATTTTGGTTCTTAGGGAATTTGTGCGAAAAAATGAAAATATCTTTTTTTTAAATATAATAAGTTTGTAGAGTATGGCTATTTTTCGAATACCTAAAAAGACAAAATAATGCCTTTTTAGGTGCGTTTAATCTGAATAAAATAAGTAATTTTTTCATCAATTAAATCACATGTTTTTCTGCGTGATAAGAACTGCGCACCAAAGCACCACTTTCCACGTATTTAAAACCTATTTCTAAACCAATTTCTTCGTATTTTTTAAAAATATCAGGATGAATAAATTCGCTTACTTCCATCATTTCTTTCGTAGGTTGTAAATATTGTCCAATCGTTAGCACCTCACAACCTACATTTCTTAAATCGTCCATCGTTTCTAAAATCTCTTTTTCAGTTTCACCAATGCCCAACATAATGCCCGATTTTGGTCTAAGTCCTGCTTCTGCTACATATTTTAAAACAGACAAACTTCTATCATAATCAGAATTTCTTCGCACTTGTTTTGTTAATCTTCGTACAGTTTCCATATTATGCGAAATAACATTTGGTTTTGCGGTGATAACTCTTTGAATATTTTCTATATTTCCTTTAAAATCAGGAATCAACACTTCAATCGTTGTATTTGGATTTAATTCTTTGACTGCTAAAATAGTTTGTTGCCAAATATTCGAGCCGCCATCTTTCAAATCATCTCTATCCACTGAAGTAATCACACAATGTTTTAGGTTCATCAATTGGATAGATTTTGCTACATTCATCGGTTCTTTGGTATCTACTGCTTCTGGTCTGCCCGTTTTTACGGCACAAAAACGACAAGCACGCGTACAAATATCACCTAAAATCATAAAAGTTGCTGTGCCACGTCCCCAACATTCGCCCATATTAGGACATCTTCCACTTTGGCAAATGGTATGTAAATTGTGTGTTTCTACAATTTTTTTAACTTGTGTATATTCTTGATTATCAGGAAGTTTTATTTTTAACCAATCAGGTTTTGTTCTTCCTTTTTTTAATATTTCTTGTTCCATTTTTTTGAATTTTATTGATTGATACGACTGCAAAATTAAAATAATTATTTTAAAAAAAGATATTTTCAATGAAAAAATATTGTAGTTTTGCTAAAAATATTTTTTTTGAAATATAATCGACTTAATTTATCTAACATAAAAAAACAAAAAAATGTTCAAAGTTTTATTCGTTAAAAATGCTAAAAAATCGTTATTTATTTGTGATTTTTAAATTTTTTTTAGGAACTTTACAAAGTTTTTCAAATCAATTATTTTTAATAAAAAATCATTATGATAAAATATAACCTTTGGGCAATATTATTATTGTCTTTCTTTTCTTTTCAAATCTTGAACGCACAATCAAAAATGAAATACCCAACCACCAAAAAAGTAAAACAAACCGATGTTTATTTTGGTAAATCTGTCGAAGACGAATATCGATGGCTCGAAAATGACACCACCAAAGAAGTAGAAAATTGGGTAATTGCTCAAAATAAAGTAACTTTTGACTATCTCAAACAAATTCCTTTTCGAGATAAAATTAAAAATCGGTTGACCGAATTAGTCAATTATCCAAAAATATCTGCTCCTTTCAAAGTAGGCGAATATTATATGTTTAGTAAAAATGATGGGTTACAAAATCATAGCATTACTTATTATCAAAAAGATTTAAACCAAAAACCTGAGATTTTTTTAAATCCTAATACACTTTCTACTGATGGAACTGTCGCAGCAAATTTATCGGGTTTATCCAAAGACAAAAAATATATTGCTTATACGGTATCAAAATCTGGCTCAGATTGGCAAGAAATAAGGGTAAAAGAAGTGGCTACCGCCAAAGATTTGAGCGATAAATTAGAATGGGTAAAATTTTCGGGAGCAGCTTGGCTTGGCAACGGATTTTATTATAGTCGTTATGACAAACCAAAAGGAGCAGAATTTTCATCTAAAAATGAATTTCATAAAGTATATTTTCACGAGTTAGGCACTTCTCAACAAGACGATAAATTGATTTATGAAGACAAACAAAATCCTTTGCGTTTTCATTTTGTGAGTGTTTCAGAAGATTCAAGATTTGTGATTTTAAATATTTCAGAAGGCACAGCAGGCAGCGAAATCAAGGTTTTAGATACTAAAAACAAAGAAAAAGGTTTTCAATTATTGTTCAAAGGCTTTAAAAATAATTATTCTGTGATTGATAGTTTTGAAGATAATTTGTTGGTTTATACCAATGACAATGCCCCCAATTATCGTTTTATCAGCGTCAATATCAATAATACTGATCGCCAAAATTGGAAAGAAATTATTCCTGAAAAAAAAGAATTATTAGAAAGCATCAGCAAAGCAGGTGGAAAATATTTTGCAGGTTATTTGAAAGATGTAGCCACCAAAATATATCAATATGATATGAAAGGAAAATTAGAAAGAGAAGTTGAGTTACCTTCTTTGGGTGCAGCAAGCGGTTTTGATGGCGAAAAAGAAGATACTTTTGTATTTTATACGTTTACTTCTTTTATTTATCCTTCTACTATTTATAAATACGATATTGCCACAGGAAAATCGGAATTATTTAGAAAATCAGAAGCAAAATTTAATTCTGATGAATATCAAACCAACCAAATATTTTTCAAAAGTAAAGATGGTACAAAAATTCCTATGTTTGTCGTTCATAAAAAAGGTTTGGTATTGAATGGCAAAAATCCTACTTATTTGTATGGTTATGGCGGTTTTAATATCAGTTTGCAACCTTCTTTCAATCCTATGCTTTTGCCTTTGTTAGAAAATGGTGGCATTTATGCGATGGTTAATTTGAGAGGTGGCGGAGAATATGGCGAAGATTGGCACGAGGCAGGTATGTTATTAAAAAAGCAAAATGTTTTTGATGATTTTATCTATGCAGCAGAATATTTAATCAAAGAAAAATATACTTCCAAAGATTATTTGGCTATCGCAGGTGGCTCGAATGGAGGCTTGCTCGTGGGTGCGTGTATGACGCAAAAACCGAATTTATATAAAGTTGCTTTTCCAGCGGTGGGCGTGTTAGATATGTTGAGATTTCATAAATTTACGATTGGTTGGGGTTGGGTAGTTGAGTATGGTTCAAGCGAAAGAAATGAAGCAGAATTTAAAAATTTATTGGGTTATTCGCCTTTGCATAATCTCAAAAAAGGCACACAATATCCAGCTACAATGGTCAAAACGGCTGATCATGACGATAGAGTTGTGCCTGCTCACTCGTTCAAATTTGCAGCAAAATTACAAAATACACATCAAGGAAAAAATCCTGTTGTGATTAGAATTGACACAAAAGCAGGACACGGAGCAGGAAAATCTATCACCAAAACGATAGATGAATATGCAGATACTTGGGCTTTTATGTTTTTTAATATGGGAGTTAAATTTTAAAAAAGCAGACAAAAAATGTATAGAAATTTATTTTTTTTATGTGTTTTTTTGATTATTTTTTTGTGATAATTTCTGATTTTATATCACACAAAAAAACCTATTTTTGAGAATAAAAATAGGTTTTTTTCTTATTTTTTTGTTTATTTCATTCATAGTTCTTACTTTTGTGTATAAAATAGCCAACAATTAAATTTTATATTATCCTCCAGATAAATCTGGAGGCAATTCAAAAAACTATTTCAAAAAAATTTTTCCGTATAAATTTCCTAAGAACCCTTATTTTTTAACATATTTTTGTTCAAAGTCCAAATATTTTAAGTAATAAAATAAAAATATGTTTATTTTTATAATTTCTGAAAAACCAAATAATACGTTTTTAGCTGCGTTTAACCTGCTTTAAAAAATAAAAAGTTACTTTTTTTTTAAAACAATCGAAAATATCAACAAAAAATTACTTCCCTTGCATCTCCAATTCTTCTGTTCTAAATTTACGATTATGCGTATAATTATTAGTCAAATAACCAGACCTTACCGCAGGATTTTCGACCAATTCTTCCGCTGTTCCTTCCGCAAAACGAGTTCCTTCTTTCATCACATACGCTCTGTCTGTGATAGATAAAACCGCATCAGCATTGTGGTCTGTAATCAAAATACCTAAATTTTTGTATTTTAAATAATAAATAATGCGTTGAATATCTTCCACTGCCAACGGATCAACGCCTGCAAAAGGTTCATCTAACAACACAAAACTTGGATTGACCGCCAAAGCACGTGCTATTTCTGTACGCCTACGTTCTCCACCCGAAAGCACGCCGCCCATCGATTTTCTAACGTGGTGCAATTTGAATTCGTTTAATAATTCTTCTACTTTTGCGTTTTGTTCTGTATGTGTTTTCGAAGTCATTTGCAAAACTGCTTTGATGTTATCTTCTACGCTTAGTTTTCTAAAAATAGATGCTTCTTGTGCCAAATAACCCAAACCTTTGCGCGCCCGCTTATACATAGGCAAGGCTGTAATGTCTTCTTTATCCAAAAAAACACGCCCACTATTGGGCTTTACCAAACCTGTACAAATATAAAAAGTAGTCGTTTTTCCTGCTCCATTCGGACCTAACAAACCTACAATTTCGCCCTGTTCGACATACACAGAAACATCATTGACAACCGTTCTTTTGCCGTATTTTTTGATTAAATTTTTTGCTTCTAAAATCATAATTTTTTGCGTTTATTCTACTATTACAGGACAATCTTTTCCTTTATCTTTGAGCAAATAACTCAAAGTAAAAGACGTAAAAAAGTATTTATCATTCGAATTTGGATTGCCTGTATAATATTTAGGATTGTTATTTTGAGTTTGATTTTTATTGGTCATCACGCCCAAATCATCTAAATAAGTCGTGTAAGTATTGCGTGCCACAAACTCAAATCCGAGATTTAATTGCTTAGTAATTGCCCATTTCATACCTACGCCCAAAGGAATTACCAAAGAATAAGTGGCATAAGAAGGAGCAGTATTAAACATTGGTGCAAATTGCATATAACCAATTCCTGCGGTCAAATAAGGCGTAAAATTTTGTTTTCTTTCTATTTTTTTACGACCTTCATTCCTAAAATTTAAAAAATTATATTCTGCTACGGCAGACAATTCCCACAAATTTGTTTTAAATTTATGATTACGTTGCAGAGCAAAATTATCGGTTGAGTTATTATCATTTCCTGCTATCGAACCAAAAATTCCATTCATTCTCAAACTGATTGCCTTAGAAATATTTGCCCTATAAAAAAATCCCCAACCTTGTTGCGTATCTTTATAATTGATAATTTCGGCTAATTCACCTTTATAATTCATAGCCCCTCCTTGTAAGCCAATTTCGTGTGTTTGAGCAAATATAAAGGATATATTAAACACAAAACTAAAGAAAATAATAACACTAATTTTGAAAAATATTTTGAACATTTTTATAAAATAAATTTTAAAATATATAAAAAGAGAGAAAGAAAAAAGTAATTTTATAATCAAAAAGTATATATTTTGTAAACGTAATAATATTAAAAATGTTTTATTTTTTTCATAACGCATTTTTGAGATGAAAAGTATTTTTTCAGCAATAAATTATGCAAAAATATTAAAAGTAGTTAAAAAAACGTTAAATAGTAACAAACTTGTATGCTTAAATGTTATATAAAAATATTACTTTCTACCTCTAAAATAATAGAATTTATTTCTCCTAAATCATTAGAGTTTTTTAAATGGTAGCCAAAAATTGACAAAAATCATTAAAAATTCAAGAAAAAAGAAAAAAATCCGAATTAATCCGCTAAATCCATGTTATCTGTGTGCTAAAATCTCTTTCATTTAAAAAACACTATTATCAAAAAAAGAAAATATCAATTTTCAATTCCTTCTAATTTCTGTTATGAAACCACTTTTTACTTATCTATTATTTTTTATATATATTTATTGTTTTCATTTTTCGTTATTTGCCCAAAAAAGTCTAAAAAACTATCAATTTTCAGTGTCAAAATCTGACAAAGCGATTAAAGTTGATGGAGTGTTAGATGATGAAATTTGGAAAAATACCGAAAAAATCTCAAAATTTTATCAAAATTTTCCCTATGATACTTCGTTTGCAGAAGCAAAAACAGAAGTTATGATGAGTTATGACCAAAATTTTGTGTATATTGCTGCCGTTTGTTATGATACAAAACCCGAAATGAAAAACGTTGCACAGACATTAAGACGTGATTTTGACCCAAGTGTCAATGATTGTTTTATGGTCTATATCGATACTTTTGGAGACCAAACCAACGGCTTTGCTTTTGGCGTTTCTTCCGAAGGCGTACAAAGAGAAGGTTTAATTATCAATGGCGGAAATTTTGGAATTGCTGCTGATTGGGACAATAAATGGTATAGTAGAACGACAAAAAATAAAGAAGCGTATATTATTGAAATGGCAATTCCGTTCAAAACATTGCGATTCAAAGGCGGTGGGCAACAATGGAAAATGAATTTTGCTCGAATTGATAGAAAAATAAACGAACAATCTACGTGGGTGCCTGTGCCACGAAATTTTGGAGTTACTTCTTTGGCATTTACGGGAGAAGCAAATTTTGAATTACCACTCAAAAAATCAGGAGCAAATATTGTCGTCATTCCTTATTTGGCAGGCGGAGAAACGTTAAAATATAACAGCACAGGAACAGACCAAAAATCAAATTTTGCATTTGGAGCAGATATAAAAGTAGCCGTAACTTCTTCTTTGAACTTAGATTTAACTTTTAATCCCGATTTTTCACAAGTCGAAGTAGATAGACAAGTTACAAATTTGGATAGATTTGAAATATTTTTTCCAGAAAGAAGGCAGTTTTTTTTGGAAAATCAAGATATGTTTGCTAATTTTGGTTTTAGTCGAATCAGACCTTTTTTCTCTCGAAGAATTGGTATCGGATTAGACACATCTACACGCCAAATCGTTCAAAATCCGATTATTTATGGAGCAAGACTGAGCGGAAAAGTAAATAAAGATTGGAGAGTTGGATTGCTGAATATGCAAACCGATACCAAACCCGAAGCAGGTATTCAAGGACAAAATTTTACCGTAGGTACATTTCAAAGACAAGTTTTTTCGAGGTCTGTTTTAGGTGGAATTTTTGTCAATCGTCAAACTACTTCTGATTCTAATCATAATTTTTCGATGACTATTCCTGATTTTACTCGAATTGTTGGCATAGATTATAATTTAGCGTCTGCGAATAATAAATGGCAAGGAAAAATATTTTATCATCAATTATTAAAACCACAAAATTTACCCAATCAATACGCACACGCTTCTTGGGTTCAATATAATAGCATTAATTGGGAAATAAATTGGAATCACGAATACGTAGGTGAAAACTATAATATCAACGATATTGGCTTTGTGCCACGTAAAAATCATTGGAGATTTGAGCCTTCGATTCGATATAAATTATATCCAAAAAATAAAAATAGCACCGTAAATTTTCATTCTTTTACCATTTATAATAATACATTTTGGAATACTGAAGGAAAATTAACAGACCGATATTTTGAAGGAAGTTATAGAACAAATTTTAAAAATTCTGCTTTTTTTGGCGTTTGGGTTGGCAATCAATTCACTCATTTATTCTCAAGTTTTGACCCTACCAATACAGGTGGAAAAAGACTTTTAGCAGGCACAGATTATAATAATACGAGTTATTCTGTGGCTTTTAATTCTAATATTCGAAAATTATTGAGTTATTCGATTGGTATTGATGCCGCAGAATATTTCAATGGAAAAAGATTTGGTTATAATGTAGGCGTAAATTATCGCGTTCAACCTATAATGGTTTTTGGATTGAATTTTAATTATAATCAAATTCAGCTGCCTGATGGTTATAATAGTGCTGATTTATTGTTGATAAGTCCTCGAATAGATTTTACTTTTACTCGAAGTTTATTTGTCAGTATGTTGGCACAATATAATAATCAAATTGATAATATTAATTTTAATGCTCGTTTGCAATGGCGTTTCAAACCTGTGTCAGATTTATTTATTGTTTATACTGATAATTATTTTTCAGAAACTTTTAAAGTCAAAAATAGAGCATTGGTTTTGAAAATGACTTATTGGTTTAATATTTAGAGTGGATAAAAAATAAGTTATCCAAGTATTAAGAAATTCGTTTTTCTGCTTTGAAAAATATACACATCTAAAACGTAGGCGTTAACGCCTACGTTTTAGATGTGCGTAAACGAGATTTTTATTGGGTATAAATTTTCTACTTAGTTCTTATTTGTTTTTTTATCTTATCATTTATCAAAATTAAAAAAAAATATGTTTTATTCTCCTGATTTTTGTGCTGAAAATGTGTTATTGAATGAAGAAGAAAGTCATCACATTATGCGTGTGTTGCGAATGAATGTGGGTGATGTGTGTGAGATTATGGACGGAAAAGGAAATGTATATACCGCAAAAATCACAAAAATAATGAAAAGAAATTGTGCATTTTTTATACAAAATGTTGAATTTTTTCCAAAAAAAGAACATAGTTTTCATTTGGCTATTTCTCCCACCAAAAGCATCGATAGAATAGAATTTATGCTCGAAAAATGTGTAGAATTAGGCATTGATAAAATTAGTTTTTTAATCACCGAACATTCTGAAAGAAAACAAATCAATCTCGAAAGATTACAAAAAATTGTGATTGCAGCCACCAAACAATCTAAACAAAAATATATTCCTATTATCGAAGATATGATTTTATTTAAAAAATTTATTGAAAAAAATAGTTTTGAGAATAATAATGTAAATGCCAAAAATACACAATATTTTTTGGCTCATATAGACAAAGAAACGCAATCTTTGAAATCTATTATCGAACCTAAAAAAAATATTTTGATGCTAATAGGTGCAGAAGGTGATTTTTCGAAAGATGAAATTATAGTAGCAAAAAATAAAAAATTTGAAATGGTTAGTTTAGGAGAATCGAGATTAAGAACAGAAACCGCAGGTTTGTATGCTAATTTTGTCTATAAATGGATAAATGAATAAATTTTTTACGATTTTTTAAATTTTTTTTAACTATTTTTTGTATTTCTTAAAATATTCTATTTATATTTGCACAAAAAAACATCATTCATTCTAAATGAAAAATACTTGCTTTTTATTGCTTTTATTGGTTTTAGTTTATAATACTTTATCTGCACAAGACAAAGACAAAAAAGAAACTTTTCAAATTACAGGAATCGCTTTTTATAACGTTGAAAATTTATACGACACTATTCGTGATACGAAAATAGATGACGCAGAATATACGCCACAAGCACAAAAAAATTGGAATGGTGAAAGATATAAGCAGAAATTAGAAAATATCTCGAAAGTCATCAGAGAAATGGGCAAAGAATACGGCGTAGATGCTCCATTAGTTATCGGACTTTGTGAAGTAGAAAATAGAAAAGTATTAGAAGACCTCACACGCACAGAGGCATTGAAAGGCAAATTATATAGAATTGTGCATTTCGATTCGCCTGACCGCAGAGGAGTAGATGTTGCTTTATTATATAGAGGACAATATTTTAAGTTGATAGCACAAAATTCGCATATATTAAATGTACCCGAAATTCCTGATTTAATTACAAGAAATCAATTAGTAGCAACAGGAGTTTTTGAGCAAGATACACTTTCTTTTATTGTCAATCACTGGCCCTCAAGAAGTGGTGGAGAGGAAAGAAGTAAGCCAAGAAGAATAGCCGCCGCCAAACTTACAAGAAGTATTGTGGACTCGATTCGTACCAAAACACCGAATGCAAAGATAATGATTATGGGAGATTTTAACGATGCTCCAAATAATGTTAGCATTAACACTTACCTTAAAGCCAAAGAACGTATAAACATAAAAGACGAAAAAGACAAGGATAATTTATTTAATCCTATGTACGAATTACACAATCAAGGCATCGGAACTTTGGCGTATCAAGACAGATGGAGTATTTTTGACCAAATCATTGTTACTCCTGCTTTATTAGAACAAAAAAAAGGAAGATATAGTTATGTAGATAAATCTGCGAGAGCATTCAGTCCGAAATGGTTGGGACAAACGCAAGGACAATTCAAAGGTTATCCTTTCCGAACTTATGTAGGAAATAGATATACAGGCGGATATAGTGATCATTTTCCTGTAATGATATTTTTAGGAAAAAAAGATTAATTAAAAATAAAACCAACAACATATAAAAAAAAATAACAAATTATTTGTATAAAAAAATATCAAACAATTTAACAAAAAAAACACGAATTTATTTTGCTTTTTAAAAATTATATTGTACTTTTGTAAAACTTTTAAATCTTTATTATTATTCTTATGAAAAATATAAAAACTTCGTTATTTCTAATTTTGGCTGTGGTAGCTTTATCTTTTACGAGCTGTAAAAAACCTAAGACACAACCAACACCTGACCCTACTTTGGGTGACCTTATCAAAGGAAAAACTTATAAATTGGGTAGTGTGAAAGAAGGTGCAACCGATGTAAGTACATCAAAATTTAATGGCTTTACCATTAAATTTGATGCAGCAGGTACAGGGGTAACTTTTAATTGTGGTTGTGCTTCAACAACTGGAGGAACTCTTACAAACGCAACAGCTAATTATACAGCTGCAGCTAATACAATTACTTTTACAGGACAACCTAACGCTTGGCCTGCAAGTTTCAGTAATGTAGTTGCAGGAGCTAATGGTGTTTCATTAGGCTTCAATGCCACTGTTGGTATTAGTGGTAAAACTAGTCAATATACATTCGCATTAATACAATAATGAAATTCATTTAGCGCATTTTTATTTATTAAAATATATTAAAACCCAAAAGACCATACTGGAAATCTTGGGTTTTTTTATTTTTTATTGATTTTGATATATCCATAAGGACAATGTCTGCAACCATTTTTACAACAATATCCTCTTTTGATGTGATATTTTTGAGTAAAAACCATAAATCCGTTTTCATAATAAAAATCTATATTTTCTACTAAGATTGTTTTGTTTGTGTCTTTCATTTTAATTTTATTGATTTTGAATGAGATAATAAAGTAAGCAAATTGAATAAACCAAAGGTAGAATAATACAAATTATATTTATCTGTGTGCCAAAAAATCCTCAATTTATCATATTTAAAACATATTGTATCAAAAAAATGTTTTAGAACTAAGAAACTTTTAAACTTTTATCATAACAAAATGCAAAAAAAATATTTTCTATTTTTGATATTTTCTATTTATTTTTTGAGTTCTTGCCAAACTCCCAACAGAGAACAAGCAGTTAAATTGTTGCAATTGGGCAATGCAGAATTTAAAAAAGAACAAAATGAATATGCCTTAAAATATTATGACCAAGCAATCATCAAAGATAAAACTTTAGCAGAAGCGTGGAATAATCGGGGTACAATTCATTTTAATTTTGATGAATTTGAAAATGCTATCAAAAATTATAAAGAAGCAATCAAACTCAACGCAGATTATACTGATGCTATTTTTAATTTATCTAATGTATATTTTGCTCAAAAAAATTATACGGCGGCTTTGAGTTTATTGGATAAATTAGCAGAAAAAAATAAAGATTCGAGTAAAATATTTTTCTCGCGTGCCAAAAACAATCTCAAATTAGGAAATTATACAAAAGGAATTACTGATTTGGATAAAGTAATACGATTGAAACCTACTTTTATTCAGGCATACGATAGTCGTGGTTATTTGCATTTATTGGTTGGGAATTTTGAAAAAGCAAAACAAGATTTGGAAAAAGCAATCAAAAATAATTCTGATTTGGCGTTGGCAAATATGGCTTTATATGCTTATTTCAAAGATAAAAATTATAAAGAAGCAGAAAAATTATGCAAAGAAGCCAAAAATATCAATAAAAATGAATCTTATGCGTATAATGTGGAGGCGTATATTGATTTGATAGAAAATAATTTAGAAAACGCAAAAAAAAATATTGACCACGTTATCAAAAATTATAAAAATAATGCTTTTGCTTTCAAAAATTTAGGTATTTATCACCTAAAAAATAAAAATTTTGAAGAATCTTATGCTTATTTTTGGAAAGCATACGAATTAGATAAACAAATTATAGGTTTTTATCCTTATTTTTTGGAAAGTTATCAACAAAAAAAATCAAAAGATGAAGAAAATAAATCTATTGCTATCATTCAACAAGCCCAAAAACAATATAAAGATGATATTTTGATTGGGAAATAAAACATTGAAAAAATGCTTGCTAAAATTATTTTTTTTTGGCAAGCATTTTTTTTATTTTTTCTTCTTATACAAAGGAACACTACTACAAGCCTCACCAAACATCAAACTTTGTACTTTGGATTGTAAAAGATTAGTGATTTTTAAATAGGCATTGATAGGCACAAAAACCTTACTACAACCTTTGATAATCACTTTTTTATCTGTATATTGTTCAATATCCAACTGATTTAAAACCTCATCAAACAACCTACTTTCTAAATATTCGATATTTCCAAAAACAATTTTTTTAGCATATAAATTGAGATGCAAAGACAACAACATATACGCCCACGTAGGAATGATTGCGTCCACGCTACACGTAATCGCGACAAATTTATCTTGATAGATTTGCCAATCGTGATTTTTTAGAAATTCTCTAAAATCTTTCTCTTTCAAAATCATTCCATGCCAAAGATTATCTTTCAAATCATACACAATTCGCTCTCCTTTGGGATATAATTCTTCCAAATCAATCGTTATCAAAGAACTCGCAGCTACTTTATTGATGATAGTTTCTGTTTCCATAATTTACAATAATTTTTTATTTTGCTTTAAACAATGGAGTTTCTGGTGATTTTTCCTCTGTTTTTGGTGCTACTATTTTTTTCTTTGTGAGGTCATTTTTTGCTTTGAAATCAATTTTTTTGACAGGATGTTTTGTTAAAATATTCCCCAAAGAATTTTTACCTTTCACCTCTAAATCTATAAAATTATATTCAAAAACTTTATTTTTGGCACTACAACTTGATGAAAGCGTTACTTTTACACTTTCGGTTTCTCCTTGTAAATTAGCACTAAAATACATTAACTTTGATTTAGGATTTCCTTTTGTCAAATCGTATTCTTTATCTCTAATTACGCCTTGCACCTGAAAACGTTTGACCATACTTACACCACTTTCGCCATCTTTATAAATAGTATTAAAAATAGTTTCTTTCAAATCTTTATTAAAAACGGCTAAATAAATAATATTTTTGGCAACAAATACCTTTTCACCAATTTTTTTGATGTAATATTTTCCATCATCAGTAAAAATAATAATATCATCAATATCAGAACAATCACAGACAAATTCATCTTTTTTCAAATTATATCCAATAAAACCATCGGTACGATTGACATACAATTTTTGGTTATTCAACGCCACTTCTGTTCCTTTGATAGCATCAAAAAATTGTAATTCAGTTCTTCTTTCTCTGCCTTTTCCGTATTTTTTGAGTAAATTTTTGAAATAATTGATAGCAAATTTATTCAAATTAGCCAAATTTTCTTCTGTTTCTTTCAATTCTTCTTGGCGAGTTTTCATCAATTCATCGGCTTTGAAAGTATCAAATTTTGAAATACGTTTGATTTTAATTTCTGTCAATCTGACCAAATCATCTTTGATGATTTCTCGATAAAATTGTGGTTTATAAGGGTCTAAACCTTTGTCTATTTTCAATAAAACATCTTCCCAAGTCGTACATTCTTCAATATCTCGATAAATTCTATTTTCGATAAATATTTTTTCCAAAGAACCATACAAAATTTTCTCTAATAAATCATTTCTTTTGATTTCGAGTTCTTTTTTAAGTAAATCTTTGGTTCTGAATGTGCATATTTTCAACATCTCGTTTACGTCAATAAATTGTGGTTTATTGCCCACAATCACACACGTATTAGGAGAAACTGACACTTCACAATCTGTGAAAGCATACAAAGCATCGATGGTTTGTTCGGGTGAAATTCCAACTGCCAACTCGATTAAAATCTCTACATTTCTGGCTGTATTATCGATTACTTTTTTGATTTTTATTTTTCCATCATCGTTTGCTTTCAAAATAGAATCTATCAAAGAACCTGTCGTGCAGCCATAAGGAATGTCTTTAATAGCAATATCTTTTTTACTTTTGATTTCGATATGAGAGCGAATACGAATTTTTCCACCTTTCATTCCACCTCGATATTGCGAACAATCCGCAATGCCCCCCATAAAAAAATCAGGTTGAATATTGGTTTCTTTTCCGTTCAAAATATCAATAGAAGCCTCTATCAATTCACAAAAATTATGTGGCATTACTTTCGTTGCCAAACCTACCGCAATTCCTTCTGTGCCTTGTGCTAAGAGCAAAGGAAACTTCATTGGCAACGTAATTGGCTCTTTTTTGCGTCCGTCATACGATTTTTGCCAATCTGTTGTTTGTGGATTGAACGCAACTTCTAAGGCAAATTTAGACAAACGAGACTCAATATAACGAGCCGCAGCCGCTCCATCGCCTGTGTTCATATCGCCCCAATTTCCTTGTGTATCGACCATTAAATCTTTCTGTCCCACGCTCACTAACGCCTCATATATAGACGCATCGCCATGCGGATGATATTGCATTGCCTGCCCGACCACATTCGCAACTTTATGAAAACGCCCATCGTCCATCTGAAACATAGCGTGCATAATTCGTCTTTGGACAGGTTTTAATCCATCATTTATATTCGGAACTGCTCGCTCCAAAATCACATAAGAAGCATAGTCTAAAAACCAATCTTGGTATAAATCTGATATAGTAGTTTGTTGTTGTTCTATCGCCATTTTATTTTTTACTGATAAATAATTTTATTTTTATTTATTTTGATGAAATGAAAGTTGTTTTTTATTTTTATAAGTATTTGATTTTCAATTATTTAACTACTTAATCAAACATTATATTTCATTTCTATTTGCAAAGGTAATTCTTTTGCAATAAATTACAAATAATATTTAATAAATATTTATTTTTTTAGAATATGTTATGATTTGTGTCAATTAAAATAGCCATAAAATCGTTGTCTTTTTTGTATTTTTAGTTTCCACCTTCAAAATAATCGATTTGAATTGATAACATTTAGAATATAATTGCTTACTTTTGCAAATCTTAATTTATATCCAAAACAAACCAAAAAATAATATGCAAAAAGAATTAACCGCCAAAGAAACCGCTCTTTTGTTGCCACAAGATGCAGGCGTTTATCGTTTTTTTAACAAAGAAAAAGTATTACTATATGTAGGAAAGGCGAAGCATTTGAGAAATAGAGTTACGAGTTATTTCAATGCTTCCAAACAACATAATCGTAAAACATTAAACTTGATTCGACAAATTGAAAGCATAGAATATACGGTTGTAAATTCTGAATATGACGCACTTTTATTAGAAAATAGTTTGATAAAAGAATATCAACCTAAATATAATATTTTATTAAAAGATGGAAAAACTTATCCTTATATATTGCTTACAAATGAAAGATTTCCGCGTGTAATCGTTACAAGGCAAGTTGATAAGACAAAAGGAACTTATTTCGGACCTTTTAGTAATAATAAATCTATGCAAACTATTTTAGATTTAATCAAAGAATTGTATCCTTTAAGAAATTGTTTATTGAATTTGAGTAAGGAAAATATTGAAACAAATAAGTTTAAAGTTTGCTTAGAATATCACCTCAAAAATTGTTTAGGTCCTTGCGAAAATCACCAAACAGAACAAGATTATAACGAAAAAATTGCGTTAGTAAGACAAATTTTAGGTGGAAATCTAAGTAATGCTAAACAATATTTTAAAGATAAAATGCAAGGTTTTTCGGATAATTGGGAATTTGAACAAGCAGAATTTTGCAAACAAAAACTAACAAGAGTCGAACAATATCAATCGCGTTCATTGATTGTAAACCCAAATATTACCGAAATTGATGTATTAACTTTGACAAGTGATGAAGAAATTTGCTACTTAAATTTTATCAAAATAAAAAATGGGGCAATTATTCATACTAAAAATATCGAAATAAAAAAGAAATTAGACGAAACAAACGAGGAAATTTTGGAAATGGTTTTGATAAATTTGCATACAGAAAACGAAACGGATAACAAAGAAGTTATCACAAATTTGCCATTAACCGAAAATTTATTTCCTAATTTGGTCAATATTATTCCAAAAATTGGCGACAAAAAAAAGTTGTTAGATTTATCTATGAAAAATGCTTTGATGTTCAAAAAAGACCGCAGACAAAAAGCAGAAAATGGATTGAGTGAAGAAAAAATAAATAAAGCCGTATTAGATTTACAAAAATCTTTGAATTTATCCAAACCACCTATTCATATCGAGTGTTTTGATAACTCAAATATTCAAGGCACAAATCCTGTGGCGGCTATGGTTTATTTCAAAGATGGTAAACCTTTGAAAAGAGAATATAGGCATTACAACGTAAAAACCGTTATCGGACCCGATGACTTTGCTTCGATGCGTGAAATTGTGAAAAGGCGTTATCAAAGATTATTAGATGAGGACACCGAATTGCCTGATTTGATTATTATTGATGGCGGAAAAGGGCAATTAAGTTCGGCTTGTGATTCATTAAAAGAGTTGGATTTATTTGGAAAAATTCCTATTATTGGCATTGCGAAAAGGTTGGAAGAAATTTATTTTCCTGATGATGATGTGCCTTTGCACCTATCCAAAAAATCACTTTCTTTGCAACTTATTCAAAGAGCAAGAGATGAAGCACACCGTTTTGGGCTTACTTTTCACCGCTTAAAACGTAGCAATGACACTAATTTGAAATCATCTTTGGAGCAAATTGATGGCATTGGCGAAAAAACAATCGCAATGCTTATCAAAGAATTTAAGTCTTTGAAAAATATCAGAAATCAAACAGAAGAAGAATTAACAAAAATAATAGGGCAAGCAAAAGCAAAAATTTTGAAAAATACTTTTGAGGAAATGGTAAAAGTAGATGACAAAGATAAAGTCGAAATTGAAACTCAAAATTAAATTTTTTTAAGTGAGAACTAAAAATTCGAGAAAAAAAGAAAAATCAGTTTTAATCTGCTCAATCCGCGTTATCTGTGTGCTAAAAATCTCTCTCATTTAAAAAATACTAATCTTCTATTGCGTTCTAAAAAAGAAAATAATATGAAAGTTAAGCCCTTTGACTTACTCAAAGTAGAAATTTGGAACGAATATAATACTCTAAAAATATTTACAAAAGAGATGTATTTATGTATTTCGGGAAAGGAAAAATCAAAATTAGAAAGCAAAGAAGCATACGATTGTTATCGTAAACGTTTTGCTTGTGAAGTATTTTATCATTTTAGTAAACAAAATTTATTCTTAGAAGGTTTTCAAACTCCTGATAAGATGCACTTTTTAAATTTTCTATCTGTTTTTTTTAGGGCGTGGTGGATTTTGTGGACTGCTCGTAATGAAGTAACTACTACTTGTGCTGTTTGGCAACAATATTTACCAGAAAATAAGGTGGTTAAAAAAACGGCAGAAGAAAATAAAGAAGAACAGGGAGGTGAAAAACAAGCATTAAGTCCATCACAATTCCAAAGAGGGCTATGTGATTTTTTTGATACTTTTGATAAAACAGCCTTTATTCCTCCAAAGTGTAAAAAAGGTAAAGGCAGAGAAAAAGGGCAAAAATTAATAAAAAGAATGAAAGAAAAAGTACTTAAAAAAGAAAAAAAAGTAGAAAAAAATCAAAAAAATGAATAGAGATTAGACAAATTTTAATGAAAAATAAAAAATGGCTTCCTTGAAAGAAAGCCAACGCTAAAATATTGTCCAAAGTCTAAATTTATACAGAATAAAATTATATCCGCAGTAATTTCATATAAACCAAAAAAATATTTACTTTATTGTTTTGCGCAAGAGTATAGAAATATAAATTATAATAAATCAATCAATTAGTTAGCAATTTCAGACATAAATTTAATACGCATCAAACGAAGTTCTTCTTCAGAATAATCTTCATCAAAATATTCTAATGCCACAGGAAGATTGTCAGTATCTGCATTCATAAAATAATCATAGACTTCATCTTGCCTTTCTTCGTCCATAATTCTATCAATATAATAATCTAAATTTAGGCGAGTTCCTGAGTAGCAAATATGTTCTATTTCATCTAAAACCTCAAACATTGACATATTTTTTGCTTCGCTGATTTCTTCTAAATCTACTTTTCTATCGATTTGTTGAATAATCCAAATTTTTGTTTTTGATTTATTGATAGCCGAACGCACCACGACATCTTGAGCGGTTTCAATATCATTTTCTTGTACATATTTTTGAATCATTTCCAAAAATGGCTTTCCATATCGTTGTACTTTTCCCATACCTACGCCATTGATTTGTGCTAAATCATCTTCTGTAGTAGGATAAAAAGTAGCCATTTCTTCCAAAGAAGGATCTTGAAAAATAGCAAAAGGCGGAAAACCTTTTTGTTTAGCAACTTTTTTTCGCAAGCCTTTTAACATCTCAAACAACACCAAATCGTGTGAACGAGTGCTATTAAAATTACCTAATTCTTTGTCATCGTCTTCATCGTCAGAAACTTTCGAATAATCGTGTTCTTCTGATAACTCCACAGAATATGGGTCTGCTAAAAAACTTTTTCCTTTTTCTGATAAATGCAATACGCCATAATTATCAATATCTTTATACAAAAAATCAAACACAACGCAATGCCTCACAACCGACTCCCAATAAGACGTTTGATTGTCTTTGCCTTTGCCAAAAGTTGCCAATCCATCATGCCCATAGCTCATCACATAACTTGTTTTTTCACCTCGTATGACATCAACAATATGCCCCAAAGCAAATCTTTCGCCTGTATTAACTGCTGTTTCTAAGCACCAAATAATTTGTTCTTTGACGCTAAATTTATTGGTAGGATACACACAATTATTACATTTTCCACAATCGTGATGAATAACTTCTCCAAAATAACTCAACAATAATCGCCTTCTACACACGCCTGACGCAGAATATGCCATCATTTCTTGAACCAAATGCCTTGCATTATCTCGCTCCGAAACCGTTTTATCTTTATTAAATTTTTCTAATTTTAAAATATCGTGTGGACTATAAAACATAATGCAATCCGATTCGATGCCATCTCGTCCTGCTCTTCCTGTTTCTTGGTAATATCCTTCCAAAGATTTGGGCGCATCATAATGAATGACGAATCGGACATCGGGTTTATCTATGCCCATTCCAAAAGCAATCGTTGCGACAATTACATCAATTTCTTCATTCAAAAAACCATCTTGATTTTGCATTCTTACTTGCGATTCGAGACCTGCGTGATAGGGAGCGACTTTTACGTCATTTACTTTCAAAAGTTCATATACTTCTTCTACTTTTTTTCTACTTAAACAATAAATAATACCTGATTCTCCTTTATGACTTTTGAGATATTTAATGAGTTGTTTTTTGATAGCCGTTTTTGCTCTTACTTCGTAATATAAATTGGTTCGATTGAAAGAAGACTTGAATACTTTTGCGTTTTCCATACGTAGATTTTTTTGAATATCTATTTGTACTTTTGGCGTAGCAGTGGCGGTGAGTGCAATAATAGGCATATTTCCTATTAAATCAATCATCATTCTAATTCGGCGATATTCGGGTCTAAAATCGTGTCCCCATTCTGAAATACAGTGGGCTTCATCGATGGCAATAAAAGAAAGTTTAGCAGATTTTAAAAACTCTAAGTTTGATTCTTTTGTCAAGGATTCGGGGGCTACATATAATAATTTAATTTGCCCTGCCAAGACACCTTTTTTTACTTTTGTAATTTCTGCTTTTGATAAAGTAGAATTTAAAAATTGTGCATTGATACTTAACGCCGCTAATTGATCGACTTGATTTTTCATTAACGCAATCAAAGGTGAAATAATAATGGCTGTTCCGTCTCTGATTATAGCGGGTAGTTGGTAACATAAAGACTTGCCCGCACCCGTAGGCATCAATACAAAAGTATCGTTTCCTGCCATTAAATTATCAATAATCTCTTCTTGTAAACCGCGAAATTGTGTATATCCGAACACTTCTCGAAGTTTATCTTTTAAGTTTATTTCTTCTGCTATCATAGTATTGTTTATAGATTCAGTAACAATTTTTTGTTTGGAAACAATTTTTTGTTATCCATTTTTTAAATCTTAATGCAAGTTATAATTTTTTTTGAGAAAACAAGCAAATTTTTTTTATTTTTTTTTCAAAATAATCAAAAAATGATAAAAAGTTATGAAATAATGCTATTTATGATGCTTTTTTATGCTTATTTTATCATCAAAATAGAATTATATGGTTGGTTATATTTTTTACCGCTTAAGAAATTATTATGAAATTATTTGGTTCATGGGAAATTATTGCGGATATAATTTTCTTCTGTATGAATAGAAATGGCATTTATTTAAAAAATATCAATTTGAAAAGTGCGAAAATTTTGGCTAAAGCCAAGAATTGAATTTTTTTATTATCCTCTAGATAAATCTGGAGGCAATTCAAAAAACGTATTTCAAAATTTTTTTTTAATCCTTGGTCTGTGGCACACAGACCAAGGAGAAAAATTTTAATGTTCTTTTATTATGTAGTGCGATATACTAAGTAAACAAAAAAATATTTAAAAAAAAGATATTTTTTTATTTTTCAAATTTTTTTTTCGTATATTTGGGCTTATTTTTCACAATAAATAACATCATTATGGAAAAAATACCTAATCTTGCTATAAAAGGGGCAAAAGTGTTGTTCGAATCAAAATTTAGTAAGCACGTATACGATGAAAAAACTAAAATCTTTTATTCTGATTGGTTCGAAGAAACAAAGGAAATGACCGAAAATGACTTCAAACTCGAGATGATTGTTTGGCTTAAAACAAGCCGAGAAATTGACTTCAAATATCTTTTTGATAGATGTGTAGATTTTATCTATCCCATTACTCCGGAAGAACAAATTTGGATGGCAGAATTATTAAACAAAAATTGGATAGAGGCAGGATTAATCAAATACGCACACATTGTTCCTGAAGAGTTTGTTTCGAGTATATCAGTAGAACAGACTTTTGAGGAGTTTTTTAATATGAATTTACCTAACCAATATCCTATTAAAGATTTTTCTAATATCGAGGAAGCGATTGCTTGGCTTCAATCGTAATATATTTAAAAATGGTTGGTTTGAAATTTATCTATGCTAAAAATTATTTTCTTTAAATACAAAAAAAACCACTCTACATGACAATTTTGTAATAAGTTGATTTTCAATGATTTATTTTTATTTTTCATTTATTTTGTATTTACAAAAAAAGGGTTTAACTTTGAAGTCTCTTACTAAATCAAATTAAACCCAATGATTTCATTAGAAAACGAGGCGAAGATACAATAAGTTTTGGAACTTGCATTAAAAAAAGTTTTTGTGCTAAAAAAAATGTTCAAAAATCTCATTTAGATTTTATGAGTACCTTTATTATGGCATTAATGTCTTCTAAAAATGTTCAGTATCATTCTATTGCAGCCTGTATATCAGGTGAGGCTTTGGAAGGTAGCAAAGTTCGCAGGACACAACGTTTTATGTCTGAATTTGATTTATATTTTTATTCGGTAG
>JAAFJG010000041.1 GCA_013298075.1 Cytophagales bacterium | reverse complement strand
AAAATAAAAAAGAATTAAAAGAATTGGCTATAAATGCTTTAAATGAAATTAAAAATTCAGAAAAATTAGTTAAGTCATTTTTTAATGTGAAAAAAAATGATACACAAATTTAAAAAGTCGGTATCAAACTAAAAAGAAAAGAAATTTTAGCAAAATGAAACATATACAAAAAGAACAAGAGCCTATTGAATTTGTAAATTGGAAAAATCAAGAAAAAGAAAAACTTGATGAATTTATCAGTAGAGACGTAAAAGGTTCAGATATTTGGGAATATTTTCCAAGCTCGTGTCCTTCTATTAATGAGCAAGAAGAATATTTTATTTATTATTCAAAACACGAGTTAAAAGAAGTTTTGTTAAATGAACAAGGTTTTATTTGTTGTTATTGTAATCAGAGTATCAAACATAACGATAATACTATTATTGAGCATTTAAAAGATAAGTCATCAAATCCAACACTAACTCTTGAGTACTCAAACTTACTCGCTTCTTGTAATGGTGGACAAAAAGACCCTAAACCTAAAGAATCGTATTGTGATGCTAAAAAGAATAATAAGGATTTGCCTTTGTCTCCATTGGATAAATTGTCAGAATTACATTTTTATTTTTCAATAAATGGAAAAATATCTTTCAAATGTGAAAAAGGTGAGCAAACAATAAAGATACTAAATTTAGATATTGCTAAACTAAATAGGTTGCGAAAAAGTGCTATTGATGGCTTTGTTTATGATGAAAACTTAAATCTAATCACAGAAAATGAAGCAAAACAATTACTTGATAAAATATATCAAAAGGATAAATCTAATCAATTTATAGAATTTTGTAGTGCTATTAAAAGTGTAATAAAACGCGAAGTCTTAAACCAAAAAGATGAATAAATTGTACTTTATATGTATTGATAACGATAAAATAAAAACTAAAATTATGGAAAAAATAACTTTTACTTGTGAAACTATTACGCCTATGTTCTTATCAGGAGCAGATGGTGTTACTCCCGAATTACGTCCTCCGAGCATCAAAGGGGCTTTACGTTTTTGGTGGCGTGCTATGAATGGGCATTTATCTCTCGAAGACCTTAAAACGAAAGAAGATGAGATTTTTGGAGGGACTGATGGGAGGAGTAAGGTTTTGATTAGGGTTAAAATGTTGAATAATAATTTATCTAAAAAATATATAAAATCACTTAGAAACCAATCTTTGACATATATGGCTTATGGTGTAGAAGAAAGACTATATTTTGATATTGGCACAAAATTTAATATTATTTTCACTATCAATGAACAGAATAAAGATAAATATTTAGAAATAAAAAATGAGTTAATAAAAAGTTTTTCTTTATTAACACACTTAGGAGGACTTGGAGCAAAAAGTCGTAATGGTTTTGGTGCGTTTACATGTGAACAAACGAATAATTTTGAAACTATTATAAAGTATGAAAATTTTAAAAACGATAAACCCCCTTTTTTTACAGCAATAACAAATAAAACTGAAATTTATCAGTCTCAAAAGTTTTTTGATAATTGGCAAGATGCTATTAGTGAACTAAAAAATGTATATGCTGATATTGCTAAAAAAGGTATTAATCCTAAAGATGATAGAAAGTATATTGCTGCACCTTACAAAACTGTGCCTATTCCAGCAAGACATTCAAAGTTACATCTAATGTCTTTAACGAAAATAGACGATAATATAATATATGTGATAACTTATTTACCTTATGATTATATGAAATTTTACAAAAGTCTAAATAATGAAGCCCTAAATGATAGTGATATTCAAAAGTATAATTCAAAATGGAAAAAAGTTATGTTGTCTTTTAATCAACTTATTGATGATGCAAAAGACAAAAATGATGATTTTTTTGTAAATTTTACTTTTAAAAAAAACGAATAATCTAATGAAAAAAACTTTTGAAAAATGTATGTGGGAAGACCTTACCATTTGGTTTGGTTTGGAGAGAGCAAAAAAATTGGAAAGTTTATCGGCTTTAATTGAGGTTAAAGTTTCAAAACTTGATGAAATGATTGATAAGCAAGTCCGTCGATTACACGAATTATTTTTAGATAATTTTTGGAATTGGAATGAAGACGAACTCAAAATGCAATTTATTTCGCCTATACTTTTTTTGATAGATTTTAATGATGCTGAAAAATATCACCCATTTTCGCAAAGACCTTTAAAAATGAAAATCGATAATGTAGAACTCTCTGGAATAGTAGAATGGATGTTGGCATCAGGCAAACAAACACCAAGAGAACCATTTTTCTTTTTGCACGAATATAAAAAAGAACAAGGGACAGATGCTGATCCTTTGGGGCAGTTATTGGCGGCTATGATTGTCGCACAACACCAAAATAAAGACCCAAATAAGGTTTTATATGGTTGTTATATTGTGGGCAAAGATTGGTATTTTATCGTTTTAGATGGTAAAAAATTCCAAACTACTCTAAATTATAACGTAACAGAATTAGATAAACTTTATACCGTATTTGCTATTCTCAATAATATCAAAACATTAATATAAACAAAAATGAGCCATTATTTATTCCTTTTTACCATCGGACCTGTTCAGTCCTTTATTGCCCAAGCACGCAAAACACAAGATTTGTATGCAGGAAGTCGTATTTTGTCTGTGTTGATAAAAGAAGCAATGCATAATCTAAAACATTTATGCCCAGATGTAAATTTTATCTTTCCTACTGAAGATTCAGAATCAAAACCCAATCGTTTTAGTGCGATTGTTACTGCAGATGAAAACTCTATTCAAGAAATCGGAAATAAAGTAAAAACCGCTACAGAATGTTATTTTATCAAAAATTTAGGTAAAAAAGTAATTGAATTGCAACCAGATAGCATTTTACAACTCAATGATTTTCTAAAAATCTATTGGGTGGCACACGAAGTAAAACTTGATGAAAAAGGTGAAATCATAGATTATCCAATTAAAATCAAACAAGCAGAAAAATATTTAGGGGCAACTAAAAATATTCGTTATTTTAATCAATTACAAGAAACAGGGCGTAAATGTGCTTTGAATGGCGAGTATAATGTGAAGTTTTATCGTTTGGGTGATAAAGAACAAAAAAATGATAGACTATATGATAAAAAATTATTTAATCGTGACGTTTTGGTTTTGAATAGCAAACAAGATTATAAAACAGTATCACAAGCGGAATTACAAGAGGGAGAAGGATTATGTGCTATTTCAATGCTCAAAAGATTTTTTCCAGTATCTGAGGCGTTTCCTTCTGTGGCTGAGATTGCTTTGATGTATGATATTGAAAAATTAAGCCCAGAAATGAAAGATTGTTTTGAAGAGTATAAAACTTCTGTTTTTAATCAAAATGAATTTGTCTCAAAATGTTTGAAAGAAAAAATAGAACTAAATATTTCTAATGATAAAAGGTTAAATACGCATTTTGACCATCAAATGCTTTATGATGATAGCATAACTGAAAAGAATTTTCCAGTTGAAAGTCAAAAAAAATTAGCAAAAAAATATATTGATAAACTTAAAAAAGAACTAAAATGTAAATACTACGCAATCCTCGTTTTTGATGCTGATGGAATGGGTGATAAATTAGCAGAATGTAAAACCAAAGAAGAACACAAAAAACTTTCTGAACTCTTAGGTAAATATGGTAAAAGTGCTACAAAGTACATAGATAATAATAAATTGGGTCAAACAATTTATGCAGGTGGAGATGATTTTTTAGGTTTTCTGAACTTAAATCATTTGTTTGAGGCTATGCAAAAACTAAGAGAAATGTTTAATTTAGAGGTAAATACACATCTGCCTGAACGTCTGAAAAAACTTACTTTTTCCGCAGGCATAGCAATCGCACACTACAAAACGCCACTTTCTGAAGTATTGAATTATGCAAGAATAATGGAGAAAAAAGCAAAAAAAGTAGAAAACAAAAATGATAATGAACTTAAAAAAGATGCTTTTGCTATGGCTGTTCTAAAACATTCAGGCGAAATCCACGATACAATGTTTAGATGGACAGATAATAATTGCCATTGGAGTACCGAAACATTAAAAAACCTTACCAATCACCTCAAAAACAAAGATATTTCTGATAATTTTATTAGCAATTTGAGTAGTGAATTTGCAAAATTATTAGATAAAAATGGCGGTTGGGGAGAAAATAACCAAAATATAGATGGCTTAAATAAAATTTTTGAACATGAATTAGTGCGTTTTGTCAAAAGAGCAAAAACAGAAGAAAAAAGTATTGATAACGATTTTTGTAGCAAACTAAATGCTCTTTATCTCAATCATTGTGCTTTTGATTTGAATGTACAAAACTTTTTAAACGCCTTACATATTTGCGAATTTATCAGTAGGCACTTAAATAAAGATAAAAATTAAACAATTTTAAAACAAAATCAAAAATGACTATAGAAATTGAAGCCTTAGACACGCTATTTTTTAGAGATGGCAAACCTTTTAGTATGGGTGATGATACTTGGGCAAATGGTATGTTTCCGCCTTTGCCAAGCGTATTATATGGTGCGTTGCGTACTGCGTATATGGCACAAAAAAACATTCCTATTGATGAAATTATAGGAAAAACGGAAAATTTGAGGATTAAGCAGATTGCTTATAAAGTTACTACTAAATTAAGAGATAGTAGAAACACACCAACTGATTTATCCTATCCTATTCCTTTGGATTTGGTTATGGAAACTGATTTAAACGAAGATACAAAAAAATATGCTGAAAAGTATAATAGTTTTGATACAAAACTTGCTACTCAAATAGAAAAAATATCAAGTCATCTTAATGATTTTGCATATCAAAATGAAAAATTATTGAGTTGTGTGGAAGATGTAGAAAATATCGAAGATGGCGTTATTACTGATGCGTCTATCAATAATTATTTAAAAGGCAAAATTAAAAGTGCTATTCAAGCGACCAAAATTTCTGACGCTTATAAAATAGAATCTAAAATGGGTATTGGTCGCCAAAATGAAACACACACCACAGAAGAAGGAAAACTTTATCGTGTAAATATGTTGCGTCCAAATGATATAAAAATTTGTATAGAATTTGAAGGTTTAGATGATTTCGCAGAAAAAGGCTTATTGCGTTTGGGTGCTGAAAATAAATTAGCAACTTTTGAAAAAATTAGCATAGAAAAATTACCAATTCCTCAAAATTTGGAAAAAGAATTTAAAATATATTTATCTACGCCTGCTATTTTTGATAATGGTTACTATCCAACTCAAATATTCAAAAATGCAAATGTAGAAGTAGAATTATTGACGTGTGCAGTGGGCAAATACTTAAATGTAGGTGGTTTTGATATGCAAAAAAGGGAACCTAAACCTATGCAAAAAGCAGTACCTGCGGGAAGTGTGTATTACTATCGTTTGAAATCGGGTAATTTACAAGATTTATTAAACGAATTGCAAACAAATGGTATTTCTGAAAATCAACAAAGCCAAAAAGAAGGTTTTGGCATTGCTTATATAGCAAAAATTTAATCAACTATTTCACTTTTAAACCTAAAAATAAACATGAAAACTATTATTACAACCGTTGGAACTTCACTTTTTGAAAATTATAATAATAAAAAAGTAGAAGATGTGTTAGGAAAAAATAAATATACTCCAATACACACAGAATATGAGGAATTGCGAGATAATCGAAAAAATGCGAGTGAATATGATAATGAAGGGGGAGAGGAAGAAAAAATAACCAAAACTATCAATAATTTATGGTTAAAAGGTATCACAAAAAAAGATAAAAAATGGACTTTGCAAGAGGGTTTGAATAAATATGCTTGTGCAGAAATTGAAAGTATTTTAGCCATTATTGCTGAAAATCCAAGCCAAGATTTTGATGTTTATTTATTGACTACTGATACTGTTTTGTCTGTTTTATCAGCACAATTAATCAAAAATTGGTTTGATGATTATAAAAATAATAATATTACTATTTATTTTAATAAAAAACAAGATATTATAGAGTATTTACAAATTGATAATATAAATAACTTTAAACAAGGTTTAATAAACTTAAATACAAGATATTATCAAATTGCAGGCAATAATATTTTATCAGAACAATTTAGTGATGTAATACTAAATGTTACAGGTGGTTACAAAGGTATTATTCCGTATCTTACTATTTTAGGGCAAGTGAACAAATCTCAAATAAAGTATATTTTTGAAAATACAGGAGTTTTAATCACAATACCACAAATTCCTATCCAATTAAATGAAGAAATATTTGAAAAACATTGGGAAATTCTATCAAAAATTGAAAACGAAATACTTAATAAAAATGACCATTATCAACTTGTAACTGATTTAGAGAGTTGCTTCGAGATTGATATTCAAGGTAATTTTATGTTTAATTATCTTGGGGATGCTTTATGGAATAGATATAAAAGTAATTTTTTTATTTTTTATGCTTCTGATGATGTTTGGGATGGAATTCAAAATCAAAGCGATATTCAAAGAATTTTAAGCACAATTTTTTGCTATCAAAATCAAAGAGATACTCACATAATTTGGGAAGATACTCATAAAGTATATAAAAAATATTCTGATACAAAAAGAATTTATTTTTTTGAGGATAACCAAAAAATATTTATTTATAAAACTTTTGAAAATGAATCAGATTATAAAGAACACCACAATTATTTTAAAAATAATCAATTCAATGATAGTTTAAAGGAAAAAATAATTCAAAATACCAAACCAAGAAAAATGAAATTTGTAAAATAATTAAACTCAATTCGTCACGCACTGCGTGACGAATTGAGTTGGACAAATTTAATTAAAAATGAAATAAAAAATGTTTGCAAATTGAAATTTATAAAATAATTAAAATCAATTCGTGACGCACTGCGTCACGAATTGATTTGGCTAATTCAATTAAAAATAAAAAATATCTACAAAATTGAAACTTGTAAAATAATAAACTTAATTTTTGACGCACTGCGTCAAGAATTGATTTAGATAATTCAAATTAAATAAATGTAATTTGAACGCACTGCGTTCAAAATTGACTTTAAAAAATTAAAAAATTAAAAAATTAAATTAAAAATAAATAAAACATGTATAAAATTGCAAAACCTTTGTTTTTTCGCACAGAAACGCCCTTACACGCAGGTAGCGGGAGTGATTTGGGGCATATTGATTTGCCTATCCAACGTGAAAAACATACCGACTTACCCAATATCCAAAGTTCAGGATTAAAAGGGGCTTTTAGGCAAAACTTGGAACAGAACATAAATACTAATCAGGAAAAAATTGGCGTTCATTTAGTTTTTGGATATGATAATGATGGCGAGAAGTATTTTCATCAAGACATAAAGGATTTTTTTGATAAATCAGAAGAAAAAGACTATTCTGGTTCTTTGGCTTTTACAGATGCTCGTTTGCTTTTGTTTCCCATCAAATCTTTCAAAGGTGTGTATGCTTTGGCAACCTGTCCCTTGATTATTGAAAAGTTTGTAAAAGAAATGAATCATGTTTGCATTCCTGCTATTAATTCTATTAACGCAAAAATTGAAGTAGCAAGTGATAAAATTGCGGTGGCAGACAAATCATTTTTAGCAATGAATGGCAAAGTAATTTTAGAAGAATATGCTTTTTCGTTAGAAAGCGATGCTAATAATACCTTAGCAAACACATTAGCCAAACAACTCGAAGCGTTTTTAGGTTTGAGAAACGGAGAATTACAAAGCCCTTTAGTTATTCTTCCCAATGATGTTTTTCGTGATTTTACACGTCTTTCTACCGAAGTAATTACACGCACTAAAATAGACAATGCTACAGGCACAGTGCAAGCAGGTGCATTATTTACAGAGGAATATTTGCCCGCAGAAAGTTATCTTTATACGATTGTGGCAACAAGTAATGTTTTTCAAACCAAAGAAGGTAAGGATAAAAGAAAAAAAGATTTTCCTACTTTAACACTTGAAACTGATGAACAAGTAATTTCTTTCTTCAAAGATAAGGTAAAAGACGTAATGCAAATAGGTGGCAGCAGCACACTTGGAAAAGGAATTGTTAAACTCTTTAAAAACCAACTTTAAAACTATGTCAATACAAAATTTAGAACAAAAAAGGTTGATTTTTGCACAGAAACAAGCCACTCGTAAAGAGAAAAATAGTACAAATTATGATAGTCTTATAAAAAAAATTCCTGCTTACATACAAACAAATGGACTTCTTTATACACTTGCTTTTTTGGATTCTAAAAGAAAAGTAGATGAAAAAGGTGTAAAAAATGATGCGGAATTAGTTTTCCAAGATATTTGGGAATGGCATTGTAAAACGTCAGAAAATGACCATAAAATGATGCCAAATGTTACTATTCCTAAGTTTATGGAGGAATTATTTAAAAAAAGTGATAGCGAAATTAGATTTCTCACTTTGGAAACTTTGTCTTTATTCAAATGTTTAAAACGTTTCGTAAAAGAAGAAAAGGAGGACTAAAATATGAAAGTACAAGTAAAATTTTTTGATAAACAATCCAAAAATGGGACATTTAAAGTTTCAGGAGAAAGTAAAGAAATATCTTTTTCATTAGAAACAGTTTCCCAATTTGGATTTACTGAAAATAGTTTCCCTAACAAAGCATCTTTTGAAATAGAGTTGGAAGCAAATAAAATTGTAAAACTTATTTCTCTTGAAAAAGTTACTCAACCTATTCAACAAAATATAAGAGAAGAAGTACAAAATCAGTCTCCTCTGAGAACTGAAAAAAAACAAGAAAGTATAATCGAAAATTCTAATGTTGTATTTCAAAATATGCCAATGGACGCAAATTTTTATTTGTTTTTAAACAAACCACATCATAAAGAAATAGGCAATCTTTATACACAAGATAAAAATAAACCAAATAATCTATATGACAAAGAAGAGCCTAAAAAACTTTTTGATAAAATAGGCTTGAAAAACAAACAATTGGGCGAAAGGAGATTAAAACTTGAAAATTTTAATTTTTCAGGAATTGATTTAAAATCATTAAAAGAACGCCACATTAACAACGCAAAAGCACTTTTAGGTGAAAAAAATGTAAATTCTATTTGTTTAAAACCTGATTGGCGTATGGCTTTGGGTCTTGGTGGTGCGTCTGTGTATGAAACTTCTATTACTTTGCATCATATTTATGGGATTCCTTATATTCCTGCAAGCAGTTTAAAAGGTGTTGTAAGAAGTTGGATTATTACAGAAGTGTTTGGTGACAAAGAAGATGAGGCTATTTCGTGTAAAGATTTTTGCGATATTTTTGGTTGTTCCAAAGAACACGAAATTATACAAAATAAAAAGAAAATAAAAAAAACAAGCCATTATAAAGCAGATAAAGAAGGCAAAATAACATTTTTTGATGCTTTTCCAACCGATAAAATACATATTAGTTTGGATATTATGAATGTGCATTACAAAGAATATTATAATTCTCAAGAAAAAGATGCTAATGGAAAATATACAAATGTAAAACCGCCTGCAGATTGGAGTACGCCCAATATTATTAATTTCTTAACAGTTCAAAATACAAGTTTTCAGTTTTTGGTAGGTGCAAAAAATGAAAATGATTTGAATTTAAAAATTGATAAAAAAAATATAGTGGAATGGTTCAAAGATGCCCTCGAAAATCATGGCATAGGCGCAAAAACAGCAGTAGGTTATGGTTATATGCAAGAAAAATAAAAATAATATTCGAAGTATTGATAAGAAATAATTTTATAATTGCTTATCAATACTTAGAAGTTAGGAGTAAAATAAAATAAATTGGTTCATGGGAAATTATTGCGGATATAATTTTCTTCTGTATGAATAGAAATGGCATTTATTTAAAAAATATCAATTTGAAAAGTGTGGAGATTTTGGCTAAAGCCAAGGATTGAGTTTTTTTATTATCCTCCACATAAATCTGGAGGATAATAAAAAAAACGTATTTCAAATTTTTTTTTTTATTTTCCGCACAAACTTCCTAAGAACCAATAAATTGAATAATTTTTTATTATTTTTTGCCAATTTTTTGATTATCAGCGAATAAATCTGTAACTTTGCACATATTTCAATAGTGATAATAAAAAATATTTCATTGAATATAAACTTATTATACTTTTTGAGGTAGTATTAGAAGGTTAAATTCATCATAAAATTAAAAAAAGTAGTTCTTGTGATATTGAGATTTTGGATTTTCAAAATCACAAAACCTTCTTATCATTTTTTATTTTTCTAATACTTTTTTGCTGAAAACTCAAATATTGTTATTTTATTTCTAATTATTTCTCTCAATAAATTATAAAAATGTATCAAATTAAACGTCACCAAAATATTATAGTTTTATATTTTCACCAGAATTTGATAACAGAAATAAATAATATCAATTTGTTTATTGAATTAGAAAATGAAATAGAGGAAAATTATAAATTATGTGTTGTAAATATAGCAGAAGTGCAATTATTGAATAGCAACGGACTAAATTTATTGATTCGAATCTTGACTTTATTCAGAAACAATGGCGGAGAGATGATTTTGATGAATCCATCTGAATCCGTGGATAAATTATTGATTATCACAAAACTAAAAGCTATTTTTCAAGTCGTAAACTCTTACGAAGATGCAAAAAAAATATTAAACGCCTCAAAATAATTTTTGAAAAAAAATTGCCATTTTTGTAATATCTTTAGTTTTAGCCGAAAATTTATACTTTTTTATTTCAAATAAATTGAATAAATCTCATTTCTATGCAAATGTTAGGGACTAAATAAAAAATAATATACCTAAAAAAACTCCCTCACCTTCGGGGAGGGCTGGGGCAGTGTTGTTAAGTTCTAATATTTGTCAGGTAAATTATTTTACAAATCAAAATATAATTTGCCAAATCTATAAGATTTTCAAAAAATTATAGATTTTTTACAGAATATTATACAAGTTAATTTCTATTTTATTTGTAAAAAAAAAGAATTTAACAACACTGACCCTAACCCTCCCCAGCGGTGAGGGGACTAAAAATGAGTTTTTTGAGTGGGTAATTTATTTTTTAGATGATCCCTTATGCTTATATTCATTAAAAAATTAGAGTAATAAAAGATTTTAATAAGTTTTATCTTTGATTATTTGGAATTTATCAAAAAGATATTTAATTTTGTATGTAATTTTTATTTTGATTAAAAAAATTACATTTTTATTTTTCATTATAAAAAACATCTTAATTTTAGTAACATAAAGTAAATTACAATTATTTTCAATGATAACTCACTTTTCTTTGGCTTAAATTTTGTAAAACAAACTTTATAAAAACACTAAAAAAAACTTCGTATGAATTTTTTATCCAATTTACGGCTCCAACAAAAAATATTTTTTTTTATATCAATTCTTATTTGCTCTATTTTTCTTTTGCTTTTTATGGTCATTGGCTGGAATTTACGCGATCATTTAATCAGCCAACAAGATGAAAAAATGAAAGAGCATTTAACAGATTTGGTCAATTTATGCGAATTACATAAAGAAGATAGACAATTTTCATTGGATAATGCAGCTCATCTAACAAAAAACATTTTCAATCAAATAGGAGGACAAATCAAAGAAGATACTTCACAAATGGTTGCTATGAATGCGACAGATCAAGAAACGCAATCTACAATTCGTGTGAATATTCCTACTATGTATGTAGGGAAACAAAAAATGACTTTTAATTATGATTGGGTAGATAATATTCAAAGATTAACAGGCTATCAATGTATTATTTTCCAAAAAATTCCACAAGGTTTTTTAAGAGTGGCTAATACACATTTGATTAGTGATAAAAATTTACGAAGTATAGGCACATATATTCCCAATGAAAATATAATTGCCAAAGCAATTTTAGCAGGAAAAGATTATAGTGGAGCAGCCAATAATAATAATAATAATAATAATACCCCTGTTTTAACGCATTATATGCCTATTAAAAATATCAAAGGAAAATTAATTGGCGTTCTAGCTGTAGGCGGGCAGATTAAAAATGACCAAACATTAGGCAAAAAAGTAAGTGGAAGAAAATATTTTAATAGTGGTTATGTATATGCCATATTGGGGAATGGAGAGGTGATTTATCACCCAAATCCTAGATTTAAAGGGACAAATTTTAAACATACAAATATTGCTTTCTATACTACTTTGATAAAAACTAAGAACGGAAAAGATAGATACTTTATCAATGGCGAATGGCGTTGGCAATATTATCAATATTATAAACCTTTTGATATGTATATAGGAATTGTGGTTTCAGAAAAGAATTTTATTAATAATACCTTAAACGATTTAATAGGTATGCTTACTTTTATCATACTTATTATGTTATTTACAAGCCTTTATATTATCAATGTTTTACTCAAACCATTATTAATGCCCTTAAAAGAAATCAAAACTACTATTTCTAAATTATCTCAAGGATTAAGAATAAAGGAACTAAATTACGAAAGAAAAGATGAAGTAGGTGAAATTTGTTTGTCTTTGAATAGTTTAATTTTACAAATACAAAAATATACTTATTTTGCTGAAGAAATTGGTAAAAATCGTTTGAATACAAAATTAGAATTAGATAGTGATTATAATATACTAGGAAATGCATTGTTAAAAATGCAGTCTAATTTATTAAATTCAGAAAAAGAAGTAAGTTTGAGAAGCTGGGCTATTGAGCATAATATTATTATTAGTGAAATATTGCGTAAATATTCTGATAGCATTGAATTGTTGAGCGAAAAAGTTCTTGATTTTTTTATTCGTTATCTCAATATTCAACAAGGTGCTTTTTATGTGGTGGAAGAGCAAGAAAGTAATCAAAAAAAATATCTTGATTTGAAAGTAGCATACGCATACGAACGCAAAAAATTGATAAAAAAACACATAGATATTGAAGATGGATTGTTAGGACAAGCGTATCGGACAGGGGTTATGATTTATAATGAAAATATGCCAAAAAATTATCTTTCTTTTGTAACAGGTTTGGAAGATTATCAAGCTACCAATTTACTAATTGTGCCACTTAAGATTGGAAATCAGGTTTTTGGTGCATTAGAACTCGTTTCATTTCATCCTATAGAACAATATAAAATTGATTTTGCTTTACAATGTTCTGAAACTATCGCCTCTTCTATGTCTATCACACAATCTAACGAATTGACTAAAAGCCTTTTAATTGATATGCAAGAAACAACCGAAAGATTGATGCAACAAGATGAAGAATTAAGGCAAAATTTAGAAGAATTGCAAACTTTGCAAGATGCAAGCGAAGCTAAACAGAAAGAAATTGAAAGATTATTAGAAAATTCTAAGTATCAACAAGAACAAAGCAAAGAAAATTCAAAACAACTTAAATTAATGCAAATTGAAGCACTTAAAAAACAAGAAATATATTTAAAATCTATTGAAGACCTCAAAAAAGAAATCGAAATACTTAAAAAAGGAAAATAAAAAGTATGTTTTATAGACTATATTTTTATAAACTATATTCTTCGAATAAATCGATTAAAATATTTTTTGCCAATTCTTTTTTATCTTGTAAAGGATAAATTTTGGTATTTCCTTCTTTACTTATCATCATAATTTCATTGGTATCAGTGCCAAAACCTGCCCCTTTGGTTTGTAATGAATTTAATAAAATGACATCAAAATTTTTCTTAACGATTTTTTTTTTAGCATTTTCAAATTCGTTATTCGTTTCGAGAGCAAAACCAACGAGTAATTGATTTTCTTTTTTTTGTTTGCCCAAAGTAGCGGCAATATCAACATTTTCAACCAAAGTCAAAATCATTTCATTTTGTCCTTCTTTTTTTTTTATTTTTTGATTGGCAACTTCTTTCATTTTATAATCGGCAACTGCTGCAGCTAAAATTATCCAATCAGATTTTTGAAAATTTTGTTGACAAATTTCGTACATTTCTTGGGCGGTTGCTACTTTATGTAAAATAATATTTGGATTGATAACCTCTATATTTGTTTTTCCACTGACCAAAATTACGTTTGCCCCCATATTTGCTGCATTTTCCGCCAAAGCATAACCCATTTTTCCTGTGGAATGATTGGTAATATATCTGACGGGATCGATAGGTTCTTGTGTAGCACCTGCGGTTATAAGTATTGTTTTTTCTTTCAAAATTTGTTTTTCTCCAAAAAAATTATTGATATATTTAATAATCTCTTCTGGTTCTGCCATTCTCCCCTCCCCTACTAGACCACTCGCTAACTCTCCAAAACCTGCTGGAATAATTAAATTTCCATATTTTTTGAGTAAAGTAATATTGTTTTGTGTGCTTGCATGCTTATACATATCCAAGTCCATGGCAGGAACAAAAATAACCGAACATTTAGCAGATAAATAGACCGCTTGCACCAAATTATCACAAATTCCGTTGGCACATTTCGCAATAGTATCCGCAGTAGCAGGAGCAAAAATAATCACATCAGCCCATAAACCCAAATCAACGTGATTATTCCATTGTCCTGTTTTGTCTTTGACAAAATCGATTAAAACGGAATTTTTACTCAAAGTTGATAAAGTCAAAGGCGTAATAAATTGTGTAGCAGATTCAGTCATCAATACTTTGACTTCGGCTTTTTGTTTGACTAATAAACGCACTAAAAAAGCAGCTTTATAGGCTGCAATTCCTGCGGTTACGACCAATATTATTTTTTTATTAACCAGATTATCACTCATAGAAAAAATTAGTTTAACATTTTAACTCTACTTTTTAATCTTTCTCTGTATTCCATCAAAGGAAATAAAGGCACTTCTGCAGCACCTACTGAGGTTTCTGATTGGTATTCGAAAGGATCATCAATATCTTTGATGACTCGATACATATAAGTATAAACCAACATCACAGAAAATGTAATCACCACTTCAGAAACCCAACTTTTAAAATCAGCCGCCATTAAAAGCCCTGCAATTACGACTAATAATATTTCTAACAATGCATAACCAACCGCCAAAAAACCTGTTTTTGAAATCACAATCATTCTCATCATTGTTTTTCTAAGATGATTTTGCTCCGAAATAGCCCTCGAAATAATAGGGGGAGCAACGCCTGCTTTATCCAAATTTTGTGTAATCGTATTAAATCCGTGAATAACTTCGAATAATTTATTCGAGTCAATTCGTTTCATCAAATAATCAACGACTGCATTAGTCATTTTTAGCACATAACTTCTACCTTCCTCGACATTAAATTGTGGCTTTGTAGAAGAAATTGCATCAAAAGTATCTTCGATAGATTCTAATGTGGTGGCAATATCGCCCGGAATTTTTTCGCTTTCTTTATAATCTGTCAAAGTTCCTGATAACATAAAACCCGTTAGAAAAATTCCTGCAGTTAAAATAAAACCTATTTCAGGCAACCCCAAAATACCTGGGATAAGAAAAACATGAGTTAGTATTAATTTTAAAGCTACTACCGAAAAAGCAAAAGGCAAAGTAGTAATTAATAAACGCCATTTAGACATAAATATTTTTTTGTAAAAAATGAATGATAGTTTTTGCAAAATTACGTAAAAAATCTTATATTATTTGATATTTTTGTAACTTTTTTTGTGATTTTTATTCTTTCAAAAATATAACCAAAATTTTTATTTTCCAAAATAAGCAAAAAGTAATAATCGAATCCCGAAAATAATTAAGGCAATTCCTGTTCCTTTGTCAATCCAAGATAATAATTGTGCGGTAATATATTTAGTAATTTTGTTCGCCAAATATGATTTTAAAATATCTGTCATCAAAACCGTTGTAATCAAACCCAACATAAAAATCCAAACTTCTATACCTATGTATTTGTATTGTAACAAAACTTTCCCCCAAATTCCTACCCAAAAAATATACACAAATGGATTGATAGAATTTAAAATAATTCCTTCTAATGTATATAAAAAATAATATTTAGATTTCTTTTTTTCATCTATGCCATAATCAATTTTTCTTTTTTTCAAAAATGGAATTAAGCCAAATATCAACATAATTATTCCACCTACAATGCCCATTGCTGATTGAAAAGATGTGTTTTCTGTAAAATCTTTGATACCTAAATAAACGACAGAAGCAGCAAAAGTATCACTGATAGCAATGCCGAGTGCCAAAAAAATGCCACTTTTAAAACCATTATCTATGCTTGTGCGTATCAACGCAAAAAAAACAGGACCTATTAAAATTGCCAAAAAAAGTCCATAAATAACTCCTGTGTAGAATATTGTCATTCGATTTGTAAAAAAATAAATAATTGACAAAAATAAGTTTTAGCAGTAGAAAATTTATAATCTGTTATGTTGTAATAAACCTTCTTTGCTTGCTAAATAGTGCAAAGTTGCAAAGTTTTTGTCAAAATCTACTATATTGAACTCAAAAACTTCTTCTCTATTGGGATAAAAGCACTTCAACCAGCCTTTTTCAATCAAATTTTTTAAATTTATTTTGAAAATATCGTCTGAAAAATTTAATTTTTTCTTTAATTCTGTGTAAGATTGCACAAAATATAATTCATCTAACATATCAAATTCTATATCTGTCATTACTTTTTAATGTTTAATTTATGGAATATTTAGTTTATCTCAATCAATTATTAGAAGCTTCATCAAATGAAGATGTTGCTGTAAAAATGTCAAAATATATGAGAAATCATTTTGAATTTTATGGCATCAATGCACCACAAAGGACTGAAATTGTAAAACAATTTTTAGAGCAAAATGGTTTACCAAAACCTGAAAATTTATCAGAAATTTTACAAGAAATGTGGCAAAAACCTCAAAGAGAATGGCAATATATCGCTTTAGATATTTTTCAAAAAGTTATCAAAAAATCAAAAAATGATTTTTTAGACCTGGCTGAAAGTTTAATTATTCAAAAATCTTGGTGGGATTCGATAGATACGATTGCTCCTTGTATTGTAGGCGAAATGTTGTTATATCTTCCCAAAAAATTAGAAGAAATAACAGAAAAATGGGCTTTTTCTGATAATTTTTGGCTCAATCGAACTGCTATTATTTTTCAACTACATTATAAAACCAAAACAAATACAGAATTATTAACCAAATATATCAAAAAAAATATGTATAATAACGAGTTTTTTATCAGAAAAGCAATCGGTTGGGCATTGCGCCAATATGCACGTGTAGATAAAGAATTTGTTAAAAAATTTGTCAAAGAAAATGAAAATTTATCTAATTTAAGTAAACGAGAAGCATTAAAACATATTGGAAAATAATTGGAATGAAGTTAATTTTGGTTGTCTGACAATTTTTTGTATTAAACCTTTCAACGATTTATTATAATTTCGTCTTGATAAAATATTTTTTTTTTTCTCCACAAAAATTATCAGACAACCAATAAAAAATTATATCGGCAATAATTTCCTATGAACGATATTCTTAAATCGTATTAAAAAAAATAAAAAGAATTTTGTTAAAAATTTTTTTTATCCTAAAAATTGCCTTAAATTGCAAAGTAATACTCAAAAAAAATCTACTGAAATCTAAAAAATAGTAGGTTTTTGACATATTTTCTTCTATTTTTTATAAATAATACTTCATTTTGGTTTAAAGTTTGTCAATCAAAATAAAAAAATATTACATACATAACATACATAACATACATACATACATACATACATACATAACACGCCATGTTTTATTTTAAATATATTTTAATTTTCTTTTTTTTGATATTTTGTAGCAAAAATATAGTTGCCCAAAGTACAAATTTAGAAAAACATCAAGAATTATTAAACAATTTATATATTGTTGCTGATGAAAAAGAAAATATGACTCTGGAGGAAGTCTTGCAAAAAAACGAGTTTAAATTATTTAATCCTTCTTTAATTAAAGACAATATTCATACGTATTGGCTTAAATTGAATTTTCAAATGCCTGAAAATTCTAACACTTCTGTTTTTATTTTTAATTTTACAAGAGCAGAAGAGGTGATTTGGTATGATAACATTACATACAACGAATTAGGAAAAGCAGGTTTTTTATTGGCTTGGAAAGATAGACCTTTCAAAGTAGGCGTTTCTGCGACTTTGCCAATCAATTTTGTTTCTCCCAAAAGAACTTTATATTTTAGAATACAAAATAAACATTCATTTTCGAGAGAAAAAATTCATTATATTTTTCAACAATTTAATTATTATTCGATTGGAGATTTTGAGCAAGAAGAAAGAAGTGCCAATCAATATTCGTATTTATATATAGGAATTTTGTTAGGATTTGCGATTTATCATTTGGTTTTATTTTTTACGGTCAGACACAGACCTTATTTATATTTAGGACTTTTTGGAATGACTTTGATGTTTTTTAGGTTAAATTTATCAGGGATTTTATTAGAACTTTTACCTTCTTGGACTCCTACATTGTTGCCCGAATTATTGTATTTGAATATTATTCCTTCTATTCTTTTTTATGTTTTATTTGCTTGGACTTACCTAAAAATAAAATCATTTTTGCCTAAATATAAAATGCTTTTATGGAATTATGCGTATGTTTTGGCGATTTATGCCCTTTGTATATTTTTTCAAATTTGGTGGTTTACTTATATTTTAGCTTTTACTTTGAGTTTTAGTAGTTTGGCTTTGACTTTATATTTTGCTATTTTAATTCGTAAAAAATATGCGCAAGCAAAATATTTTATTTATCCAAATGCTTTTGTGTTGTTACAAGTGTTTGTGATGGGTTTATATTATGCGGATTGGCTGCCTCATCAATGGTATTCTGATAGCGTAAGTACAGGCGGAGGTTTGACTGTTTTATTGTTTTTTTCGATTAGCTTGACGGGTTATCGCAATGTTCAAACGTTGCGTAGAGAGGCAAAACAAAGAAATATTATCAAATTACAAGAAAATGTTAATAAAAATTTGGAGAAAAAAGCACGCACACGCATGCAAGAAATTGAAAGTAAAAACGAAGAATTAACCTCTTTAATGCAACACGTTCAAAATATTAATATTGAGTTAGAAAAACAAGTAGAACGAAAAACACAAAGTTTAAAAGAAAGTTATGACAAATTAGCAGATACAGAAAAAAGAACACAATATATCATTTCTGCTATTGATAGTGGACTTATTTTTATTGATGCTAAATTAAATTTAGATTATTTTAGCGATAGAAATTATACAATGTTGGGGTATGAACCACAAGAATTTAGTTCACGACAAGAAAGTTGGACAAGACTTATTCACCCCAAAGATAAGGGGAGCATTTTGCAAGCATTTTCAGAATTGTTTTTTGAAGGCAATGAATCTTACGAAATAACGTATCGAATGAAAACTAAAAATGGTGATTATACATGGATTATGGAGAGAGCAAAAGTGATGGAAAGAGGCAGTAATAATCAACCTATAAAAATAGTGGGTACGCGTGTAGATATAAATCAACTTAAAATGGTAGAGGAAAATCTGGAAAAAACATCTTTGTTACATAAATCTACTAAAGATGCACTCAACGAAAGTGCTTTGGTAATTATCTTAGATAAAGACGCAAAAATCAGTTCTGTCAATGATTTATTTATACAGGTTTGTCAATATCGTAGAGATGAGTTGATAGGGACAGAATGGTCTAATTTTGTGAAAGATTATCAAAATGATATTTTTTATAAATATTTATTAAGAACTATTTCGAGTGGGCATATTTGGAAAGGAGATATTAAAAGTAGTGATAAATTAGGCGAAGTATTCTGGACTGCTACCGTTATCAATCCTATTTTTGATAAAAATAACGAACTTACTTCTTATTTAGTAATAGGGCAAGAGATTACGGCTCGTAAAAAAATATCTGCGGAAAGAAAAGCGTTAGCTGCTGAAACGGGTATTTATTTACAAGATTTGGAGCAGTTTACGAGTACTGTTTCTCATCAATTAAGGCATCCTATTGCTCAATTAGAAGGTTTAGTAAGTCTTTTAGCTACGTATGGAAGCTCCTCTGCAGCAGAAATTGAGTTTATATTAAGTAAAATTAAAGAAGCATCGCATCAATTTAATAATACTTTTAATGATTTGAGTGCTATTTTAGAACATAGAAATACAGAAATATTAGACCGTCAAAACGTTGATTTAAAAGTTATGTTAGACAGAGTAATTGTTTTTTATAAAAAACAAATTGACGAAATAGGTGGAAAAATTACTTCAGATTTGGGTGGCGTGAAAGAAATTTATACGCTCAAGGGGCATTTGGAAACGTCAATTTATAATTTAATTAGTAACGCTATTAAATTTAGAAATCCAAATACAAAATTATTGATTCATATTAAGATAGAAAAAAGTAGTAAAAATATATATTTTCATATTCAAGACAATGGTTTAGGAATAGATTTAACAAACCAAAAAGATAAAATTTTTGGTATGTATCAAAGGTTTCATGTACATGTGCAAGGAAAAGGATTAGGTTTGCACATGACAAGTAATTTGATTAAATCAATAGGTGGAACTATCACAGTAAAAGCCAAAGAATTAGAAGGAGCAACGTTTTTGATTCAAATACCGATTGAAAAAATAGATGATAAAAAAATAGATGATAAAAAATAGAAGTTGTAACATTTATTTTTACAATTTTGTAACTTTTTTTGTGCTTATACGTATAATAAAATGCGATTACACACAAATTATAAATTTATTTAATTGCTTTTAATTCTTATTTATTACAAAATTTAGTCAAATTAAGTGACAAAAAAATGTTTTTTATATAAAAAAATAAGCAATTAAATTTTTAACTTTTATCAATAAAAAAAACTACAATTATAGAGGTACATCTATTATTATTAAAAAAAAATGTGTGATTATTATCAGAAAAAATACTTTTTTTTTCTATTATTTTTTCTATTACTCTCCATAATTACTATTTCATCAGCCCAAAATGATGAATGGTACAAAAGCTTGAAAAACAAGGAAAAACAGACTAATTCTTACTCCGAAAAATTATTTATTCAATGTGAAATAGCGATAGAAATGGCTGAATTTGCTCATTCAGAAGCTATGTTTATGGCTAAAAAATGTTTGATAGAAAGCCAAAAAAATAAATATTTACTAGTAGAAGGAAAAGCAATGAGTGCTATAGCAGAAATATTACGCATCAGAGGAAGGGCTTTTGAAGCCTTAAATTATAGTAATAAAGCCTTAGAAATTTTCACAAAATTACAAAATATACAAGAAATATTAAATACTAAAAAAGATTTAGGTATTTCAAATAGTAATATATCTAAATTTAATACAGCACACGAATTATTAAAAGAAGCAATGAATGGTTTTGAAAAAAATAATTTAATTTCTACACGAGATTATGCGTTGGTTGTCAATCATTTTGCCCTCAATTTATTAAGACAAGGTGAATATAAACAAGCACTGGAGTATATGTTAAGAGCCGAAAAATTATTCAAAAAATTAAACGATAACAAAAATCAAGCGCGTATCAAAAATAATTTAGGACTTATCAAAAAAAATATGGGACTTTATTATTCTGCCCTCAAAGATTATTTAGAATCCTTAGAAAAAATTGAAAAAATAAATAAATCACATAGAAATACAATCATTACTTTGATAAATTTAGGAAACTTTTATATTCATCAAAAAGACTCTCTGAATTACGAAAATTCTCTTAAATACTATCAAAAAGCCTATCAAATTTCTTTAGAAATAAAAGATACTATACAAACTACGTTTGTTTTGGAGGCATTAGCCAAATATAGTATCAATGCAAAAAAATATGAGGAAGCAAAAAATTATTATTGGAAAGGTTTTAATTTGATAAAATTAACAGACAATTATATCGAAGAAGGATATTATTTGATGAGAATTTCAGATATATACAGCCTTAGAAAAGAATATGAAGAAGCATTTAAAATTACAAATCGAGCAATTAAATTATTCGAAAAAAAAGAAAATAAAGAAGCTTTATCACAAGGTTTTGCAAAAATAGCCATTATTCAATATCATCAAAAAGAGTATCAAAAATCTCAAAATACTGCTTTTAAAGCCTTAGAATTAGCTAATCAATCTGATTATAAAACTATCCCTTATTTATATGATATTATTTTGAATAATTATATAGCCCTCAAGCAATATGATAAAGCAGAAGAATGGGGAAAAAAAACAGCAGAATATCTCAAAAAAGTAAAATCAAATTCAAGTTTATTAGAAACATACAGAAAATTATATGTGATAGATACGCTGAGAAAAAATTATCAAAAAGCAATTTTTTGGTTAAATCAATATGAAATCATAAAAGATAGCCTTCATTTTGGCAAAAAAGATGGCGAAATGTTAGAATTGCAAATGAAATATAATATTCAGGAACAAGACAATGAAAATTTATATCTCAAAAAAATAAATCAATTAAGTGAAAAACAATTAGGACAAATTAGATTTTCTATCCGAATTATTATTATTATTTTATTTTTTGCCGCTATTATTTTAGTTTTTCTCATTTCTCAAAGATTAAAAATGAAAAAAATATTATCTATTCTAAATAAAAAAAATGACGAAATTACAGAAAAAAACAAAGAGTTAGAAGAATTGAACGAAGTAAAAAGTAGAGTTTTTTCGTTGGTTTCGCATGACATGCGAGGTCCATTAGGGAATTTAAAAGCAGTATTGAGTTTGATTGAAGATGGGCATTTATCACCACAAGAAGAAAAAGATATTTTTCAACAATTAAACGTTGACGTATCGAGAACGTATGATTTTTTACAAAATTTATTAGTCTGGGCAAAAAGTCAAATGGAAGGTTTTATGCCTATTTTTGTGGAGGTAGATATAAGAAAAACTGTCAAAAAAGTATTTAATATTACAGAAGGACAAGCAAATAAAAAATCAATAAAACTAAAAAATCAAGTCGAAAAAAATGTTTGGAGCAATACAGACGAGGATATTTTGAGTGTAGTTTTAATCAATTTAGTAAGCAACGCTATCAAATTTACAAATCCAAAGGGAGAAATTGTTATTTATTCTCAAATAAAAGACAATAAAATTTTGGTAATAGTGAAAGATAATGGTGTAGGAATTGCTAAAGAATATCAAAATAGAATATTTGGAGATATAAAATTTACTACATCAGGCACAAACAATGAAAAAGGAACAGGTTTTGGCTTGTCTATGTGTAGAGATTTTGTAAAAGCATTGAAAGGAGATATTTGGTTTGAGAGCAAGGAAAACGAAGGCACAACCTTTTATTTTACTATTCCAATTTCTACCGTAATAGTAAATGAAGTAAAATAATGATATAAAAAATCCTAAAAAATATCATTTTATTTTTTAGGATTTTTACTAGAAAATTAAATATTCATCGAATAACTATCTTCATACCTTGATACAACTTTTGGGTCATAAATCAAAGAAACTTTTGATTTGTCTTTGCCTTCATACTCTAATTTTGAAAGTACATATCTAATACTTTCTAAACGTGCTTTTTGTTTATTATTGGCATTTATCAAAATCCAAGGACTATATAAAGTATGCGTTTTGCTTAGCATCAAACGAACATAAGAAGAAAAAGTATCCCATTTTTTTTGAGCAACTTCATCAATCGGACTAACTTTCCATTGTTTTAAAGGATTTTTGCGGCGGTCATTGATGCGTTCTTTTTGTTCAGATTTATCAATAATAAACCAAAATTTGATGACAATAATTCCATCTTCATACAACATATTTTCAAATTCAGGAACTTGCTGCATAAATTTATTGTATTGTTCTTGCTCACAAAAATCCATCACAGGCTCTACCACAGCACGATTATACCAACTTCTATCAAAAAAAACAATCTCACCTTTATTGGGCAATTCTTTGATATATCTCTGAAAATACCATTGTCCTTTTTCGGTTTCGGAAGGTTTTGGGAGCGCCACCACACGCATAGCACGTGGGCTTAGATGTTGTGTAAATCTTAAAATTGTGCCACCTTTTCCTGCTGCATCACGTCCTTCAAAAATAATAGCAACTCTTTTGCCTGTTTCCTTGACCCATTGATGCATTTTGACTAATTCAATTTGTAATTCTTCTAATTCTTTTTCATATTTTATTTCTTTTAATATTTTTTTGATATTAAAATCTTTAGAAGTAAGTAACTTTTTGAGTGCCTCAGCAGAATTGATTGTTTCGAGTTCTTCTTGTGATAAAATTAGATTTTCCATATTTTTTTGAGTATAATTAAATATTTAAAAAGTAGTTCGATTTTTTTGATTTTCGAACCATCTATCTACCAAAATATCTTCAATTCTTCCGCTGGGAGGTAAATCAATAATAGGTAAATTTCCACCTTTGTTAATTCCACCATCTTCATCGTCATTGGGCGGATAATTATCTTTTTTGAGCGATGCATAAGTTACCCACATCAATAAAGTAATGGCGACTATGCAAATCGAGACGTAAATTAAAAATTGAAACATAGCAAAGATATTGAAAAGTGATAAAATATTTTCTTTATTTTATATGCACAAAAATTATAGGCTAAATACAGCCAAAACGAAATTATTTAACATCAAATTTTGGGCGTTTTTAATACAACGTATATTTGATAAAAAGATTGTAAACGATAAAATTAAAACTATAATCCAATATGGGTGACATAGTTGTAAAGGCTATAAAGGCTTAAATTTAGTATAAAAGAATTTTTTGTATTTAAAACATTAATTAAAAATAGATACGACAAATTCCCGTAAGTATTTTTTATTCATTTAACCAAATACTAAAATTTAAAAGTATTGAAAAATGCCTTAATCATCTTTAAATAGCCTTTTTATGTTAAATTCAAAATGTCACTCATATTGATAATCTATTTAAAAATATAATTATCCCGCCATCATTCCACCATCAACCGTCAAAGATTGCCCTGTAATATAACTACTTTCATCGCTACATAACCATATAATTTGGTTGGCAATATCTGTAACCGTTCCGTATCTTTTCATTGGAATTCCTACGCGTAATTTTTCCTCAAAATCAGGACGATCTACAAACATACTTTCGACCATATTTGTCAAAGTAAATACAGGACAAACCGCATTTACCCTAATATTTTTGGCTGCCATTTCTAACGCCACCGATTTTGTCAAACCAATTACTGCGTGTTTTGAAGCTGCATAAGGTGAGCTCATAGGCATACCACGCAAGCCTGCAACCGAGGCAATATTGACAATACAACCACTTCCTTGTGCTAACATTACTTTTAATTGGGCTTGCATACCATAAAAAACGCCATTTTGATTGATAGCAATTACTTTTAAATATTCGTCTATGGGATAATTGATAGTGGGCGAAAGTTTGCCCGCAATTCCTGCATTATTGATAGCAAAATCTAATCTTTGATAAGTTGTTTTTGTAAATTCAACTAACTCAAAAACTTGTTTTACATCAGAGACATCGCACTTAAAAAAATGAGCATCTTCGCCCAATTCTCGAATTGATGCGACAGTTTTTTGTCCTTCTATTTCATCAATATCCGAAACAATTACTTTTGCACCCAATTTAGCGAAATGCAAAGCTGTTTCTTTGCCAATTCCTGCTGCTGCTCCTGTGATAAGTGCCACTTTATTGGCAAATTTTTTTTCCATTTTTTTTATTTTTTTAGTAATTTTTATTCGAAGATTTCTTATAAGGCAAAAGTAATACAAAAAATTATATTTTTTCAATATTTCCCTAAATTTTCTTTTTAAATCTCCAAAAAATATACAATTTATAAAATTGAAATAGTTTGATTTTATTTTTCGCTAAATAAAAAAATGATTTGTAGAGTTAACTACAAATCATTTTTTTATTTAGAATATTTTTTGATATTTAAAAACCTAATAGAGTTCTTTTTTTACCTGCGCCAAATATAACCCCATTTGTAAGCGTAAAAAAATTATTTTGCATAAAATAATAAGAAGAATTAAGTTCAGTCAGAAATTTATTAACAGAATGTGTATATCTTACTTCATGAAATATTCTTACATTACTTGAAACTTTATAAGACACCCCAACTCCAATGGATAAACCTACATCAAATTTTTGTAAATCAAATGGATAAAATGATTGTGTCATTTCTCCTCCTCCCCAATTAGAAGCTGTTTGAAACAAATCTTCAGTAACTGAAGTTTGATTGACTGATGAACGTGCCTTTGCAGCAGTCATATATCCTAATTGCAGACCTAAAATAGGATAAAGTGTAAAACGTTTAAAATTAAAATTTCTTTGAAACGTAATTGGAAAGTCAATATAACTTAATACTAATCTTTGATAATCACCATTAAAAGCAAAATAATTACCACGTAACATCACTTTATCTCCTCTTTGTGAAAAACTTGGAGTAATAGAAACCAAAAAATTATTGGTAATTCTATAACTTAATTTCACGCCTAAATTAGGAACAATTATCCTACTTCCATCACGCATGCCTGTTGTTTTAGCATAATTTATTCCTATTGCAGGGCTTATTTCAAATATCCTTTCTTGTGCTTGAATATTGAAAATAAAAGTCATACATAAAACTAAAAATATTTTTTTCATAATTATTTTTTTAATAGTGAAACATTATAATTTTGATAAATTCTAATTCTTTGTACATTAAAAATATTTTTTAGATATACAAAGAATTAGAAGGAAAGAGATTAAAGATACTATCCCGATATGACTAATAAAAATATAGCCTTTTTAATTAAATATAATATCAATATGAGTGACATTTTGAATTTAAAATAAAAAGGCTATTTAAAGATGATTAAGGCATTTTTCAATACTTTTAAATTTTAGTATCTGGTTAAATGAATAAAAAATACTTACGGGAATTTGTCGTATCTATTTTTAATTAATGTTTTAAATACAAAAAAATCTTTTATACTAAATTTAAGCCTTTATAGCCTTTACAACTATGTCACCCATATTGTAATATAATTTTATATATTTATTGCAAAGTTAAACTATTAAAAAATAAATTGCAAATTTTTTTACTTTTTTATCCACATAAAATAAAAATATATTTTTATGAGAACTTAGGAAATATTTTTGTAAATAATTATATTTGATATATTTATAAATTATCAGTATAAAATATTGTTTATTTATTAAATTTAAAATAAAATATTGTTTTTATTATTTATAGTAAAAATATAAATTAGTCTTTTATATTCAAATTAAAAGTAATTTATCATAAAATAGATAAAAAAGCACTAAAATCTGTTTTTATAATCGATTTAAACTTTTTTAAGCGTTATAATTTATTATAAATATTGCGTTTAAAGTGTATTTAAGCCATAAATTAGAGATTTTCGAAGTTTTCAGATTTTTAGTTATTTTTTATGAAATTAAGAAAAAGAAACTAAATTTTCTTTTTAAATCTCCAAAAAATATACAATTTATAAAATTGAAATAGTTTGATTTTATTTTTCGCTAAATAGATAAATATTTTTCTTTTGATACTTTTAGATTGTCCATATAATCGTTCTAAAAGTTTTTCGTATTCAAAAAATAAATCAAAATTATGCGTAAAAAAACATTGTTTTTGGTGATATAATAAACAATTTTTTAGCCCAAATACTTCAGATTTTTTTTGGATAAATTGAGATGCTTTTTCGCATACTTTCAAAGTGGAAATTAAATGTTGATTTTGATTTAATTGATAAAATTGTTTTGAATGTGAACTTTTAACGTCTCTTTTGAGTGTTGAAACCACATCTAAATATTTATAATCACATATTTGAGAAGACCTTACCCAAAAATCAAAATCTTCATAACTCAAATTTTCGTCATATCCTTCCAAAAAATCTAATACGCTTTTACGCATCATCATCGTGGGCGTAGAAATAAAATATTTTCTTAATATTGCCGAAAAAATATCTCCTTCTGGAATAAGTTCTGTCGTTTTTTGATTGTTATCAATCTTAAAATGATAACTTAAAATATCTCCTTGTTCATTGATATTGACACAATTTGTGAAAACTACGCCCACTTTTTCGGGCTGTTTTTCAAAAAATTCGACTTGTTCTTTGATTTTTTCGGGTAAAAAAACATCATCAGTCGCAAAATCAATGATATATTTTCCTTTTGCTTTTGCTAATAATAAATTAAAACGTTTGCAGTTCCCAATTCTTTCTTTCTCAAAAGAAAAAAAAGAAATTTCTCTTTCAAAGTTTGTATCTAAAATCTCTGTGTATAATTTTTTTTCTTGGATAAATTTATCGATAATTTTAACCGAATTATCTTGACTATTATCATCAGTAATCAAAATTTGAAGGCGTGGATATGTTTGTAAAAATACGCTTTCTAACGCTTTTTTAATAAATTTTTCGTGTTGATAACAAATACAAATGATTGTAACTAAAGGAATTTCCATTTTTTGAACGCATTAAATATAAAAAATTACCTATCTACTTCGCCCATCACAAAATCTAAAGAGCCAATAATGGCTATCAAATCTGCTATCATCACGCCTTTGCTTAATTCGGGTAAAATAGACAAATTTGAAAAACTACAACCTCTCGCTTTGCATCTAAAAGGAATATCGCTTTTGCCATCGGTTCTAAAAAAGAAACCTAATTCTCCTTTTGGATTTTCTGCACGCACATATAAATCCATTTTTGGAGGTCTGATTTTTTTTGGAACGAAAGCTTGTGGATTAAAATCGGTGGTTCTTTTATGTTCTTTGAGCAATTTTTTGAGGCATTGTTTGATGATTTTTACGCTTTCATAACATTCCAATAATCTTACCCAAGTTCTATCCCAACAGTCGCCTACTTCGCCCATTTCTCCTTTTCCGATAGGAATTTCAAAATCTATTTCGGGATATACAGAATATTTATCTACTTTTCTTAAATCATATCTCAAACCTGATGCTCTTAAAATCGGACCTGAAACGGCATAATTAATCGCTAAATCTAAAGGTAAAACTCCTACGTTGGCTGTTCTTTCAATAAAAATTTTATTTTCTATCAATAATTCTTGTGTTTCTTTGATTTTTGCAGGTAAATAATTGATAAATTCCAAACATTTTTCCTCAAATCCGACAGGTAAATCATAAAACAAACCACCTACCCAAATATAATTATACAACATTCTTGCTCCCGAAATCCACTCCAACAAACGCAAGATATGTTCTCTATCACGCATCACCCATAAAAAAGGCGTAGTAGCACCAATATCCACACCATACGTTCCTAACGCAATAAAATGGGAAGCGATTCGGTTCATTTCTGCTACCAAAACTCTAATATATTCGATTCTTTTGGGCAATGTTCCTGCTATTCCTAACATTTTTTCCACGCCCATTACGTAGGCGTGTTCGGAGTTCATCGAAGCCACATAATCCATTCTATCCACGTAAGGAATAATTTGATTGTAAGGCAATGATTCTGTATGTTTTTCGAAACATCTATGTAAATAACCCAAATGCGGCACCACATCAACCACAATCTCGCCATCTGTAACCACTTCTAATCTCAAAACTCCATGCGTAGATGGGTGTTGCGGACCGAGATTGATAACCATTTCTCGGGTTTTTAAATCCTCTAATTTATATTGATTGGGGGATGAATTGGATAAATGCTCAGGAGAATATTGATATTGAATTCCTTTTTTGATTTGTTTTTCTTCGTTGGGTAGATTCATTTTTGGTTGATTTTATTTCTTTTCTTTTTGGTTGATAATATCAATTACTTTTTTTCAGTAATATTTAAAGTTTCAACAATAGTAATAATTGAGTTTTTTTAAATGAAAAGTATTTTAGCACACAGATAACATGGATTTAGCAAATTAAAGCTGATTTTTTCTTTTTTTTCGAATTTTTAGTATTTTTTATCAAAGGCTCTTACTGATATTTGGACTGATAAATAAAAGTTGTTTTAATTTATTTTTAAGGCTATACAAATTTAGGTTATTTTTTTGAAATAACAAAAAAAGTCATAAATTTACATAAAATAAATTATTATTACCAATTACATAAAATTTTAAACATATCTTTTTATTGGGAGATTCTTCACAGGTATTGTTGAGGAGAGCGTATTTATTGTCTACTCTACTAAAAATTTTGATTTAAAATATGTGTGTTTTATCTGTTCAGTCTGTATCATTTGTATTCTAAAAATTGAACACCTAAACACTAACGCAATAAATACTCTAATCTATTATTTTTTCAATGATAGTTTAGAGAGATAAAATCGGTGTTAATTTATCTAAATCCGTTTTCTTTACAAAATCTTACGCTTTGGCAATAGAAAAAATTTGCAAATTTTTGTTAAATTTGATTTTATTTCTTACTTTATTGATATTATTCCATTTTTTTGCTTTGTTTTGAAATTTATAATCAAACGTAATTTCTATGATGTGATTATTATTTTCATCTACTTGATACGAAAAACTTTTCCAATCAATTTCATGTTTTTCGGCTATGGCATAAGTTCTCCAATACGCCTCAGCAGAGGATTTTATATCAGGAATAGGTTTTAAATTTTTTTTTTCAAAATCAAAATATTCCTCGATATTTTCAGCATAAAAATCTTTGATATTTTCAAAATTATGACTTTCGATCGCATTAAAAAATGATTTTAATTTTTCTTTGATAGCTGCCTCTCTATTTTGTGGTTTGGAAGGAGCAAAAATAGCAATTTTATCTAATATTTCGATTTGAAATGGATTAAATAATAACACATAAATCGTTGCCCCTATCAAACTAAACAACAAAAGAATCGAAAACCAATAATTTACTCGTCCCCATAACAAACGATAATTTGTACTTTTATGACTTTGATTTTCTTCTTCAACATTTGTATCATCACGATAAGAAACCACATTGCCTGTGGGAGCAGTGGTAGCTAATTTTTCAGGTTTTGGCATAGGTCTTCCGCCTACATTATTTTGAATAAAAGTTGGATTTGTTTGTTTTACCTGCGTCTGTCCCAATAAAGCCGCTTTAAATTCTGCACAATTTTGAAATCTTTCGTTTGGATTTTTGGCAGTCGCAATATCGATAATTTGTTGCATTTTAGCAGAAATATTTGGATAAATTGTATTTGCTCTTGGCAAAGGAACATTCACAATTTCTTGATAAACGGCATATTCAGTCGCATTATTTTCGTCATAAGGACACCTACCTGTTACCATTTGAAAAAGAGTAACGCCCAAAGAATAAATATCGCTTCGAGTATCAATCGCCACTCCACGCACCTGCTCAGGACTCATATACAAGACCGTTCCCATACGTGAGCCATCTTGCGTAAGACTTTTTCGGCTATTATCTAAAATTTTTGCAATCCCAAAATCTAAAATTTTCGCTTCTCCTTCAGGCGTAATCAATAAATTGGAAGGTTTTATGTCTCGATGAACAATGCCTTGTTTGTGTGCATAATCAAATCCATCTAAAATTTGACACATCAAATGAATAGCCACGTCTTCTTCTATCGGACCCGAAACTTGTGCTATAAATTCATCTAATGATTTTCCTTGCACATATTCCATAATCAAAAAAAGCCCTTTGGTTGTTTCCAAATAATCATACAAACCTACAATATTTTGGTGTCTGATATTGGCTAAAGTTGCAGCTTCATTCTTAAATCTTTCTCTAATTTGTGGATTATTAACTAAATTTGGGTGCAATACTTTAATGGCTGCTTTGCGTCCTAATTGAATATGAGAACCTACATAGACCGTTCCCATTCCGCCTTCGCCTAACTTTGCAATCAATTTATAATTTGCTATTTGTTCGCCTATCATTTTTATTTTTTTGTTGATTTTTTGTATTGATTTTTTTTGCAAAGTTAAAATTTTATATTGATATTTTCAAATATTTTGAGCAATGATACAAAATGAATTGTTTCATTGCTCAAAAAAAGTCCTAAAAAAAATACTAAAAAAAAATATTTTAAATTTATCTTACCAAAGTTGTAAAACCTTTTTGTATGATTTTTTTACCTTTGTATAATATATTTTCATAAATCGCTGTCCACGCATATATGCCATCGGGTGCGTTTAATCCGTATCTTTTTCCGTTCCAAGATTCTTTTTCGTTATAAGCCACAAAAATAATTTCTCCCCAACGATTAAACACTTTAAACTCTAAATTGATAAATTCTTTTCCAAAAATTTCTAATAAATCGTTCAAATTATCACCATTTGGACTAAATGCAGTCGGAACATACAATTCAGGCGTACAATTTACGTCTAAATTAAAAGTTGTTTTGCGTGTCGGACAATCCGATTGGTCTATTGCCAAACCTATTAAAATACCATTATCATTCAAACTTCTGACTTGATAAGTTCGTCCTGTACTTCCATTTGACCATTGATAAACGAGTTGTTTTCCTTGTGCTAAAATGGCTTGTTCTTCTGCCAAACTTAAAATTTCTATTTGCTCTCCAATGCCATTCGCAGGACAAATTTTCAAATCAAAAGTTTCTTCTGAATAAATAGTTTGAGGAACAATTTGCACCATTTGAGTTTTTGTATTAACACAACCATTTTCATCTGTGCCTGTTTGTACGACCGTAAAATTTCCCACGCCCAAAGCAGCAGGATTAAATTGAGTAATTGGATTTCCATTGATAGTAAAAATACTTACCACAGGCAAAGCCACAATCGTAAAAGGCAATATGGTAACGCAATAACTTGGTTTTAATTGATTGGTAAGTATAGGCAATGGATTTACTTTTACATTTTTTGTGATAATATTTTCACAAGTATTCGCATCAATAAACGTATAACTGACAATGTACGTGCCTGCTCCCAAACTTGCAGGATTAAAAATATTGGTATTAAAAATAGTTGCGCTGGCGTTTGTAATCTTAAATTGTCCACCGATTGGCGTAGCCGTAATCGTTGTAGAAAGTGCATCTATGCAATATTTATCATTGATATTACTCAACGTCAAAGGCGTAGCAGGCTGAACAATTACATTTTTAAAAGTTTGAAAAACACAATTTGCATCAGTAGGCGAAGTATAAGTAAGTTGAACTCTATGCGTACCTGCTCCCAAATTAGCTGGATTAAAAGTGGTCGCATTAGCAATTTGTCCCGCTTGATTGCTATTTGGAAAAATAGTAAATGCAACTCCTCCACCCGCAGGCGTACCAATGGCTTTAAGTGGAATTGGCGTAACGCCTCCACAAATTTTATCAGGTAAATCTATAATAGAAGCCGTTGGTGGCGTTCCTAAAATGGTAATTATACGTGTAAAAGTTTCAGTTTTACCATTATTGGCGGTAGTCGAAACTATTTTTGAAGTTAATGTAACGGTATAAGTTCCAGAGGCTGTATAAAAACGAGTGGGATTTCTATCTGTAACAATCGGTGAGCCATCTCCAAAATCCCATTGATACGTAAGTGTTCCATCACAAGTAGCAGATTGATTGCTAAAAGTAACTTTATTACAGGCAATAATTGGTTGAGAAAAGCTGGACGTACTAACCGCTAAAGTGGATGTTCCAGCACCTCCACTCACGCCATTAGAAGTAACATTATTCCAAATCAATGAAAAACCACTATTAGATTGACTATAATTATCAATCATTAAAATATAGACTTGCCCTACTTGTACGTCCATAAATTTTGAAAATATATTTCCGTTAGAATTTTCAGAATTATTATTTGCATTCAAACTTAGTCCTGTTCTACCTGTAGCACCTGAAAAATTACATCTAATTGGCTGTCCCAAACTAGCACAACTTGCAGCAATATCATTTGTGAAGGGACCCCAAACAGCAAAATCATAGTCGTTTGACAAGTCATTAGGATTAATTGTAAATGTTAATGTTCCAGCAGTCGCAATTTTGAATGCGTACCAAGCAGATTGTCTTTCGCCATCATTCAAACAACCTCTGCCATTGGCACCATTACCAAAATCATTTGCTCCTACCCCATTGCTATTATCCGAAAAAGTAGCCACACCACACACCAATCGATTCGTTTCTGCTATTTTAACGCAATCATTATTCACTTGTGCATCGATAAATTGATGAGCAATACAAAGAAGAAATACAAAGATAATTTTTATTTTTTTCATAGTTTTTTTATGAGACTCAAGAAGTGATTGAGTGTGTAATATACAACGAAAAAAAATGATTTTTCGTTGATGATTTTTCGTTTTTTTTATGATTTTTTCAAAAAATCGTATAATTTGAAACTTCTCATCGCCAATAATAAAAAAATAGGTATCAAAGAATGATGTAATCTTTGTGGAAATACAAACCAAGAAATTAAAATAAAAGACAAAATAATTGTATTGATACCAAAATATAAGGAAAGCCAACGAGGTTTAATTTTTTTCAAAAATAACCAAACTATAAAAAAATGTGAAGGCATTGCCCAAACGATATTCCAATTATATTTAACGGCTTTATGGTCTGTCAAAAACCACATACACAAAAAGAAAATACCAATAAAACCTACAAAACCAAAAAGATTAGCATCTAAAATAAATGAATGTTTAGCACGTTTGAAACCCAAATAAGTAATGATTGAAACTATCACAAATAAACTCCAAAATATGCTATAAGGATTAAAAATGCTATTTTGAGTTTTTACTCGCAAACCTTTTACGGCATCATTGGTGATAATTACTAAGGGAATTTTTTGTCCTTTTTCATCAATTATTTTAGCATCACTTAACGCATCTTGTAATTTATCGGGCAAAAACATTCTTTGAGAATAAGAAGGAATTTTATCAGCAGGATAACCTAAAATCAAGGTAATGCCTAGATTAAGCCATTGTTCTGATAAATAATTTTCTAAAAAATCTCTAAAATTTCGCCTGCGAGCAGAAGTAGATGTGTTAAATAATAGTTTTTCTTTTAATACTTTTTCTAATACATCACGCACACGTGTAGAGCAGTTATCATAAAAAAAATCATACAAATAAAAACGATTGGCAGGCAGATAATTTTTCTCTAAAAAATTGACAATTTCTTGTTTTTGGGTAATATTTATATTTAAAATTTGCTCAAAAACAGGGCGACCTTGATTGGCATAAAAAGCCAAAAAGCTTTTATAATCGTCTTTTGAAATAGAATAATTTAGCCTTCCTTGAATAAATTTTCCCATAAAATTTGGCTCTTCAAAATCAAATGTGCCATAACTATACATAATATCTAAACCATACAAACTATCATAAATACGAATGCCCGAATGTCCAAAAATAGCATATAAATCTTCGCCCGGTGTGCCTGTGATGATGCTAATTTGTGCTTTTGGAGATAATTGAAATGCTTTTAATGGATTTTGATATAAGCAAAAAAGAATTAGAAATAAAACAAAAAAAGAGATTTTTCTTTTCATTTTTGATAGTTTTTAATAAAATTAGATATGAATTAAAATAATTTTTAAACAAATTATCATTTTATTTTCAAAATTTTTGAAAATATATGCAAAGTAAAGTATTTAGTTTGGGAAATCCAATTTTTATCTTAAAACAAAAATAATTTCATTCAAAAAGTATAAAAAAAAATCGCAAAATTTTGAAAACTTTGCGAGAATGTAATAAAAACTTTTATTTCGGTCTGTGTGCCACAGACCAAGGAGAAAGTATAAAAATTTTGGCTAAAGCCAAGAATTGAATTTTATATTAACCTCCAGATAAATCTGGAGGCAATTCAAGAAATACATTTTCATTGTCCGCACAAATTTCACAACAACCAAAAAATTCTATTTTCTTGAACAAAATATTTCTACCAAATCACAGTTATTTTTTCTTTTGGTAAACGCATTTTATCACCTTCTTTTACATTGAAAGCCTCAAAAAACGGTGCAAAATTCGAAAGCGTTCCGTTTGTTCTAAATTCTGAAGGAGAATGAACATCGGTTTTGATGCGTTGCGTGATTGATTCCGTTCTATATTTACGTTTCCAAACTTGTGCAAAACCAATAAAAAATCGTTGGTCAGGCGTAAAACCATCTTTACTTTTTGGTTTTTTATTCTTTTCCCATTGTTTTTGTAGAGCTTGATATGCCAAAGTTACACCACCTAAATCGGCAATATTTTCGCCAATCGTTAATTTTCCATTCACCGCAATCGAATCCAATACTTTATAATTGCTATATTGTTCCATTACTCTGCCTGCCAAATTGTCAAATTGAGTGCGGTCATCTTTTGTCCACCACATTTTTAAATTTCCTTCTGCATCATATTGACTTCCTTGGTCATCAAATCCGTGTGTGATTTCGTGTCCAATTACTGCTCCAATTCCACCATAATTTACGGCATCATCTGCTTTAAAATCAAAAAATGGCGGTTGCAAAATTCCCGCAGGAAAAGCAATTTCATTGTTGATAGGAGAATAATAAGCGTTTACGGTTGGAGGAGTCATTCCCCAATCTGATTTATCGACAGGTTGTCCGATTTTAGATAGCATCATAATATAGTTATACTCTCTCAAACGCATCAAATTCCCAACAAAATCATTACTTTTAATATCTACACTGCTAAAATCTTTCCATTTATCAGGATAACCAATTTTTACTCCAATGGCTTTTAATTTTATCAATGCCTGTGTTTTTGTTTCGGCACTCATCCACGCCAACGCATTAATTCTGTCTGCTAAGGCTGCTTTGATGTTGTCAATCATTTCCATCATTTTCGCTTTTGCTGCAGGTGGAAACGCTTTTGCTACATATAATTCGCCCAAAGGTTGCCCCAAAATTCCATCTATAAGTTGTACCATTCTTTTTTCTCTTGGCTTCATTTCTTTCACGCCATTCAAAGTAGTACTAAAAAAAGCAAAATTTTCTTTTTCAAATTCTTCTGATAAAAAACCCGCAGAAGAAGTGATAGTTTTCCAACGGAAATAATTTTTCCAATCTTCTATGCTCACATCTTGCATCATTCTATCAATCATTGCCAACATTTCAGGTTGAGAAATCAATACTTCTTTCACGTCTTTTGCGCCAATCAATTCAAAATGTTTTTTCATATCTAAATTAAATAACATTTGATTTAATTCGTCCAAAGTTCTTTTGTTATAATTTTTTTGTGGATTACGCATATCCACACGTCTGCGTTGTGATTCAGCCAATCTATATTCAATTTTGAATATTTTTTGGGCAATTTGGGTAGATTTTTCAGCATTTTCACCCAATAATACAAACATTTTTGCAATATGCGTTTGATAAGCGACTCTTATTTGTGCGAATTTTGGATTTTCTTCCAAATAATAAGACCTATCAGGCAGCGAAGTTCCGCTGGTAGAAAGATAAATAGCATTTTGTTTGCTGTTTTTCGAATCTGCTCCTACAAATACGCCAAAAAGTGTACTTGTTCCTATTCTTTGATGTCTTGCTATTGTTTTTTGAATATCTTCAATATTTTTAATAGCATTTATATTTGCTAACTCAGTTTCTAAAGGTTTTATTCCCAATTCATTGATGGCTTTGGTGTCCATAGCAGACACAAACATATCGCCAATGAGTTGATAATGCGAACCTTTTTTTTCTTTGTCTTTTCTTTTGATGGCTTCATCAATAATTTGTTTTAGAATCGCTTTGTTATTTTCTTCTATTTCAGAAAATGCCCCCCAATTACTTTCTACGGCAGGAATTTCAGTATTTTTCAACCAAGTTCCATTCACAAATTTAAAAAAATCGTCTTGTGGTTTGACCGATTTATCAAAATTTTTCAGATAAATGCCTTGTGCAAAAACGCTACTCAACGCCAAAGTTCCTGCAAAAACAGCACTGACAAGTACTTTTTTTATGTTCATATTTTTATTTAATTATTGAATTTTTGAATTTTATTATTTGTTGATTTTTATCTCTAAAAATTACAAAAAATGATGTTATTTTATTGTTATTAGTTTTGTCATAATTCAAAAAAAGAACGTTGAAATTTTCTATATTTTATTTTCTTATTTGTCAATAAAAATGATAAAAAATACTTATATTTGCAAAAAAATAAAAAAGTATGAGAAAAGAATTTAACGACACAGGTATTTGTATAAAAGATGAGCATTTTATGGTGGATACTACTTTAAAAATTGAAAATATTTTTGAGTTAATTGAACGTAAAAAATATTTTATTATGAATCGTCCACGCCAATTTGGAAAAACAACTGCTTTGTATCGCTTGCACGAAGAATTATTAACAAAAGATGATTATTTGACAATTTTATTGAGTTTTGAAGTAAGTAGTGATAATGTTTTTAAAGATATAGAAACCTTCTGTGCTTATTTCATAACCATTTTTAATCGTAAGTTAAAACAATATTATCCCAATCAAGAGATTTTTCTTGACCAAAATCTTCAAACAACTGAAATAGAATTTAATAAATTATCTGCACAAATTACAGATTTCACACAAAAAATACAAAAAAAAGTAGTTATTTTGATTGATGAAGTAGATAAATCAACCAATAATCAATTATTTTTACATTTTTTAGGAATGTTGCGTGATAAATATTTAGAAAGAAATACATTTCCTTTTTCAACTTTTCATTCAGTTATATTAGTTGGTATTCACGATATAAAAACGATTAAGTTAAAAATCCGTCCTGATGAAGAAAAAAAAATAAATAGCCCTTGGAATATTGCTGTTGATTTTAAGGTGAATATGTTTTTTAATCCTACAGAAATTTCAACAATGCTACTCCAATATTCAGAGGAAAAAAATATAAAAATGGATATTGAAAAATTATCAGAACGCATTTTTTACTATACTTCAGGCTATCCTTTTTTGGTGAGTAAAATGTGTAAAGTAGTTGATGAAATATTATTACCAGAAAAAGAAAATCAGACAGAATGGAATTTAGAAGACATAGAAAATAGTTTTAAATATTTAGTAAAAATAAATTATACCACTACAATTTTTGATGATTTATTTAAAAATATAGAAAATAATAGAGATTTATATGCTTTGGTAAAAGATGTGGTCATCAATGGTTTAAAACTACCCAATAATGCGAACGATTATTTGATAGAATTAGCAAATACGTATGGAATTTTTGATAGAGATGCTGAATATTGCAAAATCAATAATCGTATTTTTGAGCAAAGAATGTATTTATTTTTTACCACGCAGGCAATTAGAAAACACGAATATAGACCTAATTTTTTGTTATCAGATTCTTATACTTCGATAGACAATGTGTTGGATATGCCTAAAATTTTGCGTAAATTTCAACAATTTATGCTCGAAAATTATAATCAAAAAGATGCAGAATTTATCGAGAGAGAAGGACGTTTGTTATTCTTATCTTTTTTAAGACCGATTATCAATGGAGTAGGTTTTGATTTCAAAGAGCCAACGGTGGGCGATGAAAGAAGAATGGATATTGTAATAACCTATGTGAAAGTTTTGTATATTTTGGAATTAAAAATTTGGAGAGGCGAAATATATCATCAAAAAGGCTTAAACCAATTAAGTGATTATTTAGATATTCACAACAAAAAAGAAGGTTATTTATTGATTTTTGATTTCAATAAAAAGAAAGAATTTAAAGAAGAAAATATTGAGTTTAAAGATAAAAATATCTTAGCAGTTTGGGTATAATTAAAAAATACTGACAAAAATAAAGTTTCATATTCTCGAAATCCATTACAAATATTTTGATATATTTTCAAGTATTTGTAATGGATTTTATCAAACATAACGTTTATAATTTATATCCAATCATCAAAACATCATCGGTTTGTGGTTCTTTTCCTCTCCAATTAAAATGGGCATCAGAAACCATTTTATATTGCTCTTCAAAAGGTAAATCTCTAATACTCAACAATAAATCTCTTTGTCGACTTACCATAAATTTACGATTAGTATCTCCACTAAATTGGTCGCGATAACCATCAGTAAACATATAAATACAAGTTCCTTCTTCATATTGAAAAACTTGTTTTGTAAAACATTTTTCAGCGTCTTCTCCACCGATAGCAATCTTATCTCCTTGATAACCAATACCTTGTGTTGCTTTGGGTGGGATAACAAACATTTGACCTTTTGCTCCTGCAAACTCAATCGTTTTTGTTTCTTTATCAATCCAAACCATACATAAATCCATACCATCTTTGGTATCTCTTTTGCCTTGTTTGAGTGCAAAAAAAATCTCTCTATTCAATCTTTCTAAAATTTCATCAGAGTCTCTTATGCCTTCAAATTCTACAATTTGTTTCAAATAAGTTGTGCCTAAAAAAGACATCATAGCACCAGGAACTCCATGACCTGTACAATCCGCACACACCACCAAAAATCTATGTGTTAATTTATCTTCATAAAACCAATAATAGTCTCCCGAAACAACGTCTTTGGGAAGATATAAAATAAAAGAATCAGGTAGATTTTTTGTAAATTCGCCTATTTCAGGCAGAAGTGAACTTTGAATATGTCTTGCGTATTCGATACTACTCGTAATAAGTTGATTTCTTTCACGCAAAAGGGCATTTATATCAGCAATTTCGGCTTGTTGTACCAATATTTCTTGGCTTCGCAAATTAATTTCTTCACTTTGTTTGATTACATTTGCTTTTTCGCGGGCTAATTCTTCTTGTAATTTATTATTATTTCTGGCTCTACCTACCAATACTTTTAAAATTCCTTGCAACACGCTTACGTGCGTAATCATAATGCCATAAAACATTTTTTGGTCTAAGACCAATAATTGTGTATCTTCAACAGCCGTTACTGACGCAGAACGTTCTTCGGTATCTAATAACGCATATTCTCCAAAAACTTGTCCATCAGTTAAAGTAGCAAAAATATAATCTTGGTCATGAATTTTTACTAATCCTTTCAAGATAATATACATTTTTCTACCTACATCACCTTTATAAAAAACGACTTCTCCTTTTTTGGCAAGTATTTCGGTAAGTGTTTCAGCAACTTTACGCAACAATGCATCATCACTATTTGTAAAAATACTGATGGTTTTTAAGATATTGATTCGGTGTTCTGTACTATTTTCCGCCATTTTTTCTAAATATACTTTTACTAAAATGTGTAATCATTTTTATCAATCAAAAGTGCAAAAAACTTTCCAATTTTTATTTTTTAGGAAGTTTTGTTAGATTTTTACTTAAATTTTTATTTTTTATTAGGATAAATAAGAGGAATTACCAATTTTTGCCCTTCAAAATCATTTTGAACAGCCACTTCATCTTCCTGTTTTTTTCGTTTTTCATTGAAATATTTTTGGTTAGATTTAGTTTTATCCAATTCATTTACTTCTTTGAGAATATAATCTGTAACTTTATATTTGATAGCAATTTGAGCAATGTTATCTTCTCTACGCAACGTGAGTACCGCTCTGACACGTACTTTTACGCCCTCTTTTGCTTTCAAAACTTCTTTTCCTGTGAAATTATTCAATTTTTTGAGCGTATCAATCGTAGTATAATATTTTCGAGCAATTGATTCTAAAGTTTCTTCTTTTCGAACTTTATGGATAAATATTTCTGTAGTATCTTTTTTATTTCCTTTCACAATTCTGATGCTATCTTCTATTGTTTTTTTGGCTTGAGATTTCATCACAGAATCTTGCATAGATTGAATACGTTTATTGTCTTGCAAATTAAATAGTACGTCTGTTGTTACCGTTGGGCGATTTACATATTGATAAATCAAATAACCACCATAAAAAAACAAAAATATAAACAAAAAAGCAGGTAAATTAATCGTTGGTTTTGAAAATATTTCTGCTTGTTCTTCTGTATTTGAAATAGGTGTTTGAGTAGGAACTACTTTTATATTTTTTTGTTGATATGTTTCGACAGCCGCTTGAAATTCAACGATATTTTGGTATCTTTCATTCGGATTTTTAGCAGTTGCTTTTTGAATAATTTCCTCGATTTCTGTACTAATCACAGGGTATATTTTTTTGGCAGAAGGTAAATTTTCGTTCAAAATTTTATGTTTTGTTTCTGCTAAATTAAAGTTTTGATATGGATTTTTTCCTGTGAGCATTTGCCACAAAACCACGCCAATACTATATATATCACTTCTTTCGTCAATTTGTTTATTTTCCAATCTTTCAGGGCTAAAAGTAGAAATTAAATTTTTATCTTCATTTTTTAGAACTTGTTTAGCATATACTTCACTCAAAGTCAAATATTGAATTTTGATGTGCATATCGGGCGTTATCCAGATATGTTTTGGGTGAACTGCTCCCCCAAAATCTTTTTTTAGATGAGAATAAGCAAAAGTATTTAAAATTTCACTTAACCAAAATAATGCCTTTTCTTCTACCAAAGGACCACTTATTTCGTTTAGATGTTTTTCTAAATGATGCCCTGGTACATTTTCTAATACTAAATAAAAATCGGTTTCAGTAGAAATTTGGTCATAAAGAGTGATTATATTGGGGTGTTGCAGCTGTGCCATTGCTTTTATTTCTTGAACGAGTTCTTTTTTATCTTCGTCAGAAATAGTTGTTTTGAGTGCTTTAACAATTAAATTTTTTTGAAATTGTGTATGTGAAGCCGAAAAAGATTTGAATAAATAATTTTCGCCTAAAAAATCTTCTATTCTATAATTAAGAATATTTTGTCCCTTGTTCATTGTTATAGTAAATTTCTTACGAAGACCAATAAAAATTGGCATCTAAAAAATATTTTGTAAGTCGCAAAATTAAGTTGTTTTTGTAAACAATCAAAATTTTATTCGTATTTTAATAAATTAAATTTATTTTGTCTGATTTTTATATGCTCGAAATAAAATTTTATATTGTTTCTTTTTAAGTTTTATTTTTGATTAAGGGACTAAGTAGAAAATATTATACCCAAAAAAACTCCCTCACCTTTGGGGAGGGCTGGGGTGGGGCATAATTTGAGCGGAAAGCCCCACCCTAACCCCAGTGTTGTTAAGTTCTAATATTTGTCAGGTAAATTATTTTACAAATCAAAATATAATTTGCCAAATCTATAACATTTTCTACGCTACCCGATGTTTTTTTAATTTGTTGATAATCAATTCTTTATGCCTTATTTTTTGTTAGACGTATTGATAAAAATCGTGCCAAAAATTTATTGGTAAAAAAGGCAATTATTTAAAAAGAAAATCGTTAAAAAAGTAAAAATTTATTTTACTAACTGACATTACGCAGGGCTAAAATTTGGAAAATTCATTTTATTTGTTATACACATATTTTTCATAATTTTTATTTGTTCCCAAGCAGTTTTTAATGCTTGCAATAAGATACTTCTTTTAAATTG
>JAAFJG010000040.1 GCA_013298075.1 Cytophagales bacterium | reverse complement strand
ATTGCAATAACATCGTCGAAATTTCTGCAGGATTGAAAAACATATTCACTTTAAAATCTACGGCAATATTCCAAGGACTATTAAATTTCTTCTCTTCATCAGGACGTAATTTTAATTTAATCGTTTTGATGTCGTGAATCCCAACTAACACAACTGAATGAAAAGTTAATTGTGTACTTAAATCTCGTTTTAAATATTTATCACGCAACAACCCTAAAAAATGTAAAAATAATTGATTGTTAGTTGATTTATCTACTTCATCAATCAAAACAACTACTTTTTTTCCTACTTTTTGGACAAAATCAGTAATTTGTAAAGATAGTTTTGCAAAATCTATTTCAGTAGTTTCAAAATTTTGGTCAATAAAAATTTGCTGATTAGGGTAACTTAATTTCAACTCACGATTAAACATTGCTACAAAGTGAAAACAAAATTTATCAGCATCTTCAAAAATTTTATCACTACTTCCTTCAAAACTCAATAAAATTGTCAAATAATCATCTTTGGTTAATAACTCTTTATATATACGATACAAAGAAGTCGTTTTACCAAATTGACGTGGACGATTCATTATAAAATAGTCCCTATACTCTATCATCTCAAAAATTTTATCAATTTTTGGAGTTGTGTTCACCATAAAATGTTCGTCTTTGATACAAACACCTGTGTCGTTAAATCTTTTTTTCATAATTTTAATTATTTTATTTTTTTTGCAAATATAATCATTTTACACCCAAATAGCTAAGATACTTTTATCTCCAAACTCAATATTTTCTTCTTTAAATTCTTTCTTTTGATTAAAATTAAAAATCAATAAAAAACCTTCTTTTTTGTTATATGTATCTAAATAATCGCTTAATTGCTCTAAACCTTGTTGATGATATGCTTCGCCTCGCCAAATTTTTAATTCCAAAATATAAATATTGGTTGTGTAAGTTATCACAATATCCATTCTTCTTTCTTCGCCAATGTTTGGCTCTTTGAAATCAAAACCACGTCCATTAATAATTGGTTTTAAAAATGATAAAAATATCAATCGACCTTCTCTCTCTATAAAATTTGCATCTCTTTGACTATAATTTTCTTTCATAAATTCTTGAAATTTACGCAAAATTTTAGGCATATCCAACGTGCCATAAGGACTCGAATACACATCAGAAAGATCATTAAAATTATTATACTCACGCAAACGAATCATAGTTGCTAAAAAGTGTAAATAAATTTTTTGTTCAAAAATTCGATTATGAATTTTACAATATCTTTCATCTTTGTCAAAAATTCCATACACATGCCCAAGCGAAATCATTGGCTCACTTAAATTAAAAGGAATTTTTGCGCCGTTAAAAATAATATCTTTAGTTGTTTCATATAATTCTCGATTATTTTCTAAATTTTTGGCTAAATCATCAAAAATAGTCGTTACATAATCTTCTCTTATCAAATATTTAAAACTATTTTCTACATCTTCCAAATCCCATTCTGTCTGATTTTCTTTTTCGGGTAATAAAATTTCATCAATTACTTTACACATTTTGCTGACCAAAAAAGGATAACCTGAAGTATAGTAAAAAATACGTTCTGAGAGTTTTTGAATATTCATTTGTATATTTCTTTCTGTTGAGTATTGCAATAACATCGTCGAAATTTCTGCAGGATTGAAAAACATATTCACTTTAAAATCTACGGCAATATTCCAAGGACTATTAAATTTCTTCTCTTCATCAGGACGTAATTTTAATTTAATCGTTTTTATATCGTGAATACCCACTAACACAACAGAATGAAAAGTTGAAAAAGGAAGTGTATCTCTCTCCAAATATTTATTTCTCAATAAACCTAAAAAATGTAAAAATAATTGATTTTTTGTTGATTTATCCACTTCATCAATTAAAACAACTACTTTTTTTTCTACTTTCTGAACAAAATCTGTAATTTGTAAAGATAATTTATCAAAGCCTTTTTCAATGGTTTCAAAATTAAGATTGATAAAAATTTGTTGATTTGGATAATATTGTTTTAATTTACGATTAAATACATTGACAAAATAAGTACAAAAAATATCAGCATCCTGAAAAACGTCATCACCACTTCCTTCAAAACTCAATAAAATCGTCAAATAATCATCTTTTACCAACAATTCCTTGTGTAAACGATATAAAGCAGTCGTTTTTCCAAATTGGCGCGGACGATTCATTATAAAATATTTTTTACGTTCAATCAAATCAAAAATATTTTCAATTTTTGGCGTAGTATCCACCATAAAATGTTCGTCTTTGATACAAACACCTGTGTCGTTAAATTCCTTTTTCATCATTTTAATTATTTTATTTTTTTGCAAATTTAAGCATTTTTTTACCTAAAAAGGACAAATTTCATACATTTCTTGAGCATTGATAAAATACGAAAAATGATGCAAACCACAAAAATCATTTAATTCTTGAATATTTTCAAACGAATATAATTTGTTAGCATATAAAATCTCCTTTTTTTGTACTGAGTTACCTTTGTTTTTTATAGAATTATAACCTAACTCAGTGTAAATTTTGTCGTTTTCATTTAATTTTTCAAAAGCAATTTTTTCAAATTCGATACGATTTTTTAGACTATCAATAAAACTTTCTGCTTCATAATCAGATAAATTTATCAATGATAAACTTTCTAATAAAGTTTTTTTACGTTCAATTTTAATCATTGTTTTCGAAAAATCTTTATTTTTTGTCTTGATTCTTACTTTTTTTCTCGAAATACAAAATAAAGTTTCTATTTGAGATAAAAGATTTTTTTTGTGTAGATTTCCTTTTTTATCGCCCAATTTTTTGAAAATCGTATCTAAAAAAACATCAATTTCAATATAATGATGACAATCATTCAAAAACAATAATTTTTTAGTCAACGATTGTAAATGAGCCTGCTCTTTCTTTGTTAAATTCTTTTTTTGTTGTAAAATTGAAATTTCATTACTTATATTTTTAATATCATTTTCAAAAATAAACGATTTTTCGTCGCTTATTTTTTCGCAAACTTGCATTAAATTATTCAAAATATCTATTTCATTTTTTTGTTTTAAATGTAATTTTGATAAATTTTGATGCCCATATTGACTATAAAAATAATTACTTTGATTTTTTAAAATACTTATAACATTACCAAATTTTTGTGGACTGTGATTTTCAGCCACTATTTTTGCACAAAGATTGTCATTTTCAATGCCTAAATTTTTAAGTTGCACTACTTTATTCACAAAATTACTTTGTAAATCTGCTTCTCTATCGGTTTTGGCAATAGGAATAATTTCTTCATTGGCATCAAAAAAAGTATTAAAATCATTTTCATATTGTCTGCCACTGACAAAATTTTTGATAATATCTTTTACTGTATTTTCAAAATTATTCGCAAAATTTTGGATACATTTTTTCTTATGTTCTTTGATTTCTTGGGTTAATTTTTTCAAATTATCTTTATCGTCAACCGATAAAACATTTTTTGACAAAGGTTCTTTTGTGATTGTATAATTATCTAAACCACTTAATTCGTTTACAATATCCTCATTAGACAAAGAAAAACATTGTTTTTTTGAAACATTTGCCAATATTTCAAATATATTTATAAACATTTTTTTATTATCATATAATAAAAAATCTCTATAAACTTCTTTATTATTTTTGATAACTTTTGATTTTTTAAGTCCTAAATTATCAATATTTTCATAACAATTTTTTAAATTTTCAGCATTTTTACTCAACATTTTTAAGTTTTTTTCTACTTCAAAAATAATTTTTTGCCTTGTTTTTTGTTCTTTTTGATACAAAAAAACGTTTAAATGTTCGATACTTCTAAAGCGTGCAAAGAACTGAACCACCGAACGAGGCAATTCTTTTTTAGAAGAAAAATAGATTGGTTTTATATTTTTATTCAAAATATTGATACCAATATCAAAAATTTTAGTTACAAATACTAATTTTTTATGCTCAGGAATGAGGTTATTTTCCTCAATAGAAAGTCGTGTTTCAGTTGCACAGTTTTTTCGTTTGTCTGCAAAAACGAAATCTGTTTCAGATTCTTGAAGAATCCCACGTTTAATTAATTCATTGATAACAATCATCGCATTTTGTTTGTTATCTATTCTGATAACTCTGCATTGATTATCTTGCCAATTTTCGGACAATAAAATGGATAACAAAGAATCTAAGGCGTTTTTTTCATATATATAAGAAGTTAAATTGATTTGTTGTTGGGTAGATTGATTGACTTTTAAGCTGATAAAATCATTATCTAAATAACTAAAATTCGCGTCAGGCGTAGCACTCAAAAACACGATTTTAATATTTTTTTCTTTCGCAAAATGAATAATTTTTTGTAATTCATTGATAGTTTTGGCTCTATATTCAAAAGCATCAGTCAATAAATGGCTTTCATCAATCACAATTATATCAATATTTTCTAAAATATTGTCAGAAATTGTTCCTAATTTATCATAAGTAGCCACTTTAATAGATTGTCCTAAATATTCTTCATCGATGATTTTATCACCATAAGCCGTTATCAAATTATATTCTTTTTCTATTTGTTTTGCTTGAATAGTTTGTGGAACAGCAAAAAAAGAGTTTTTAAAATGGGGTAAAATATCTTTTAAAAACGTAAAAGTTTTGCCCGAACCCGCACAAGATTCGAGAATAGTAAATGGATTATGACTAATAAATTCTATGATTTCGTTTTTTATTTCACTTATTTTTTCGTTTATTTTGATATGATACGCCTCATTTTTTTTGATAAAAGGCTGAAAATAATACTTTTTTTGAATAAAATTTTCTATATTTTCTACATTTTTTTGATTATTTTCATAAAAATCAATACAATAATCAGCAATATCGAAACCTTTTTGCGTTGATATTTTTTCTTTATTGATGTCAATAAATACACAATTAATCGTATTTAAAAAAGAAAATAATTTATTTTCTGTCTTATTTTTGGCGTTTGGAGTACCTTTTCCTGCACTATCATCATCAGCAAAATAGTAAAATTCACAAGTTTCAATATCAATATTTTTACTTTTTATGCGGTCTAAAAAATGATTAAAATTGTTATTTGTAATACCATTTGCCCCACCAGTTGCCAAAAAATTATATTGAGGATAAAACCAAGAGGCAATTACTGCACTTTTTTCAGATTCTACAAAGATAAAAGGCAAATTAAAATCGATTAAATGCTCTCCAAAAAAACATTTTTCAAAATAAAAGCCTTTTTCTTTGTACGCTTTTAGACTAAAATTATTTTTTTGTCGATTACCATTTTGATTATATTTGATAAATTTAGCAAAAGTATTTTCATTGTCCAAATTTTCATACACAAAAACAGTATAATCTGTGTCGTTATATTTTGATAATTCTGTTCCCACATTCCATTTTTCGAGATGTGAAGAAGCAATATTTAAGTTTTGACAAAAAGTATGAAAATATGTTTTTTGATGATTTGAAAATATTTTTTTATCAATCAAACCTTTTTTTTCTGTTGATTCTTTTTCTTTATATTCCACCACAGGAATATTAATTTTAAAATCAGTGCTTTTATTTTGATTCGAATCAAGATTTGTATCCTCATTTTTATCAAAAATATATTCGATTTGATGCGGAAAATAAATTTCAGCTAAAGTTTTGAGTGGATTTTCGATTCTTAGTATTTCTCTAGAAAACGAAATAATATTATAATTGACTTGATGCGAAAAGTCTCTGATAAAATTGCCTTTGATAGCACAGTTAAAATCTGGACTATTTCTCCAAAAAGCTTTAAATCTATGATTGCGAATAGTAGTGTGTTTTTCTACTAAATCATGTAAAATTGCGTTGCTATTTTCGAACAAAATTTTTGATAATTCTGTAAAATTTTTTATTTTCATGGTTATTTTTGTGTATTGAGACACACGTTAAAAGTTAAAAAAACACGTTTAAAACGTTTCTTGGCACTTTTAAAAAACACAATAAAAAATTTAACAAAAAAATTGTCAAAATATTTGGAAAACAGAATTTTAACCTCTAATTTTGTACTACAAAAAAAGAAATGAAATCCCATCTTTATTCTTTTAAAACTGGTAATTTTAAAAGAACTTGTGAAATTCAAAAGTCCAAGAAAATTTGTTGGGGTCTGCTTATATAAAAAATATTTCCTCTTAAGAAATTGACAGGGCTTTTTAAAAGCCCTTTTTTTATTCGACCTCTCTCTATTATTTCTATTACATATCGTATAAAAACTAAAATTAAAAAGACGTTGCAAAGATAATAGAAAAAATTTTAATATGCAAAAATAAAATATTTTTTTATCAATCAAACCTTTTTTTTCTGTTGATTCTTTTTCTTTATATTCTACCACAGGAATATTAATTTTAAAATCAGTGCTTTTATTTTGATTCGAATCAAGATTTGTATCCTCATTTTTATCAAAAATATATTCGATTTGATGCGGAAAATAAATTTCAGCTAAAGTTTTGGTTGGATTTTCAATTTGCAATATTTGTTTAGCAAACGAAATAATATTATAATTGACTTGATGCGAAAAGTCTCTGATAAAATTGCCTTTGATAGCACAGTTAAAATCTGGACTATTTCTCCAAAAAGCTTTAAATCTATGATTGCGAATAGTAGTGTGTTTTTCTACTAAATCATGTAAAATTGCGTTGCTATTTTCGAACAAAATTTTTGATAATTCTGTAAAATTTTTTATTTTCATGGTTATTTTTGTGTATTGAGACACACGTTAAAAGTTAAAAAAACACGTTTAAAACGTTTCTTGGCACTTTTAAAAAACACAATAAAAAATTTAACAAAAAAATTGTCAAAATATTTGGAAAACAGAATTTTAACCTCTAATTTTGTACTACAAAAAAAGAAATGAAATCCCATCTTTATTCTTTTAAAACTGGTAATTTTAAAAGAACTTGTGAAATTCAAAAGTCCAAGAAAATTTGTTGGGGTCTGCTTATATAAAAAATATTTCCTCTTAAGAAATTGACAGGGCTTTTTAAAAGCCCTTTTTTTATTCGACCTCTCTCTATTATTTCTATTACATATCGTATAAAAACTAAAATTAAAAAGACGTTGCAAAGATAATAGAAAAAATTTTAATATGCAAAAAAAAATTTGAGACTTAGAAATTATTTTTTTTTGCGATTTGCCTCCCTCCTATTCTCTATTTTTTTTAGCACACGGATAACGCGGATTTAGCGGATTTAAGAAACGTTTAACATCAACGCTTTTTTTCTAATGTTTGCCACTTTTCCTCTGCTCATATTTGACATCGTTTGTCCTTCTGACACGCTTTTTATTTTGTTTATTTTGTATGCGTTTAACAATTCATTTTCCGTACATTTCCATTTTTCTTTCAATAATTGTTCCCTGATTTTTCGAGCATCATCTACGTTCAAATTGTTCATATTGACAATATGAACGCTATTATTGACTTCTTTTGTGTGTTTATAATTAAAACCCAAGTGTTCATTTTCGTTTACCTGTTCATTTTTTTGTTCATTTTCGTTCATTTTTCGCTGAAATGTACGTTCATTTTGATTTTTTTGCTGAAATGTACGTTCATTTTCGTTCATTTGTTCATTTTTCTGTTCATAAGTACGTTCATTTTCGTTCATTTGTTCGAATGTACGTTCATTTTGAACGCTTTGAACGTTATTATGTGTCTGAACGCCAGCCGTTTTTGTTTGATTATATAGATTTGCGAGTGGAGTGGGGGAGAAGCCAGCCGTTTTTTTCGTTTCTTTTTCCTCCAATAAATCAAGCGTTTTTCCTTCTAATTTCACTCTTGCCAAATAACTAAATTTGATTTTATACGCATACAAATTCAATAATTCCAAAAACAAAATCACAATTCCTGCAATCAACATATATATTCCTGCCCACAAATCATTGTTTGAAAGTGTTTGATTATTTTTTTTATTGAGGTGATTTAATTGCATATTTTTTTGTGTATTGAGTTCAGTTTTTTCTTTTTTTAGTGTATTAAGTTGTTGCATTTCTTCAGAAGTAAGTCCCCAACGTCTAATTTCTACGTTTTGTAAACTTTCTAAACGAACAATACTTTGTTCAATTGGGGCTATTTTTTTCTCGAAAAAATGATGTAAACTATCCGAATTTTGTTTGTAATTTTGTGTGATAAGATGCGTTTTGTCTGCGGATATATGCGTGAGAGCGGCTCCACCTAACACGCTTGTAATGATAGAAACTAAGGATAAAGCCAATAAATAAAAAATTTCTTGGCTTTTATTTTTGATTTTTTCGGCAATATTTTTAAAAATAAAATCAGAATAATGTTTTTTTGCCCATTCCAAACTAAACAATAAATAGGTCATAATCGCAGCACAAAATACAAATAAACACAATAAAAAAATTGTGTGAAAATTAAACTTTTGAGAAAATATTTGTGTTATATCAAAAGAAGAAAAAATTGATGCCAACAAAAACATAGAAATCAAAGCAGTTCCAAAGGAAAAAGCGTGATAAACATTTGAAAAATTTTTGGCAATGTTATAAATTACTCTTTTTTCAACAGCATAAGGAACAGGCTCAAAAGCCTCGTTTGCTTCTTGATAAAGCGCAAGAAAATCCTTTTTTTCTTGAATTTCTTGATAAATATTTTGATTTTTCATAATTTTACAGACATTTTTGAATTTTATGTTATTTATATATTTTTTATGATACTTTTTCGTTATGTAATGTGATAATATTTCATTTTAGAAATAAAATTATCTCATTTTGTAATATTAAAATAATTTACTATTTTTGTATAAACATTTTTTAGTTGTTAAGATAACTATGTTGCAAAAGTAATGTTTCATTTTGAAACATACAATAAAAGTAAGAAAAAAGTTTTCAAAATGAAACATTTTTTTTAAAAAATATAACTATTCCTATGGAAAATTGGACAAAAGTAAGAATAATAAGAAAAAACGTGGGTTTAACTCAAGATGAATTTTCTAAAATACTTAATATCACAAGAAGTCATCTCAGTAATATTGAAAGTGGAGATAGAGGAATTACTTTAGATATAGCCTTAAAAATTTGCAATATATTTGATATAAGTATGGATTGGTTTACCAGAGATTTAGGAGAAGCACCATCAACAATACACATAGTAAAGAAATATGAATCTTCTCTAAAACCTGAGAAAGTTTTATAATTATATTAAAAATTTGCATAACTCTATCCTATTAGAAACTTTTTTGAATGTGAGATAAATATTTTGATTTTTCATAATTTATGAATTTTTTTATAATTTTAATGATAATTTTCGTTACCTTTGTATATTAATATTTAATTACATTGCAAAGTAAGAACGAAAATTTAGTACTACCAAATAAAAGAACGAAAATTTCTTACTTTTTTAAAATATTCTTTGAATAATTATATAAAATATACAAAAAATACAAATTTATGGACTTTATTGACAATCAATTTAAAAAATCAATAGATTTGCTTAAGAAAAAAAATATAATTTCTTCTCATAAAGAGGTTGCTGATAATTTAGGAATGACTAAACAAACACTTTCTGGAGTTTTGAGTGGCAAATCAAAAATAAGAACACATTTATTAGCTCAATTTTGTAATTTCTATAAAATAAATTTATATTGGCTTTTTTATGGTGAAGGTTCTATGTTTTCTGATTTATCTGAAATAGATGAAACACCTGAAATTCCAATAAAAGAACTTAATATAGAACAAAGAGTCGAAAAATTAGAAACTTTATTGAATGTGAGATAAATATTTTGATTTTTCATAATTTATGAATTTTTTTATAATTTTAATGATAATTTTCGTTACCTTTGTATATTAATATTTAATTTTGAAACATTCTAAATATATTATTATTTTTGTAGTATGGTTATTTTTATCTACTTTATCACGTTGCAAAAGTAATAAGTTAATTTCGTATTTAAAAATATTTATACGATAATTTCGAATTATTTTTTTAAATTCTTTGATAAGTCTTATTTTAAATTAGAAAAATACAAATTATTATGGATAATATAAATTCAAAATTTATAAAAGCAGTTGAATTTCTTGAAAAGATCAATGTTATAATATCAAGAAAAGAACTTGCTGAAAAATTAAATTATAAACCTTCTACACTTACGGATATAATGAAAGGGAGAAGTGCAATAAATTCAGTCGCTTTGCAAAATTTTTGTAAAATGTTTAACATAAATTTATATTGGCTTTTTTATGGTGAAGGTTCTATGTTTTCTGATTTATCTGAAATAGATGAAACACCTGAAACTCCAATAAAAGAACTTAATATAGAACAAAGAGTCGAAAAATTAGAAACTTTATTGAATGTGAGATAAATATTTTGATTTTTCATAATTTATGAATTTTTTTATAATTTTAATGATAATTTTCGTTACCTTTGTGTAATGATTTTTTATTTAGATATATTTTTTTTTGTTATGACTTAATTACATTGCAAAAGTAATATCGCAAAATGAGATATAAAAATTATTTGAGATATTTTTATCTCATTTCAAGATATTTTTTTTATAAATATAATTATTTTTATATTTAATTGCATTATTCAAATAAATTAGATGATATTATGGAAAACAACTTGAATAAAATTAAAACTTTACGCAAATATTTAGGTTTAACACAAGTAGAATTTGCTGATATTTTAGAGATAAAACAAAATCACTTAAGTAATATTGAAAAAGGTGAACGAAATATTACCTTAGATATAGCACAAAAATTATGTAACTATTTCGATTTAAGCCTTGATTGGCTTATAAGGGATAAAGGCGAAGCACCTACTCGTATACATATAGTAAAGAAATATGAATCTTCTCTAAAATCTGAGAAAGTTTTATAATTATATTAAAAATTTGCATAACTTTATCCTATCAGAAACTTTTTTGAATCTGAAATAAATATTTTGATTTTTCATAATTTATGAATTTTTTTATAATTTTAATGATAATTTTCGTTACCTTTGTGTAATGATTTTTTATTTTGAAATATTTGTTACCTTTACAACGTGATAAATTTGTTTTGTACCTTAATCACATTGCAAAGGTATTAGGTTATTTTCTAATTACCAAATATTTATTAGATTATTTTCTAAAAATTTTAAAAAAACTTAAAACTATGGTACTAATTAGAGATAGAATTGTACATTTCATAGAAAATTGTGGATTACCTTATCAACAAATAGAAAAGAAGATAGGTGTTTCTAATGGATTTGTTGGAAAAATTGTAAAAGGCTCATCATTTAATGTAAATATATTAGATGACTTTCTAATAGCATTCCCAAACTTAAACCCGTTATGGTTAATTGCAGGGGAAGGCGAAATGTTTATTGATGCTGATGATAAATTAAAAATACACCAAGAGGATATTAAAAAAGATTTTGAGTTTTTGAAACAAGAAATGACGCAAAAAATAGAAATATTGCATCAAAAAATGCAAAGTTTTGCTGTATAATTTAGAAATCTAATCTTTTAAAAAGTTGTATTTTTTCAAGAAAAAAAAATATTTAAAAATATAAATTAGCTTTGCACGTGTGCAAGGCTAATTGTTTTTAGTGTTGGATATACGCCAATCTAATTTTTTAAATCATTCAAAATCAATCATTTAATATTTTTCGACAGGATTAACAGGATTTTCAGGATTAACAAGATTTTTTTTTCTTAATAATTTACTTAATTTTATTTGAGTAGGCGGCGCTTGGTATGCGTCGCCTACTTTTTTTTTTTTTTTTTGATGGAATTAATAGAATTTTCAGGCTTATTTTAAATATGAAAAAATGATAAAAAAATGTTTATATTTGCAAAAAAAATAAAATAAATAAAAATATGAGAAAGGAATTTAATGATACAGGTGTTTGTATCAAAGACGAGCATTTTATGGTGGATACTACTCCAAAAATTGAAAATATTTTTGATTTAATTGAACGTAAAAAATATTTTATCATGAATCGTCCACGTCAGTTTGGCAAAACAACATCTTTGTATCGTTTACATAAGGAATTATTAGTGAAAGAAGATTACTTAACAATTTTATTGAGTTTTGAAATAAGTAGCGATACTGTTTTTAAAGATGTAGAAAGTTTTTCTAATTATTTTATAACACTTTTTAATCGTGAGTTAAAACAATATTATCCCAATCAAGAAATTTTTATTAATGAAAATTTTGAAACAAGTGAAAAAGAATTTAATAAATTATCAGCACAAATCACTGATTTTGTTCAGAAAGTGGGAAAAAAAGTAGTAGTTTTAATTGATGAAGTAGATAAATCAACCAATAATCAATTATTTTTACATTTTTTGGGAATGTTGCGTGATAAATATTTGAAAAGAGATTTGGGAACACAACCTACTTTTCATTCGATTGTATTAGTTGGCATTCACGATATAAAAACGATTAAATTAAAATTGCGTCCTGATGAAGAAAAGAAAATAAATAGTCCTTGGAATATTGCGGTTGATTTTAAAGTGAATATGTTTTTTAATCCTGCAGAAATTTCAACTATGTTGTTACAATATTCAACAGAAAAAAACATTAAAATGGATATAAAAACTTTGTCTGAACGTATTTTTTATTATACATCAGGTTATCCATTTCTGGTCAGTAAAATGTGTAAAGTAATTGATGAAATTTTATTACCCGAAAAAGAAAATAAAACAGAATGGGACTTGACAGACATAGAAAATAGTTTTAAATATTTAGTAAAAATAAATTATACCACTACCATTTTTGATGATTTATTTAAGAATATAGAAAATAATCGAGACTTGTATGATTTGACAAAAGATGTAGTAATTAATGGTCTAAAATTACCTAATAATGCCAATGATTATTTGATAGAATTGGCAAATACGTATGGAGTTTTTGATAGAGATGCTGAATATTGTAAAATCAATAATCGTATTTTTGAGCAAAGAATGTATTTATTTTTTACTACACAAGCGATTAGAAAACACGAATATAGACCTAATTTTTTGTTATCAGATTCTTATACTTCAGTAGATAATTTATTGGATATTCCTAAAATTTTACGTAAATTTCAACAATTTATGAAAGAAAATTATAGTCAAAAAGATGTAGATTTTATTGAAAGAGAAGGTCGTTTGTTGTTTTTATCATTTTTAAGACCAATTATAAATGGTGTAGGTTTTGATTTCAAAGAGCCAACGATTGGCGATGAAAGAAGAATGGATATTGTGATAACGTATATGAAAGTTTTGTATGTTTTGGAATTAAAAATTTGGCGAGGAGAAGCATATCATCAAAAAGGTTTAGAACAATTAAGTGATTATTTAGACTTATACAACAAAAAAGAAGGTTTTTTATTGATATTTAATTTCAATGAAAATAAAGAATCTAAGGAAGAAAATATTGCATTTGGAGATAAGAATATTTTGGCGGTTTGGGTGTAAATTTTTACTTTTTTAATCAAAAAAATGCTTATATTTGCAAAAAATAAAATAAATAAAACTATGAGAAAGGAATTTAACGACACAGGTGTTTGCGTAGAAAAAAGACATTTTATGGTAAACACTACTCTAAAAATTGAGAAAATTTTTGAATTGATAGAATATGAAAAATATTTTATTATGAATCGCCCACGTCAGTTTGGCAAAACAACATCTTTGTATCGTTTGCATAAAGAATTATTATTAAAAGAAAATTATTTAACCATTTTATTGAGTTTTGAAATAAGCAGCGATACTGTTTTTAAAGATATAGAAAGTTTTTCTAATTATTTTATAACACTTTTTAATCGTGAATTAAAACAATATTATCCCAATCAAGAAATTTTTATTAATGAAAATTTTGAAACAAGTGAAACAGAATTTAATAAATTATCCTTACAAATTACTGATTTTGTTCAAAAAGTAGGAAAAAAAGTAGTAGTTTTGATTGATGAAGTAGATAAATCAACCAATAATCAATTATTTTTACATTTTTTGGGAATGTTGCGTGATAAATATCTAAAACGTGATTTAGGAATACAACCTACTTTTCATTCAGTTGTATTAGTTGGCATTCACGATATAAAAACGATTAAATTAAAACTGCGTCCTGATGAAGAAAAAAAAGTAAATAGTCCTTGGAATATTGCGGTTGATTTTAAAGTAGATATGTTTTTTAATCCTGCAGAAATTTCAACTATGTTGTTGCAATATTCAACAGAAAAAAAAATCAAAATGGATATAAAAACTTTGTCTGAACGTATTTTTTATTATACTTCAGGTTATCCTTTTTTGGTCAGTAAAATGTGTAAAGTAATTGATGAAATTTTATTACCCGAAAAAGAAAATCAGACAGAATGGGACTTGACAGACATTGAAAATAGTTTTAAATATTTAGTAAAAGATAATTATACAACCACTATTTTTGATGATTTAACTAAAAATGTAGATAATAATCCTAATATAAAAAAATTATTAATCAATATTTTGATGGCTGGTTTAAAAATTCCTTTTGTAACCTCAGACCAAACTATTTCTTTGGCAAAAGTGTATGGAATGTTGGACACAGACGAGAGATATTGTAAAATTCATAATCGTATTTTTGAACAAAAATTATACAATCATTTGTTAGTAGGAATGATTATAGAAGGGAAATATAATAAATTAAGTGCTTCGAGTGATGTGTATTCCACCTACGAAGGCACTTTGGATATGCCTAAAATTCTGCGTAAATTTCAGGAGTTTATGAAACAAAATTATAGTCAAAAAGATGCAGGTTTTATTGAAAGAGAAGGTCGTTTGATATTTTTATCGTTTTTAAAACCTATTATTAATGGGCGTGGTTTTGATTTTAAAGAGCCAAATATTGGGGAAGAAAGGCGAATGGATATTGTGATAACTTACACAACTAATATTTATATTTTGGAATTAAAAATATGGCGAGGTGAAAGTTATCATCAAAAAGGTTTAGAACAATTAAGTGATTATTTAGATTTATACAACAAAAAAGAAGGTTTTTTATTGATATTTAATTTCAATGAAAACAAAGAATCTAAAGAAGAAAATATTGCATTTGGAGATAAGAATATCTTGGCGGTTTGGGTGTAAATTTTTACTTTTTTAATCAAAAAAAATGCTTATATTTGCAAAAAATAAAATATAAAAAATATGAGAAAGGAATTTAATGATACAGGAGTTTGTATCAAAGATGAGCATTTTATGGTGGACACTACTCTAAAAATTGAAAATATTTTTGATTTAATTGAACGTAAAAAATATTTTATTATGAATCGTCCGCGTCAATTTGGCAAAACAACAGCTTTATATCGTCTGTATGAAGAGTTGTTAACCAAAGATGACTACTTAACCATTTTATTGAGTTTTGAAATTAGTGATGATGATGCTTATGAAGACGCTGATAAATTTTCTTCTCATTTCGTAGGAAAATTTAATGACAGATTAAAATTTAGTTATCCAAATCAACAAATTTTTATAGATAAAAATTTTGAAACTGATAAAGTTGGTTTTGCGAAACTATCCTTACAAATCACTGATTTTACACAAAAAGTTCAAAAAAAAGTAGTAGTTTTGATTGATGAAGTAGATAAATCAACCAATAATCAACTATTTTTACATTTTTTAGGTTTGTTAAGAAATAAATATTTAGATAGAAATTTAGCACCTTTTTTAACTTTTCATTCAGTTGTATTAGTTGGCATTCATGATATAAAAACGATTAAATTAAAATTGCGTCCTGATGAAGAAAAGAAAATAAATAGTCCTTGGAATATTGCTGTAGATTTTAAAGTGAATATGTTTTTTAATCCTGCAGAAATTTCAACTATGTTGTTACAATATTCAACAGAAAAAAACATTAAAATGGATATAAAAACTTTGTCTGAACGTATTTTTTATTATACTTCAGGTTATCCTTTTTTGGTCAGTAAAATGTGTAAAGTAATTGATGAAATTTTATTACCCGAAAAAGAAAATCAGACAGAATGGGACTTGACAGACATTGAAAATAGTTTTAAATATTTAGTAAAAGATAATTATACAACCACTATTTTTGATGATTTAACTAAAAATGTAGATAATAATCCTAATATAAAAAAATTATTAATCAATATTTTGATGGCTGGTTTAAAAATTCCTTTTGTAACCTCAGACCAAACTATTTCTTTGGCAAAAGTGTATGGAATGTTGGACACAGACGAGAGATATTGTAAAATTCATAATCGTATTTTTGAACAAAAATTATACAATCATTTGTTAGTAGGAATGATTATAGAAGGGAAATATAATAAATTAAGTGCTTCGAGTGATGTGTATTCCACCTACGAAGGCACTTTGGATATGCCTAAAATTCTGCGTAAATTTCAGGAGTTTATGAAACAAAATTATAGTCAAAAAGATGCAGGTTTTATTGAAAGAGAAGGTCGTTTGATATTTTTATCGTTTTTAAAACCTATTATTAATGGGCGTGGTTTTGATTTTAAAGAGCCAAATATTGGGGAAGAAAGGCGAATGGATATTGTGATAACTTACACAACTAATATTTATATTTTGGAGTTAAAAATATGGCGAGGTGAAAGTTATCATCAAAAAGGATTAGAACAATTAAGTAATTATTTAGATTTATACAATCAAAAAGAAGGCTTTTTATTGATATTTAATTTCAATGAAAACAAAGAATCTAAAGAAGAAAATATTGCATTTGGAGATAAGAATATCTTGGCGGTTTGGGTTTAAAATAGGTTTTTATTCAAAAATAAACCAATCAATTTTCTCTTAATTTTTATCATTTTTGCAATGATAAAAATTAAGAGAATTTTTTTTTATAAAATAAATGATTTTTTTGCTAAGATTTGAGAAGTTTTTTACTCTATGTTATTGAGGGCAGATAAGAAAATAAATAATCATCATTAAAAAAGTTATTGTGGAAAATAAAATTCAATTTTTTTTAACCACAATTTTCAGTAAAATCATCATTTTTTCACAATGACTTTTTTTTAATTATAAAAATTATAACTTTTTTTAAAAATAAATTGAAAAAAATATTAGTAGAAAAAGAAAAATGGAATATATAAGTGGGGCTTGTTTTGGATTAAATTTATTTTAAATTTTGATTTTGAAAAAAACTTTAAAAATAAATTGAAAAATATGTCCCAAATTGAATTTTTATTTGCTATAGAATAAAGGCATAAAAATAATTTATAAAAAAATATGAAAAAAATAAAAATAATGCTGTTATCACTTCTTTTTTTGGTAACAAGTAAATACTCACAAGCCCAGACAGTGGAAAGTTTGGAAGAACTTAATCATAATACTGTTGTATTAAATTTATTTAATATGACTGATATTACAGAAATTCCTGAGAAAGTATTTAATTTTCCACAAATACAAGAGTTTTCAGTATTTATGGGGAATATTAATGTTATCTCAAAAAAAATTGGGACTTTGAAAAATTTAGTTTCTTTAGATTTCAAGTATAATAAAATTACTATTTTACCCAAAGAGATTGGTGAGTTAAAAAAGTTAAATAAGTTACTTTTGGCGGGTAATTCTATTATGGCTTTACCACAAGAAATAAGAGAATTAAAAAATTTAACTCTCTTAGATTTACGTAATAATCAATTAAATACCTTACCTAAAGAAATTGGACAATTAAAAAATCTAATTTCATTAAACTTAAAAGGTAATAAAATAGTAAGTTTACCTAAAGAAATTGGCGAATTACAAAGTTTACGAATGTTAGATTTATCAGGTAATAAAATAGTAAATTTACCCAAAGAAATTGGTCAACTACGTAATTTAGAATCATTAGACTTGTCAAATACTCAATTGACTACTTTACCTAAAGAAATTGGTCAATTACAAAATTTGAAAGGATTAGATCTATCAAACACTGAATTAACTACTCTACCCAAAGAAATTGGTCAATTGCAAAATTTGAATGGATTAGGTTTGGCTGGATCTAAAATAAGTATTTTTCCTAAAGAAATTGGTGAATTACAAAATTTAAAATTATTAGTCTTATCAAATTCAGATATATCAAAAGATGATTATGAATATCTTCAAAAGAAGCTACCAAATTGTCGTTTTATATTTGAAGTGGAGGAGAAAGAAGCAGAAAAAAAGAAAGAAGATGATAAAAAAGATTAGTTTTAACAAACATAAATAATCATTTTTCAAAAATAATAAAAAAATATTCTATAAAGTAACAAGTTTATGCTTTATAATTTGGAAGTTGTCGAAAAGCGTTTTAATTTTGCCAATATAAAATTTACTTTTTTTTTAAAATTAATCTATTTATCTTACAAAGTATTAAAAAACTAAAAAACATAATACTTAATTTTATTCTTTTGTCTTTGTTAGATTGCTTAATAAATAACTTGTTCTTTCCATATTGTAAAAAAAATAAAAAACTAACTTTAATTATTTACCCACTTATGATTTCTTTAATTGCTAATTCAGGAATACAATTTCATAAATTTGAAATAGAGATAGACCCTAATGCAGATGTAACAAAAACAATGGGTTTTATAGAATCTTTTGCAAGTACTGAATCAAGGATAAGTTTAGGATCTGCTTATTATTTACCAGACCAAGATTTTTGGGTAGCCAAAGATGTTTTAAAATACTTAGGTTATCTTGATGAAGATGATAATTTGTTATTCGAAAGCATCAACCTGAACGAAATTAAAGGACATAGATTGAGTGATGATGGATTACAAAAAACAGGTGATGCTTATTTTCAAAGCTTTGGCGATGTACTCGATGCTTTAGAAGCATACGGTTCTACAGATGACGAGGTTACTTGGATACCAATTCCTTACTTTAAAAAAACAGGAAATAAAGTTAATTTTGGTCCTTTGGCATGGGCAAGGGCAATGTTTAGAAACATAAGTCAAAAACAAGATAAAATAAAAAAATTCCAAGTTGTATTAATTTTTGATACCAAAATAGATAATAAAGCATCAAAATATTATACACCACGCGGAAATGATACTTATAACAATGACAATTTCTTTATTTTGTCAAAAGATACAAATTTTAATTTACAATTTTGTGATTTAAAATATGATTGTGAGTGGGTAGATTCATACCTTAAAAGTATTTATTACAAAAAACAAGGAATGAATGGAGAAATAAATGATTTTCCATACTATAGACATAATGTTGTGTATCAATATTTAATAAAATATTTGGCAGAAGGAAACTTTTTTCCACAAGTTATATTATACTCTGATGATCAAGCACCTATAGAAGTTGATTTAGTTTTGGATATAGGAAATGCTAATACTTGTGGAGTTCTATTTGAAAGCCCCCAAAAAAATAATGATTCTTTCAAGTTTACATCAGTGAAAAAATTATGTATTAATGATTTGACACAACCTTGGAAAGAATACAATGATCCCTTTTCAATGCGTCTTGTTTTTGCAAAAGCAGAATTTGGAGAAGAAATATCACCAAGTAATTACAAATCTTTGTTCAATTGGCCAAGTTTTGTAAGATTAGGTAAGGAAGCAACTAAATTAATTTCTAAGCATAATATAGATACCAAAGGAGGCAGGGAAACATTTACGCATCATTCAAGTCCTAAAAGATATCTATGGGATAATAAAAAGTCTGATAACCCTTGGGAATTTGTAAGCACTATTGGACAAAAATTTAAAACAAGTATTGGAGTAGAAGGTATATCAGAGCAATTTAAAACTAATGGCGATTTTGCTTATGATGGTTTTTATGATGCAACACCCCATTATTCTAAAAAATCTTTGATGACTTTTGTATATGTAGAAATACTTTTACATGCATTATCTCAGATTAATTCATTTGAATTTAGAAGAATACACGGGAATCTTGAAAAGCCACGTAAACTAAAAAGAATTACTATTACTTGTCCTACTTCTATTATTCAACATGAACAAATTATTTTAAGAAAATGTGCCCAAGAAGCATCTGTTACTTTAAAAAGATATTTTGAGAATAATTTTATTGGCGAATATGACCAAGATAATGACGATAAATTTATAGAAATTATACCAAGTCCAAAAGATTTGGCTAAAAAGTTAAGTATGGCTCGCGAGAAAAAAGATTGGATATATGATGAAGCAACTTGTGGTCAATTAGTTTTTTTATATGCTGAAATAGCAGAAAGATATTTGGGTAATGTCAAGTTATTTTTTGATATTTATGGTAAAAGACGAGATGATGTAACTGATATTCAGAAAAAATCTCTTACGATTGGTTCTATTGATATTGGTGGTGGGACTACTGACCTAATGATATGTGCTTATCAATATGAAGATGGACAAAGTTTAGCAGTCTTAAAACCACATCCATTGTATTGGGAGAGTTTTAATTTGGCAGGAGATGATTTATTGAAAGATATTGTCAAACAGGTAATATTGGAAGGAAAAGAAAACGATGAAAATGATAAAGGTTGTGTAGGTGTAATCCAAAATCAAGCAAAAGCAAAAGGTGTTTCAGACCCTTCAGAAAAACTTTTAAGTTTCTTTGGCACAGATGCAAATCCAATGGATTATATCACAAGAATTTTTAGAAAAAACTTTATAGTTCAAGTGGCTGTTCCTATTGCTAATTATTATTTGCAACATGCAAGTGATGATAATAGTGAAGATAGAGAAGTAACTTTTGATGAGATTTTTCATGAAAACAAACCTAACCAAGAAGTAATTGATTTTTTTGATAAAAAATTTAGTCCATTAAAATTTAAGGATATTAATTGGAAGTTATCTAAAAATAAAATTTTTGAAATTGTAGAGAAAACTTTTAATGGTATGTTAAAACAACTTTCTACTATTATGTCTGCTTATGGTTGTGATTTTGTGATATTAGCAGGAAAACCAACTAATTTAAGTAAAATAAGAGAAATGTTTATCAAATATTATACTGTCTCTCCAGATAGAATAATCACACTTAATAATTATAGAGTGGGTAGATGGTATCCATTTGCTAATAATTTAGGATATTTTGAAAATACAAAAAGTATTGTAGCAGTAGGCGCATGTATTGCACTTATGGGTGGGGTCATAGATAAATTAGCAGGATTTCGACTCAATACAGAATTATTAAAAAGGAACTTAATATCTACTTCTGATTATATGGGTACAATTGATAAAAGTACAGAGAAAGTAAGTACTATTTATTTTACCCCTGATGATAATAAATGTGATATTGAAGCACATTCTTTGCCTATATTGTTTGGATACAAACAATTAATCAATAAAAATTATCCTGCAAAAGCAATATATAAATTGGAATTTAATAATAAATTTTTTGAGGAAAAAGCATTGGAGCAAGATTCTTCATTACTTGATGATGATAAAAAATTGCAGAATGCTATAGAAACACAAAAAAGAAATCTTAAAAATCGTATGCCTTTTCAGTTACAACTCAAAAGAACATGGTCAGAAAGTAAAGAAGAAATTTCTATAGAAAGAATTAGAGATTCATCTAAAAATGAAATATCTAAAAAAACACTTTCGTTGGCTGTTATGACTTTATTAGAAGAGTCAGGTTATTGGCTTGATACAGGCGAATTTATTTTAAACATTAAATAAAACTTTACTACTTAAAAAATCCAATTACGGAATTATGGAATATTCAGTTATACCACACGACAAACTTTTAGGCATAAAAAACCAAACTCAAGAAGCAGTGGAAATTATTAACCAAGGTATAGAATGGTCAAATAATTTTTTGAAAGCAGAACAAAAGACAGAGGTTAAATATGAAATTAAAAAATATAGGCGAACACTCAAAAAAATAAGAGAAGTAGTAACAGAAAATCCATCTTTGGCATTGTTTGGGGCAAGTCAAGTAGGTAAATCCTATATGGCTAATAATCTTTTGTTTGATGAAGATAATAAGTTAATGATTTTTAATTATTTAGGAAAAGAGGGATTTAATGACTCAACACGTCCAATAGAAAGAGATTTGATTGATTTTATTAAATATATTAATCCAGAGGGAAATCAAAATGAAGCAACAGGTGCAATAACAAGATTTTCCTCATCAGTTGAAATTGATGCAAAAAAACTACCTATTAAGGTTAAAATTTTTAGTATTAAAGACGTGATTTCTGTTTTGTGTGATACTTATTATTATGATTATCAAGATAGTAAGCCTGCTGCTAAATTAGACGAGTTAAAAATGTTTTGTGAGACATTAACAACTCATACACATAAAAATACTAAACAAAAATATATTTCTGATGATGATATTTATGAAATTCAAGAATATTTAGATAAATATTTTATTGATAAACCATTAGTTATTAATTTAAAAGACACTAATTATTGGGATATTTTGGCAGATAATATTGAAAATATTGAAATTGATAAATTAATAAATGTTTTTGGTATTTTATGGAATAATCACCAAGAAATTAATTCAATTTTTGTTGAAAGTATTAATTTTTTAAAATCTTTAAACTTTTCTAAAAATGTTAGAGTTGATTTTGATGCACTTTTACGTGAGTATAATATGTCTATTATTGATGTTGGTACACTCAATAAATTTTTTGAAAATGACCAAAAAATAAATGTTCAATTAGAAAATGATCAAAAAGTAAGTGTATCTGCAGGAAAATTCGCATTCTTGACTTGTGAAGTTACTTTGACAGTATCTTCAAAATCTATAGATAATAGACCTTTTATAAAAACCTTAGATATTATTGATTTTCCAGGCGCTAGATCAAGACCTGAAATAACTAATTTTTCTCAAAAAAGTTTATTGGAAATGTTAACTAGGGGAAAAATATCTTATTTGTTTAATAATTACTCATCTAATTATAAAACAAATATTCTAGCTACATGTATGCGAACTGCCCAAACTAATGTAACTTCTGTGCCAAGACTTATTAATCAATGGATTATGGATAACTTGGGAGAAACAATAGAAGAAAGAACGCAAAATGTTACTTTTAATCCCCCTCCACTTTTTGTGATTTTTACGTGGTGGAATACTCAACTTTTGTTTATACCTGAATCAGATACACCTGATCCTACAGATAGAATTAAAAAACTTTTCGAAACAAGATATAAAGAAGAAATACAAGGTTCTTTTGATTGGAATAAAAAATGGGTTTTAAGAAATAATTCTCCCCAAAAATTTGACAATTTTTATTTGTTAAGAGATTTTGTAAGGTCAAAAGAAACTTTTAATCAAACAAGAGATTTAGAAAGTGGACAATTTCTATCTGAAAAAGAAGAAAATCCATTTGTTGATAATTCAAAAGAAAAATTTTATCAAAATTACAAAAAAGAATTTATTAGGTATAATAAAGAAAATAATTCGTTTTTTAGTAATCCAGAGGAAGCATTTGAAGAAGCAAGTGTGCCTAATAAAGATGGAAGTTTATATATTATAAAAAAACTTTTACCAATAACTTCAAACACTGCAAGTGTTCCAATTTATTTGAATGTTTTGAATAATACCATAGAAAAGGCTAAAAAAGAATTATCAAAACATTATCATAATGATAACGCAGATGAAAATTTGAGAAAAGCCTCAAGAGATGGTTCAGATTTACAATTCAAGATGGATATTGTATTTGGAGATGAAGTTTATTTGTTTGGTAAATTTGTTGAAACTTTGATGATAACAGAAGGTGAAGTATTTGCACTTTATCACGATTTATTACAAAGTGATTTGCTCGTAAAGAAAAAAAATATTAAAGCCTATATTTTGATTAGGGCAAATAACCCCGGTTTTGTGAGTGAAGACAGTGCAGAAGGATATAAAAAGAATGTCGAAGTTTTGATGAAAAATTATCATCGTGAAAGCATTGAAGAAACCGAAAAGTATTTTTTAGAAGAAGAAATAGATTTAAAAGAGTTATTTTACGGAGATTTACATAATCTACAAAATAATTCGTCTATATTGGCGCAAGAACTACAAACTTATTGGTTTGATGTAAAATTAAATGTTGCCAATTTTGATTTATTTATCCAAAAAGGATTTCAAAAAAGTACGTTAGAAAAACTTTTTGATAACTTGAAAGTAAATTTTACTAAAAATAAAGTAGTTAAAATAATAGCCAATGACATCAAAGCCTTTACAGATGTGATTAAACTAATCAATGAAGCTGAGGAATTGGTAGCACATGTAAGTGCAGGAAGGATTAACGAATTTGTAAATTCTATAGGTTGGTCGTATTACTCTGATACAGAAAAAAATAAAATAAGAGAAACAAATTCTCAATATAATCTAAATTTAAGGATTCCTGAAGAAGTAACTATTTTTCGTTCTATGAAAAAAAATAGTGAAAATGAAGGAGAAATGTCAGTCGAAAAAATATTAGATTATTTGGAAGAACATCTCAACGAAGATTTAAGCAAAATAAATATCAATAGTGAAGCATTGCAAAATATGCCTATGATTAAAAATTACCAGCAATGGATTACATTTTTAAGAATATCATTTATTGCTAATTGTGATATACCTACATACGACCCAGAAGCCAATAGGCAATTAGGTGTCATATTAGACAAAATAAAAGAATATAATTTTACCATTAATTAACAATAAATACTATCATGGCAAATCAAGTTTATAAATGTAATTTAAAAGGATATGCACCCGTTTTATGGAACGGAGAACCTATTTATATCAATTATTCAAGAGTTAAACACTATTTGAAACAAAATTTAGGGGAAGAGTATGCAAACTTATTAACAGAACCACACATTAATAACAATACTTTGTTTGGAAATGGTGATGCTTCTTGGCTTTCCGATAATTTAGACGATAGTAATATTAAATTAATATCCAACCTTGATGCATCAGAACAAGAGGTTATCAGAGAAAAATTAACTTCGAAAATCGAAGATGTTCAAAAATTTATTAATAGATTATCTAGATCTACTAATTTAGAGGAAAGAAAATGGGCAGAAATTATTGAAAAATGTTTTGAAACACCTGATAATAATTATATTATTAGTGATGGTCAAAACGTTGCCATAGTTCTTTGGGGTTTTGGGTATGAATCAATAAACAAAGGAGCAATAAATAGTGGAAATTCTTTCTTAAAAAGAGAAGAAAGAACTCAAACGCAAACTCCATATTCAGAAATACCCAAATCGGAGAATACACCATTTAATCAACCAAAAAAAGAAGATAGTTTTGAACCAAAAATACAAACAAATGAATATAATTCACCAAGATATAATGATTCGAATACAACTGATAATATCAAAAAATCTTCAGTAGATGCACAAAATAAATCGAATGCAGATAGTAATAATAATGACAGAGGCAATAAAAATCCATCTGATGATGCAAAAACAAAATTTAACTGGAAAAAATATCTTTGGATTCCTACACTTTTATTTTTTGTATTGATTTCATCTTATTTATTTACTAAATGTCAGTCGTTGCCTAATACAAAAAGTACTTATTTGCCTGATAATCCAAATAAAATTATTCCAATAGATACCAATAAAATCGTAAAAGATTCTTCAGGTCTCAGAAAAATAATAGGAGATAGACTAAATATAGCTTTGGTAGGCAAAAATAAAAACATTTCAAAATTTGCTGATGCTTTCAAGGAAAATTTTCCAAGTAAAAACTATAAAATTATTTATTACGATACACTTACTTATAGAATACAAATCGAAGTGCCTATGGAAGAAAGAGATAAATTAAAAAAAGAAATCAAAGCCAAAATGAAAGACTTTGAAATGCTTATTTTTAATGAAGTAATATTGGAAAAACAAAAAATGCCAAGTGACCCAGATTTTGGAAGTGATATTAAAAAATATTGGTATCATAAAAAAGTGAAAGCCACAGAAGCATGGGATTTGACTCAAGGAGATACAAGTATCGTGATAGCAATAATAGATGGCGGATTTGATATTTCTCACCCTGAAATTGCGAATAAACTCTACAAACCTATGAATGTAGTGAAAAGATCAAGAGACTTTTCAGGAACACATAGCGGCGTAAAACATGGAACACATGTGGCAGGTATAGCACTTGCAAGCATTGATAATGCAAATGGAGTTTCAGGTATAGCCCCAAATTGTAAACTAATGGCTGTGCAAGTAGCAGATGATAACGGTCGAATGAGTAGTACAGCCATAATAGACGGAATTTTATATGCCATACACAATGGCGCTAATGTTATCAACTTGTCTTTAGGTACAACTTTTCCTAACGATATAGAAAAATTATCGGTTAGTACACAAAAATGGATTGCTCAAAATACATACAAAGAAGACGAAGAGTTTTATAATCAACTTTTTGAAGTGGCATATAAAAAAAATATAATTATTGTCGTATCAGCTGGCAATCAAAATATAATCGTTGGATTAGACCCTATGAAAAGAAGTAAATACACTATCAACGTTTCTGCTACAGATCCTGATGATAAGAGAGCAACATTTAGTAATTATGGAGATTTATCTACTATTTCTGCCCCTGGTGTTAGAATTTATAATAGTATTCCGGGTAATAAATATGATTATTTAGATGGAACTAGTATGGCAGCACCTGTAGTAGCAGGTGGCGTTGCACTTATCAAATCTCTTAATCCTTCACTTTCTTTTGACCAAGTAGTAGATTTAATACAATCTACAGGATTAACTACTAATACTACTCCCGAAAAACAAATGGGGAATATATTGCAGTTGGATAATGCATTGGGTATTGCAAAGAAAAAAAGAGATAAAGAAAAAAAGGTTGATTGTCCAGATGCACAAAAACAAATAGATAGCTTACAACAAGCCATTGACCGAATAAAAAGGGAATGTGCAGAGCCAAAAAATGCTAAAAAAGATTGTAAAGACTGCAAAAAAGACACCCTAAAAATACCAAAAAAAGGTAAAAGTTTAGATTTTTCGGTGGGTAGATGGAAAAGTACAACTTATCTATTTAGTACAGAACGCGAAAAAATAACTATTTATTTTGATTTCTTTGCCAATGGAAAAGGTAAAATTACATTAGTAGAAGCAGACGGAAATGAATGTTATGCTGAATTATCCACAAGCGTAGATGATGGGGTTTTTGATATTGATCAAGTCATGGAAGCTATATGTCAAAGTAAAGGCGAAAAATATAGACCCTATAAATTTCAATGTAAAGCGGATAGTGAGGGATATGCACAATGTGCCGCACAAAATAAAGCCGATAAAAGTAATAAACTTGAATTTAAACTCATAAAAATAAGATAATAATGGCAGAGCAAAACGCTAACACTCAACAAAAAAACAGTCCTATTGTGACTGGGTTTCACTTTTTAGGACTAATTACTTCTGGTATCCTAACATTTATGGGAACAAACTATATGTTTTATGGAAATATATGGATAGCTTCGTTTATAGCTTTGTTTTCATTGATTATTTGTTATATTATCATAGATAGACTTTGTTTTTTTAAAAAACAACAACAAAGAGATATAGACTATACACCTGAAATAGTCTTAGGAATTGTGTTTACAACCATAGCTATTATATTGATGGTGATTCATCATCACTATATAGATACTGATTTTAATAGAAAAGATGAAATTAAAAACGCAGGATTGGATAAAATCAAAAATCTTGAAAATTTAAAATTAGCTTATGACCAAGCAGTCAATGCAAAAGTTTCAGAAATGAAAACGAATGTGGCAAGTAACTATACCCAACTTAAAACTGCTGACAGAAGAAGTAGGATAGAATATGTAACTAAACTCAAAGAACTTTTAGGAAAAGCAGTAGATGAAGTTAAACTTCTTGATGCTCCTGCAGAGGCTGAAACTGATATAACTAACGCCATTAAGAAAAAGGAAAAAACAATTAATCAAATCTATGAGCAAGATAATCTTCATAAAGAATATGAGGAATATACTAAAAAAGCACAATCTGTATTTGAAAATTGGAGCAGAACAAAATTAGCCTATTATTTTTATGATATAGATAAAATGTATGCTAATATGCACAAAGAATACAAAAATAAAATGAAAGAGTTTGGTTATAAAGATAAAATTGAAACTAAAAATACAATCAATATCACCAATCCAGTGGAAAGTTTTACGGGGGCATCTATTATCAAAATCTTAATCACTTTTATAGTTGCTTCGTTAATTAATTTGTGTATATTTATACCATATTTAAGTATTACAAGACCTGATGCTAGTAATGGACTTATTAGAAAAAAAGGCGGAAATAATAGAAATATACAAGGCAATATCACAATCCAATAAACAAAGTGGAAAACAAAAAAAACATTCCAAATACTGTGTTTAATGCTTATCTAAATCAGATAAAGTCAGACACCATGGAAAATAGTAAGATTAAAGAACACATTACTAATGGCATCTTTGATGTACATGAATTGGTGAGAGAAGGATATTTATCACAAAAAAAACATGATGAACTTTATCCGCCTCCATATATAAGTATTGAGGAACAAAAAAATATATACCTCACACAAATAAAAAATGGAGAGTTGACAGATAAAGAAATTGAAAACTTGGTGGATGATGAAAAACCTATACGTATTCCTTATGATGAATGGGTACGTATTCCTTATGATGAATGGGAAGATGTTCCTCCTTTACAATTAAATAGGATAGATGTCTTTATGTTTGGAATGGCAGGCGCAGGGAGGACTTCTTTATTAGCAAGTTTACTTAAATATGGAAATGATAAAGGATTAATCAAACTTATTGTTCATAGTGTAAGTGGCTATAATTATGCTAATACTTTGATAGAAATGATAGGAGATGGGAAATTATGTAGTGCTACAGCAGTAGACCATATTCAAAACATTGCTTGTGATATTCAGGATAGTAAAAGAGATATTCACCCACTTACTTTTATTGAAATGAGTGGAGAGCATTTTCAAGATTCTTATGGTAGAGATATGAAATATTTAAAAGAAAAAAAACCAAAATTAGTAGAATATCTATTTGAAAATCCTAATCAAAAAGTAATATTTTTCACTATTGATTTTCAGCATACTTTTTATAACTATAATGCAGGAAAATATATTGAGTTTATGCTCAGATTTTTAGAATCAAATGATATGATGGAAAAATTAGAAGCGATTATATTAGTTGTTACAAAAGTAGATGAAAAAGGTAATGATATAGAACAAAAAGTAAAAGAATTTTTAGAACAAAAATATAAAATAATTCTTGCTATTTGTAATGAATATGAAAAAAAATATAACATAGATTTTTTTGTACATAAGTTTAGTTTGGGAGTTTTTAAAGATCAATTTGTATATGAACATGATCCAAGTGATTCTGAAAAAATATTTGATTTGCTTGCTAATACTATCTCTAAAAAAATATCTAAAAATAAAAAAAGTAATAGTCTTTGGGCAAAAATTTTCGGAAAAAAAAATAAATAATTTTTGGTTGATATACTAATCAAAATAAATACAAATGATAAATAAAATATAGATACTTAAGAATACTATAAAAAATAAAAATAAAATGGAAAACAAAAAAAACATTCCAAATACTGTGTTTAGTAATTATCTAAGTCAGATAAAGTCAGACACCATGGAAAATAGTAAGATTAAAGAACACATTACTAATGGCATCTTTGATGTACATGAATTGATGAGAGAAGGATATTTATCACAAAAAAAACATGATGAACTTTATCCACCTCCACCACCTATGAGTAATGACGAAAAAAGAAACATATACCTCACACAAATAAATAACGGGGAATTGACAGACAATGAAATTAAAAACTTGGTGGATGATGGTTGGTTCTCAGGGGAATATTTGATGGATAGAGGGGTCATAAGTAAAAATAAATTTGAGATACTATTTGCAACAGCCAGAACAATTAACTACGATGAATGGGAAAATATTCCTCCATTATTGTTAAATCGAGTAGATGTATTTGTATTTGGAATGGCAGGCTCAGGAAAATCTTGTTTATTAGCAGGGCTACTTCAATATGGAAATAATGAAGGTAAACTTACACGTGTTATTCATAATATGAGTGGATATGCGTATGCTGATACATTGATAGAAGCAGTAGAAAGTGGAAGAGTGCCTACTGCTACATCAGTAGACCATATTCAAAATATTGCTTGTGATATTAAAGATAGTAGAGGAGATATTCACCCACTTACTTTTATTGAAATGAGTGGAGAGCATTTTCAAGATATTTATACCAGAGATATGGCATACATCAAAGAAAAAAAACCAAAGTTGGTAGAATATTTATTTGAGAGTCCTAATCAAAAAGTAATATTTTTAGCCATTGATTTTCAGCCTAGTGCATTTAATCAAAGAAAATACCTTGAGTTTATGCTTGGTTTTTTGGAAGCAAATGGTACAATGAAAACCGTAGAAGTGATTGTATTGGTTATCACAAAATTAGATGGGCAAAACAATAATATAGTAGAAGAGGCAAATGAATTTTTGAAAAAACAATACAAAACAATTCTTGAACTTTGTAAAGACTACGCAGAAAAATATGGTTTAGATTTTCTGATATATAAATTTAGTTTGGGTAATTTCAAAAGTAAAGTTGTATATGAATTTAATCCAGCTGATTCTCAAAAACTATTTGATTTGTTGGCAACTATTACTTCAAAAAAGACATCTAAAAATAAAAAAGGTGGAGGTTTTTGGGGGAAAATCTTCGGAAAATAAATAAATGATAGTGCAAATTAAAAAAATATCTAAAAAAAAATACTAAATTTGCACTCATTATAATAATAAAGTTAAAATAAATATTAAAAGTTAAAAAACAAGAGATTATATTTTAAAAATAATCTCATTACTTACTATCAAAATAAAATGAAAGTCGTACAAAATATAAATAATCCAGCACTCGTTTTTTGGGGTACAAAAAGAGGAAAAAAAACATTCTTAGCACATGGTATTGAAGATAATTTAGAAGATATCAATGATTATCTCTATGATATTAGAAATTATTTGCAATTTGGCTCTCTGAACCTTGAGTATTTTATACTTGAACAAAAAGATGATTATATTATATGTACTATTGCACAAACTATATTTGATTGGGTAGGCAGAAATGGGTATTTTTCGGCTTCTCTGGTAATTCCATACGGAAAAAAAATAAAAAATAGTGAACAAATTCCTTCTATATTGCAAGAAATAGCCAAAGAATATCATAAAAAATATATCCAAAACAGTGCTATTGCGGATACTATTGATGAAAATGCAGTAGAAGACAAACTAAATTTTATTGACTATATAAAAAAATACGAATTAGAAAATACTACTCCTAAAAATCTTAGTTTTGGAAGTGAAAAATGCGCCATTCAATTTGATAGTATAGATGATTTGTCTAAATTTTTTAAATATTATGATAGAGAAGACATCAAAAAATACGAAAGAATCGTTTTTATACCTAAAAATAAAAAAGATACAACGTGTAGTTATCCATTTATAAAATTAGAAGATTATCAACCGAAAACATCTTTTCAAATTTGTGTTAGAGATGAAAACGATCAACCTATAGTTGCTAAAATATATTTATCCTCGAATAAAAGTCTTTCCCTTGGTGACTCAAGTACAAGTTCAGCAGGATTATCAAATCCTATAAAAATAGAAGAAACACTTGGCAGCATAGAAATTATGGCAGCTGGTTATGATAATCGTATTATCTCAAAAGACGAATTTACTAAGCAAATTAATGGTTTGTATAATGTTCAACTAAAAAGAAAACCACCAACAACATATCGACCAACAGTAACACCAACGCCATCTAACGAAAGTAATGACCAAAGTAAACCATTTCCAGAAATAAACCAAGGAACAAAAAAACAAAAAATAACTATCAAAATAAATGGAGTTTCTAATAGTATAACATCAATTAAGATAAATAATGGTTATGAAAATGTAACTATGAATAGTGTAACTTATGAAGTTAAAAATATAGGTGAATCTATCATCATCAAAATTGAAGGATTTGAAGATTGTACGTTCTTCATAGAAGAAAACAAAACTGAATATGAAATAACACCAACACCAAAACCAAAAAAACAAGAGACTACACGATCTGAAAGTCCAAAAACAGATAGTAATAACAATAACAAACCTAAAGACAGTGCTAATACAATACAACAAACAATACAAAATCCTTTTGTTATTGGTGGTATAATAGTGGTGGTACTTATTCTTATTGGTATAGCTTTAATACCTTCTTTTCCCACAGAAAAAGGACTAGTAGAAGTTAAAAAAGGTAATGAAATATTAAAAGACACATTAAAAAATGAAAAAGAAAAGGAAACTGAAAACGAATCAGATTATCCAAAAACACCAGAACAAGTTCAAGCATTTATAGATGGAATTAACTTTGATGGTGATAAAGCAACAAGGATTTTGAAAAATGCAAGGACAAATAACTTGAGTGAAACCCTTGTTGATAAAACAAAAAAATTTAATGAATTATGTGTAGAAGTTAAAAGAATAAAACAAAGATTAAAAGAGAGTAGTGGTGAATGGAAAGCTAGAGATGGATTAAAAGAAGCATACAAGAATATAAAGTTAAATGATAGTCAGAATAAACAAATAGAGTTATTTTTGGAAGTTTCGGGTCTTTTGCAAGGAGGCAAAGTATCAAATATTACAAAAGTATCTAATTACTACATAAATAATAAGGCTACTAAGGATAAAAAGAAAGACATAGCTGATTTTTTAGATAAACAATTAGGTATAAAAAACGAAGGAAAATAACCTTATACACTTAAAAAAAAATGTTAAAAAACAAATATACTCCGTTATTTTTTCTGCTTGTTATAGCAGGAATGTTTATTTTTTTGGTACAATATTGTGATTCCTCACAAGAAAGATTGCTTTCAGAGGATAAAAAAGATATATCTAAAAAAGAAGTATCAAAAAATACAACGGAAGTAGAAGAGCAAATAACATATCCAAAAAGCCCAGAAGATATTGAAAAGTTTATATCAGGGATTGATTTTGATAGTGATAAAGCAAGTATTATTTTGAGAAACGCAATCGGAAATAACTTGGATATGACTCTGATTGATAAAATAAAAAGGTTTAATGAATTATGTATTGCCGTTTCAGCAATGAAAGATAGATTAAAAAAAAATAAAAGTGATTGGATAGTGAAAGAAAGGCTAATAGATATATATAAGGATATGCCATTAAATAATGAACAAAATAAAGAAATAAATTTATTTTTGGAAGTTTTGGATCTCTTACAAACAAAAAAAGTAGATAATATCACAGATATACCTAAGTATTATAAAAATAAACAAAAAAGATTAGAAATACATAATTTTCTAAAACGACAACTGGATATAATCATTGAATAAACTCATACACTAAAAAAACATAAAAAAATGTTAAAAAACAAATATACGCCGTTATTTTTTCTGCTTGTTATAGCAGGAATGCTTATTTTTTTGGTACAATATTGTGATTCTGCGCAAGAAACAAAGCCTATAGGCGATAGGAAAATACCTAAGAGTTATGGAGAACTCAAAAAAGAAATAGAAACACTATCTTCTAAAGATGCGAAGTGGAATAAGACTCAGTATGGTTCCTTACAAGAAATGATAGAAAGTTTTGAGGATGGAAAACTTATTACGAGTACACAATCTAATGAATTGGCAGACTTATTAGCCAGTTATCATATTGCATTGCTTACAACTGCGGTTCAGGTTTTTTGTGAAAAAAGTAATGATATTTCACAACTAAGAGCCATGGAAGAGGATATTACTAAACTGCAAAAAAAATATGCGGGAGCAGTGGGGAGTGCTAAAAAATGGGCAGACCACTATAATAAAATAATATCGCTTTTGGCATCGGGAAAAACGTATGCAATGCATCAAGCCTATAATGAAGGAACAACTCAACAATATGATGCTGACTTAAAAGAGTATCAAATTATTGGGTATATCAAAGATAATAAAGTTATCCAAGATGATATCAATGCTACATTAGTAAAAATAGGAAAACATAAAGCAATAGGTGTAAAATTTGGGCTAAAAAAGAAAGATATTGAACGGTTAGATTGTGCAGAATATAAGGAAAATAGTTATTACTTTGGCGAATGTGACAAACTAAAAAATCCTGAAAAATACGAGCCGAAAAAAGACGAGCCAAAAAATAAAAAAGACTAATACCACTAAGGTAGAAGCATTAAACTAAAATTAACAACAAAAAAAATCTTATGAAAAAAATAATATTTATTATTATAATTATATTTGTTTCTTTTCACTCCCTTTTGTTTTCACAAAACAAAATAAGCATAGAACAGTCTGTCTACAATAAATTATCTGCTAATGCTAGAGAATCCAAAAAATATGAAGATTCGAATACAAGTATAAAGGACAGTTTACAAAAAATGAACAATCCTGCTTTCTTGCCTTCTTTATTCAAAGCTGATATAGATACACTATCTAAAATCAAAGAAAATATAGAAGTAAAAAAAGAAACCAATAAGAAAAACGAAAAAGAAAAACAAATAAATGAAGAAACTATAAAAAATCTAATACAAGATCAAAAAAACTTTCAAAGAAAAAAAGATAGTATTGAAACTTTAATAAAAGCCCTCAACATAGAAAATCTAGGCGAGCAAATCAATCAACAAAAAAAAGTTAATGAACAATGGCAGTCAGATAATGCAGGTATAGATTTGAAAAGTGCGAAAAGTGACAACATAGCATTACCCAAAACACTAAAAAGGCTAGAAAAAGAAAAAAGTGAATTACTTGCTAAAAAAGTAAAATTTGAGGGTCTAGTGAAAGAGAAAGGTGAAAGAGAAAGTGAAGAACAAAGACTTAAAAAAGAATTAAAAAACAAATCTGAGACTAATAAACAAGAATCAGACAAATATCAAGAACAAAAAAATAACCTTGATACACAAAAAAAACCATTAAATCAAAAAAAACAAAATTTAGAACAAATACTAAAAACACTAACAAAATAAAATATGAAAACAATATTCACCCAGTATATACATCATTCGTTTTTCTTGATGCTCCTTTTTTTTAGCACGATAAATATGAGTATATTTGCCCAAAAAATAGATGTCTATGATTATGATCAAAAAACAGAATTATCTGAAAAACTTGAAGATAATAAAAAAATCTACAAAAAATTACGTATTAAAAAAACCAAAAGAGAAGAAGAAATCCAAGATAGCTTAAAAAAAGAAATAAAAAAAGCTAAAAAAGATCTTGAAAAAATACCTTCTTTGGACATAAATAAACAAAAAGAAGTATTAATAAGGGCAAGATTAGATAAAACAACTAACAAAAATGACTTTGATGATGAAACACGTAAATATGGGGAGGCAAAAACTAAATCTACTGATTACGAAAATCAACTCAAGATATTAAAAGCAAAAGCAAAATCTAATGATAAAATAAAAGAAGAATATGATAGTCTAACCAGACTTAATATTTCTATACAAAAGCAAATTGATGAGTTAATTGGTAATAATAAAAAAGTAAGTGAAGAAATAACAACAGAACCAGCAATTATTAGCGGAGAAGTTTCAAATCTTAAAATCAATATATCAAAACTCGAAAAATCTATTAAGGACGAAGATAAAAATCGTACTAAAATAGAAACAGATATAAAAGGTTTGGGTAGTTTAAACAATGAAATTACAAACCTAAACAATAGTATCAATGGATTAAATACCAACATAATAACATCTATGGGAACAGAAGTAGCCTCAACCATAAACTCGCGAGATTATTCCTTAACCAAGGTAAAAATGTTGCTTGCTCATTGTGATAATCCTTTAGTAATAGAAATTGCTTCACAACAAGTCAATACTTGGAAGTCGCAATTAAATGCGTACAAACAAATTGCTGAAACAATAGAAGAAAGTAAAAAAGTGATTGGTAATAAATATGATAAAACTGCCAAAGATAATGCATTGGCTAAATTACAAGGTTTATATAACACTACTATACCACAAAAAGAAGACGTTGAAAAGTATAAACTATTCTTAGAAAAATATTGTGAGATGACGTTTGAGGTATATGCTTCTACTGCTGGTTTAAGTGGGTTTTTACCTGATTATCCTGAAGAAGTTCAAAAAGAAATGCGTAATTTTTTAGGTAAAAATCCAGAAGTTAAAAATTATCCTTTTTTATTGAGAGAAGTCAATGGTTTTATTAACAATGGTTTCTATAAATCAAGTGTGCAAAAAATAGACTGTAAGTAATTTATTATGATAACATTAGCAGAACACAACAATCAAAAAATAAAGTTTTTGTTTACACAAGATTATAAAGTGTTACACAATAAACTAACTATGTTACTCAAAAATCATCCAAAATTACAGATGTTTTTGAGTATTCCTGACATAAACTCTCAAAAAAACAGATGGTTTTTTGAGAGCAAAGACTATACTTCTGCTGATGTATTATCATATTCACAATTTACAGATGAAGAAAAAGACACGATTATAGATGATATAGAAACAAAAATCAAGGCAATGAAAGATGTTTTGTCTAAAGACAATGAGCTTCGCTCTATGTTAGATAGATTTTTCAAAATTCCATCTCTTGAAAGTGTGTTTGCCATCAAAACAGACAATGGTTTAGAAACGATTTTAACGCAATGGGGTTGTGAATCCTCTGAAATATACTCTGAAGTAAGTACATTAAGCCAACTTATCAATCTTCCTCGCAATACTACTGCTAAAGTTATTATAGAAACTTTTTATGTAGATGGAAGTAGGGCGCTTGATAAAAACTTTTTTATTGAATACTTAGGAAGAGAAACAAAAGAAAAAAGTAATAGAGATGGTAGTTATGATAGAGGTCGATGTAAAATAGGTTCTACTTTTCAGGTCTATGATAAAGTAAATGATAAACCTGTGTATGTTCATAATTTTGAAGTAAAAGCAAATCAATCTTATAAAGTAGAATTTCCGTTGTTTAGTGATGCGGTGATTAAGGTAGTGAATCAAAAAAAGAAACCTATTCAAAACGCAAAAATTTCTACTACTTTTGAGGGAGATACACAAGAGCATCTTACGAATTTAAGTGGTTCTATAGAACTCAAAAATTTAGAAATAGGCAAAATATTAAATGTTTTAGAAGTAAATAATCCTACTAATAGCCAACAATATACGATTCAAAAAGAAAAAAACCAGATTATTTTGGTTATTGATCAAGAATTTTTTGAAGAAGGAGATATAAGAATTATCAATCAAGACGAAGGATTAGAATCTTATTATCCTTTCATTGTGGAATATAATAATGAAAAAAAAGAATACAATACTGATGAGAATGGAGTTTTTCATTTGACTGACTTAAAAGAAGGCAATGAAATTACTATCATTGATAAAAAAAATATTGCAAATATTGCTACTTACAGAATAACAGAAGGTAATAATGATTTTGTACTTAAAATAAAAAAACCTGAAAAGAAATTTGTAAATGTTAAGTTAGTCAATCATAAAAACGAACCTATGCCTAATATTCCTATTGATTTCAAATACAATGAAAAAGATAAGGATAAAGATAAAGTATGGGAAAAAAATGTTCAAATGAATCAGAATGGAGAATGTTCTTTTCCTTATGAAGATTTTGAAGATAAGAAATGGGTGCGTGCTAGTGTGCATTTACCCAAAAAAAATAAAAAAAAGAATAATACTAATAATGAAAAAATAGTAAAAAAACGTTTTTTATTTAAAGATGATTGTTTAGATTATACCATTAAAATAAAAAAACCAAGAAATTGGTGGTGGCTTCTATTATTTTTGCTTCCTTTATTATTGTTGATTCGTTGCGAAAAAACGGTATATGTAAAAGTTATCAATGGTGCTAATAGTGTTGGAATTCAAAACGTTGATATATCATTTGCGTATAATAAAGCCTATTTATATGATTTTAAAACTGGGCGTTTCTTAACTAATGATCCTATCAAACGGAAAGCAACCACTGATAAAGATGGTATAGCGAAATTTGATAGCACTAAATATAGTATTTATTCATTGATTTTTAAATGTTTTTCAATATATGAAGCAAAACCTATTAAATTAACAAATCCTTGTTATGAAGTAGAAGAGGTAAAAGATAATTATCATCTATTATTTCCGGGAAGCACCATTATATTGAAAGCAAAACCTATTACTATTCCTTTGGATTTTAGGGTTATAGACGTGGAAGATGGAGAAGTATTACCTGATGCAGAAGTTGAGTTTATTGCTAATTTGAATGGAAAAGAATATAAACATAAAGCAAAAACAAATGCAGCAGGCATAGTTTTATTTGATAATATTCCAGCTTGTGGCAATATTAACAAGGTAAATGGTTCTTTAGAAGGATATAAATCTGATGAATTACCAAGTAATAATGTAAGAGGTGTTTTGGGGAATATCAACGAAAAAAGAACTTTAAAACTTAAACCAGTTAAAGCAAAAATTGTCTTTTTTGTAGTAGATTGTCAGACAAAACAGCCAATACCTGATGCCTCTGTAACTATTGAAATAAAAGATAAAAAAACTATCACCAAAAAAACAAATGTAAATGGAGTTGGAAAAGGAGAGTATGATGATACTCATGTCACGGCAGAGATAATGCTTTCAGCTCAGAAAAAATATTATAGAAAAGGAGTTTTAAATGGTAGTTATAAGGTAAAAGACTTTATCGAACTACCAAAAGAAAAACGTACTATTTGTTTGGAGCCTTTGCCAGAACCAATAGAGTTTAAAAATATTGATGAAAAAACTAAAAAACCTTTAGTAGGAGTAAAAAATATTGTTAAAATTCAAAATGGTGATCAAGTAAAAACTGAAGAACTTATCAGTAATAGTAATGGGGTATTTACAATTAGTGAAATTAATCCAGGTGATAAAGTAACAATTGTATCAACTTATCCTCCTGATTATGAAGATAATAATACTAAAGTCAAAGAGGTTGATGGTGTTTCTCTCATCAAATCTCCTGTGGGTGATAGAACTATCCCATTAAAACCTATTGAGATAGAAGTCATATTTCGCACTTTAAAAAGTGAAAATAATACATTACTATCCAATGCTAATTTAAAAATACTTGTAGATGGCGCTCCATATTCAGCAATTGTATCAAGTGGTAATGGAGAATTTAGAGTACGTGCTTTTATGAGATCTACTATATCAATAGTTGCTTCTAAACCTTGTTATGGGGAAAACAGTACAAAAATAGTAAATAAATTAGCACGTTCTTTAAATAGTAGTGATCAATCAGAAAGGGATATTCCTTTGGAAGCAAATATGGTAGCAGAAATTAGTAAATGCTATAATTCTAAAAGGTCTAAGTTTAATGTTTACATTGATGGAGTTTTTATAAGGCGAATAGAATCAGGTACAGGAACAGATAATCCATCATTAAGTAGAGTTTCTGAATTTTTTAATTTAAAAACTTTGTCTTCAGGTACACATGAATTTAAGCTTGTTAAAATCATAACTCCTTCACTTGAAGAGAGTGTTTGTGGTGGTTGTAGTAAAGTTAAATTATCTTGTCTGGGCTTAGAAAAATCTCTTACTCAAGATAATGTAATAATATATTCAATCGTGATACCATAAAAAAAGGTAAAAGTAAAATAATATTGCTGACATTCTAAATATTTTAACTTACAAATATTTAGAATATTAGGATAAGTAAAATAAAAATAAATTAACTCATTAAACACAAATAAATTTATGTTAATATACGAAAACACAAAAAATCGCAATAATAATAATGGCAACAACAAAAAGAAAATAATTTTATATTCTTTGGTAGGCTTTCTAAGTGTATTGTTGTTAGTATTATTTTTTCTTATTTTTAATAATAAAAAAGAAGAAAAAAATGCAAAGAATGATAAACCAAAAAACGAGAGCATTACCCAAAAGGCAACTAAAATATCAAAACTTACACAAAAAGTGGATAGTTTGAATAAATTATTGGAGCCTTTGCTTGCAAAAGGAAAAGATGCAACAAAAGAAGAAAAGGATCAGATTATATCTATCAAAGAATCTTTGGTTGAAATGTATAGCATCACAGAGGATCATATTGGAGACTTGAGCAATGAATCAAAAGGTGATGTCGAAAAAGAAACGATGATCAATCTACTCAAAACACAACTACAAACAGCACAACGTGATGTAAAAAACTTGGAAAGTAAAATTAAAGAGTATGAAGAAAAAGTAACTGGTTTGATAACAGAAAATTCGGATCTTAAAGGCACAATAAGGGTAAAAGACAAAGTCATTACAGAAATTGACAAAGACAAAAGAAATGCTGAGGAAAAGGTCAAAATTAAGGAAGACGAAAATGAAAAACTAAAAAACCTAAGTGCCAAGAGAGAAGCTTATTTAAAAAATATAAAAGAATATTTGAATGAGTATAATCTCCAAATGGTTGAAGTTACAAAATCAACTAAAAATAGTAAACAATGTCCTTGTTTACAAAAAGCATACAAAGCTATTTCAGGTGCTGTTAGAATCTATAATGATGCAGAAGAAGATGTAAGAAGTGTATATTCTGCTGAAAATAGAGTTTCTTTACAAGCAAAACAAAAAAATGTAATAGAAAAAGCACAATATTATCTAACAAGTGAAAAGGAATATAAAAAATGTTTTTCTGAAGGTTATTAATCTCAATATTATTTTATGAAAAAAATAATTATTTTTTGTTTGTTGTTATTACTTTTTTCATCATACTCTTATGAAAAATCATATATTGCAAAAGTTTGCAAAGAGTGTGATTCGAGAACAGATGAGTCAGAAATTTCAGACTTGCCAAGATTTGAGCAAGCAGATTGGTATGAGTCAACTGATATTTTATATGGATTACATCATACTTCAGTAATAGAATTTTCAGATGGAATACGCGGTAAAATATTTAGAGGAGGTTATTCTAAAAAATTTTTTATAGGTGGTAAAACAGGTGGAAAGTTCTACTATATTAACCAAGTATCTGCTGTGAGAGCCTTATATCTATATAAAAAATACGATTGTATTTCAAATAGATATAGAAATTAGTGATTTTTAGGAAGTTATTATAAAACTAATTTTAATCTACTATAAATGCTTATGATTTTTTTCATAAGCATTATTTTTTTCGTAAAAACCCACACACATAATTTTTGTTATGTTAAGTAAGAAAAAAAATAACCACTCCCCCACCAAAAAAATTAAAAAAAATTGATACCTTTGCAATATGAAAACAAGAATCATATCGCTCGTGAATCACAAAGGAGGCGTTGGAAAAACCACTAGTACACTCAATTTGGGCAAAGCTTTGACTTTACTTGGTAAAAAAGTATTATTAATTGATATTGATCCACAAGCAAATTTATCTTTGTGGTGCAATATCAGAGAACCAAAACCAAGTATTTATGAAAGTTTGACAGAAAATATTGAATTGCCTATCACAAAATTAAGCGAAAATTTACATATCGTTCCTGCTAACTTAAACTTAGCCTCAGCCGATGTAAAGTTACATTCAGGTGTAGGTGGTTATTTTAGATTGAAAAAAAATATAAAACCTTTGATAGATTTATATGATTTTATTTTGATTGATTGTCCGCCAAGTTTAAGTATTTTGACTATCAATGCTTTGATTGCGTCCAACGAAATACTCATTGTGGTTCAGTCTCAGTTTCTTTCGATAGAAGGACTAAAAACTATCTATGAATTATTAGACGAATTAAAAGATAATTTAGAAAGTGAATTGTTTGTAACAGGACTTTTATTGACCCAAACCAATCACACTATCATTAGCAGAAATGTAGTAGAAATGGTGGAAAATATGTATAAAAATAAAGTATTCAAAACACAAATCAAACAATCAGTGAAATTGATAGAATCATCAGCAGAACGAAAAGATATTTTTGATTATGATAGCAAATGTTCAGGAGCAACCGATTACACAAATTTAGCAAACGAAATATTAAATAATGGCAAATAAAGAACGTTTTAAACAATTAATTGGTGATTTATTGAATAGTAGTAGCCAAGATATTGAAAAGGAAAAACAAATACACATTACAATTTTACCCGAATTACAAGCGTTTATTCCGCCTCTCACAGGCGAGGAGTATAGGATTTTGGAAACGAGTATTATTACTGAAGGTTGTCGTGAGAGTTTAATTATTTGGAAAAAAGAAAATGATTTCGTGTTAGTTGATGGACACAATCGTTATACTATTTGTCAAAAATATAATATTCCATTCACTACAAAAATCAAAAATTTTAATGATATTGATGCAGTAAAAGATTGGATGATAACCAATCAACTCGGCAAAAGAAACGTAACTGAAGAAGTTAAATCTTATTTGCGAGGGCTACAATATCGCAGTGAAAAAAGTAAAATTATTAATATAAATAATCTTAAACAATTCAAAAACACCGAGGTGGACAATTTGTCCACCCACAAAAACACCGAGGTGGACAATTTGTCCACTTCGGAAAATACTAAGGTAGACAATTTATCCAGCCACAAAAACACCAAGGTGGACAATTTGTCCACCTCGATAAATAACGAGGTGGACAAATTGTCCACCTCGATAAAAACCTCTCAAAAGTTAGCAGAACAACATAAAGTTTCTCAAAAAACTATTCAACGTGATGAAAAATTTGCAGATAATTTAGATATGTTTACAGGTAATGATAAAAATTTACAATGGAAAATTTTGCATAAAGAAATTCTTATCAGCAAAACAGATTTAGAAAAAATAGTTAAATTACCTATTGATGAAATTCAACAAATAAAAAATGAATTGAAAGAATCAGGTAAATTTAGTTTTCCAAAAAATAATACATCAACCCAAGAAAATGAGAAAGAAGTTACTAAATTATTTAACTCTTTTCTTAAAACTCGTAATCCTGAATTGATTGAACAAATTCATCAAATATTAAAAAATATGTTGCCATAGTTTTTTTTATACTGATAAAAGTTTATGAAAAGATAGGTGAAAGATGGAGAAAAAATAGATGGAAAATGAGGAAAGATAGAAGAAAGTTATTGGAAGATAGGCGGAAGTTAATGGAAGATAGGAAAAAATTAGCGGAAGATAGGCGGAAGATAAAAAAAGATGTATCAAAGTTTAAAAAATCAAGTTTTTTTTAGACTTTGATACCAAATAATACATTTTTTTCTTTCAAATATTGATATTTTACACCCAAATCGCCAAAATATTTTTATCTCCAAACTCAATATTTTCTTCTTTAAATTCTTTCTTTTGATTAAAATTAAAAATCAATAAAAAACCTTCTTTTTTGTTATATGTATCTAAATAATCGCTTAATTGCTCTAAACCTTGTT
>JAAFJG010000004.1 GCA_013298075.1 Cytophagales bacterium | reverse complement strand
GAAACTGCACGATAGAACTATGCTAAGAAATGAGAATTAATTTTACATAACTATTTGTTAATTTTAATATTTTCCTTGTTAAAAATTTTATATTTATTTACAAATTAAACAGAAATATTATAAAAAAAATTTAAAAGCTAATGAAAAGCCTACAAAAGTTTAGCATAACCTTTTCGTTCAGTTTCCTAAATTACTTTCGGAAAGTATTTTCGTGTTCTTCATCTTCCTCATCTTTGATAACATTTGCATTGACTTGTGCAGCTGCGGTTTGTGTTTTGTGTTTATTAAATGCGTCATCGATTTCGCCTCTACTTACACTCAAAATAATTCCCAAAGCCAATCCTGTAAACAATAATGAAGTTCCGCCCATACTAATAAAAGGCAAAGGTACGCCCGTAACAGGTGCCACGCCTACGGCTACGCCCATATTCAAAAATGCCTGCCCGACCAGACTAAATGTTAGTCCTGCAGCTAAAATTCCTCCAAATACAAAATTAGTATTACTCACAATCACCATTCCCCGATTTAATAACAATAAATATAAACCTAACACAATCAAACCGCCAATTAAACCATATTCTTCGATAATAATAGCATAAATAAAATCAGAATAGGGGTGAGGTAAAAAATTTCTTTGGTCGCTATTGCCCGGTCCTTTGCCCAAAAAACCGCCTGTACTGACTGCGATATAAGATTGGTCAGATTGAAAATTATTTTCTGTATTATACCCCAAAAAAGAACGAACACGATTGGCTGCGGTATCTCCACGTTGCCCGATTGCCAATGCAATAGAAATAGCAATAAAGCCTACAATCGCCATTAAACCTAATTGTTTGACAGGAATTCTACCAATATACATCAATAAAAAACTTGTGGTAAATAGCAAAATAGCATTCGAAATATTAGACAAACCAATCAACATACATATAATTCCCGACCATATCAAAACAGGCATAATCGTTTCATTGAAATCTTGTACTTTGCCTTGTCTTTTGGCGAGCATTGTGGCAATGTTAGTAATTAAAGCCAATTTTGCAAAATCTGAAGTCTGAAAACTTCCGCCAATCAAAGGAATTGTAATCCAACGACTTGCAGAGTTAATATTCATTCCAAAATACCAAGTAAGCATCAAAAGTGGTACAGATAATAGTAATGCAAAACGAGAAAGTTTAGCATAATATCTATAGTCAATTTTATGTGCCAACCACAAAACGGCAAAACCTGCGAGAGTTAAGGTAATATGTTTGAATAAATAATAAGTATTACTTTTTTCATTTTTGAAGGCGAGCGTACCTGTCGCACTATACACAACGAGCATACTCACCAACGCCATTCCAAAAATTACTAACCATAAAATTCTATCTCCTTGAAAATACTTATCAAACCAAGCGGGATATTCGATGGCAGAAGTATTGTCAATATTTTGTTTTTCTTCTTTTTCTGAATATGAATTTTCCATACATTAAATTTTCCACAAATTTTCCACTAAATTATTTATCAATTAAAATAAACAAAAAATATTTTTGGCAAAAATAAATAAAAAATATGAGATTGCTACCAAAAAAGATTAAATTTTATTGAAATTATCTAAAAAATAAGAAAATATTTTTGATTTTAGTACAAATTTTATTCGTTTTTGAATATTTATTTTGATTATTTACGCATTTATCTTAGATTTGCACTTTATAATTATTTAAGTATATTTTCAAACTAAACTCTCTTACTTAAAAATTATATTTTATGTAAAACAAAAATCTCTTTTTGAGAGTTAAGAGACTAAAAATCATTAAAAAAAATAAAATGAAAAAATTAACTTGGTTGTCATTAATAGTAATGATAACTTTATTGAGTGCGTGTGGTGGTAGTAAATCAGGTAAAACAAAAAGTGGTATCGAGTACCAAATCCATTCGTCTTCTAAAAATGGAAAAAAAATAAAAGCAGGCGATTTTGTAACGTTTAATTTTATTACAAAAGGAAATATCAAAGGAAAAGATACTACTTTAGGAAATACTTTTAAAGAAAAAAAACCATTAGAAAATTTTCAAGTTCCCGAAAAAACTAACGGAGATTATATGATTGAAGGTTTGATGTTGTTTGCAGAAGGCGATAGTGCTACTTTTAAAATTCCAAATGACTCGATGTTTGCAAGACAAAAAGTACAAATTCAAAAGCAAATCAAAGGAATGAAAGACCAAGAAAAATCTTTGGACACCATCAAATCTTTGAATGATGAAAGTCGTAAACAAATGCGAGATAATATCAAACAACAAATTGAGCAAGCAACCAAAGCAATGAGTACTCGTTCTGCAGACTTGCCCGAGAAAAAATATATTACCGTAATTCTTAAAATTATCAAAGTCTCGAACGCCAAAGAACGTGAAGAAGACGATAAAAAAACAGCTGAAAAAATGAAAAAAGAAGCAGAAGAGCAAAAAGGAAAAGATGCTAAAATCATCGAGGAATATGCTAAGAAAAATGATTTGAAACTCGAAAAAACTGCCTCTGGATTGCATTATGTAATCACAAAAGAAGGAACAGGCGACAAAGCAAAAGCAGGTGACCAAGTAAAAGTAAATTATACAGGTATGCTTTTAGATGGAAAAGTTTTTGATACAAGTGTAGAAGAAACAGCCAAAAAATCAAAATTAGACGAAAAACAAAAAGGTCGTAAATACGAACCGATTGCTTTTGCTTTGGGCGCTCGCCAAGTAATTCAAGGTTGGGACGAAGGCATTGCTTTGTTGTCAAAAGGTGCAAAAGCAACATTTTTAATTCCATCTGGTTTGGCTTATGGTAAAATGGGTGCAGGAGCAGATATTTCTCCTGATGCCGTATTGCGTTTTGATGTGGAATTAGTAGAAATTACTAAATTACCCACACAAGCACAACCACAAATGAAATAATTATAAAAAAAAGTTTCTAAAAATAAGGTTTCTCAAAAAAAGCGAATTAAAAAGTAATTAGTTTTACGTTTTTTTTGAGAGATTTTTTAAAAAAAAAGAAAAAAATCCGTTTTAATCCGTTAAATCCGCGTTATCCGTGTGCTAAAATTTTGTCCAAAGTCTAAATTCTTTTATACTCAAAATTTATTCATCTAATTCAATTTAAAAATGTTCAAAAATATTTCTTTTTTTGTGTTAATATTTTTATTTTCTTTTCTTTTGATGCGATGCGTAACGCCTGAAGAAAATGAAAGGAATTTTAAAAAAGTAGCCCGAGAAGTGAATGATAGAAAAGTAAAAAGAGTCGTAGAAAAAGATTTGCGCAAATGGATAAATAATAAAAGTACAGAAATTTGTCGTATTTCACAAAAAAATCTGATAAAAAAATATCGAACTGAAAAATCAAACAAAAAAATTACTAAAACAAGTGATTTTTATTTGATTGATAATTTGGTTTCTTTGGATTCTTTGAGAGAAATATATCAAATAGATATTGAAAAAATTCCGTTTGCTAATCCTGAAAAATTAAAATTAAATCAAATTCAACAAAAAAATTTAAATAAATTTAATTCTCAAGAAAGCAATCAAGAGCCAATTTTGGAGGTTGATTATCCTGATTATTATTTTTTATCACCTATTATTTTAGAAAATGAAACGGTGGGAATGTGGAGTGTGAAATTTACAAGGCAACAAGCAATTCGTTTTTATGATTTTAGAGAATTATAATCAATTAAAAATACAAAAAAAATGTGGATAGAACAAGATAATAAACTGAAAAAATCTTTTGTTTTTAAAGATTTTAGCGAAGCATTAGGCTTTATGGTGCGTGTAGGTTTGGCTGCAGAAGTGCAAAACCATCATCCTTGGTGGTCAAATGTATATAATAAAGTAGATATCGAACTCACTACGCATGATGCGGGCAATACGATTACAGATAAAGATAGACAATTAGCACAAACGATTGATAAAATTAAATCATCATTATGAAAAAAATAATTTTTGTTTTTACATTCCTATTTTTAGTGAATTTTTTTTCTATTTTTGCACAAAAATTAGATAAAAAATCGAAAAAGAAAGTAAAAGAGTATATGAGTATGTCTTGCGAATGTATGACAAAATCATTCTCAAAAATTCACCCATCTTTGTCTAAAATTATGGCAGAAGTAACTGAAAAAGAAGGAACGAATGAAGAGGCTTTTCAGAAAAAATTAGCTCAATATTTGGTAGATAATCCTAAAGAGGCTGATGCAATCGAAAAAAATATTTCAGAAGACTTAAAAGATATTCCTGATAATATTACAAAAAATTGTAAAGAACTTACAAAAAAATATCCAGATGCCGCAAAAAAATTTTCAAAAGAAGAAAAAGAAGCGATCATCAAAGCAGTCGATGGAATGAAAGATTGTAATATTTTGGTAAAAGCCATTATGAAAAAAACTTTTTTGGAAACAATGAAGTAAAAACGAACTTTATTTGAAAATAAATTGTTACTAAAAAAACGCACTTATTTATCTAAAAAAACTGCGTAAAATAAAATAAAAAACCTTAAAATTATAATTTGTAAAATGAATCAAAACAAAAATTTTGAACATTTTTTGGCAAACAAACAAGTGGATAAAGCCGAACAAAAAGCATTAAGCCACGACGAATTTCGTAAGTTTGCCGTAAAAGGAATGGGATTAAATGGATTGGCATTTGACCAATACATCAACACAATCACAAACCTTACCCCAAATATTATCGAAGAACGAAGAATGAATGCGGTCGCTATGGACGTTTTTTCTCGTTTGATGATGGATAGAATTATATTTTTGGGTACGGGCATTGATGATTATGTGGGCAATGTTATTACTGCTCAATTACTTTTTCTCGAATCTGTTGATTCAAGAAAAGATATTTTGTTGTATATCAATAGCCCGGGCGGTTCTGTGTATGCAGGATTGGGTATTTATGACACGATGGCGTATGTAAAACCTGATATTGTTACTATTTGTACAGGTTTAGCGGCTTCGATGTCGGCTATTTTATTGGCATCAGGCACAAAAGGAAAACGTACTGCTTTGCAACACTCACGCGTGATGATTCACCAACCTTCGGGGGCAGTGGGCGGACAAAGTGCTGATGTGGAAATTACAGCCAATCAAATTTTAACTTTAAGACGTGAATTATACGAAATATTATCTAAACATACAGGTCAAACGATTGAAAAAATCGAGGCTGATGCGGATAGAGATTATTGGTTACGTTCTCCAGAAGCCAAATTATATGGTTTGATTGATGAAGTGTTGGTAAGAGCTTAGTAAAATAAAAATTCCCTAACTTTTCGAGAAAGGTGGGAATAGAATAATAAAAAAACTCCCTAACTTTTGGAGAAATATGGGAGTAAAATGATAAAAAACTCCCTCACCTTTGGGGAGATATGGGAGTAAAATAATAAAAAAAACTCCCTCACCTTTGGGGAGGGCTGGGGTGGGGCAACCACAAAAAATTAAAAACAACCACATATTTTATATATGACAACAATATTAAAGCGTTTTGAAGATGATGACGATGACGATCAACCTTCAATAACAAAAGAAGCAATGGAAGCTTTTGGGCAACCAAATTTATTTAACAAAAAGTTTTTAGAGCAAAGAAAAATATTTCTTTGGGGTCCCGTAATGGATAGTTCTGCCAAAGATATTGTCAATCGTTTGTTGTATCTTGATGCAGAAAAACCGGGTGAAGAAATTACTTTTTATATCAATAGCCCGGGCGGTTCGGTAACGGCTGGTATGGTAATTTATGATACAATGCAAATGATTTCATCGCCTGTGGCTACAATCTGTATGGGTTTGGCGGCTTCGATGGGTTCTATTTTATTGTGTGGCGGTGCAAAAGGCAAACGTAGTATTTTTCCAAGTGGAGAAGTAATGATTCATCAACCAAGTTATGGTGGATATATTCAAGGACGTGCTGCTGATATTGAAATCAACGCAAAACAAATTATCAAAACAAGAGAAATGGGGGCAAAAATTCTTTCACAAGGCACAGGACAAACTTACGAAAAAGTTTTGAAAGACTTAAATCGTGATTATTGGATGGACGCAAAAGAATCTTTGGCTTATGGAATTGTAGATAAAATTGTTGAAAAAATTTAAAAATAAAAAATAGAAAGGCATAAATCAATTTATGCCTTTTTTTATAAAAAAAATATGGCAAGTAACTTAAAAAATTTGAGTGAATATTCGACTAAAAATGTAATCAAAGTCGAAGAATTTACGTTTGGAATTGTGGTGGCAGAATGGAATGAAGAAATTACGGCTGCTCTTTTGGCGGGTGCTGTTGATACTTTGGTAAAAAACGGAGCAAAACAAGAAAATATTATCATAAAAACTGTTGCAGGAAGTTTTGAACTCAGTTTGGGTTCGCAATGGCTCGCACAAAATAAAGAAATTGATGCAGTGATTGCTTTGGGTTGTATTATTCAAGGAGAAACAAAACATTTTGATTTTATTTGTCAAGCGGTTACTAATGGCATCACAGAAGTTGGATTGAAATATGATAAACCTGTTATTTTTGGAGTCTTGACTACCGATAATCTCGAACAAGCACAAGACCGTTCAGGTGGAAAACACGGCAATAAAGGTGATGAAGCGGCTATTACGGCTATTAAAATGTTAGGAATAAGAGAAAAAAAAGGAATTTGGGACTTTTAAAATGTGAAATAAATGCTCAAAATATTGCTTTTACCGCTTAGTTTTTTGTATCAATCTATCACAGATATACGAAATTATATCTATGATAAAAAATATCGTAAATCTTTTCGTTTCAATTTGCCTGTTATCAATGTAGGAAATTTGACTGTGGGCGGAACAGGAAAAACGCCACACGTCGAATATTTATTAGAATTACTCTTAAACAAAAATTATCAAATTGGTACATTAAGTCGAGGATACGGTCGCAAAACAAAAGGCTTTATTTTGGCTGATGATATGGCTACGGCTGAAAAAATTGGTGATGAACCTTTGCAATTTTATCAAAAATATAAAGAAAAAATTAGTGTGAGCGTAGGGGAGGAGCGAGCCTTAGCCATTCCTTATTTGCTATATGAAAAGCCTGATATTCAACTGATTATATTAGATGATGCCTTCCAACATCGCCCTGTAAATCCATCTTTTAATATTTTATTGACTGATTATAAACGATTATTTTACAAAGATTTTCCTTTTCCTGCGGGCAGATTGCGGGAGAGTAGGAGAGGGGCAAAAAGAGCAGATGTAGTGATTGTTACCAAATGCAAAGATAGTATTTCTGTGGAAGAAAAAAGTGAAATAATTCGACACATTCATCGATATACCAAAGAAAATTTGCCTATTTTCTTTACCAATTTTTTGTATAATTTTCCTAAAAATACAGATAATGATATTTTTGATACACAAAAAAATACGATTTTAATTTCGGGAATTGCTCAACCCAAAACTTTTGAGGAATATGCACAAAAAAATTTTAATATTCAAAAACATTTTATTTTTTCTGACCATCATTTTTATTCGAAAAATGATATAGAGCAATTTAATTCATACATAGAAAAAAATCCAAATACACAAATTTTGACGACAGAAAAAGATTTTACAAAATTATATATCTTAAAAAAAATATTTTATTTGCCAATTCAAGTTAATTTTTTAGAGAATGACGAAAAAAATGAATTTGATAAAATGATTTTAGAAAGTATTTTTTGAAATGTTTAATTTTGATTCTTACCTATCTTTGGATTGATAATAAGCTATCTTGATATTTTCCATGCTGTCCCAATCTTATTGTAAATTTATTTTTACGTTCAAAAAAGGTATCTACAGCAATTTTATTTAAAATTTCTTACAATGGATTTGGGACAGCACCAAATTTTAAATAAAATGCTCCATAAAAATTTTTTTTTATGGAGCATTTAACCTAAAAATATATTTTGATTTGTAAAAAAACTAATATTTTTATGGAAATTTAGGAAATTTACTAAAATCTGGTTTGCGTTTTTCCAAAAATGCTTTTTTACCTTCTTGTGCTTCTTCTGATAAATAAAACAATAAAGTAGCATTTCCCGCCAATTCTTGTATGCCCGCTTGTCCGTCTAACTCCGCATTAAAAGACGATTTTATCATACGCAAAGCAATCGGAGATTTGTCTAAAATTTTTCCACACCATTCTACTGTGGTCATTTCTAAATCTTCCAAAGGCACAACTTTATTGACCAAACCCATATCTAAGGCTTCTTTGGCATCATAAAAATCACACAAATACCAAATTTCTCTCGCCTTTTTTTGTCCCACGACTCTTGCCAAATAAGATGCTCCAAAACCGCCATCAAAACTACCTACATTAGGTCCTGTTTGTCCAAATCGTGCATTTTCCGCAGCAATCGATAAATCACAAATCACGTGCAAGACGTGTCCGCCGCCTACTGCCCAACCTGCGACCATCGCAATGACAGGTTTTGGAATAGAACGAATTTGTTTTTGTAAATCTAATACATTTAATCTTGGTATTCCATCGCCCCCTACATATCCGCCCACGCCTCTCACGCTTTGGTCTCCGCCACTACAAAACGCTTCATCGCCTTCGCCTGTTAAAATAATCACGCCAATTTTATCGTCATAACGACACATATCCATGGCTTCACGCATTTCCATAATGGTCAAAGGCGTAAAAGCATTTCTTTTTTCGGGGCGATTGATACTAATTTTTCCTATGCCTGTATGTTTTCCTTCGGGCTGAAAATAACTAAATTTTATTTCTTGGAACTCCTTAATGGTTGTCCATTCTACTTTATTTTGCACTGACATTTGTATATTTCTGTTAAATTTTAGTACAAAATTAAATGAAAAAAATGAAAAAACAAATTATTTGTTTTTTAGAATTTTTTTTGTTATTTTTGCACGCTGATTATTTCTATGGAATATCATAAAATTTATCTCTTTATTTGTAACTTTTTAGGTTGATTGAACGTTATTTGGTAAGATTATCATTAGTTTTGGTAAATAATTGCTCACAACAACACAAGACTTATTTTTTAATTTATGAAACCTAATAATATCGAAATAGGAAATCTTGTAAAAGTATCTTTAAACAATGATTCCGAAAAAAAATATCTTGCCATTATATTCGGTTGGGTAAGTGGTGGTAAAAAAGTTTATAGACCATCACAAAAACCTGAAGAGTTTTCACATCTAATTTGTTACTTTCCAAAAAAAAGTAACTTACTCGAATTGCAGCCCATCAGTGAGATTGATTTTGTCAAAAAAGATTCAATTTTTATGGACGGAAATTTGGCTTATATCACAGATGAAAAATGGTTAATAGAAAAAGAAGATTCCTCAAAAATTAGTGATGAATTAAAAAGTTTTGGAGATAAAATAAAAAACTTTGATGAAAAAGAAAGTAATGATAGTCATTATAATGAAACTTTATTATCTCAAACAAAAAATTTGATTGAAAATCTTTCTGATATGTTTACTATCAATCATGGAGAAAAGAGAGGAAAACAAGTTGGTTTAGAACATATTCATCTACAAAATCCAGTAAATACAAGTAAATCACAAAAATTTTATGAAATAAAAAATAATGAAATACGTGCCTTAGAACTTTTTGAAAGAGAATTTATGGCAAATGCTCGAAGAGATTTTTTTATTTCTGAAATAAAAATGAAAAACTTTGGCGGTTTTGATGAGTTTGTTTATCATCCGACCAGCACTATCAATCTAATATTAGGAAAAAATGGCTCTAAGAAAACAGAATTTTTTCGTTTATTGGCTTCTTTTTTATATCCTAAATATTTCGAAAAAATGAGAGAAATAAGCAAAAAAGAAGATTGGTATTTCAAAATAAAAGGATATCTTGACAATGAAAAAGAAGTAAGTAAAATATATAGTCATCATAGTGATACACCTGAAGATGCTATAAATATTGTTTCATTTTTAGTAATTGAGGACAATAGATTTAGTAATTATAATACTGAAATAAGATATGATAAAAGTTCGATGGAAAGTATGCTTAGTAGTACGATTGAAAATTTTTTAACAAAAAAACCTTCTAACGAGGCTACTGACTATATTTTTAACGAAATTGGCAATGAAATAATCACATTTTATACAAATATTCCCGAACATTCTCACATCATTAACAAAGATAATTATACCTTATTTTTTGATAAATTTAGATTATCTGATAGTTTTAAAAATTCTTTAGTATATTTATTAGAAAAAGTATTGTTTGAATTATTGAAAGATGAGGAAAATATTGATAATAAATCTTTTTTTCAATTTCATTCTTTAAAATATAAAAAAACGCCGTCAACATCTATCAATATTTTTATTAGTTCAGAAATAAAGTCAGAAAAAAAAATAGAAATTCAATATATATCGAGCGGAATTTTCTCAATTCTTTCTATTTTTGGATTGATACATTGTTATTTGAGAGGTAAATATTCTCAAGACAATTATCTATATAAAGATGATAATTTGCACGACCAGCCTGCTGTTGTTTTTATTGATGAATTAGACTCACATTTACATCCTACATTCCAAAAGAAAATTATAAAAATATTGAGAGAAAGTTTTCCACGAATACAATTTTTTTTAGTAGCAAATAACCCAAGTACAGTGATGGGCTGTTATAAAGGTGAAGTGGCTATTATGAAAAAAAAAGAGAATGGTAGAATTGTACTCGAACAATATACGCAAAGTACTATTGGGACGCAATCATCTCATTTATTGTCTGATTTGTTCGAAACAGACGATATAGACCAAACTTATATCGATTTATATTTTAACCATAAAAATAAAAAAACATTGTAATATGAGAAATGAGCAGATGACACCACGTGATAGAAATGATGCTTCTAAAAATATAGAACAAACTGAAAATAAAATATCTATACATTATGATAAAACAACTTTTCTTCAATTATTGGAAAAATTGTATGGTGATAATAGTTACGAAGGATTTCAAAATTTGGGATTAGAAATACGTAATTATTACATTGAAAATATAAATTATTACTATGATTTTTTAGATGAAATTATCAATAGTAATAATCCTAAAATCAATGTATTGATTGAAAATGAAACAAAATCAATACATTTAGATATGGTAAAGCAAAGTTTAAAACAATTATTGAAAGAAAAAGGTATCGCTGAAAATTTTAATCTCCCAACTATCAGAATTATATACGAACTTTTATTGGAACATAAAAAAGATAAATTAAAATAAAATTATGGAAAATATTGTACCACAACCCATCAATCAAACCGAAAGTACAGAATATACTTTTTTTTTGATGATAGATGTTGTCGCTTTTAGCAAAGAAAATACCTCGAAATCTGTCAAAATATTTACTGATTTTACGAAAATTATCAATGATGATTTAGTAAAAAACGTGATTGAAGAGAGTGAAAACATAAGTACGTATAAAGATAAATTTTTATGTAAATTATTAGGCGATGCTATTTTTCTTGCCTTTAAAGCCCAAAATGATAAGGCAGAATTACTTATTCTTGTTGATAAAATCAAAGAAATAAATAAACAAGCAAAATATCGCCATATAAAACTTCGTTTTTCTATCCATTGTGGATTGGCGGTCAATTGGATAGAATTAGACAATGGTTTTTATGATTTGATAGGAAATGACGTGAATTTTGTGTTTCGTATGAACGGAAAAGGAAGTGAAGGCAATTTATTATTATCTGCCGAATACTTAAAAAGGCTTAAAAATAACAACGAAAATATTTCTGATTGCCAAGAATTAGATTTGAAAGTAACAAAACACGCAGGCGAAGAATCGTATGTATTGTACGAAAAAATTATATCCTAAAAATAATTATAAAAATAATTCTAAGGTATGAAACGAATTTTATCGATAGATGGCGGAGGAATCAGAGGAATTGTTCCCGCCACTATTTTAGTAAGTTTAGAACGAAAAATACAATTATTGACTAATAATTCGATGGCTCGTTTGGCTGATTATTTTGATTTTTTTGCAGGCACTAGCACAGGCGGAATTTTGACAAGCGTTATTTTATGCCCCGATGAAACTCATACACATTCTAAATATTCGGCAGAAGAAGCATTGAGTTTGTATCAAAATTTTGGACACGAAATTTTTAGTACAAATATTTGGAATAAAATTAAAACTTTTGGTGGATTAGCAGATGAATTATATAGTGCATCATCTTTGGAAAATATTTTAAAAAATTATTTTGGCGATATGCAACTATCCAAACTAAGAAAACCTGCTGTTATTACCGCCTACGATGTGGAAAGAAGAAGTGCTTTTATTTTTTCGCAAGAAGATGCTATCAATAAACAAGGGTATGATTTTTATTTGAAAGATGTATGCAGAGCCACTTCTGCTGCCCCTACTTATTTCGAATTAGCCACTATCAAATCATTGACAGGCGTAAGTTATAATCTGATTGACGGAGGAGTTTTTGCCAATAATCCTGCGTTGTGTGCGTATAGCGAAACAAAGGAAAGTATCAATCCTGATACACAAAAAGGTTATTCTACCAAAGATATTTTTATGGTTTCGTTGGGAACAGACGTGAAAAGGTCGGAAGGATATAATGTTAAAAAAATGAAAAATTGGGGTGCGTTGTCGTGGGCAAAACCTTTGATTGATATAATGATGGCAGGCGTGAACGATACAACCGATTATCATTTGCGTTCTTTATTTAGAGCCTCGCAAGTGCCTCATCAATATCATCGATTAGAAGCAAATACTATCACTAATATCAGACAACTCAATGAAAGCGAAATGGACGATGCCTCTCCTGAAAATATTCAAAAATTATTAGAATTTGGAACTGAAATGACACAATCGTTAGATAATCGTTTGACTTTTATTGCAGAATGTTTGATTTCTCCTGAAAAAATATTGGAGAAAACTACCACTGCTAGTTTCTAAAAAATTAAGGTAAAAAATAAAAAAATACCTATACTTACATATAGGCAATAAATATTTATTTTGATAACGACTTTTGATTTTGTCAATAAATATTTATTTTATTATTCCTTTCTACTTGGTCTGTGGCACATAGACCAAAATAGCTTAGTAACTTTTATTTCGGTCTGTGTGCCACAGACCAAGTATTAACATAAAAGAAATATCGTTATCAAATTTATTATTAGCATTTAAGAAATAATAACAAATTTAAGTTTGATAATGACTTTTTAATTTTGTCAATAAATATTTATTTTATTATTCCTTTGAGTATAAAATAATCAAAAATGAATACAATTATGCAAACTAAAATTCGAACTAAAAAATATTTTTCATTATTAAAAATGTTTTTTTTCTTTTTAAATTTTATATTTATTACTACTTTCACACACGCACAAAGCGAGGATGATTCTATCAAAATAAAAGAAATTGAGGAATTTTTACAAAAAATGTATCAAACAAATCAATTTAATGGAAGCATTTTATTGGTGGAAAAAGGTAAAATTTGGCATCATAAAGCTTATGGATATGCTAATTTTGATACAAAAGATACGATGACTATCAATACTCCTGTGCGTTTGGCTTCGGTTTCAAAACAATTTACTGCCGTGTCTATATTGATGTTAGTAGAGCAAGGAAAGTTAAGTCTTGATGATGAAATAGTTACTTATCTACCTGAATTAGCCTCATATCAAGAGAAAAAAATCACTATTAGACATCTTTTAAGACATCAATCAGGACTTGCTGACTATTTTGGAATCGATTATTCTATCTTACATTATTATAAAGACTATCCAAATACTTTGTATAATAAAGATTTACTATATTATTTTAGAGATATGAAACCAAAATTAAATTTTAAACCCGGTCGATATGTTTCTTATAGCAATACAGGGTATGTTTTTTTGGCTTTGATTATTGAAAGAATTAGTAAAATGTCTTATCATTCTTTTGTTCAAAAAAATATTTTTGATGTTTTAGATATGAAAGATTCTTTTGTGTATGCTATCAAAAATACAGAAACAAAAATCAAACAAGACACAATCATTATAAAAACAGACACAATTCCTGTGAGTGACAGAGAAATAAAAGTGGAAACATATCTAAAAATCGTTACAAAATTTATCAATATAGACAAAAAAAGAGCGTTTGGGTACGTAATTTCTGATACTTATCCTTTGGGTTTTGTACTATTAGATTATCATAAATTTGATGGAATGGTCGGAGAAAAAGGCGTTTGCGTATCTACCAATGATTTTTTGAAGTGGGATAATGGAATCCGAAAAAATATTTTGGTGAAAGCATCAATTCAAAACGAAGCTTTTATTCCTGTGGACGATTTTGGTATGGGCTGGAAATTATATGGTGGTGAAATTGCGTATCATCACGGTTTATATCGAGGTTTTAGAACTTATATGCACCGAAATATTTTTGAAGAAAGTATGTTGGTGATTTTGAATAATACACAAATCGGAAATAAAATTGTGAATATTATCGAGGGAACAGACAAAATATTGAAAGGAAAAAAATATAAATTTCCAAAATTAACCCACGCAGAAAAAAAAACTTTAGATATTTTTAGAAAAGATTATGAAATAAAACCTAAAATAATTACTCCAACTTCTATCGTAGGAGATACTCCAGAGAGAAAATAAAAGTAGATTATTGGTATTATATATGTGTTCACATTTCTAAATATAAAGTTGGTAATTTATTTTTTAGATACTGCCTTAGGAGTGTATATATTTTCAAAAATAATAGATAAATTTTTAGTACTTAAGTAGTTTATTTTTAGACACTCCTTAACAAAAACTCAAAACAAAATTTGTGGACTTATTTTTTTATGTTGATTATTTTTCCGAAATAATTAGTTTTCGTAATTCCTCTTCTGATAATTCGCCTTGATGTTGTTTGATGATTTGATTAGCAGAAATAATCAACGTAAAAGGAATGGCACCGTCCCAATTTTTATCTATTTTATCAATCCATTTATTGGCATTTGCTTCATCTAATAAATAAGAATCGATATTTATTTTTTTCTTTTTGAGGATATTTAATGCTTTTTCAGGCGTATCTTCTACCGCTACAAATATAAATTGAATAGGTTTTTGTTTTATTTCCAAAGATAATTTGGCAAAATAAGGCAATTCTTTCACGCAAGGCACGCACCAAGAAGCCCAAAAATTAACTACTTTTAATGTATCATTTTTTTGATTGATGATAATTTCTAATTGTTCTATTTTGATATTTTTAATACTTTGAGCAGATAAAATAGGTATAAAAATTATAAAAATAAGAAATAAAATTGATGTTTTTTTCATTTTTTTTGATCAGTTTTTGAGGTGAAAATAAATGTGATAAAAGAAAAAAAGATTTCCCAAATCGTTTAATATTTAGAAAATCTTTTGTATTTTTTATGATATATTTTTAAAAATAAAACCTAAGCCGCTACCATTTCTGTTCTTCCTAATAATTTTAACATTCTTACATGAGATGCCAAAGCACCTGTAAAAGTTGGATATTCGTTATAAACTACGCCAAATTCATCAGCCGTTTCTTTCACAATATCAGAAATTTTGCCATAGTGTACGTGGCAAATATTAGGAAATAAATGATGTTCTACTTGATAATTCAAACCACCTAAATACCAATTTAAAAATTTATTTTTACGTGCAAAATTAGCCGTTGTTTCTAATTGATGAATTGCCCACGTATTTTCCCAATCTTGTGATTCTTCTGTCGCAGTGTGATGTTCTGTGATTTCAACCAAATGTGCCAACTGAAAAACAACACTCAAAATCATTCCTGTAATATAATGCACAAACATAAAACTCAAAAATATCCAACCAAAAGAAACATCGAGTAACAAATAAGGAACAACCAGAGCCAAAAATAAATAAGTGATTTTTGTACCTAAAATAGTAAAAAGTTCTGCTTGTGTATTATATTTTGCAGAACCACTTTGTTCTCTTTTGTAACGAAATACTTTAATAAAGTCTTTAATTAAAAATGAAAAAGTCATCAAACCATACAACAAAAACGCATACCAATATTGGTGTTTATGGATAGGTTTCAAAGGTGCGTACGGAGAAAGTCTTACGATAACTTTTGTTTCAATGTCTTCATCTACGTGCAATACGTTTGTATAAGTATGATGCAAAACATTGTGTTGAATTTTCCACATTGTCGGACTTCCACCTATCAAATATAAAGTACTCCCAAACAGGTTATTTACCCAAGATTTATTTGAATAAGCCCCGTGATTTGCGTCATGCATAACCGCCATACCAATTCCAGCCTTAGCAAAACCAATAATAGATAGTAAACCAATCACTGCCCAAGTAGAAAATATATTGGTTAGAATTAATAAGAAAGGAACTGCGTATAATGTCAATAAAATAATAGTCTTAAAAAGCATTTCAAAATTGCCTTGTCTGGCAATACTATTATCTTTAAAATAACTATCAATTCTTTTTTTGAGCGTAGGAAAAAAATTTGCTGAGTCAATTTTTGCAAATTTTGGTTTTTGAAATGTGTTAGCCATAATTTAATATTTAAAACTTTTTATTTATTTTTTATTCGTTTTATATACAAGTGAATAGTTATGAATATTGTTTTTAAAATATTATTTTTTTTAGTAATATTTTTACAATATTTTTTATGTTTATCTATTTTTCTAATAATCACTTCGCAAAAATAAATTAAATAATTTAAAAAAACAAGTTTTTTTAATGTTACTTTTTAAAAAAAATATTAAATATAAAAAAACAGAATAAAATTCTGTTTTTCTTTGTTTTATTTTATTTTTATATCGTTTTTAGACGCTTAAAATATTAACCATTCTGATTAAATCTTCATTGATTGGTTTTGGATTTTTGATGGTTTCTTCAAAAGACGTATAAACAATTTCATCATTGATAACGCCTGCCATCACATTTTTCATACCTTTTAACAAACCTTCTACGGCTGCCACGCCTGTGCGACTTGCCAAAATTCTATCTTTGGCGGTAGGCGAACCACCTCTTTGAATATGCCCCAAAGTAGTAACTTTAATATCCAAATCAGATATTTTTTCTTTTACTTTCATCGCAATTTCGGTCGCATTTCCTTCTTCATCGCCTTCGGCAACAATAATAATGGCAGAAGTTTTATGTTTTAATTTTCCTTTTTCTAAGGTACTAATCACGTCATCAATCGTGGTATCTGTTTCAGGCACCATCACAATTTCTGCTCCCCCGCCAATGCCCGATTGTACCGCAATATAACCCGAATCACGACCCATTACCTCGATAAAAAATACTCGATTATGCGAATCTGCTGTATCTCTAATTTTATCTATTGCTTCCAAAGCCGTATTGACCGCAGTATCATAACCAATGGTATAATCTGTTCCGTATAAATCGTTGTCAATCGTTCCGGGGCAACCAATAGTAGGAATTCCAAATTCTTCTTCAAAAATTTTCGCTCCTGTAAAAGTTCCATTGCCACCAATGGCAACCAATCCATCAATATCAAAATTTCTTAATTGTTGATATGCTTTTTTTCTGCCTTCGAGAGTCATAAATTCCATACTTCGGGCAGATTTCAAAATAGTTCCGCCTCTTTGTACGATATTGCTGACCGAATGGGATTCGAGAGGATTGATTGAACCTTTTATCATTCCGTCAAAGCCTCTTTTTATGCCATAAATTTCTACTTCGTGATAGATGCAAGCACGCACAACGGCTCTTATGCAAGCATTCATTCCGGGGGCATCTCCACCTGAAGTGAACACGCCAATTCTTTTTATACTCATAATATTTTAATCGTACCCTTTGAATTTTTAGGCGAAGTTAAATAATATTTTTTTAATTTGATATGTATTTTAGTTATTTTTTTAAATATTTTTTTCTGCAATCGTTGTAAAACTAATTTTCTATCTTTTTTTTCCAAAAAAATTGATACATAACAACAAAAATAACCATTGAAATGGAGAAAGAAATAGCAGCTAATGCCACTGAAATATTGGGTTTATCTGCCAAATCAATTTCAATATTTTTAGTTTGATATAAATAAACTAACAACAATGTAAAAGAATTATTGACAAAATGAGCAAAAATAGCGGTTTTTAAATCTCCCGAAAAATAATATAAATAACCAAATAATGCCCCTAAAATCATTCTCGGAAAAAATCCTAAAAATTGTAAATGAATCGCACTAAACAAAGCTGCACTCAGCCAAATAGCAATATGATAATTAAAATTTTCACCTAATCTTCTTTGTAAAATTCCTCTAAATAACAATTCTTCGCCTATCGCAGGAATAACTCCAATGACTAAAATACCAAATAAAAATTGTGAAAAACTACTAAAATTGATTAAATATTTGGTTAATAATTCTAATTTTAATTCCATTTCTACTGCCCAAACACCAAAATTAAGACTTTGATTCCATTGTGCGACAAAACCTGAAAATGGCATCAAACCAATCGTAAGAAAAATAATCAATATAAATGCTAATACATTTTCATTTCTGGTGCTGATAACATTTTCTTTGGTTTCGAATAATAATCGATACGCCCAAAAAGTACCAAAAAAACTACCCAAAGCCGAAATGGCTTGCATACTCAACATATACCAACGTCCTGCGGGAATAGTTTCCCAATATTCTACACTTGTGAGATTATTAAAAGAAGCACCTGAGAGTAATTTGATAATTCCGCCCGCTAAAAAAGACGCAAAAGCAGAAAATAAAATAAAAAGTCCTAATAAAGAAAGTGTAATTGAAATAGATTTTAAAAGACGAGAAACCATTTTTGATTGTATTATTTTTTTATAAATGTACGTTTATTTGTATCGAAAAACTAAAAATATTACCTTTTTTCAAGCTTATTACAAATACTATCCGATAAATTTCGATAATATTTAAAACTTCTGTTTTTCCAAAAAAAGTTTCCACGCTCGCCACAACAATTTACTTCTATTATAAGTGGCTGTCAAAATAGAAATTTTTGGCATTTATTTTTTACTTTTTTGTTCTTCTGTCAAAATAAAAACTTCTTCTTTTGGTTTTTTGAGAAAATATTTTTCGCGTGCAAATCTTTCCAATACTTCAGAATTATTTTTTAAATCTCTAAAATCGGCTTTTACTTCTTGCGTTCTTTTTTCATAAAATTTCTTTTCTTCTTCCATTTTTTGCAGTCTTTTTTGGCGATTGTATTGTGTTATCCAATCGTTTGCATCAAAAAAAAGCATCCAACTTACGAAAATAATAGCACTCACTAAATAAAAATTGGTAACTATTTTTGGAATTTTGATAAATTTCATTGTAACCTTTGATAAAAATTATATGCAAATGTAGTTTATTTTTATTAGAATACAAAAAAAATATTTTGATGTAAGTTATTTTTAAGTAAATATCCACAAAAAAATTGTGAGATAAAAAAGCTATTTATTTTTTTTTATGATTTATAAATATATTAAAATATTCATTATCAATACTTTAAAAAAAATATCCTTAAAAGTATTAAATATTTTTTGAGAATGTTTTGGTGTTTTAAATAATTTTGTTTATTTTTGTAACGTTATAAAAGTATCGTTTATGCTTAAATATGAAAAAATTACTCAATGGAAAACATTGTATTAGAACCAATAGAAAGATATAATCAGATTGCACTTGGCTCGACAAACTATGTCAGTACAAAAAAACTTTCCCCAATTTTAAAATGGGCAGGTGGAAAAGAGCAAGAATTAAAATATATTCTTCCAAATTTACCTTTTGAAAAATTTGAAGATTATTATGAGCCATTTGTTGGAGGTGGAGCAGTTTATGCTGCTATTCAGGCAAAAAAGTATTTTATAAACGATAAATCAGACGAATTAATTACACTTTATCGTAATTTTATAAACGAAAATAGAGAGTTTTTTTTTGATGCTTTGGATAATATTATTTATAATTGGGATTTATTGACAATTATAATTCAAACCAATTCTGTTTTTTTTATTCAAACGTATAAAGATTATTCAATAGATAAAATAGACAATACAAAACTTAAAGAAATTTTGTTTGAATTTGTTTTAAATCATTCAGAACAGTTTAATAATATGTTTTCAACAATGTTTAATTTTAATAAAGAGAATTTTATCAAGGAAATTAAAATAAATCTTATTCGCAAAATAAAACGAATGAAAGATATTGAAAAAGTAAAAAATTTATTAGATGATAACGATATTTTAGATAACATAGAAACGGCTTTTAAAAGTGCTTTTTATATGCAATTTCGACATATTTATAATAATACAAAAAAATATACGCTCAATGACGCACTTAAATCTGCTACTTTTTTATTTATAAGAAATTTTGCTTATAGTGGAATGTTTCGTTATAATTCAAATGGAGATTTTAATGTTCCTTATGGAGGGATTGCGTACAATAGAAAAAATTTTCAAAAAAAAGTAGATTATTTAAAAACAAAAGAATTAAAATCATTGCTTGGTAATACAATTATAGAAAATGAAGATTTTGAGAATTTTTTTGAATTGCATCATCCAACTGAAAATGATTTTATATTTCTCGATCCACCTTATGATAGTGAATTTAGTACGTATGCAAAAAATGAATTCACAAGAGATGACCAAGAAAGACTTGCTAATTATCTACTAAAAAAATGTAAATCAAAGTGGATGATGATAATTAAAAATACAGAATTTATTTTTGAACTTTATCATAACAAAGGCTTAAATATTCAATCATTTGACAAAACATATCTTGTTAGTTTTATGAATCGAAATGACAAAAATGTTGAACATCTTCTAATTACTAATTATTAAAATGGCTAAAAGAATCACAGAAACAGAGTTAATCTTACCTTCTTTATACTTAATGAGTTTGAATGAAGGGCGTATCACAACCTCCGAATTAATTCAAAAATTAAGAGATATTATGAAACCAGTTGGTGAGGATTTGGAAATTCTTATAGGCAGAAATGATGATAAATTTTCTCAAAAAGTTAGAAATTTAAAAGCACATAACACATTTGAAAAATTTGGATATGCTCAATATAAAGGAGTATCAAAAAATAGTTATGTAGAAATTACCGATGATGGTAAGCAACATCTAAAACAAAACGAAGATATTCTCAAATACCTTTTAATTAACGATTTTACATATACAGACCTTACCGAAAATTTACGCAAAGTTGCGCAAAATCAAAATAAGAAAAAAATTGAAGTATTTGATGAAAATATAATCATACAAGAAGGAAACAAAAGGCTTACAGAAGTTTCTATTTATGAAAGGTCTTCAAAATTACGAAATTATGCTATTCAATGTTTTACAAAAGAGGACAGAATTAGTTGTCATTGTTGTAATTTTAATTTTGGTGATTTCTATGGTGATGATATTGGCAAAGGTTTTATAGAAATACATCATACAAAACCAATTTTTAAATATGAAGATGACGACATAGAAAATACTTTGAAACAAGCCGTTACAAATCTAATTCCTGTTTGCTCAAATTGCCATAGAATGATACATAGAAATTGGAAAAAACCAATAGAAATTCAATTTTTAATCGATAATATACATAAAAATGGATTATTTAATAGAAATTAAAGTGTAACTATTTTTTTATATTCAAATTTATTTTCTTTCTTCTTTTTTGGCTTCATTCCAAAAAATATCCATTTCTGCTAAAGTCATATTTTCTAATTTTTTGTTGATATTTTGGGCGGACTGTTCGATATGTTGAAATCTTCGAATGAATTTTTGATTGGTTTTTGATAAAGCCGTTTCGGGATTGATGCCTACAAAACGCGCATAATTGACCAAAGCAAACATTACATCGCCAAATTCTTCCTCTGCTTTTTCGTGATTTTGGTGCGTATTTTCTGGTTTAAATTCTGCTTCAAATTCGTTTATTTCTTCTTTTACTTTGTCCCACACTTGATTTGCATTATCCCAATCAAAACCAACGGCTCTTGCTTTTTCTTGTATTCTTTGTGCTTTGATAAGGGCGGGCAAAGACGCAGGCACGCCACCTAACACAGATTTATTGCCTTCTTTGAGTTTTAATTGCTCCCAATTTCTTTTTACATCTTCTTCATTATCAACTTTTACATCTCCATAAATATGTGGATGTCTATGAATTAATTTTTCACAAAGCGAATGAATAACATCAGCCACATCAAAATCGTTGGTTTCAGAACCAATTCGACTATAAAAAACCAAATGCAATAAAATATCACCTAATTCTTTTTTTATTTCATTCATATCACCATTCAAAATTGCTTCCGAAAGTTCGTAAGTTTCTTCGAGTGTGAGATGTCTTAGCGTTTCAAAAGTTTGTTTTTTGTCCCAAGGACATTGTTCTCTTAGTTCGTCCATAATTGTCAATAGACGTTCAAAAGCCTCTTTTTTTTCTGAAATTGTGTGCATTTTGTATATTTTTGATGAATAAAAATAAAATTTATAATTCGAATTTAACCAATAATTTGATAGCAAAATTATCATTCCATTGCCCGCGTGTGTATGCACCATATCGCCCAAAAACTCCTAAGCCAAGGTTCAAATAAGCTATATTTACATATTTATATCGATACAATTTATCGATGCCAATGCCACTTTCAAACAAACCTTTTTCCATAGATTGTGTATTGATAAAAGTATGATTTTTTGCATTCGATAAATTCCCAACGCCAAAAAATTGATAAAAAGTAAGTTCAGGTTGAAAGTGTTTTGTTTTGTATTTAGCAGGAATAATACTCCCAAAATTATGATGTAAAAATACGTTCAAAAACTCACTATTGACAAATTCATATATATCCACCGTTTGAAAATATCCTTGTGTAAATGGATACAATCTGCCCGTTGTTCCCATACCATTATACAAAAAATGATAAGGTAAATTACCAAATATTTTACCTGTTTGTATTTCAGTATGGAGCGTTCCGTAATATAAAAATTTGTGTTTATGAAAAAAACGTCCTTCTAATTTGGTATAGTTTTCTGTAAAATTTCCTTGTGTGAGTGTGCCAATTCTTACATTGATATTCGCCGAAGGCAACTCAATTTTATTTAATATTCTTTGCCCGCGCACTTCTAAATATTCTTCATTTTTGGCATAATTTGCTTGCAATGAAAATTCATTTTGCACAAAATAACTTTTATTTACCGAAAATATTTGATTATCTTCGACTTTTGGCGTAAAAATATAATCGTAATTTGTATTTATTTCTCTATTTATTAAAGTCGTTTTGAGCGTCAAACCTTTCCTTACTCGCATACTCACAGATAATTCGGTGGATTTAATTCTATCCATTCTTTCAGCCAAAAAATTTCTAAAACTTCGAGCCGCCATTACTTGTCTTGGTGCTAAAAAATCGGTCATTGCTGGCTCTAATAAGTCATCTTTATACGAAATTCCTGCTTTTATTTGTTTTCTTTCTGCTAATAAAGTCTCGAAGTCAAAGCCATATTTAATTCGATTATCGCCAAAACCATAGCCTACATATCCGCCAAAAATGTAAGGTTTACCGATAGAAAATTGTTTAGAAAATGCTTGACTTGTCGCAAAACCAACGCCTAAACGAACTTGTTCGTATTGATTTACTTTTAATAATTTATCTACATCTAAATCAAAATATTTTCCTATTCCAATTCGATTAGAAGACAAACCTTCGCTAATTGTCAAAATTCTATCCCATTTATGTTTTTTTCCTAAACTATCTAAATATTTATACGAGTTTTTATCTGTATTATCTAAAATTTCTTTTCTATTTTTTTGCCAGAATTCATCGTCTTTTGTGTGTGCTTCGTCCTCAATTTTTTGGACAACTTCGGAGAAATCTTTTTTATTTAATTCGGGTTCGACATTAAAATTTTGATAATAACCTTTCCAATTTCCTTTTACTCTTTTGGTAGTAGAAATCATCAATTCCTCAAAAGTTGCATCAAATAAAGTCTGAACAGGGAACCATGCTTTTTCATTTATCCATTCTGACCTTTGTTGAATATTAAACCTTGTGAGTGTTCCCATTTGCGATTTATTGTTCAAAATCACATTTTGCAACGCATAAGTTTTAGTATTTACGTGCATAATTCCATCAATACCTAATACATTTTTTTCGACGAATGGAGTGAAAGAAATAATATAAATAGTGTCTTTTTGATGAAATAATGTATCTTCGATATTAAAAAAATATCTTTCTGTACTTCCTTTTGCCAACGGATTGAGGTATTCTTTATCTAATATTTTAACATAATCACCCGAAAAATCTACAGGTTTTGAGTTCGCACTCCAAGCCAATAAACGCGGATTTGTTAAGCCTGAAATTTTGCTTGCTTTTATTTTTTCGAGATGTTGATTGGGTTTTAAATATTGATAATCGGTAACGGTTTCGGTCAATAAAATATGGTGTTTTTTAAAATATTCATTCAAATCGACATCACTCGAATCGATTTGTCCTTCTTCGACTCTGTCCGATTTTTTGTGCATTTCTTTGGGTGCATCTTCTGCACCTAAAGTAAATTTATGATAACCTGTAAAACTATATTTTTCTACATTTTTGAGGTCATTTATTTTTCTATTTTTGGAGGCTTTTTTGATGATTTTATGGGCTGGATTTTCGCCTGCTTTGATAACTACTTCTTTTAAATTTTCTTCTTTTTCGTATAAACTAATATTCAATGATTTTGATAAAGGTTTTAAATCATCATTATTTTTGATTTGATACGTAAATTTTTGATAAGAAATATGCGTAAATTCTATGATTTTTATTTGTTGAATAGGAAAATTAACCTCAAAATTACCCTCAAAATCAGTAGTTGTTCCACTTTCTCCTTTGTTGATAATAACGCCTACCAAAGGTATGCCTTGTTTGGTTTTTGAGTCTTTGAGAACGCCTTTTAATGTTTGTGCTTGTGTGATTATTTGAAAAAAAGAAAATAGAAATAAGAGAAAATAACGCATAAATGGTGAATAAATTGATAATATTTTTTGCAAAACTAACAAAAATATTTAAAATATCAAAATAAAAAATATTTTTAATCTAATTTTACGTTAATTACTAAAATATCACCATTAGGCTCGCATTGAGACTTCCACCAATTTTTCATTATCTCACAGCAATTGCCAAAGTCTGTTGCACACGTACAGGTTTTCCTTTTTGTTTTCCGGGTTGCCAATGTGGTGCATTTTTAAGACATTTGATAACTTCTTCATCACAACCTGCTCCAATTCCTTTGATTACTTTTATATTAGATAAAGTTCCATCTTTTTCGACTATAAACTGCACAAAAACTTGCCCTTTAATGCCTTTTTGTTTGGCTGCTGGCGTTCTTTTGATATTATCTTCTGTATAATTATAAAAAGAACTTAATCCGCCTTTGGGTGCGGGTGCTTGTTCAGTCATTTTATAGATAGTTTCGGTAGACTGTGCTGAAATTTTTTGTGTAAATAAACATAAAAAACCAAATATAAAACAAGGAAATAGTGATTTTATCATATATTTAAGAAGTTATTTTGTTGTGGATTGCAAAGTTATATACTTTTTTTAAATAATACGAATTTTATAATAGAAAATTGCATTTTTTATAGCATATTTTTTAACGCATATAAAATAGGTTTCGAAGGCACAGCATCAATTTGAATAGAAGGCACTTGCAAATTTAATAAATAAACGTCATCAGTAATAAAATCAGGCACAAAAATTAGTTCTGTAATCGTTGCATTTTTGCGAATATTATTTGGATATTGCCAAAAATTATGATGACAAAGCAACTTTCCTTCGTCTTGTTCTTTATCCACAGAAGGCAAATCTAACAATAAATGTGCTACATTTTTCTCTGCTAATTTCGTACCTATTTTTTCATCTAAAAAAGGTGGATTGGTTTGATTATAGTTTTTTGTTTTTTTTTCTGATAGATTTGGTAAAGTTCTCAAAATAAGTGCTTCGGGTGAAGAAGTTATTTTTGATTCGATTTGTTCCCAAAAAATAATTTCGTCGCCATTTATTTTGGTAGGAATGACAGAAATTAGTTCTGCAAAAAATAAAAAAGTATCTAAACAATTTGGAATCGTAGCGTTTTTATCCGCAGAAATATGCCCATAACATTCCGTATGCGTGCCATTGCCATGAGGCGTGAGCGTGATTTTTTGATAATTACAACTTCCTCCTTGTGCCACACTTCCTACAAAATTATCGGCTTTGATAGTTTCAAAAACTGGATTTTCAGCATAATAACAAGTTGGATTTTGGTCATTATTTTGTAAAATCAAACTAATATCCAAAGGTAAATTTGGATTAAAACTATATTTTTTATTTTGATGTTGTAGTTCGAATAGTTGCATTGTGATTTGTATTTTTTTGAGAAAATATTTCATAATTCATTTAAAAAATTATTGAAAGTTTTACCTTTTTTATTTTTATTTTGAATTTCTTTTATTTGCTGAAAACCATTTTGTAATTTGGTTTTGAGTGTAATCATATTTTCCATTTTTTCAAATGTATTTATGATATTTTCCCAATCTTCAATGTTAATCTGAACAAGCATTTTTTGTTCTTGATTATTGACCACATAATTTATTTTTGAAACTGCTATCATAATTTTGTTTATTTTTTAAAATTAACGTTATTTTCTCAAAAAAAGTTTATTTATTTTGTATTTTTTTGAGAAATAAATTTGTTTATTTAGCTCAAAAAATATAATTTTGCATTTTATCTATATTTTACACCGAAAAAACAACTTAGGGGTCATCTAAAAAATAAATTACCCACTCAAAAAACTCATTTTTAGTCCCCTCACCGCTGGGGAGGGTTAGGGTGGGGCTTTTGAGCAAAATTATGCCCCACCCCAGCCCTCCCTGAAGGTGAGGGAGTTTTTTTAGGTATATTATTTTTTATTTAGTCCCTTAAAACACAATTTATTTCCAAAAAAAATCAAAAAAAACTATGAAAATTTACTTTTTACTTTTTCTATCTATCTTTTTTTTATCTCAATGTCAAGAAAAAAATAATACCAAAAAAGAAAATCAACCCCAAAATAATCAAACTCAAAAAACAGATTTTAATCCTGCTTTTAAAATTGAAAAATTTTCAGATTATCAGTTATTTACTATTTATTTAAAAGATAAAAAAGATAGTGTTGTCTATGCTTTTGTCAATAAAAATAAAAAAAATAATCCCAATATTCCTACTAAAAATATTATTAAAACTCCGATTAAAAAAATTGTTACTTTCTCGCATACGCACCTTGCGTGTATAGAAAAATTAGAACAAAATTCGACTATTTTGGGAGTTACAGAAGGGGCTTTTTTGCAAGGCTCAAAATGGGAAAAATCTATCCAAAACAAAGAAATAAAAGATTTAGGCACAGGTGATGAATCGGTAAAAGAGAAAATTATTGCTATAAAACCTGAAATTGTTTTGGTGAGTAATGCCGCAGATATTGATAAATTAAAAACCTTAGAAAAATTTAATATTCAAACAATTTTAAATGTAGATTGGTTAGAAACGCACCCAGTTGGGCGTGCAGCCTGGATTAAATTATTTGGTTTGTTATTCGAATCCGAAAAAGAAAGTGAAAATATCTTCCAAAATATCGAAAAAGAATACAACGAAATCAAAAAAATTGCTAAGAATAAAACCAAAAAAGTAACGATTTTAACTGATATGCCTTTTAGAGGAACTTGGTATTTGGCAGGAGGAAAAAGTTATACAGCAAAATTTATTGAAGATGCAGGCGGAGATTTTATTGGAAAAGACAATAATAATACTGCCTCTATTCCCACCACTATCGAAAATTTATATACGAAAGGAAAAAATGCAGATATTTGGCTCAACGTAGGACAAGCAAAAACATTGAAAGAAGTCGCACAAAATGACGAAAGATTAACCAATTTTATGCCTTATCAACAGAAAAAAATTTATAATTATGGAGCAGATTATTGGCTGACAAGCATCATCAATCCTCAAGAAATATTAGCGGATATGTTGCATATTTTTCATCCTGAATTGTTAAAAGATAGGAAAATGAAATATTATAAAAAATTAGAGTGATTTTTTCAAAAAAATACTTTACTTTTGCACTTCTCAAATAAAAACTATCATTATTGAATAAAAAAGATATGGAAATTAACAACACAGGACGTGTTACATTACGAACCGCTATCACGATTGTTGTCGCAAATATGGTCGGTGCAGGCGTTTTTACAAGTTTAGGTTATCAATCATTAGGCACAGGAGCAGTCTTTCCGTTGCTTTTATTGTGGGTAGTTGGCGGAATAGTGGCAATGTGTGGGGCTTTGAGTTATGGCGAAATGGCTGCTTTATTCCCACGTTCTGGTGGCGAATATAATTATTTATCGAATACTTATCACCCTGCTTTTGGCTTTTTATCGGGCTGGATTTCTGCTACGGTTGGTTTTTCTGCTCCTGTGGCAATGGCTGGTGTTGCGTTAGGAACATATTCTTCTTCTATTATTGGCTTACCTCCACAAATGATTGCGATTATAGTTATCATTTTGATTTCGATGATTCATGCCACAGATATAGGTTTGGGTAGTATTTTTCAACAATATTCGACAGGCGTAAAAGTTGTTTTGATTATCGGTTTTATTTTTGGTGGTTTATTATTAACTCCCAATCCTCAACCGATTCTAAATAATATTGTGCCTACTGATGCAGATTGGTCAATGGTTTTTAGTGGTGGTTTTGCGGTTAATTTAGCCTTCGTTTCTTTTGCTTATTCGGGTTGGAATGCAGCGGCTTATTTGGCAAATGAAATTGAAAATCCACGTGTCAATGTGCCACGTGCCTTAGTAACGGGTACTTTGGTGGTGATGATTGCTTATATTTTATTGAATATTGTATTTCTTTATACCTTGCCTGTGTCCACGTATGCAGGAGAACAATTAGCAAATATTAAAGCAAATAAAGGTCCTTTGGAAGTTGGATATTTGTCTGCTCAACAATTTTTGGGTGATAATGGTGGAAAAATAATGGCGGGAATGATTGCTTTATTATTGATTTCATCGATTAGTGCGATGATTTTTGCGGGTCCTAGAGTAATGCAAGCGATGGGTGAAGATGTAAAAAGTTTGCGTTTTTTATCTATAAAAAATAAAAAAGGTATTCCTGTTTTGGCTATTATTTTACAATCTGCTATTTCTATTGTGTTAGTTTTGAGTGCGCAATTTGATACTATTTTATATGCGATTGCTTTTACTTTAGATATTTTTACTTTTGCTACGGTTTTGGGAGTGATTGTGATGCGTTTTAAAGCACCTAAAGCCGAAAGAGTATATAAAACTTGGGGTTATCCGATTACGCCTTTGATATTTTTAGGAGTTACAGGCTGGACGATGTATTTTCTTTTGACAAATCGCACTACCCCATCATTGATTGCTTTGGGTATCGTTTTGTTGGGTTTGGTGGTTTATTTTATCAATCAAGCTATTCAAACTGAGGATAAAAAATTAGGACATTAATCTTAAAAAATATTGTAGTTTTTAGGGAATTTCCACCGAAAAAGAAGATTTTTTTGAAATGTATTTTTTGAATTGCCTCCAGATTTATCTGAATTGCCTCCAGATTTATCTGGAGGATAATATAAAATTCAATCATTGGCTTTAGCCAAAATCTCTGTATTTCTCTAATTAATATGTTTGTATATTTTCAAAATACATGACTATTTATGGTAGAATAAAATTATATTTGCAATAATTTTCTATGAATCAAAAATTACGAGTCAATTTTATTTTTTATTTTCTTTTCATAATATTTACAAAATTCTTGAATACCACACGAATCACATTGAGGATTTCGAGCCATACACGTGTAACGTCCATGTAAAATCAGCCAATGATGTGCTTTGGGAATAATCGAATCGGGAATATATTTTACCAATTTTTTTTCGACCAATAAAGGTGTATTATCTTTCATATCCACCAAACCTATTCGACGTGATACCCGAAAAACGTGTGTATCTACCGCCATAGTGGCTTGATTAAAAATAACAGATGCAATGACGTTGGCAGTTTTTCGACCTACTCCTGGTAATTTTTGTAGCAATTCTATATCAGAAGGAATTTCGTGGTTAAAATCAGTAGCTAACATTTTTCCCAATCCTATTAAATGTTTAGTTTTATTTTGTGGATAAGAAATACTTTTAATATAAGGAAACAAAATTTCAAAAGTTGCTTCTCCTAATAGTTGTGGTGTAGGAAAATCTTCAAAAATTTTTGGAGTTACTAAATTTACTCTTTTATCTGTGCATTGTGCCGATAAAACCACTGCCACCAATAATTGAAAAGGATTTTCATATTTAAGTTCTGTTTCGGGAGCGGGCATTGATTTTTGAAAATAATCAATAATAGATTGATATAATTCTTTTTTTTTCATTATTTTTAAGTATAAAAAGATAGTGTTTTTTGGTGGAAAACAAAAGGTTTAGTAAATGATAGCAATATTATTTTAATAGAAACAAGATTTATCTCGATATTAGTATTTTTTAAATGAAAGAGATTTTAGCACACAGATAACACGGATTTAGTGGATTAATACGAATTTTTTCTTTTTTCTCGAATTTTTAATGATTTTTGTTAATTTTTGGCTACCATTTAAAAAACTCTATTAAAAAAATATAAAATTTTGGCTAAAGTTAATTATTATATTGAATATTAACCTCCAGATAAATCTGGAGGCAATTCAAAAAAAATTAAAATATTTATATTAATTTTTTTTTCATAAATTTCATATAAAATAAATAATTTTATCGACTATAATTGGGCGCTTCTTTTACGATATGCACGTCATGTGGATGACTTTCACGCATACCAGCAGCCGTAATTTTCACAAATTTTGCTTCTTGTAATGTTTGAATATCTTTTGCACCACAATAACCCATACCTGCTTTTAGTCCACCAACCATTTGAAAAATAATTTCATTCACCAAACCTTTATAAGGCACACGCCCTACGATTCCTTCGGGGACGAGCTTTTTGCTATCTTCTTCTTTATCTTGAAAATATCTATCTTTTGAGCCAACCTCCATCGCCTCCAAAGACCCCATTCCTCTGTATGTTTTGAATTTTCGACCTTCGTATAAAACCACTTCGCCCGGTGCTTCTTCTGTTCCTGCAAACAATGAGCCTGCCATAATCAAGTTTGCACCGCCTGCAATGGCTTTAACCATATCTCCCGAAAAACGAATACCACCATCAGCAATTACAGGAATATTTAATGATTTTAGCGCCTGCGAAGCTTCCCAAACGGCAGAAAATTGAGGCATTCCTACGCCTGCAATGATGCGAGTTGTGCAGATACTTCCAGGTCCGATGCCTACTTTTACGCAATCAGCCCCTGCATTTGCTAAGGCTAGAGCACCTTCGGCAGTGGCTACATTGCCTGCAATCAGTTGAATAGTTGGAAAAGTATTTTTAAGATTTTTAACAGCATCTAAAACTCCTTTTGAATGTCCATGAGCGGTATCAATGCTAATAATATCTGCTCCTGCTTTCAATAAAGCCTCTACTCTTGGCAACAAATCAGGCGTATTTCCTACGGCTGCTCCTACACGCAAACGACCATATTCGTCTTTGCAAGCCCAAGGCATATCTTTCTTTTTGAGAATATCTTTGTAAGTAATTAAACCAACTAATTTTCCGTTTTCGTTGACAATAGGTAATTTTTCGATTTTATATTCTTGCAAAATATCCTCTGCTTTTTGATAATCTATGTTTTCAAAAGCGGTGATTAATTTTTCTTTGGTCATTACTTCTTTAACCAAAATGGTATCATTTTTTTGAAAACGCAAATCTCTATTGGTTAATATTCCTAATAAATTTTTGTTTTCATCAATGATAGGAATTCCACCAATTCGATGTTCGAGCATCAATTTTTTTGCTTCTCCGATAGTTGCATTTGGTTGTAAAGTAATGGGGTCTAAAATAAGTCCACTTTGATACCTTTTTACTTTTCTGACTTGCTCTGCTTGTTTTTCGATGCTCATACTTTTATGAATAATTCCCATTCCACCTTCTTTTGCGATGGCGATAGCCATTTCAAATTCGGTAACGGTATCCATAGAAGCGGATAAAAGTGGTATATTTAATTGAATTTTTTGAGTCAAAAACGTAGAAGTATTTACTTCTCTTGGTAAGACTTCAGAGTAGGCAGGCAATAGCAACACATCGTCATAAGTGAGTGCTTCACCCAAAATTTTATCAGCAAAAGAATACATAATAATATTAGGTTTTTTAGTTTTATCTTTTGCCGAGCAAAATTAAACTAAAAAAAACTATTATGCAAATTTTTTGCTGATAATTATATAAAAATAATGAGTTGTAATTGATTTTTAAGCTATACAAAAATAGTTACTCATTTTTTAGTCTCTTTTGTTAGTATAATTTTTTGTACGCTAAACAAATAATAGTAGGTTTACTTGTAATTTTATGCCAATAAATTGACTTTATTTGTTAAAAAATTGTGATTATTTTAGCATAAAATAATTTTCAACCCTTTTAATTAGGGAGCAACTAGCAAATAATACACCCACCGAGTACGATTCTTTCAAGGTTTAAAAAAACCTTGAAGGAATTTTTCCGATAAAAAACGCTTTTAAATGAGTATTATATTTTTTAGAAGATACCTTATATTAATGGTACTTTTTATACAAAAATCAATCTTATATTTTTTAAATTATGATATTATTTTTTTATTTTGCTATTTATTTAATAGTATTTTTTAAATGAAAGAGATTTTAGCACACAGATAACACGGATTTAGCGGATTAATACGGATTTTTTTTCTTTTTTCTCGAATTTTTAATGATTTTTGTCAATTTTTGGCTACCATTTAAAAAACTCTAATAATAAAAATATTACATTGAAATAAAGAGTTTTACGTAAGGTGTGTATTTTTTCCTAATTCTTCTACTCTTTCTCTGATATAAGTTTCTTTTGTCAAACTTTCATTTTCTTTTTGCAGAAATATATTTTTTTGTTTTTGAATATCCTCTAACATTTGTTTTCTCAAAATAGTAGCCGAATTAGTCGCATCAATTTTTAATTCCTCGTCAATCATTCCTTGTAAATGATGAATTAAAACGTCAATTTGTTCTTGTCGTTGACGCATATCTTCTTGTGTGGTCATCAATTCCTCAAAGTTTTGTCGCATTTCTTCTTCTTGTTGTCTGAGTTGATCGCCTGCTCTTTGAGATTCTATCAATAGTTTTTTAGTATCTTCTCCTGATTTAATATTGGCAATGGTGATAGCAATATTTTCAGCCACGTTTTCTATAAAATTTCTTTGATACAAGGGAATTTCGGTTAAAGACGCTATTTCTACTACGCCATAAATTTTATTATCCGCTATCATAGGGGCTAAAAACAAACATTTAGGTTTGATATGACCTAATCCAGAGGCAATATTAGAATAATCTGAAGGGATTTCTGTCAAATAAATAGAATATTTTTCAAAATAAACTTGCCCAACTAAGCCCTCGCCTTCTTTAAAACTTTGTTGTAAATAACGATATTTTTGGTATGCATACGCACTGGCTGCTTTTAAAGATTGTGTTTTATCATCAAACACAAATAAAGCACCTTGTTTTGCCTCAATATATTTTACCAATTCAGCAATCACTGCTTTTGATAACATTTCTAAAGTATCATTATTTTCACGCAGAACATCACCAAAGAGAGCCAAACCCGTATTTTTCCAACTTCTAATATCTTCTTCTGAGGAAATAGTTCTCAAACTATCACGCATTTCTAACAACGCATTACTCAAAATATCTTTATCACTTCGAGCCCTAAATTGATAATCGTAATTTTTTCGACCGATATTTTGGGCAAATTCAGCTACATTTCTCATACTTTGCACCAAAATATTCAAGGCTTCATCGATTTTTCCTAATTCATCTTTGTATATTTTTTCACTTTTAGTTGGAAATTGTCCTTCTGAAAGCATCGTAATATCTTTTTGAATTTTACGCATAGGTGCGGCTAAGCTTCTTGCTAACCAAGTTCCTAACAACGTTACTGCAATAAATAAACCGATAGAAATTGTTAATAATTGTCCTCTAAATGAAGCGGTGGCAGCAAAAACTTCCGATCCGTCCATTTCTGTTAAAATCCCCCATCTTGTTCCCAAAAAATCCAGCGGCATATACACGTCTAATACTTCACTTCCCAAAAAATCGACGTTGGTTTCTTTTCCAGATTTTCCATCGATGGCGTTCATCGTTGCTCTTACTTTATATTGTCTAAAAGTAATGGTTGTTCCTAAACGTTTGATTCGTTCCCAAGTGATTTTATCCACTTTGGGTTTTAAAGCTTCATAATATCCTGCAGGGTCTTCTAAACTTCTTCTTGTTTTATTTCTTAGTTTAAAATCTGAACCGACTAAAAATGCCTCTCCAGAAGTTCCTAAACCATCTTCTGCCCATTTTTGATTATTGGTTAAAATATTTGTAATTCTTTCTGTACTGACTTGAAAAATAATTACACCATATTTTTGTCCATCTCTCATCACTAATCCGCCCATAAAAGCCAAAGGTTCAAAATAAGCGGGCAAATAATTGTCATAGTCTTGAAAATAAACTTTTTTATCTTCGCTTCCTGACATAATTCTTTTAAATAATTGCCCTACATTTGTTTCTTTGTATACTCCTTCTAATAAATTGGTCGCAAAATCTGCTCTTTTAGCCACAGAATACAAAACATCTCCCTTTAGATTGACTAATAAAATATCTTCTACATCAAATTTTTGGGCATAGTTCAAAAAATTGGGGTGAAAAGTTTGATGCAACGCATCATATTTATCTGTATTTTCTTTGGGTTTATAATAATTGTACTTGAATCGCAAAGGATTTGGATTTTGTGCCAAATATTTATGTTGCAAATGCACGCGTAAAGGTGATTTTGGTATAAAATCAGTTTGAAAATCGTTAATTCCAGCGTTGTATTTTAATAATTTTAAATAATCTTCCTCATAAAATTTTTTTAGTTCTATTTCTGCTTTGGGAGACATATTTTCAGGTTGTTTCTCAAAAATTTCGGTAAAATCTTTGATAGCGCCCGAAGTCGAACTCCTTTCGGCTAATATTTCGATTTGTTTTTGCATTTGAGAAAAATATTCCTCGATTGCTTTCTTTTTATTGCTGGTAATATTGACCAACAAATCAAAAGAACGCAACTCTAATAATCTCCTTCCTTCATTGTAACCAAAATAGCCAATGACAGAAAGCGTAGTAGTTGATACTAAAAATAAAGCAGTCTGGAACTTAAAAAATAAATTTAAGTTTTTATAAAACTCACGTATGCGTGTAAATAAATTCATATAATTATTTTATTAAGAGAATTTTGTACCAATTTTTGTTTGTTATTAATAATTTAGAAAATAAAGTGTAGAAAATAAAGTATAAAATATAAAATTAAAATCCAATTACTTCTCTTTTTTCTGTATTAAAACTATTTGCATTTTGATTATAAATATCAGAAAGGCTCATATCCATTTTTATTTCTGATTGAAAACCTAATTTATCCGATAATTTTTGGGCTTTAGATTGTTCTAATTCTTTAAATTCATAAGACGCAATCAAACGTCCTTTTCTCAATAAAGCCTTATCAACTTTGCTAATATTCGTATTAAAAGTACAAATAATTTGAATATTCAAACAATCTGCCAACAAACCATCTGCCACATTTAATAAATTAGCTACGGCTTGATTATCACTAATTTCTCTTGCTTCGATTACATTTTCAGAGTCTTCAATAATCAAAACAGAATTTGGATTATCTAATAAAAGCGGTAAAAACGAAGGAGAAGCAATTTTATGCGCAAACTCAGGTGAAATATAAATCATTTTTTTTCTAATCAAAGAAGTTAAATAACGAATATAACTCGTTTTGCCCGTTCCCGGAACGCCATGCAATAATACAATTCCTTTATCATCAGTAGTATTTAATCTTTCTGTGATAAGTTTATGAATAGGTTGAAAATCATCATTATATAAATTTTTTATTTCTACTTTTATTTTCTTTACATCAAAAGGTTTCAAATATAAATGTCCTTCTTTTTCGTGCAATAAATATACTTTTCTATCAGCTTTTCTTTTGGCAAAAGTTTTTTTGACAATACTCGTTATTTCATCAATGACTATCGTTTTGATATGATTGCCATACAAAATTCTGATTTCTTCACTTGCCTTATCTGCACACATCATCAATCCTTTCTCGAATTGAATACAAAAATGTTCTAATTTATTTTTTCTGGCTGCGGCATCATACACAATATATTTCCATACATTTTCAAGAGGTATTTCGTATTTTTTCTGTAATTTTTCTAATAATTTATCAATATTAAATTCTTTAACAATAATATTTATATTAGGTAGATAATTATTGACCGAGACAAAATAATTAGGCAATTCAATCTTAGATTCATAATCTAAAAAATCTGAATAATCAACCAGTAAAGTTGTCGGTTTATCTAATATTGGCTGTGATTTAAAATATTCCATGCTTGTTTTATTTCAATAAAAACACAAAAGTAATGTTTTTTTTATGAAATAACAAATATTTTACAACTTTTATTCTATTATATTCGTTTAATAAAATAAAAACAATAATTTTTTTATAATTTTTACAATATGAAAACTATATCATGGAAAGTAATTTGGATATTTATGCTTTTATTTATGTGGATAAATACTGCATTTTCACAAGGGTATGTTTTTAAAGTTATCGCATCAAGTGCAGCCAAAGAAACCCCCAACAAATCAGAAAACGGTAATCTAAAAATAGGAACAAAATTGCAAGCAGGCAGCAAAATAACAGTCGATAACAAAGGTTATTTAGCCTTAGCTCACGCACAAGGCGGCACAATTCAAATCAGCAAAAAAGGTACTTGGAGTATTGGTGAATTAGAAATAAATTTAGCTAAAAATCAAAAAACATTGGGTAAAAAATACGTTGATTTTGTGATTGGTTCGGTCGTAAAAAATGGAGAAGTTGATATTCATAAAAATCCGCATAAATATCAAAATGTAACAGGTTCGGTGGAGCGTGCTTTGGTAAAAGACCTGGTAGTAATGTTACCCAAAGAAACAAAAATTATTTTTGAGGAAAATACAATTCATTGGCACGCATTAAAAGGAACAAAAACTTATATCATTGAGATAAAAAATGCTATGGGTGAACTCGTCAAAAAATATGAAACGGCGGACACTACGTTAAGATTTAATACCAAAGATTTTAATTTTAATGATGAGGTTGTAGATTTAACAGTATTTTCAAAAGAAAGACCAAAAGGCGTTAAATTGGGCGAATATGGACTAATTCCTCTTGCTAATGACCAAAAAAAATCTTTTACAACTGCTTATGAAAGTTTTAAAAACGAAAATAAAAGCATAGAAAATAATGCCCACTATAAATTATTAGAAGCAAGTTTTTTTGAAGAACATAAACTAATGTTAGATGCTTTGACTGCGTATGAAAGTGCTGTAAAATTATCTAATAACGAAGAAGTATATGATATTGCGCTGAAACAATTTACCATTCGTTATAATATTGGACGTGTAGAACATCTTAAAAAAGCAGTAGATTAGTCTTAATTTTTTGCTGATAAATATAAAAAAAATCACTTCTACAACAATAGAAGTGATTTTTTGTATTTATAATCTATCTTTTTTCCAGTCCGAGTTGTCAATGTCGAAGACTTGACAAACTCGGACTGAAAAAAATAAAAACAAAATAAAATTTGTATTTACACTAAAAAAAATCTAACTTTGCACAAAAAAATAAAAGTTCTTTGTTTTGCAGGTAATTTTCATTGATGTATTTTCTATTGAAAATGCAAACAAAGATATGTGTTTTTCAAATTAAAAATATGTTAAATCGACGACAATTACGCGCCAAAGCTTTACAAAGTTTGTATGCTTATCACGAATCAAGAGTAGCCAATGCCGAACTCTGCCAAGATAAACTCTCACAATCGTTTGACCCGACTTGGGAATGGCAAGAAAAACAACCACAAGACCTCGAATTAGTCAAAAATCAAAAAGAAGAAGCAAAAAAATTGTTCAAACAATATCACAATAGCAAAGAGGTTTTTAGACCCAACGTTAGTATTGATGATAAAGTATATCGTTCTGTGAGAGAACAGACCGTTTTTTTTGAAACTTTAGATAGAAAAGATAAAAATTATCACGCACACGAACTGCTGGCGCATACCCAAAAAGTATATGATGCGTATTTGAGTGCATTGAGTTTGTTGTGTAAATTTTCTGATTTTGCGAGGCAGGAAAAAGAAGCAGTAGAAAAATCTCACCTTAGAAAAACGATTGAAAAGGGCGATTTTAAGTTGGCAAATAATGCTTTAATCAATGCTTTACGCAAAAATGAAGGCTTACAAATGCAATTTATCAAACAAAATATTAGTTGGGAAGAAAAATCAAACGACTTAAAGATTTTTTTTAACCAAAATATCAAAAAAAACGCTGATTATACCGCATATCACCAAAGTCTAGAAACAGATTTTCAAAAAGATAAAGAAATGATTTTGAAAATCATTAAAACTTTTGTTTTCCCTCGCAAAACTACCAACCTTTTTACTTTAGATGAAGTTGCTTTTCCTGATAGATTGTGGAGAAATTGGCTTAAAAACCGAACTTTTGAAGATATTTACGAAATTATCAACAAAAAATTATCGGTCATCGCACAAAGTTTTATCACTGGACTTCGACAAGAAACCGATACAACAGAATTATATGAAAATTTGTTAGATAAAATTACGACAAAGTTTAATAAAATTACTGAAACGGTTAAAACAGAAGCTTTTAAACTGCAAAAATATAAAATTTTCCAAGAAAGACAAAGGGAAAAAGATTTAGCAAAAGCACAAGGATTGGATAAAAAACCAAGATTTACGCCTAAAATAGAAGAACCAAAACCCGAAGAAAAAGAAAGGGAATTTGAGGATCCATTGGCACAAAAAAATCCAAAAGAAATATTAGTTAAAAGTACAATGGTGGCTTTGGTAGATATTTTTTCTGAATTTTTAACGGAGCAAAATCTCAATTTAGCAGGTTTACAAACACAACATATTGACACAATTAATCAAACTTTGGTCGAATTTTTTACGATTTTAAATCTAAATTGGGAAGAAAAAGTAAGGTTAGTGGTACGTGCAAAAAGTGATACTGAACTTTCTTATATCAGTGATTTGTTGGCTGAAAACGATTTGTTTTGGGAAGAATCAGAGGAAGCAGTTTGTTCCTTGGTACAAAAAACAATCAAATCTATCACAGAAGAAAATATCAATCATTTTTCGTTAATGACTTTGACAAAAAGTTGGGAAGATGACAAAGAATTTATGCTCGATTTATACAAAAAAACCATCGAGGACGAAGAGGAATATTTAGGTTATATTGCTCAAAATACACAAAATTGGGACGTGCATCGCATTGCTACCGTAGATAGAATTATTTTGTTGATGGCTATTTCTGAAATGATAAATTGTTTTAGTGTGCCTGTAAAAGTTACGATTAACGAATATATCGAAATGGCAAAAATTTATAGTACGCCAAAATCTAAATTATTTATCAATGGCGTTTTAGAGGCGATTTCTAAGATGTTATTAGATAAAAATATCATTCGAAAAAGTGCTTTGGGCTTAATGGATAATAAATAAAACTTACAAAAACGAATTATACAATGGAATTACAAAATGCTATTCAACAACCGATTGAGGTTTTGTTGCAAGAAATTGAGTTGGAAAATCAAATCCGTAATTTATTAGATGACACTCAAATTTATTTTGATTATAATGTAGTGCCTAATTTGAATGGACAATATCCACTTATCAAATTAGATTTAATTACTATCAATAAAGAACATAATCATAAATTTTTGTTTCATTCTAATCAAGGAGGGGCGAAAATGAGTATTTTGCAAGAAATGATTATTTATATTGATGAGTATAAAAAACAACAAGAAACGTATTCAATCGAGTGGGCTGATATTAAAATTCCGAATCGAATCGAAAGTTCTTGGTTTAAAGGCAACGATATTTTTGATATTTTGAATAAATTTTATTACACCAAAGAAAAAAGTCAATTCAAAATTTTTAAAATTAAATTGATGCCTGAAGCGTAATTTTTTTACTTTTTAGATATAAAAATAGGAAACATAAATTTTTGGTTTTGTGTTTCCTATTTTTTTATTTTTGATTTCAATAAGTTTCCTCAATTTTTTTTTCTTTTTTTCAATTTTTTGATAAAATTCAATAAATTGACATTCTGCACAAAGTTTAGTAAAATTGTGTTTAAAAAAATAAGATTAGATTGCTACCAAATATTATCAATATTTTTGCGAAATTTTTGATATAAAACATTGATAATCAATATTTTATTTTAATTCGAATGGTCAGCAATAATTTTCCAAATGGTATCAATTTTTCGCCAAATAAGCGTAAAATGTCCTTGTAAAATAGTCGAATCTGCCCGTTCTATTTTCCATTTTCCAATCATAAAAGCTTCTTTTTTTCCAATCATTTCGAGATGTAAAATAGAAAAATTCAGTTTACCTCTTGCTTCTTTGGTGGCATAATTTTTTTGATAATTTTGTAAAGTATTTTTCCAGCCGTATGTCATTCCATTTTTTCCAATGAATTTTAGGCTGTCATTTTTCCAATATCCGTCCATAAATTTTTGTAAATTACCATTATTCCAAGCTTTTTCTTGCTCGTTCATAATTTGTAAAATAACATTTTTTTGTTTATTTTGGGCAAATATGGAGGTATTTATGACCAAAAAAAGAATAAATAAAATTATTTTTGTGCGATTTTTTATCATTTGAAATGTTAAAATATGATTATTTTTCTTTTCCTTTGGGTTTTATTTCTTCTTTTTCTTCTTTTTCTTCTTTGGGTTGATATACAAAAGCAGAAAGACAACCATACATTTTATTGATTTTTATTTTTGGTTCAGGAAATTTTTCAGATACAAAACCAAGTTTTGTGTCTGCATATAAACTTTGCATAAAAATACCGAACACAGGCAGCGCCGTTTGAGAGGCTTCAAAATCAGAACTTCTAAATCTAATTCTGTGGTCATCACCACCTACCCAAACGCCTGTAACTAGTTTTGGAGTTAGTCCAATATACCAACCGTCAGCATAATTGGAAGAAGTACCTGTTTTTCCACCAATTTCATTGCCTTTATCAAACAATAAATTAAATTCCCATAACGCTTGCGAAGTTCCTTTTTGTTCTTGAATAGTTGCTTTGAACATATCAGTCATCAAAAATGCTGTTTCTTGGCTCATCACTCTTCGTTTTGTAGGCGTTGCTTTATAGATTGTGTTGCCTGCTTTATCTTTTATTTCTGCAATATATTGCGGTTCTGTCCACATGCCCTCATTCATAAATGCGCTATATGCCCCTACCATTTCGTACAAAGAAACTTCTCCTGAACCTAATCCGATAGAAGGAACAGATTTTAAAACACTTTTTATACCCATTTTTTTGGCTCGTGTATAAACAGAATCCCAAGAAAATTTTTCGGTCAATCGAGCAGTAATTGTATTTTTAGAAGTTGCCATTCCTTTTCTCAAAGTAATATCTCCATAAGCATATTCATAATCACTATTGTTAGGTGTCCACGATTTATCTTCGCCATTTTCTTTATAAAAAACGGTCACAGGTGCGTCTAATAACTTATCACAAGGTGTCATTCCTCGCTCAAATGCTTCTGTATATACGAAAGGTTTGAAAGTAGAACCAGGTTGTCTTTTGGCTTGAAAAACATGGTCAAATGAAAAATAATCATAATTTACGCCACCTACCCAGGCTTTAATAAAACCAGTTTTTGGGTCTAATGAAAGTAATCCTGTTTGCATAATTTGTAAAGTATGTTTCACAGAATCTAAGGCACAAATAGTAGAATCTCTGCCGCCTTCCCACGTAAAAATTTTCATTTTACGTTTTTCTTTCATTTTTACTTTTGCTAAAGAATCTTTATTTGCTTTGAATAAAGACGCAAAAGGCTCCATTCTTTTTAAAATTTCGGTAGGGTAATCATCTACACTTTTGCCTGTTTCGTTGGGAAGTTGCCAAGGAGCTGAGCCATAATTTCCCCAGTGGGCATAAAATCTATCTTGTAAACTTTTTAGTTTGAGTTGTACTGCTTCCTCAGCGTGTTTTTGTATGCGAGAGTCCAAGGTAGTATAAATTTTTAGTCCATCTGTATAAAGGTCATATCCATTTTCATCGCACCATTTATTCAAAAATTTCATGGCGGTGGTTTTGAAATAAGGCGCAATTTTAGCAGTAGATTTTTCAATTTGCACATTCAATCCTAATGATTTTTTTGTAGCTATATTTAGTTCTTTTTCTGTGATAAAGTCATATCTTTTTAATTGTTTGATGACAATATTTCGTCTTTCTAAACATTTATCAGGGTGTAAAATTGGATTATAAGAAGTAGTTGCTTTCAAAACTCCTATTAACATAGCAGATTGTTCGATGTTTAGTTCGATTGGTTTTTTATTGAAATAAGTTTTGGCAGCCGTTCTGATTCCATAAGCACTATTTCCAAAATCAACCGTATTCAAATACATTGTTAAAATTTCATTTTTTTCGTATTTAAACTCTAATTTTACGGCTGTAATCCATTCTTTTAATTTAGAATTTAATATTTTTACGATAGGAATATATGCCAATAAACCATCAGAAGTTTCGCGAGTTTTGAATAAATTTTTGGCTAATTGTTGCGTAATTGTACTTGCTCCACGCTTATCGCCTGTGATAGTAGATAAAAAAGCAGAGGCTAAAGCAGAAAAATCGATGCCATAATGTTGATAAAAACGAACATCTTCTGTGGCTAAAAGTGCATTGACTGTTGTTTTTGATAAATCTTTAAATTCAACTGGAGTTCTATTTTCTATAAAATATTTTCCTAATAAAACACCATCACTGGTATAGATTTCAGAAGAAGCAGTTAGTTTGTTTTCTGTTTTGCTGATGTCTGGCATTTTCCCAAAAAGCCATAAAAAATTGACTTCTATCGCAAAAATAGTAAAAATAACTACTAAAAAAAACATAGTCAATAAACTAAGTGATTTTTTCCACCAAGCCATTGCTTTAAAATATTTCCAATTAAATATCGTATAAAAAAATATTTTTTTACGAATTGTTCCTAAAAAATGCCAAAATTTTTGCACAAATGTATTAAAAAAGAAGATAGATGTTTTATTATATTTGAGGGGCAAATTTAGTTTAAATTATTTGAAATTACAATATTTTAAAAAAATAATATCAAAAAAAAGAATTATTCTGAAAACTTAGGAAGTTTGTGCGGAAAATAAAAAAAAAAATTTTGAAATACGTTTTTTGAATTGCCTCCAGATTTATCTGGAGGATAATAAAAAAAATTAATCCTTGGCTTTAGTCAAAATTTCCACACTTTTCAAATTGATATTTTTTAAATAAATGCCATTTCTATTCATACAGAAGAAAATTATATCCGCAATAATTTCCCCTGAACCAATTATTTATATTCTATTTAGGGACTAAGTAGAAAATATTATACCCAAAAAAACTCCCTCACCTTTGGGCTGTGCTGGGGTCAGTGTTGTTAAATTCTTTTTTTTTTAACAAGTAAAATAGAAATTAACTTGTATAATATTCTGTAAAAAATCTATAATTTTTTGAAAATCTTATAGATTTGGCAAATTATATTTTGATTTGTAAAATAATTTACCTGACAAATATTAGAACTTAACAACACTGCCCTAACCCTCTCCAGTGGTGAGGGAACTAAAAATAGTTTTTTTTTGAGTGGGTAGTTTATTTTTTATATACTCCCTTAACTTTTTGAAGAGAGTAACAAAATATAGAGCAGTTCCATCAATTTTTTTTATTTTATTTAAAAATATCAGAAGTGCCATTATGTTAAAATATCATTTATTATTTATCAAAATTTGGTAGATAAATTTTCTGAAATTTTTACAAACACAGGATCAGTCTTTACAACCATTTTTTTTAGAGTTAAAATGAAAAATTATAAGTAAACTAAATTAAATTTCCAATGCCAAATAAAACAACTAACAACAAACTTGTGATGGCTAATCGTTTCAAATAAGGGTCTAAATCTTTATTAGAAATAGTATAAATTACGATATAAATATTATGGTAAATCAAAGGTAACACAAATAAAAATATCCATTGCGACCATTGGTGGTATTGTAAAAACGTATAAATTATCATTAAAATTATACTCGTTATCAACAAAAAAATATGATAAATAGTGGCATTTTTACGCCCCAAACGGCTTGGAATTGTCCTTTTTCCTGCCAATGTGTCTGTTTGAATATCACGCATATTGTTCAAATTTAATACGCCTGTAGCCAACAAACCACATGCAGAAGCAGGCAATAAAATCTCAAAATTCAATAATTGTGTGTGTAGGTAATACGTACCGCATACGCCCACAATTCCAAAAAATAAAAAAACTGATATATCGCCTAAACCCATATAACCATAAGGACGTTTTCCGACTGTATAAGTAATGGCGGCAATCATACACAAAACTCCTAATCCTAAGAAAAACCAAAAAACTGCCCAAGTTTTGACTGCCAAATATAACAAAGTCAAGCCTGAAAAAAGTGATAAAGTAGCAAATAAAATAATAGCATTTCGCATTTGCAAAGGCAAAATTTTTCCTGATGCGACCATTCTCGCCTCGCCCTCACGCTTATCTGTATCTGCCCCATTGACAAAATCGCCATAATCATTTGCCAAATTAGACAAAATTTGCAAAAGAATAGTGGTTAAAATCGTAAAAATAAAAATATTCCAATCAAATTTTTGTTGCATTTGTGCCAAAAAACTGCCCATCAAAATACTCGATAAAGACAAAGGCAAAGTACGCAAACGAAAAGCAGCCAACCAAGATGAAACTTCTATCATATAAAAAATAAAATTTGAAATTTATTGTAAAACAGTATTTTTAGGAAATTTTGCCTCTAATTGCCAACTCCATTCTTTTTTTTGTTGGGGCAATAATAAAAATTTCCAACTCACTTTATTTTGTTTTTTTTCTCCGTTATTGGTTATATTTTTTGTTTCTATCGATAAATCTTTATGCAAAGACAAAGGCAATAATTCCTCAAAAATCACTTCTAAAGTATCATTTCTTAGGCTTTTTGTTTCAAAATCTATTTGCCAAATTTTATTTGTTTCATTTTGACTAATTATTTTTTGGGTAGATGTTACATTGATTTGTGCTACATTTTCCAGCGGTAAAATAATTTGTTCGTTTGAATTTATTTCTATATCGATTGGTTTTTGGTCTAAATAATTCATTTGCGTTATGGCTTTTGGAAAATCAGTTTCTTCCCAATTTTTAAGAATTGCGACGTGATAAATTTGTGGATTTTTAGTTATCCAAGCCATATTTTTCTTTTCGAAGGCGTATTTTTTTTCATTCCAAATCAATTTTAATTCTTCCCCTGAATTGATGTCAAATTCTTCTTTAAAATCTTTTTTGGAGATGTTTTTTGCTGATTTTTCTATTTCTTTTGTGGTTTGTTTTGCGTTTATTTTTTCTGTTGATTTTTCTGCTACTTTTTCTTTTTTGGTTGATAAAGTATCAAAATATAAGTTGATATTTTCGGCTATTGGCGGAAAAATTTCATTTTTTTTATTTTTAGGTTCATATTTATTTGCCAAAGAAATTTTTATTTTTTTCCAATTAAAACCTGAATTTTGATAAATAATTGCGTTTTGGGTCAATTTTACCAAAGTATCTTTTTCACCTAGCGAAAAATTTTGTATCGGTTTCCAATACACTGACGAAATAATATAGTTGATAATCAAATTTGTTTCAATTTTTTTATTCACACGCACATACAACAATAATTGCGATAATTTTTGAGTAGGATTTTGGTTGATTTTGGTCATTTTTTTCTCAAAAGAAATGATTTTTTCTTCGGATATTTTTATTTTTTTATGCCAATTTTTATTTTCTTTTTGTGCGTCAATATAATATTGTTTCAAAAATTTACTCACTTCTTTCAATCTATCGGCAGTTATTTCTTGATTTTGGGTAGATTTTTGGTTAAAAATCACTTCTTGTGTTTTGTTGATTGCTTCCAATTCTATTTTATATTGTTGTAAAGAATCTTTAGTCATTTGAAGGCTATCTTGATATATTTTATATTCTTTTTCTTGTATAGGATTGACCGCCAAAAAATTTCGATGTTCTTTTTTTAGAATTTGTATATTTTCGTTATTTTCTAAAAATATTTGTGCAGTATCCAAATTCTCTGCTATTTCTCCAAAATGTAAAAGCGTATCACCTACGTTTAATTGTACATTAATCTCGTGAGTCATTAATGCATTTTTTAGATAAATTTCGGTGGATTTTAGAGGTAATGCAATAATTTTACTTATATCTCTATCACCTTCTGCGGATAGTTTTTTCCACAAAAAAATACTCACCATCAACACAAAAAATATCACGAATAAAATACGAACTTTCATTATTATTTTGATTTAACGTTAAAAAAAATAATTGTATTGAATTATATTTAATAAAAAATTTCCCAAAGATAAGGCTAAAAAATCATAATTACAAATAATTGAGATACAAATTTTTATTTTTTGAAAAATTATACGAAATAAAATAAAATTTTTTCTAAAAAATAGATATTTTTACTTTTATAAAAAAAAATTGCATTATATTTGTCTATTAAAAATACGAATGATAAATTTTCAACCAATTACAAAACCAATATTTCATTAAAAAAATTATTTTTTTTACTTTTTTAATGTAAATCTATAATTTTTATTTTAACTTTGCAAAAAATATACTTTTTTATTAAAATAAACTAATATAATTAAGTATAAAAGTGTTGCATCAAAATAAATATGAATACTAATAATTTAAGTTTAATAAAATATTTAAGAGATATGAGCCACCAAAATATAATTCTAACATTCAAAGGCACTATTTCTCAGGAAGTTTTGGCAGATGTTGGCGTAAATCTCAGGGCTAAATTAGGCTCTTTCCATATAGGTAAAAGAATATTTGCGATTTTTGTAGAATTAGCACAAAATATCTACCATCATTCTGCCCAAAAGGAATTTTCTGTTATCAAAGGACGTCCTTCGGGTGTAGGAATGTTAGTTATTCAGGAAGAAAGAGAATATTTTATTCTTTATTCAGGTAATTTAATCGAAAATTATAAAGTAGAAGGATTGAGAGAAAGATGTGAATTTATCAATCAAATGACCTCTGACGAATTAAGAAATTATTACGTACAACAACGCAAACGCCCCACAGGAGGAGTTGGAGCTAATATTGGTTTGATAGATATGGCAAGACGTTCAAAAAATCCATTGCAATATAATATAGAAAGCGTTGATGATGACACCTCATTTTTTTCACTTTCTATCACAGTAGATAAGATAGAAGATGAAATCATAAATTAAAATTATTTTATAAAAAAATAAATGTATAAGTTATTTTATCGAAACACACAAAAAAATATGGAAAATCTATTAATTGACGGCTCAAATTATGTCCCACGCATTGACTATGTACCGCGTGTTACTATGAATGTAGCCACAGGTATTCTTCATATCGAAGGAGAATCTTATCATGAATATACACTTGAATTTTTCGAGCCAATTTTTAATTGGCTTCGTGAATATATGGAAACGCCTGAAAGAAAAATAGAACTCAATTTTAAAATGAGCTATTTTAATACAAGTTCCTCAAGACGTTTTTTAGAAATAATAAATATGCTACAAGAATATGAAAGGGAAAAAAGTGGGCGAATTACGGTTAACTGGTACTATGAAAAAAATGACGTAGATATGTTGGATAGTGGTGAAGAATACGCTCAAGACGTAAAATTAGAGTTTAATCTAATTCCTTATTAATAAACCAAAAACGCCGAACATAAAATATAAACGATTCATTTTTTATTTTTATGTTCCACGTTTATTTTTTAATTATTTCGTTCCTAAGTGATTTTTTTAGTTATAAACAAAAAATAAAATCAAAAATAAAGAACTTTTTTTAGATAAATAACGTTATAATTGGAATGAATTTGAGGTGATTATTTTTTTAATAATATCTCAAATTTATTTTTAATCTCATCTTTTTTTTATAAAAAACAAAATAAGAAAAATTATGTACGTACACACCAGTGATGATATATTCAAGTATTTAGAAAATTGGGACGGTTCAAAAGGTTTCGAATTTCTAGACGAAATTTATCAAAGACAACCTATTTTTAAGGAATTTTTATCAGAAAATTTTGAAAAAGTAATCAATGAAAATGTATATCTCTTTTTATTACAAGTTTGTGCGCAGTTTTTTGATATGATACAAAGAAAAAACCCAAACTTACCTGTCATTTGTGAGGAAAGTATTGCAGAATATTTTAAGATAAATTTTGCGTTAGGTGTGCGTACCAAAGATTCAGAAAATCGAGAAGCTATATTCGAATATGTCATCGCTCATCATAAATATGAAAAACTTTTGCGTATGGCTATTTGGGCTAGCAAAAATTATTTGAATGATTTTTTTAAAGATACAGGTAACAAACAAGAATCTATTTATAAATTAAGTGTTTTGTGTTTTATCATTTTAAAAACACTCGTAGAGGCGTGTCATAAAGATGTAGAAGCCTTGATACGTAAAAATTAGTTCTCTCTTTTTCATTTAAAAGTGTTTGCTCAAAAACACCGTTTTTTCAGTTTGTCAAGTCTTCGACATTGACAACTGAAAAAACTATTCATAATGAACTTTTTTTGTAACTTTTTTTTCTAAGATAATTATCGTTATTCAATTTTTTAGTTTGAGTTTGTCAAGTCTTCGATATTGACAAACTCTCACTGGAAAATTTCTACGAATAAACGATTCTAAAAATAAGTAATACTCGTTGTAATATTCAAATATTATTCATAAAAAAAATAAAAATTAAACAATATTTCAAAAAATAGAAAAAAATATAAACCATTGATAATCAATAAGTTATCAAATTTGATATTTTGATAAATGGTTAAAAAATAAAATATTTTCTAAAAAAACAAAAATAATTCTAAAAAAATTTGGAAGTTATCAAAAAAGTACGCAATTTTGGCATAAATGTATAAGTAAGTTTAACAGTTTAATCATTTTAATTTCACTAATATTATGTTTTTGAGCAAAAATTTAAGATACCTGCGTCGTAAAAATAATCGTCAAACCCAAGAAGAATTGGCTGAAAGTTTGAAATTAACTCGTAGTGTAATCAGTTCGTATGAAGATGGACGAGCAGAGCCAAGTGTAACTACTTTGATAAAAATGTCAGAATTTTTTGATATGTCTATCGAAAGTATTACTAATTTAGATTTGATAAGTGTTGATGAGAAAAAAGTAACACATCAAAAAGAAATCAAAAAATATGCGTCAGCAGTAGGACTTCGTGTCAATACTTTGAACGTAGAAAATACACAACCTGCCCTTACTTTTGTACCTGAGCGTGCTACTGCAGGTTATACATCTGGGCGTGAGAGTATTTCTTATATGAAAGATTTACCGACGCTTTCTTTGCCTTCTTTGAATAAAAATCGCGAATATCGTGCCTTCGAAATCATTGGAGATTCAATGTTGCCTTTGCCTTCAAAAAGTATTGTCATTGGTGAAAAAATAATGATTCAAGACGTAAAAGATGGACAAGTTTGTATTGTGGTTACTCATGATGGCGTAGTGCTAAAAAAAGTATATAACAAAACAAAACAATCAGGAACTTTATTGTTGAAATCATCTAATTTATCGTATAGTCCTTATGAAGTAGAAAATGATGCGGTTACAGAAATCTGGAAATTTCATTCTTATATCACACAAGAATTACCTGAAGAAACTAATGATATGTTGGATATTAAAAATGCTTTTATGCGTTTGGAAACTGAAGTGCAAGAATTAAAAAGACAATTAGCAGAAGAATAATCAATTTTCTTAATATGGTTGTAATAAAAAATAATGCTTTCAACACTTATAATTTTTTGTAAGTTTGAAGGCATTCATTTATCAATTCAATATCAAAAAAATATGGATAATAAAAGTGTAATATCAAAAATGGCAAAATTTTGTGCTTATCAAGAAAGATGTTTGATGGAAGTAAAAGAAAAATTAAATACTTTTGATATTTCAACAGATGAAAAAAAAGATTTAATTCAATTTTTGGAACAAGATAATTATTTTAATGATTTGAGATATGCGCAATCTATCGTAAGAGGTAAATTTGGACTCAAAAATTGGGGAAGAATTAAAATTATTTATTTACTCAAACAAAAAAATATCAGCCAAAAAAATATTGATATTGCTTTGGAAGAAATAGAAGAAGATGAATACGAAAAAACAATGATGATATTGATTGATAAAAAAATAACAAGTTTGAAAGAAAAAGAAGAATTTGAAGAATATATATTAAACCAAAAAATTTGGACATATTTACAAAACAAAGGTTTTGAAAATGATTATATTAAACAAGGAATAAAAAAATATTTTTAGATATATTTTTTTATCTTAATTTATACTCATAACTTCAAATTTTAATGCCAATCCACAAAATATCATCTCTTTGTGTGGTATTTTTGGTGTGTTTTTGTAACATTTCTTCTAATTCTTGACGTTGTTTTTCCATTTCAAGATGACTAATATCAATGAGTATTTTTTTTAGTCTTTTTTCACCTAATCTTTTTCTAAACGCATCATTTTGATCAGATAATCCGTCAGAGCCAACATAAATAGTCGTATTTTTAGGTAAATTGATATATTGTGTGATAAATTTTTCTTCTCTTTGAAAGCCGCCAATAGATTTTCTATCTCCTTTCAGTTCATTAATTTCCAAAGTTTCGGGCAATATATAATACATAGGTCGCCTTGCTCCTGCAAACCAAATATCAGTAGAATTTTCTTTTTGTTTTATTTTCATCAAACCAATATCCATTCCGCTGTTATTTTCAGTTTCTTTTTGTCTTAATAAAATTTGAATTTCTTCGTGCATACGTTCCAAAATCTCCTCTGGCTCGTATATTTTCCAAACTCTTATGATTTTATCCAATAAATTATTAGCAATCAAAGACATAAAAGCACCTGGAACTCCATGCCCTGTGCAATCAACGGCAGCCAAAAAAATATGGTCATCTAATTCATTCAGCCAATAAAAATCGCCTGAAACCATATCTTTAGGTTTATAAAATATAAAATATTGTTTTAATAAATTATCTAATTTTTCTTTATAAGGCAAAACGGCTGTTTGGATAGCAATCGCAGCATTGATACTACTTGTAATTTGTCTATCTCTTTCAGCCAACCCAAGATTAGCTAATTTTATTTCCTCTTGACTTTTTTCAAGTTTATCTAACGATTTTTTTAATACGTCTTCATTAGCCACTAATTTTTGGTTAGTTCCTTCTAATTTTTTATTTTGGTCTTGAATTAAATCACGTTGTGTCATGATTTCTTCTTGATTTTGCTGTAATTCTTCGTTTTGTGTAAGAATTTCTTGCGATTTATTTTCAATTACGTATTTTTGTTCTAGTATTCTTTTTCTTTGTTTTTTGAGTTTTCTATTGCTCCAAAAAGTATGAATAAAGCCTACTAACGTTAAAAATAAACAAAATCCAAACAAAACAAAAACCCAAAAATAATAATAACTAATTATTTTTTCATCTTTTAATTGCTGTTCTTTGATTTTTTTATCTTTTTCAGATAATTGAATTTCTTTTGTTCTTTCTAATTCTCTTTGTTTAATTAATACAGTTTGGAATCTTTGAGTGCTTGCTAATTTATCAATTTCTTGTGTTTGTTTATCCTCTTGTAATTTTCTTTTCGTAATTTCGAGCATTTGTTCTACTCTTTTTTGTTCCAAAAGTTGATTAGCAAGTTGCATAGTTTGTCTGTCTTTATTACTTTTATACAAATCTAATTCTCTTTCTTTAAGCACTAATTCTTGCTCTTGTTTTTGTTTTTCTAATTGTGATTGACGCAAAGCCGAAGATTGTTTATCTTTTTCAGACATCAATTCTTTGATTTCGTTTTCTTTTTTTTCAATATTTAATTGATTTTCGAGCCTTGTTTTTTCGTCTTTTTGTACTTTTTCAATGCGTTTATTTTTAATTTCTTCATATTTTTTATAGGCTTTTTGAGATTCTTTGAGTTCTCCTTTTTGTTGATAAATTTCTGATAATAATTGATAACTCACCATCAACATCTCGTCTGCTTGTTGTGGTTGAGCAATTTTGATAGCATTTTGTACAGATTCTATCGCATTATCAGATTTATTTTGTAACCAATAATTTGCCCCCAAATAATTATAAGCTTCCGCAGTCAAAAGCACCAAATTATTTTTATCAGCCACACTTAATGCTTCTTGAAAATTATTTTGAGCCTCTTTATGATTGCCATTCGAAGAATTAGTAACGCCTACATTAAATAAAGTGGTAATAAGTGGATTAGGTAAATTAGATTTTTTGGCTAAATCAAGTGCTTTATTTAGATATTCTTTTGCTTTTTGATTATTGCCTGCTTGTCTATATAAAAATCCGATATTATTGTACGTTTGTATCGTTTGTTCGTTCGTATTCGAAGGATATTTACTCAAAATATCTTCATATTTTACTAAAGCCTCTTGATATTGTTCTGCTTTTTTATGCAAATCAGCCAATATATTTAGATTTTTTCGTGATTTTTCAGGGGAATCTTTTTGTTTTTGAAATAAAATTTCATACGTTTGAATAGAGGCTTGATAATCAGGCACCAAACTTTGTGCTGTACCCAAATATTCTAATATTGAAATTTCTTTAGCAATTTTTTGACTATTTTTTTCATCATCGCTTTCAATATATTTTTTTGCTTGTAAAAAATATTCTGTTGCTTTAGAATACGCTTTTTCTTTCTGATACAATAATCCAATTTGAGTATATAAAGATACTTTTTCATCTGAACTTTTGCTTTCATTTAGGCGCTCTAACAAATCGCCTACGCTTTGTGCAGGTGTAGTGAAATGAAATCCAATAAATAAAAACGTAAAAAATAGAATATAAATATATTTCACCATCATTGTAGTATATTTTATGCAAATATAACTTATTTTTTAAATATTGCAAATGAAGTGCCGATTTTTTGAAAAAAAAAAGTTTTTTTTCTTCATATTGTAATATATTATTGGTTATTTTTATATTTCATATTTTTTAAAATAAAATCTTTATTTCTTAAAAAATATAAAAAGTCAAGTAAAATTAATTTCACTTGACTTTTTATATTGATAAATAAATAAAGATTATAATTTATTTTCTTTTACAAATTTTTCTAAATCTTGAATATCAGCTTTGATTTTATTGACATCAATTACGCCTTCTTCATTTGCTTCACCGTATCCTTCTTGGATAAAATAGAATAATAATTCTGCTTTTTTGCGGTTTTCAGACATTTTGTCCATTTCAGATTTTACTTTATCGGCAGTCATTGACGCATCAGCAGACATATAAGTTTTTAAAGTTTCATTGATATTTACAGTGGGTAAATAATCTTTGAAAGACGCAGATAATTCTTCTTTATGAATAAATAAAGGTTTAAAACCCGCCTTTGCATCGCCTAAAATAGGTTTTTTATTTTCTTTTGAAATTGACGCTTCATAAATTTCAATGAATTTTACTTTTTCAGTACCTTCTTTAAAATAAACATCTTTTTTCAAATCATAACTTGAGCCTGAAAAAGCCATTGTACTTGCTTTTTGTTTTGTACCATCATTATAATGAATAACTAAGATTAACTTAGCAGCTTCTTTGGGAGTGAATTTGAAAGAATATGCATCGCCTACAATAGCAAACTGAGATACCCCTTTTGATAAACCAAAGTGTTTTTCTAAATCTAACACTTTATCACTTTCACCTGCTCTCGTACTCAATTTAGAGTTTGTTTTCAAAGGTGATAACACTTCATTCACAAATGCAGTTAATTCGCTGCCCGCTTGTTTGCTTTTTTTACCTTCTAATACAAAACGACCACGAGTTGTACTGATAACTACCGCTTTTGCGTCTTTTGTTTTGAAAACGACTTTATCGTTTGCACTAATTTTGCCACCACGTGTGATAGCTTGATTTTTGGTCTGATTTGTAATTGTACCTTGTACAAATACTACTTGATAGACTTCCGCAGAGGTTGTTGTGTTAGGAGAAACTAAATTTAACCAAAATGCGAAAAATAGACTAAATGAAAACATTGTTTTATATTTTTAAAATGTTTAAAATCACTGATTTTTATATACATATACGTAAAGAAAAAATAAAAGGTTACAATAATAAATATTTTTTTATTTTTCTAAAATTATTGGTATTGATTATAATTTTCTGTATTATTTTGAGATAAATTAAATACAAAAAAGCCAACTAAATTTTATTTTTTTTGACTTTTTTGTATCAATTAGAAAGACTATAATTTATTTTGTTTTACAAATTTTTCTAATTCTTGAATATCAGCTTTGATTTTATTCACATCAATTACGCCTTCTTCATTTGCCACACCATATCCTTCTTGGATAAAATAGAATAATAATTCTGCTTTTTTACGTTCTGCAGACATTTTATCCATTTCAGATTTTACTTTATCAGCAGTCATTGACGCATCAGCAGACATATAAGTTTTTAAAGTTTCATCAATATTTACAGTCGGTAAGTAATCTTTGAAAGATGCAGCCAATTCTTCTTTTTGGATAAATAAAGGTTTAAAACCCGCTTTTGCATCGCCTAAAATAGTTTTTTTGCTTTCTTTTGAGACTGATGCTTCATAAATTTCAATAAATTTTACGTTCTCAGTACCTGTTTTGAAATAAACATCTTTTTTCAAATCATAACTCGCCCCCGAAAAAGCCATCGTACTTGCTTTTTGTTTTGTACCATCATTATAATGAATAACTAAAATTAATTTAGTACTTTCTTTGGGAGTGAATTTGAAAGAATACATATCACCTACAATAGCAAACTGAGATACTCCTTTTGATAAACCAAAGTGTTTTTCTAAATCTAACACTTTATCACTTTCACCTGCTCTTGTACTCAATTTAGAGTTTGTTTTCAAAGGTGAAAGAACTTCGTTCACAAATGCAGTTAATTCGCTCCCCGTTTGTTTGCTTTTTTTACCTTCTAATACAAAACGACCACGAGTTGTACTGATAACTACTGCCTTTGCGTCTTTTGTTTTGAAAACGACTTTATCGTTTGCACTAATTTTGCCACCACGTGTGATAGCTTGATTTTTGGTTTGATTCATAATTGTACCCTGTACGAATACTACTTGATAGACTTCCCCAGAAGTTGTTGTATTAGGAGAAACTAAATTTAACCAAAATGCGAAAAATAGACTGAATGAAAACATTGTGTTGTATTTTTAATATTTAAAATTACTGATCTTTTAATTTATTTTTATATACGTAAATAAAAAACAAAAGTTTATATCAAAGAAATAAATCTTTTTTTGTTTTTTTCTTACATTTGTCAATACGAGTTATTAAAAAAAGGTAACTTTTTTTTTATTGAATTAAAACAAAAAAATAAATATTTTCTGATATTTGTTTATTTTTTAAAAATATTATATAAATTTGCATTTTAAATATAAAAACATAATTTATCTATATGCTTCCTATTTCATTAACTTTTCAAGGAATTTATTCTTATCAAAATAGAGTTACAATCGATTTCAAATCGCTCACGAGTGCGGGAATGTTTGGTATTTTTGGCGCTGTAGGAAGTGGAAAATCTACTATCTTAGATGCTATTTCTTTGGCTTTATACGATAAAATTGAAAGATTGACTAATCCAGAACTAAAAAATATTATCAATTTAAGGTCTTCAGAAATATATATTGAGTTCGATTTTTTGGCAGGCAAAGAAAATCGTCAATATCGATTTACATACAGTCGTAAATTTGATAAAAAAAGAGTTGATATAAGACCAACAGAAAGAAGGCAGTATATTCTGAACGAAGAAACAAATGAATGGAAACCAATTAAAATTGAAGCAAAAGAATTATTAAATATTTCTTATGATAATTTTAAACGCACTATTATTTTACCACAAGGTAAATTTCAAGATTTTTTACATTTAGGAGGAACAGACAGAACTAATATGATGATTCAACTCTTTAATCTTGAAAATTATGACCTCGAAAATAAACTAAAACCTATCAAAGAGGCAAATAATGTGGAATTTTCTTTAGCTGATGCTGAACTAAAAAATTTAGAAAACGTAACAAAAGAAAATTTGGATTTACTGATTAAAGAATTAGAAATTTTACATGAAAAACAAGAAAGTATCAAAGAAAATTTACATTCATTACAAAAAACAAAAGAAAATTTTGATAATTTAGAAAAATTAGACAAACAAATAAAAACTATTCAAAAAGAGTTAGAATTATTGGAAAATCAACAAGAAAATATTTCGGCAAAAGAAAATATTTTAAAACAATATAAATTATGTAAGGAATTATTTGCTAATCTTTTTGAAAATAATGAAAAAATAAAACAAAATATTACGCACACACAAAAAGAAAAAGAAAATCAAGACAAACAACTTCAAGATATTGATGTCAAAGTTCAAAATGCGACAGAAAATTTGGCAAAAGTACAAAAAGAAGTTAGTTTAAAACCTGAAATTCAAGAAAAATTAGATGATTTGATTAGAATTAAAGATATTGCTATCGCCCAAAAAATATTGGATTCTATTTTGCCAACTAGCGAAAAAGAAAGCAAAAAATTTGAGGAAGTCAAAGAAAAATTAGATATTTCTATTCAAAAAAATCAACAAATTAAAGATGAAATTGCTCATAAAGAAAAAGAAAAACCTCAAAATATGGCTGTTCTATACGAAATACAAAGATGGTTTGATAATAAATTGACATTGGCAGGAGATGTTCAAAACATAAAAAAAGAAATTGAATCGCAAGAAAATAAACTAAAATTCAATTTGAATAATCAAAAAATAGAAGTAAAATCTCCTTTGAATGTAGAACAAATTTTGGCTTTTTTAGAGGATAAAATAAACCAAGAAGAACTAAAAAAGGAAGAAACAGAAACTAATTTAAGAAATCTAAATGTTAAACAAGAACTCCAAAAATACGCCGAAAAACTGGTCGAGGGCGAGCCTTGTCCTGTGTGTGGGTCTGCACATCATCCTGATATTTCATTTGGAAAAGAATTGGTAGAAGATATAAAAATCGCCAAAAAAATGATTGAGGAGCATAAAAAAAGCATCAAAGATTTACAAGAAATCAAAGCAGAATTTCAAGCATCTGTTAAAAATATTGAAAAATATAACAAAAATTATGCAACAAAACTCCAAGAATTAAACGATTTTGATGATAAATTTATTTGGAGAAAAAAAGGTTATGATAGCGATGATAGAAAAGAAATCGATAAACAAATTATTGCTCATAAATTGATTGAAGAATTTGTAATCGAAAAAAGAAGAGAACAAAAAGAAGTTGAAAAGGAAACGGAAATTTTGTCTACAAAAAAAGAAGAATTAGATAAATCTTTGCAAGATTTAGCTATTCAAAAAGCCACAAAAACAAGCGAAATCGATACAAAAGTAGCAGATTTGAAACATCTAAAAAATTATAAAGAACATCTCAATCACGATTTTGACACAAAAATAAAAGCGGGAAAAGATAAAATCGAAAAAATAGACAAAGATTTTAAAGACGCACAAAATACACTTTTGCAATATAATAATGAAAAAATAAAATGGCAAAGTAATGTAGAAAATACATTTAAAAATATTGAAAAATATCAACAAGAATTACAAAAAAATGAAAACGAAATTCTTGAAAAAATGCAAAAATCAAATTTTAATGCACAAACAGAAATTCAAAAAATATTAAAAAATCAAATCGATATTCAAAAAACGGAAAAGGAAATTACCACTTTTTATGAAAATATATCTGCCAAAAAAGGTAGTTTAGAAACCATAAAAACACAAATGCAAAATCAAAGTTATGATATTGATAAACATAAAGAAGTTAAATTTGCTTTCCAAAATATACAAAATGAATTAGAACAAATCAAAAAAGATTCTAATTTAATAGAAGCAAATATTCAAAAAATACAAAAAGATTTAGCAATAAAAATAACTATTTCTAGACAATTTGAAAAAATAAAACAAAGAAAAGAAGACATAGAAACGATGCAAAGTTTGTTTTATGCCAAAGGTTTTGCTAAATATGTTTCTAATTCTTATTTAGAAAATTTATGTTTGGTCGCAAATAAACGTTTCCGAATTTTTACACGCCAACAACTCACCTTAGAATTGGAAGGAAGAGAAGACAATAAGGAATTTTATGTGTGTGATTTTTTGCACGAAGGACGAAAAAGAAGCGTCAAAACACTTTCAGGCGGACAAACTTTTCAGGCTTCGTTGGCGTTAGCATTGGCGTTGGCGGAAACCGTGAGTGCATTTCAGTATTCGCATCAAAATTTCTTTTTTATGGACGAAGGTTTTGGGTCTTTAGATGATGATTCGCTTTCTACGGTTTTCCAAACATTACAAACTTTGAGAGAAGAAAATCGAATTGTAGGCATTATTTCTCACGTGGAAAGATTAAAAGAAGAAATTCCTACATTTTTGAAAGTAGAAATCAACGAAAACGGTGGAAGTAGTGTAAAAATGATGCATAATTAATTGTTTTGGATTATTACCAAATTTGTATGTAAAATGAAAATATTTTTTTTAAAAATTTTAGTTGATGTAATTACAAAGTATGGAAGATTGTTTTGTAACAAAATAGTTACAATTTTTTAACACCATAAAATAAATTAATTGTCATAATATTACAAATAAAATCCATATTTTTATTTATATCACACGAAAAATTATAGTAACAGATATTTTAAAGAAAAAGAAATAGTCGTTTTTATCAACATATATATAAATTTTTGGGGTTTATATGTATGTTTTCTTTGTTGATTTCTATTTCAATTCTAAATAATTGATTTGTAAAATACTATCTTTTCCTTGCACAGAAAATACTTTATTATCTATCAAAATAATTTCATCTCTGCGATTCAAATCAATATCTTTCGCAATAGCAATTGGATTTTGAACTATTTTTCCATATTTATCTATACACATCATCATCGTATTTAAAGTGGTAGCGTTCCAATAATCACCTGTTGTTATTGACCAGAGAATCAAAATGTTTCCGTTGGGTAATTTTTGTATTTTGATATTTCGAGCATTTTCCTTTGCCTTATCTTTGTATTTGGTAAGCCAATTTACTCCTTTATTTTCTTGAGCACACCAAGTGCCACCAAACGTATAAAAACCACCTTTTTCGTTGATTCCTGTCGAAATAATATGATTGTAAGATTGATAAGGATATTTTGTATAATCATAAAAATCTTTAGAAACTTTCACAAAACCCAGATTTCGAGCATCTAAATTGTCGCCAATTCTACTACTATTCAATGCTTTTCCTTGTGCGTCAGGCTCACCTGCGAAGATAACTAAATATCCATCACTCACTTCTACTACGCCACCTAATTCGGTATAAACGCCATTATCATTTGACCATTTATAAAAAGATTTTTTTGGCGTACTAATTTCTTCGTATTTAGGATAAATCGTTCCGTATCCGTTGGCGGTTGTGCCGTGTTCTGTTTTAAAAGCATAGACCAATTTGGCTGCTCTGTCTTGTTTTGTCATTCGATGCAAATTGATGCCACGTGGATAATTATCACCTAAATCAATTCCAATAAAATCTCCTGCTTCGTTTTTTGTTAAATAATTATCAAAAGAATGTCCCGAAGTTTGTCCTGTATTCTTGATAATATCCAACGAATTAGCATCAAAAGTAACTCCAATTCCGCCTTGATGATTCAAACCATCATCACTTTTATTCATTGTTCTACCCATAAAAAATCCCAATGTTCCTGCACTATGCACCAATATACCTCCATAATATCCAACTCTAAAAATATTCAAATCTTTTTCGGCAGAACTATGTTTTTTTTGTGCCAATAAATTTCCTTTGTTTGATAATTTATAAAGGGTAATAAAATCATTTGTATTTTTATCCTCTTTAAATTCATTAAAAACCATTACGTATAAATTATCAGCTTCGTCATTAGTAGCAGCTAAAATTTTTGTATTGGCAGGAATAGATAATGGAATAGGATTTTGAATAGCCATATTTTTTTGTAAAACACTCAAATAAATTTTCTGTGTTTTTGAATCTTGCCAAATAATATTCAATCCATTTTCTTTATTTTTAGATAAAAAATGTTGCCTACTCAAATTGTATTTTTCTTTATTTACATTTCCTTTGGTATCAATATTTATTTTTTTCCAAGTTCCCAAAGCCGTTTCAGTGTTTGTATTGTTATTATTTGGATTGATAACTGGATTATTATTTGGCTCAATAACTGGATTATTGTTTGGCTCAATCACCACATTAGAATTAACATCACTCAAATCATACACACCTTCATAAACTTTTAAATTTTTCCAATATCCTATAAAACCGCTTTCTTTTTGCGGGCTAAAACTAACAATTTGTATGCTATTTTTTTTTGGATCAATTTCAGTTACGTTTACTCTATTTTCTGATAATATTTTTTCTTTGTTCAAATATAATTCTAAGGTTTGATTCGCAGAAATCAACACAATATTATACCATTTATTTGGTTTAAGAGGAGTATTTTTAGCTTGATAAGTTGTTTTTCCGTTATTAATTTCAATATAAATAACGCCATTTTTGATATAAACGCCCACTGGTTTTTGATACGCACCAATGACAAAAATAGGCATATCTTTTTCTATATTTTCTATTTTGAAAGAAAGACTCACAGAACAATTATGGGCGTATAAATTACTCATTCGACTTCCCCAAATTGCATTTCCTTGATTTTTTTCGAATTCTCCCAAATTTCCTTCTGTATAAACTCCTCCATCTTTGAAAGAAGTATTAACAAGGTTAAAATCTTTGTAATAACCTTCTTTTTCTTTGCCATTTTTATTGAATGAAAAATCAGCCAACAAAGTAAATTTTTGTGCTTGTATAGAAAATAATATTCCTAAAAAACAAAGCGAGAAAACAAGTATTTTTTTCATTTTTTGTAGATTTTTTTTGTAGATTTTTATGAAATATAATCAATAAACGAATAGATACAAAAAAAAGTAAAAAAATATGAATTTATTTTTTTACTTTTCTTATAAAATATTTTTAAGATTGACTTTTCTTCTTAAATATTTTAGCTTTACTTTCTTGTCCTGTGATTAGTTTTTGAATATTTTTTTGATGTGTAATGGCTACGATAATAAACATTAAAAAACCAAAAATAATCAATACAGAATCTTCGGGTTTGAAATAAGGAATTAATAATAATAAAGGAAATGCTAAAGTTGCTAACAATGAACCTAATGAAACGTATTTAGATAGAAGTAAAACTATTATAAATATTCCCACACAAATCAATGTAATTCTCCAATCTACTGCGAGCATCATTCCTAATAAAGTGGCTACGCCTTTCCCACCTCTAAAACCTACATAAATAGGAAAAATATGCCCCAAAACAGCCAAACAACCAAATATGAGTTTATAAAAAATTATTTTTGAGAGTAATAAATCATCAATTTGAACTAAATTGACGACTCGAATCAACCAAAAAGCAAGTTCTGTGGCTACAAAACCTTTCAATACATCAACCAACATCACCACAATTCCTGCTTTTTTGCCTAAAACTCGAAAAGTATTGGTAGCACCTGCATTGCCACTTCCAAAATCTCTTACATCTTTGCCATAGAAATTTAAGCCAACCCAAACCGCAGTAGGCACTGAGCCAATCAAATATGCTAACAACGCAGCACATAATAAATAGAAAATATCCATTTTTTTAAATAAACACTTAATTTGAAATGATATGCAAAAATAATATTTTTTTTTAAATTTCAAAAAAAAGTGTATTTATTTTTTTAAAATTTTGTCAAATCCTTCCTAAAACTGTTGTGTTTTATCTTTTTATAGATATTATATTTGCCTAAACCCCAACGTTGCAAACGATAGGTAATCGAAACTCTCAAAACTCCTAAGCCATATTGTACACTTCTTTTGAAATTGATGCTACTTGCTTCATCAAAATATTTGGTAGGGCAAGTAACTTCGCCTATCATAAAACCAGCATAAGCAATTTGTCCTAACATTTCATTGTCAAAAACAAAATCATCAGAATTATCTTTGAGTGGCAATGCTTCCAAAACTTCCCGACTAAACGCTCTGTAACCTGTATGATATTCGGCTAATTTTTGCCCTATCATTATATTTTGGAAAAATGTCAAAAAACGATTCGCAATATATTTATACATAGGCATACCGCCCACCAACGCACCTTTTCCCAAAATTCGTGAGCCTAACATTACGTCATGCACGCCTTTTGCGATAGGATAAACCATTGCTTCTAACAATAATGGCGTATATTGATAATCAGGGTGCAACATCACCACCACATCAGCTCCAATTTCTAAGGCTTTTTGGTAGCAAGTTTTTTGATTTCCGCCATATCCTTTATTTTGTTCGTGCCTAATAACGTGTTGAATACCTAATTTTTTAGCCACTTCACTTGTATTATCTTTGGAATGGTCATCTACCAAAATTACTTCATCAATAATTTCAAAAGGAATTTCTTTGTATGTTTTTTCTAAGGTTTCAGCCGCATTATACGCTGGCATCACGACCACTATTTTTTTATTATTTATCATATTTTTTGAGCAAAAAGAATTATGTTGTTTTACCTTGTAATCCCTCTTTCTGCATTTTTAACAAAACTAATTATTTCATCTCTTTCTTTCGAAAAAGCAATATCTGTTTCGATGGCTTTCAAAGCCTCTACTGTATTCATACCACTTTGATATAATAATTTGTAAGATTCTTGAATTTGTCCAATGATTTCATTCGAAAAACCTCTGCGTCTTAATCCTACCAAATTCAAACCTTCATACGTGAGCGGCTCGCGTGCGACTGTGATAAATGGAGGAACATCTTTGCGTACCAAAGAACCTCCGCCCACCATTACATGTGCTCCGATTTTTACAAATTGATGCACCGCACTTGTCCCACCTAAAATGGCGTGATAACCCACTTCCACATGCCCTGCCACTTGCACGCTATTAGCCAAAATACACTTATCGCCAATCACGCAATCGTGTGCGACGTGTACGTAAGCCATCAACAAACAATCTTTTCCAATTTCAGTTTTATATTTGTCGGTAGTTCCTCTATTGATAGTAACACATTCACGCACCACCGTTCTATCGCCAATAATTGCCAAAGTATCTTCTCCACCAAATTTTAAATCTTGTGGTACATTTGAAATAATAGCGTGTGGGTGAATTTTACAATTATTTCCTATTCTTGCTCCTGACATGATTACCGCATGCGCACCTATCCAAGTATCCTCCCCAATTTCCACATTATCGTAAATTACTGCAAAAGGTTCTATGGTTACATTTTTGCCAATTTTTGCGTTCGGGTGTATATATGCCAATGAATTATGATTCATACTTTTAAATTTTTGAGTAAAATAGTGATTATATTATAAAGATTTACGTACCAAACTTGCAGACAAAACTGCCTCGCATACCAAAGTTCCAGCTACATACGCCTCACCTTTCATTTTGGCAATTCCTCTACGAATTGGATATAATAATTCACAATAAAAAGTAAGCATATCACCGGGTAAAACCATTTTTTTAAATCTACACTCATCTATTGATAATAAATATGCCCAATAATTTTCAGGGTCAGGAACGCTACTCAATACTAAAATTCCGCCTGTTTGAGCCATTGCTTCTATTTGCAAAACGCCGGGCATAACTGGATTTCCGGGGAAATGTCCCATAAAAAATGGTTCATTCATCGTTACATTTTTAATACCTGCCACACTTTTTTCGTCCAAATGATAAATTTTATCTATCAAAGCAAACGGATAACGATGGGGTAAAATATTAGCAATGTGTTTTATATCCATCAAAGGTTGTACTTTTGGATTATAAACAGGCACTTTATTATCGGCTAACATCGCTTGTCTGATTCTTTTGGCTAAGGCAACATTGGCTGCATGACCTGGGCGAGCGGCAATAATTTGTGCTTTCAAAGGTCTTCCTACCAAAGCCAAATCACCTACCACATCTAAAAGTTTATGACGAGCAGGTTCGTTTTTGTGTCTTAATTCAACGTTATTTAAAATGCCTTCTTTTTTGACTTCGACTGCTTTTCTACCCATTAAAGTAGCTAATTTGTCTAATTCTTCTTGTGAAACAATTTTATCTACAATTACAATCGCATTGTCCACATCTCCACCTTTGATTAAATTTGCTTTGAAAAGTGCTTCTAATTCGTGCAAAAATACAAAAGTTCTACAATCTGCTATTTCGTTTCTAAAATCAGTAATATTTGCCAAACTTGCGTGCTGACTATTCAAAACGGGAGAATTATAATCTACCATTACTGCCAATCTATAATCGTTCAAAGGCAAGGCTGACAACTCAACTTCTCTTGCATTATCTCTATAAATAATATTTTCTTTTACTTCGTAATATTGACGCAAAGCATCTTGTTCCTCAAGACCTGCTTCTTCTAATGCCTCAATAAATTGTATCGAACTTCCGTCCATAATCGGCGGTTCAGGTCCATCAATTTGTATCAAAACATTATCCAACTGCAAACCAACTAAGGCAGCCAAGGTATGCTCAACGGTATGTACTCTTGCGCCATTTTGTTCGATAGTAGTTCCTCTTGAGGTATCAACCACGTAATCAGCCAATGCTTCAATAATTGGTTTTTCTGGTAAATCGATTCGTTGAAATTTATAGCCATGATTAGGCGGTGCGGGCAAAAAACGCATTGTTACTTTTACGCCTGTATGTAATCCTACACCTGATACTTCGACTGCTTCTCTAAGGGTTTGTTGTTTTATATTCATCATTTTAACTTTTTTCGAGGTTTATGAGTAAGAGTAAATAATTTTTACAAAAGTACATTTATTTTGTTAAATCGTTCAATTTTTTTTCTAATTCTTCCACTTTTTTATCTAAATCGGGTAATCTTCTAAAAATAGCAGATGCTTTCATATAGCTAATATAAGATTGAGCGGGATTGCCTTGTATAGTTGTATTTTCTTGTGTAATCGTTTTATTTACACCTGTTTTTCCGCCCATACGTGTTTTATTCGCAATTTCTATATGTCCTGCTATGCCTGTTTGTCCGCCAATAGCACAATATTTTCCGATTTTTGCAGAGCCAGCAATTCCGACTTGTGCCGCAATTACGGTATGTTCTCCAATTTCAACATTATGTCCGACTTGGATTAAATTGTCTAATTTTACGCCTTTTCTTAAAATAGTTGAGCCGATAGTGGCTCTATCTACGGTTGTATTTGCTCCTATACAGACATCGTCTTCTATGATTACGTTGCCTAATTGTGGAATATTTTTATATGAGCCATCTTTTTGTGGGGCAAATCCAAATCCTTCTGCTCCAATCACTACGCCCGAATGAAAAATACAATTTTTGCCAATAATTGCATTTGGATATATTTTTACACCTGAATAAACGACTGTATTTGCCTCTATCACTACATTTTCGCCAATATATACGTGTGGAAATATTTTTACATTTTCACCTAATTTTACGTTTTCGGCTATGTACGCAAACGCACCTACATATACATTTTTTTCTAAAATAGCGGTAGAAGCCACAAAAGCGGGATTTTCTATGCCTATTTTTTTTTGCAAACTTTGAATAGTAATTATTTTATCATATTCTTCTAAAAGTTGTGTGAAAGCAGAATAGGCATTTTTTACGATAATTAGATTGGTATTAGTAATATTATTTTTTGGAACAAAATCTTCGCCCACTATCACCGCACTTGCCTTAGTCGTATAAATATAATGTTCATATTTCATATTTGATAAAAAACAAATACTTCCTTCTGGTAGATTATTTTCGTCAATTTTTCCTAATTTATCTATGGTTATATTTTCATCTCCTTGCACTTTTCCACCTAAAATCGTTGCCACTTGTGCTATTGTAAATTTCATTTATTCTTAATTTATGCTAATTTTTTTGCAAATATAAATAAGAAAAAAATAAAATTCTAAAAAAAACAAGTTTTTTTAATTCAAATCTTTCAGAATTTAGAACATATACATAAATTTATTAGTTATAGAATAAAAATAAGAATAGAATTGTATTTATTTTTTGTTTTTTTTTGCTGATATTTTTACTTTGATATTTTTTATTTTTATATATTTTAAAATCATTCAAAAAAATGAATAAAAGAACTTTTTTAAAATCTTTGGCGTTAATTTCTGCCGCAAGTTTTTTACAAATTCCAAGAATAATGGGTTTTCATACGCAAAATGAGGAAATTTTACCTGAAACATACAGAGAAAATGATTTTTCTTTGCCTCAATTATCTTATAGTTATGATGGTTTAGAACCTTATTTTGATAAAATGACGATGGAAATTCATCATTCAAAACATCATGCTGCGTATATTAAAAATCTAAACGAAGCCATCAAAAATACACCTTTTGAAAAAATGACTTTAGAAGAAATTCAAGCAAAAGTTACTGATAAATTTCCAATTATTAGAAATAATGGTGGCGGACATTATAATCATTCTTTTTTTTGGCAAATTATTGCACCACAAGCAGGAGGGGAGCCGACAGGAAAATTAGCAGAGGCAATTAAAACTACTTTTGGTAGTTTTGATAAATTCAAAGAACAATTTGCACAAGCAGGAAAAAGTCGTTTTGGCTCAGGTTGGGTTTGGCTTTCCTTAGATAAAAATAAAAAATTATTTATCAGCAGTACTCCTAATCAAGATAATCCATTGATGACAAAAATTGTCAAAGAAAAAGGAAAACCAATGTTGGCTTTAGATGTTTGGGAACACGCTTATTATCTCAAATATCAAAATAAAAGACCAGATTTTATCAATGCTTTTTGGAATGTGGTGAATTGGAAAGAAGTCGAAAAAAGATTTGAAAATGGATAGATTTTTGTCTAATATGTTTTTGAGTACATCGAAATAAAATTATTATTTTTTTATTTTACAAATTATTTTTTTATTTCCAAAAATAAATTATATTTGCGATCGATTACGAAGTAACAATAAAAACGAAAAATTTAAACTAATATTATTCTAAATTCAATGCAAAAATACATAAAAAATTGTATGAATACTTCTTTTGTTACGCCCTTATCATTTAATTCATTTAGATTTTCTCTATGTATTGGTTTGTTTTTTTTACTTTCACTTTCGAATATATACGCACAAAATACGGTATTTATTCAAGAAAATGAAAAAAAAACAGTGTACCCTTTGGGGCATTTAGTAGAGATTTTGGAAGATAAAACACACAAATTAACCTTAAAAGACGTATTATCAAAAGAATATCATCATCAATTTAAACTTTCAACACAAAAACATCCCAATCAAGGGTACTCGTCTTCTGATTTTTGGTTTAGAATAAAAGTAAATAAACCCAAAGAAAATACAGATACTTGGCTTTTGCATTTTTATAGTCCTAATATTGATACCTTAGATGTAAACTTTGTAGATGAAAACTTAAAATTAATAAAGCATTATAGAGGGGGTGATGCTTATGGTTTTTATGAAAGACCTATTTTATATTTTCAGTTTTTATATCCATTTCCAAAGCAAGAAAATTTTTATATTTACATAAAATTTTCAGGGTATTATGCTAAAAAACACGATTTATGTTTCAAACAAGACATAGAAATCTTACAAGAAGCACAATATTATTTAGGGAGAATAATTTTTACATCAGCCATTATATTTGGATTAGCTATTTATAATTTATTATTATATTTGAGTATAAGAGATAAGTCTTATTTTTATTATGTAGTATATTTATTTGCTATATTTGGATATATAATAGGCGTAAATGGATTGGCTTTTCAGTTTTTATACCCAAATATACCAATCATTGCAGGTTTTTTTGTCAATTTTTGTGCTATATTGGCTTGTGTAAGTGCTTTACAATTTGGAAATCATTTCTTAAAAGTAAAAACCTTATTTCCCAAAATATATACAATTATATTTCAAATTTATTATTATTTAGGTATTTTAGTTATTATTTTGTTACCTTTTTTTGTTTATGTATTCACAAATTTGCTGTCAAGTTATATAAATTTTTTAGCCTTATACGTTTTTGTATCTTTTACTTTCACAGTATTTTTAGGTGTATATGGTACATATAAAAGATACCGACCTGCTTTTTTCTTTTTTGGCGCTTGGATTTTATTGATTTTAAGTGCCTTAACATACGTAATGCAATTATTCGGATTTCCTATATCATCTAATTTGAGTGATATAATACTCAGTTTTGGAGTTATAGGCGAAGCATTTATTTTATCATTTGGATTATCAGACAAAATAAAAACTACTGAAAGAGAAAAACGTAATGCCCAAAAAGAAAATGTGCGCTTAATCACAGAGCAAAAAGAAGTATTGGAACAAAAAGTAACAGAACGAACTCAAGCGTTGGCGGAATCTGTAGAAGAACTCAACCAAACCAATGAAGAACTTAGCATTACATTGGAAGTAGTGAATCATCAAAAAGAAGAAATTGAATATATCAATAAAAATCTTACAGATAGTATTCATTATGCTCAACGCATACAACTCAGTATGTTGCCTCATAAAGAAGAAATAGCCAAAATCTTACCTTCAAATTTTATATTTTTTCAGCCAAAAGATATTGTTTCAGGCGATTTTTATTATATCGAACAAAAAAATGATAAAATTATTGCAGCGGCTATTGACTGCACAGGACATGGAGTTCCGGGTGCGTTGATGACTATGCTTGCCAATGAAGTTTTAAATCAAATTATTTTGAATGAAGGTGTTTTATCTCCCGACCAAATCTTAAATGAATTGCATAAAAATATCCGAAAAACACTCAAACAAGCAGAAAGTAATAATCGTGATGGAATGGATTTGGTTTTGTTGGTGATAGATAAAAAAGAGAAAAAAGCAACATTCGCGGGTGCAAAAAATTCATTGGTTTATATACAAAACGATACAATTCATCAAATAAAAGGCGACAAAATGCCTATCGGTGGCGAGCAAAAAGAAGAAGAACGTATATTTACTTCACACGAAATAAACATAGATATTCCTACTACTTTTTATTTATTTACTGATGGTTTTCAAGACCAATTTGGCGGAAAAGAAGGCAAGAAATTTTTATCTACAAAATTAAGAGAATTATTAGGTAAATTGGCTTTCCAAGACCTCGAAATACAACAACAAACACTCAAAAATACATTCGAAGATTGGATAAACGAAGGTAATGAAAAACAAATTGACGATGTGTTAGTGATCGGATTAGAAATCAACTAAAAAAATATTAAGGATTTATTAGTACAAGAAATAAGTGGTAGAGATTGGAGAGTATAAAAAATAAATTACCCATTTTATATTATTTAGGGACTAAGTAGAAAATATTATACCCAAAAAAACTCCCTCACCTTTGGGCTGGGCTGGGGCAGTGTTGTTAAGTTCTTTTCTTTTTAACAAATAAAATAGAAATTAACTTGTATAATATTCTGTAAAAAATCTATAATTTTTTGAAAATCTTATAGATTTGGCAAATTATATTTTGATTTGTAAAATAATTTACCTGACAAATATTAGAACTTAACAACACTGACCCTAACCCTCCCCAGCGGTGAGGGAACTAAAAATAGGTTTTTTTGAGTAGGTAGTTTATTTTTTACATGCTCCCTTAAAAATATGAACAAATATATAAAGTGGTGGCGTTAACTCCAACACTTTATATACGTGAAGGTTTTTATTGGGTATAATATTTTTTACTTAGTTCCTTAGGCAAACATTAATCAAAAAAATAGTTTCCTTAAAAAAAAGCCAAATCTAAAATTTTATGTAGTGGTTCAATTTATAGTAGTATAAAACTATTTTCTAATAGTTTTTTGATTCAAACCATCTATAAAAAAAAGCACAAGTATTTTATTTATATTTCTTATGCTTTTTAAATTGAAATATTATAATTCCCTTATTTTTTCGTTGAATATCACTCCATAATCTTTTAATTCGTTCAATATAGGTTCATAAATGGCTCTATCTGTTGGGAGTTGAACGCCTGACAAATGACTAAGATGACCTTGTAATAATAATTTTGTACCGATTGCTAAAGGTAAACCAACCGTTTTCGCAATCGCAGTATGTGGCGATCTTTCACCTACCACCGTTAATTCTGCTATTGCTTCATATTGTTTTCCATTTTTTTCATATAAAAAACGGTGTTGCATAGCAATCATATCTTTATCTTCAGGATTTAAACGCCATTTTCTTTCTAATAATTCCAATAAAATTTCGGCTGGAGTTCCTTTTTGAAGTTTGATTTTTTCATCTCCAAAAATTCCTAACCATTCTATTTTTGCCAAACTTTCTTTGTCTTCTGCTCGCCCTGTATGTTTCAATAATCTTTCTTGGATAGTCATCGAGTCATCAGGTTTCAAAAAACTTTCCAACAAATCTCTGTACGTCATTTTGTTCGCATTTTCGACAACAAATTCATTGTTAGTTAGTCCTAATTCAACCAAAATATCCCATGCTTTTGCAAATCCAGGTCTTCTTAAAGTTCCTCTTAAAAGCGTTTTAACTTCCTCTAATTTATAAATTTCTTTATAAATCATCGAATCACGGTTGGCATATCCTTCAAAATCTCCTTGCCCTTCTACCGAAATATTAGTCAGTTGTTTGAATAATTGTTGATAGGGAATGTATCTAAATTTATCATTTTCCAAATATTTTACAGGTGTGCCTTGCCCCGCTAATACTACATTTTTTGGATTCCAAGTGAATTTATAATGCCAAGGATTTGTGTCAGATTCAGGCGAGACCAAAGCACCTGCATAAGAATAAAACGTATGAATTTTTCCACCTTCTGCATGAATTTTATCAATCATTTGCATAGCAGAAAGGTGATCGATACCTGGGTCTAAGCCCAATTCATTCATAAAAATTAGTCCATAAGACTTTACACGCCCTTCCATACCCTTTATGTCAGGTGTACAATAAGAGGCAGTAAATAAATGTTTACGATATTTTAGGCAATAAGTAGCTACTTGTCCTTGCAAAAAAGCAGGCATCAAAGAAATAACTACGTCATGATTTCTAAACAAAACTTCGGCATCTGCTTCGTGTTCGAGGTCAAATCTTTTTGCTTTAATAGTTGGATATTTAGAAGTTCTTGCTTTCAAGGCTTCAAAGTTTCCATCGGCTACAGTCATAAGCCAAGAATTTTCTTCGCAAACATTTGCTAAGTATTCAATCAAATACCCAGAGGACAATCCTGCCCCTAATACTAATATTCTTTTCATAAAGGAAAATGTATTGATTTTTTTTGCAAGTTATAAAAATTTTCTCAAAAATTAAAATTAAGCCTATAATTTATTTTTCACAATATTTTTTAAAGGCTATTTCAGCATCAGGAACATTCATTTTTTTTGCTTTTTCTAAATATTGGCAAGCATTTTTTTTATTTTTGAGATAAAATTCAGACAAACCTAATCCATAATAAGCCCTCGCAAAATCTTTATCCAAAGAAATAATTTTCTGAAAATTTATTTTTGCTTTATCAAAAGATTGTTCACTAAATAAAATATTTGCTTGATTAAATAACGCTTCTTTATCTTTTGGATTAAGTAATAATGATTTCTCAAAATCTTTTTTTGCTTCTTTGATTTTATTGGTTTGATAATACAAAAAACCTCGATACGTATAAAGTGAGGCAGTATCAGGACTTAAAATAATTGCTTTATTGTAATCTTCCAATGCAGAATCAGGTTTTTGCATTGCCAAATATAAAATGGCTCGATTGTTATAAGGTTTATAATTTTTTTCATTCAACTGAATTGCTTTGCTATAATCTTGCAATGAATTAGTATAATCTTGGAGATTAAAATAAGCCACTCCGCGTAAATTAAAAGCCTCTGCATTGTTTGCATTTTGTTGAATAACTTTATTAAAATAGTCGATGGCTTGTTCAGGTTTGTTTTGTTTTATTAATTTTTTACCTTCGTTCAAAAAGTTTTTTTCTGAATTTTGACAACTAAAAAATATGAGAACTATTACAAAATAAATAGTATTTTTGAAAAATGTTTTATAGAAAATCATTGTTTTTTTTCGGAATATATTTGTGAAATGTGAAGTAATTTTTTGCAAATTTAATACATTTAATTTTTATTTCCAAAATTATACTATTTGAAAGAAAATAGACAGCTTAAACGCAACTAAAAACACATTATTTTGGTTTTCAGAAATTATAAAAATAAAAATGTTTTTATTTTATGGTTCATGGAAAATTATTAGGGAGCTAATTTTATTCTACTAAAAACATATTTCAAAAAAATATTTTAATTTTCCGCACAAATTTTCTAAGAACCAAAATTGTTGGATAATTTCTCAAGATATAACAGATAATAATATTTCTACACACAAACATAAGGAACTAAATTTAATTTTATACATCGATAAAGCCAATTACTTACCTATTCAGGTTGTTTTAAAAACAAAATATAAACCTACAAATCAAGAAGAACTTGAAATATGGAAATGAAATAAAATTGATGGACAAACTTTGAATATTGATAATACAATTTTAGAAATTTTTATCAATTATACTAAATCTAAAAACGCAAGCCAATATTGGAATAATTTGAAAGCTGTGGAAAAAATATTTTATTTTGTTAATTTTATTTAAAATTTATTTTTATTCTTAAAAAAAAGTAATTATATATATTTTACAAAATATTATTTGGTAAAAATTCAAATATGCAAATTTTAAATAATTAACATATTTGTTTAAAAAATTATATTTAAGTAATAAATTAACAAAAATTAAAATTATAAAAAAGGTAACAAAATAAAAATTTAAGATTTATATTTTCACCAAATTATATTTGGATTATTATTTATCAAAAAAAATAAAGAATAAAAAAAACCTTATTTAAAGCCATTTTAAGGACATTTTTACTAAGAAAATATTTTTTCCACAGCTTTCAAGAATAATATGTTAGAAATCCCTGAAAGATAAAACCCTAACTGATTTAAGTATTAAGCGAAGCGTTACTTAAACCAAAAAAATTGTGGTAATGCTGCGTAGAAAAATACTTGTTATTTTGATAAAAAATAGTGCTTTTTATCAAAATAACAAGTATATTTTTTGTATTTTCAACAAAAATAGGTTTATTTGCACCAGAAATAAATAAATAAATTTTCTTCAAATAAAAAAAGTTATAATGTCGTAAAAGTTGCTATTTTTCGAATAGCGAAGTCAGGAAACTTCAAAAGTTATCGGTGATTTTTTGCTTTCTATCTATATTTTTTCATTTTCGAATCACAAAATCCCCATCAATCATTGTTCCCAAATAAGCACTCGAATCCAAACCATACAACCAAGAAGAAAGGACATAAGACAAATGATGATTTTCTAAAATTGGGTGATTGACATCTAAAATCAACGCATCAAAAGCCTGTCCTACTTCAAAAAAATCATTCGTAAATTTTCCTGTCGTTTTTCTGCCTGTTTCGATAATATTTTTTAAGGCAAAACGTCCACTTTCTCTTTCGGTTTCAGACGTAAAACTTTGTCGATTGTGTGTGCGTAAACGTTGCCCATAATCTAACCAACGCATTTCTTCAGCAGGATTTAATCCGATATGACTATCCGTTCCGATTGCCCATTTTCCACCATATTTTTGAAAATTTTTCAGGTTAAAAATTCCATCTCCCAAATTTCCTTCTGTTGATGGACACAATATAACGTTTGCTTTACTTTTTGCTAATTTTTCTGTTTCAAAATCAGTTAAATGTGTGCAGTGCGTCAAATTCCACTTGTCAGAAATAGGCACATTATTCAACAACCATTCGACAGGTCTTGCGTGCAAATAATTCAAACAATCTTCTACTTCTAATAATTGTTCGGCAATATGCAAATGAATTGGATAATTTTGTGGCACAAAAGTATTGATAAATTCGGGCAAAAGTGTTGGCTCCATTGCTCGCAAAGAATGAAAACCAACGCCTAAATTGGCATTTTTATACGTGGGAATAATTTTCTTGACGCTTTCAAATAAATCAATATAAGTAGAAAAATCTTGACTAATAAATCTTTTTTGTCCTTCATTGGCAGGTTTTCCAAAACCACCTTTTTGATAAAAAATAGGCACTAATGTAATTTTTATTCCTGCATTTTTGGCGGCTATCAATAATCTTTCACTCATTTCAGGCAGATACGCATAAGGTTTTCCGTTTTTATCGTGATGCAAATAATGAAATTCGACCACTTCGCCATAGCCAACTCTTAACATTTCTTTGTATAAAATAGTCGCAATTTTTTCAACTTCTTCAGGTGAAACAGATAACGCAGTTTGATACATTGCCTCTCTCCAACTCCAAAAATCATCAGCATTATGATTGGTATGCACTTCTGCTTTTCCATTCATCACATATTGAAAAGCATGGGAATGACTATTAACCATCGTAGGAATTGCATAACCATTGATAGTTTCAATATTATCAACTTTATTAGGTTTTTGTGTATCAATTTTTAAAATTTTTCCTGAGTCATCTAATCGAATATAAGCATTTTCAATCCATGTATCTTTGAGCGTAATGGCTTTGAAGTGTAATGTTTTCATAATTTTTATGGGTGAATAATAGGTTGCAAAAGTATTGTTTTTTTAAGAGAATTTCAGTATTTTAAAATTTATTTTTATATTTATTTTAAAATTTATTCTACATCTTGTGTTGTATTTTCTACTTTTTTGAAATCGAATGTATGTGAGATTTTTTAATCTATTCAAAAAATATTTTTCAAAAAATTGGAACTTTTTATTGATTTTTATACTTATTTTAACATCAATATTTCAATAAAAAAAAAGTTTTTTACCTTTTTATAAAATACACTTAAAAATAATTAGTTTTATGTTTTTTTTAAGATATAAATCCTTAAAAAAGTAAGTGAATTAATCTTGAAAATCACGTAAATCTTGGCATAAAAACACAAATTAAAATGAAAATAGAACAAATTTATACAGGTTGTTTGGCACAAGGTGCTTATTATATTACTTCGAATGGCGAAGCAGCCATTATTGACCCTTTGAGAGAAACAAAACCTTATTTAGATAGATTAGAACGTGATAATGTAAAATTAAAATATATTTTTGAAACACATTTTCACGCAGATTTTGTAAGCGGACACCTCGATTTGCAAAAAAATACAAATGCTTCAATCGTGTATGGCACAAATGCCAATCCAGATTTTGAATGTATTATTGCCAAAGACGAACAATTATTTACTATCGGAAATATTACTATCAAAGCCATTCACACGCCCGGACATACCTTAGAAAGTACTTGTTATTTATTGAAAGATGAAAATGGAAAAGATACGGCACTTTTTAGTGGTGATACGCTTTTTTTGGGTGATGTAGGCAGACCAGATTTGGCTCAAAAAACCAATGAAATGACGCAAGAAGATTTGGCGGGTATGTTATATGATAGTTTATACACGAAAATTATTGGCTTGTCTGATGATATTACCGTTTATCCTGCGCATGGAGCGGGAAGTGCGTGTGGAAAAAATATGATGAAAGAAACAGTCGATACATTGGGCAATCAAAAAAAAATGAATTACGCCCTCAATCAACCACACAAAAAAGCGTTTATCGAAGCCATTACTGATGGACTTTTGCCACCACCTAATTATTTTGGAATGAATGTAATAAGGAATAAAAAAGGATACGAAAGTTTTGAAAATGTACTCAAAAATGGATTGAAAGAATGGAATCTAAATGAATTTGAAATCATCGCAGAAAAAAATGAAACACTTATTTTGGATACGCGCAATAGTGCCGATTTTTATCAAGGTTTTATTCCTCAATCTATTAATATTGGTTTAAATGGAGATTTTGCGCCTTGGGTTGGGGCGTTGATAGTGAATTTAGAACAGCCAATTATATTAGTTACGCCTATTGGAAAAGAAGAAGAAACCATCACACGATTGGCAAGAGTTGGTTTTGATAACCAAATTGGACATTTAAAAGGTGGCTTTGAAACGTGGAAAGAGGCAAAAAAAGAAATCGACATGATTCATAGAATTACTGCCGAACAATTTGTCAACGAAGTAAAAATCGAAGAAAATAAAATCATAGATGTTCGAAAAGAAACTGAATATAATACTGAACATATACAAAATGCACAAAATAAACCTTTGGCATATATCAATGATTGGTTAAAAGATGTCGTTCCTAATAAACATTTTTATTTGCATTGTGCGGGTGGATATAGAAGTATGATAGCGGCAAGTATTTTGCAGGCTCGTGGCTATAGAAATTTTACAGAAATTGAAGGAGGAATGAATGCTATCAATAAAACTAACCTTCCTAAAACGAATTTTATTGCTCAAAATACGGTGTTGACTTAGTTATTTTTGGGATACAGATTTTTTACATTAGAGTTTTTTAAATGGTAGCCAAAAATTGACAAAAATCATTAAAAATTCGAGAAAAAAGAAAAAAATCCGTATTAATCCGCTAAATCCGTGTTATCTGTGTGCTAAAATCTCTTTCATTTAAAAAATACTACTATAAAAAATCGAAATTAATAATGTAAATTTTTTAGGTTTTTGGGGAAATTATTGTCAATCTAATTTTATTCTAATTATAAATAACCATTTATCTTGAAAATATACAAAAATATCAATTCGAGAAATGCAGATATTTTGGCTAAGGCAAACGATTGAATCGTATATTATCCTCCAGATAAATCTGGAGGATAATTTAAAAAAAACATTTTTCGCACAAATTTCCTAAGTGTCAAAAATTTAATTTACTTTTGAAATTTTTTAGGTTCAGTTTGTTTTTTTGTAAATATAAATATTTATTTTTGTATTTTCAATAAAAAATATATTTATCTACGTCACAAAAATATTTATCAAAAAATCTCATCTCAAAAGAACGAGCAAAATGTAAAAAAATGATAATTTTTCACTCAATAAATAATAGCAGCCACTAATTTATAATGCCAATCTTCGTATGCTATGCCTAAAGAGATTGTCAAAAAAAGATGAGAATAATGAGCCACCAACAATTTATCTTTTTTGTATAGATGAATAAAAGTTGTATCTGTGATAGGAATTTCGTAAGAAATTTGATTGAGTAGAAAAGATAATCTTAATTTTGTGCTATTTAGATCTTCATATATTTTTTCAACAATATGAAATTTTTCGACCTTAATCATCCGTAAAGAGTTCATTAATTCGTTAGTATTTTCGGGAGTTACGGCTGCTCCTCTATTCCCAAATAAAAAATTTTCTGAATGTTCGCACAGGTCATCAAGTTGATTGACAGAAAATTTACCAATAATTTTTATGGCATTAGCATCAAATAATACATTTTCAGATTGATGACCATCAGGCACTTCACTGTATACTTCTATTTCTATAATATCAAGTAAATTGATATGAAAAACTAACGTCCAAGGAATTTCTCCGTGTTCAGTTTCACAAATTGGGCGTATCCATTTTGGTCTTCCATTTTGTATCAGAGGTAAATTATTTTCTAATTGTATGCCTGCCAAACATCTGCCTTTTTCTTTGTATGAATTGGCAAGACAAATCATTTGTATTTTCATAATTTGTTCAATTATTTTATAAGATGATGAATTTCAATATCATGAAAACGGACTTTCAAATATTCAGCTAAAAGTCTTCTGTGGCACTTTTCGGGCGTATGCTCGCTACATAAAAGACAATTTTGATGCAACTTTTCTATGTCAATATGATTTCCGACTTTGCGAATATCCAATAAATTAAGGTATTCAATTTCATATTCTTCCCAACTAATTATTTCTTTTCGATATTTATCTAACAATTCTTTGGTAGGTGCAAAATCAATTGTATGCGAATATTCCATATTTCCGACTTCTTTTGCGAAATAAGATAGGTCATTTCCTTTGGCAAATCCTGATAATTGTGAAGTATTGTTGATGCGTGTATCTATAATTTTAGTTACTTCATTTTTTTTGAGAAGTTCAAAAAAAATTTGAGCCGATTTATTGGTAAACCCAATCGTATATAATTTAATCATAATTTTCTTCGGGAATTTTAGAATAAGGTGAATAAGCAATTTCTTTGTTTCTAAGTCTATAAGCCACTTTTAGTTGTTGTTTTATATTTACATTAGGTTCAAAAACTGATGGTTTTGGAATTTTTTTTTCATATTTTTTAAGTAATTGGCTTTCGAGTTCTGCGTTAGTTTTTAATGTTTTATCTTTTAATATATGTAATACTTCAAAATACTCTTGCTCTAATGCTACTGAAATCATCGAAAATCTATGGCAATCAAAAGGCTCTCCCTCTGAACACATCAAACTAATATTAAAACCTTTTTCGATGCCTTTCCAAAGTCTTTCGATGCCCCTTTTAAAATTAAAAGATTTTCTTACTTTATTAAAATCAACTTTTCCTTCTTCATCAAGCAAATCTACATCTGAATGTCTTGCGCCAAATTCTTCAGCAAAGTGCATATATGTTATTTTATTTTGCTTTAAAAAATCAAGCAAAAAATCCTTGTTAAATTGTGGATTATAAGCACTTGCCGCAACACTTCTTACATCAATCACACAAGTAATATTAAAATATTTTAACAAATCAACAAAATAATTAATTTCATGATTTGAATGTCCAATCGTATAAATTTTATTCATTTCATTATTTTTTTAAGGATAACGTTTTGATACTAATAAATATTATTTTTAAACTAATTTAATTATTAAAAATAATATGACTACTTTTTTTGATATATTTTTTAGAAACCTACTACTCTTTTTTGGCAAATATAAACATTTATTTTTGTATTTTTAATAAAAAATATATTTATTTGCACCACAAAATATCTATCAAAAAAAATAAATAAATATTTTTTCAAATAAAATGTGATAAGACTTACAATGTTATGAAGTAAGAAACTTTGGTATTTATAGATATTTTTGACAAAAAACTCTCTCCTTCCCTAATAACAAAAAAAAAATTATTGATTGTTAATTTTAATCAAGAAAAGGAATTTAAAGAGGAAAATATCAAATTTGAAGATAAAAATATCTTAGCAATTTGGGTGTAAAATATCGAAATTTGAAGGAAAAATAGTTCATAAAAAATAATTTAATCAAAGAAAAAATGCGTTATTTTATAGATATTGCTTACAAAGGAACAAACTTTGCAGGCTGGCAAAAACAAGAAAATGCTCATACAATTCAAGCAGAAATAGAGCAAAAACTACATTGGTATTTCAAAGAAAATATTGAAATTACAGGGAGCGGAAGAACGGACACAGGCGTACACGCTTTGCAACAAATTGCTCATTTTGATACTTCTTTGGAAATAACCAAAAAAGATTTTTTACATAAATTAAATAAAATGCTCCCTCAAAGTATTGCTATAAATAATATTTACGAAGTAAAAGAAAATATTCATGCGCGTTTTGATGCGATAAAGCGTAGTTATCAATATCACATTATCACAAAAAAAAGTCCATTTATCAATCATAATGCTTTATATTATCCTTATAAAATCGATATAGAAAAAATACAAGAAGCAACCAAAATATTATTAGAATACAATGATTTTCAAGCATTTAGCAAAGTACATACAGAAGTAAATAATTTTTTATGCCAAATTTATAACGCATTTTGGGAAATACAAAATCATAAAATAATATTTCATATTTCAGCCAATCGTTTTTTAAGAGGAATGATCAGAGCCATTGTAGGAACTTTATTAAATGTTGGAAAAAATAAGACTACTATTGATGAATTTACAGAAATTATTATCCAAAAAAATAGACAAAATGCAGGCGAGAGTATCTCACCTGATGGACTTTATTTGAGCGAAGTAATCTATCTGCATAATCAATAGAGTTTTTTAAATGGTAGCCAAAAATTGAGAAAAAACAAAAAAAATCCGTATTAATCCGCTAAATCCGTGTTATCTGTGTGCTAAAATCTCTTTCATTTAAAAAATACTAATAAAAAAAATAAAAAATTTGAGTTATTTTATCTTAATTTTTGCCCAAAAACCATTGGTGCTATTGCCGTCTGCTTGCAACAAAAAATCATAAATTTGCAATGTTTTTTTAAATCTTCCTACAATAAATAATTCATCGTTTTTGTTAATAAAAGCATCTCCAATTTCTTCTGTTTCTTCTCCTTGTCCTTGTGTTAAATTTTCTATTTTTCCATTATTATCTATCAAAACTAAAAAAATATCGGATTTTTGTGTTTCAGTTTGTACAATCATTTCATTTTCTTTCAAAATATCTTTAAAAAAACCACAAAGCCAAATTTTATCCTGAGTATAATTATACAAAATTTTTGTTCCTCTACTTGTGCCTTGTCCTTTGATAGTTTTTGCCCAAGTAATATTTCCCGCATTCGAATATTTAGCAAAAAAAGCCGTTTCTAACGCCTGTACGTTATTTGTGGGATTGATTTTTATCGTAATTTTTCCAAAAACAGAAAGACCAAATTTACTTTTATTTGATAAATTTTGACTTCCTCTTATAAAACCTGTCAAATAAATATTATTTTCATTGTCTGTAATCATATCAGTCGCATCTGCATTACTTCCCATATTTTTGACCCAAATCAATTCGCCCTCACTCGAATATTGCGTAGCAAAAATATCCGCATTATATACCCAACCTTCGCCATAAAAAAGTTCGTGACTACTTGCGAGCGATTTTTTACCAAAAGCTGCCTTTCCTGTGAGCGTACCAACGATTGTGATATGATTAGATTGATGGGTAATAATTTTCCAAACGTGAATCCCAGTCAATAAATTTGTCCCTCCTGATGCTTGTCTGACCCAATCAAATTCTCCTTGCGAATTATATTTAGCGATATAAATATTTTTAGTTTGAATAGGTTGTAAAATATATTTAGAAAATTTTGTTGTGCCTGTAAAATTTCCTGTGATATAAATATTGCCTTTTTTGTCTGTGGCGATAGATTTTACCAAAGTTTCAGAGTTTCCATTGATTTGTTGTTGCCATCTTAATTTTCCGTTTTCAGTCAAAGACAATAAAAAAACATCAAAACTACTCTTGGGAGTTAGTTCTCGATTATCAAAAATAAAATTTTCTTTGAATTGTCCCGCAATAATAATACTTGTATCGCCCAAAATAGTCATATCTTGAATAGGCACTTGAATAGATTTTGCCCATTGAATTTCACCGTTTTTATCGATTTTAGTAATAAAATATTTGCCATCTCTTTGTTTTAAAAGCGTTTCACCAAATTTTATCTCTTCTGTCATAAAACCTGTAAAATACGAATTTCCTTTGCTATCTACGACCATTTTTTTTGCTCCTGCTCCATATAATCCACCAAAAGCAACCGATTGAGCATTGAGAAAAACAGCAAAATGAAAGAAAAAAATTGAAAAAATAAAAAATAAAAATAATCTAAATGGCATATTTTTGATATAGTTTTAAGCACTTAATATAAATAGAAAAAAATGATTTTATTTTTTTCTATTTCTCCTTGGTCTGTGGCACACAGACCAAGGATTAAGACCAAGGATTAGAATAGAAATAGAAAAAATGATTTTATTTTTTTATCCCTCTTTCACTTTCATCTAATTTTCTGATTTGAAAAATCGTATTCATAATGGGAGTAATTAAAACTTTTTTTGTATTTTCAGGTACATAAAAAATATAATAACTATTTTGTCCCACAACATTTACGCTCATTTCTTTTCCATTATTAAAAATAATGTAAGAATTAGGTCTTAGTTTTCCTTCCTTTATATTTTCAGCCAACCCGCTACTTTTTCCAATAGACAAACCTGTATAAAATCCAAGTATTAGAAATGCCAAACCCAAAATAATTCCTCTTTGTTGTTTATTTTTATCTACTATTTTTCCCGATTTGTTCGTTTTTTTGATGGCAAACTTACCCCAAAAATACATAGCAATACTCATAAATACTAACATAGAAGGTATAATTACATTACTTATCAATAAACTAATAGGCGTAATTAATATATCTAAAAAAGTAGAATAATGAAGAATATTGATGTTTAAATAGTTATAAAATATGCTATCTGTAATCAAACCAACGACCAAAAGATAAATATATCCCAAAGAAAGATATTCTTGTATATTCATTCTTTCTTCCGCCTTTTGTTCTATTTTTTCTTCTGTTTTTTGTTCTATTTCTTCCATTGTTTTTATTGTTTTTATGATGATAAATTATTTTTATTGTTTATAACTAATTGATAATCAAATAGTTATTAAAATTGTAATTTTGTTTGTGTAAAAAAACTTGCCAAATCTGCGGCATTGACTAAATTCATAATCACTTGCCCATCAGGCGTATAATTTGGATTAGAAGACGCAAATAATCTATCAATCAAATTGTGCATTTCTTCTTTATTGAGATACGTTTTTTTCTTACTTGCCAATCTTTTTGAAAATAAATTAACAATTTTTTTGCGTCTTTCTATGCTAATTTGTGAACTTGAATTTTGATATTGTTCTAAAATTTCTTCCAAAATTTCTTTTTCATTTTGGTCAATCAAATCAGTTGGAATAGAAAGAATTGTTATTTTTTTTGAGCTATTTTTTGATATTTCTTCAATATTTTCCTTTGATACTTTATACTCAAATATAAATCCTAAACTTGTAATTTCATTTTTTATTTCTTGAAAAATAGCCCAATCACTCGGATTTAATTCGATTTGAGTTGGAAAAAGCAAGCGTTGCGAAGTAGCATGATTTTGTTCTGAAATATGCAAAAATTTATCATAAAAAAGCCTTTCTTGTGCATTTTTTTGATGAATTAAAAGCAAACCTGATTTCGCTGGGGTAGCAATATATTGATTTAGAATTTGAAAAACGGGTCTATCGGTACTCATCCAATTTTCTTGCTCAAATAAATTAGATTGCTTTGGAACAATTTGATTTATTTTGCTTTCAATTCTCATTTCGCCTGTTTCTTGATTGATATGCCATTTTGCTTCTTCACCTTCATTGGTTTTATCCGCCAAAACTTTGTATAAATCTTGCCAATTATCTTGATTATGTTTTTCTTTTGGAGTTTGTTTGGGCATCGAAAAACTACTTCCTCTGTCTTGTAAAGGGTTTTCTTTGATTATTTTTTTACCTAATTCTTCATCAAATTTAAAATTAACATCAACACTAAAATCGATGGACGGAGCAAAATGATTGGTACTCAAAGATTTTCTGATTGCAGATTGAATCAAAGCATATACCATTCTATCATCGATAAATTTAATTTCTGTTTTTGTGGGGTGAATATTAATATCGATTTCATTTGGATTTATTTCTAAAAATAAAACATAAAAAGGAAAACAATCATTTGGAATTAATCCTTCAAAAGCACGCACCACCGCACTATGCAAATAATAATGTTTGATAAATCTTTTATTGACGAAAAAAAACTGCTCTCCTCTTGATTTTTTCGCATTTTCAGGCTTTCCTACGTATCCTTGAATTTTTAAAAATGCAGTATCTTCTTGGCAAGGTGCTAATATTTTTTGATAATTTTTTCCGAATATTCCTGAAATTCTTTGACTTAGTTTTCCTATCAATAGTTGATAAATTTCAGTATCATTATGAAATAAAGAAAATTCTATTTCAGGATGTGCCAAAGCAACTCTTTGAAATTCATCTAAAATATGTTTCATTTCAACCCCATTCGATTTCAAAAAATTACGCCTTGCAGGCACATTAAAAAAAACATTTTTGACCGCAATAGACGTGCCAACAGGCGAAGAAACTGATTCTTGCGATTTTATTTTAGAACCTTCTATCAAAATTTGCGTTCCTATTGCATCATTGGCTCTTTTTGATTTGAGTTCGATTTGTGCGACTGCCGCAATCGAAGCCAATGCCTCGCCTCTAAAACCCATAGTGGTGATAGCAAATAAATCTTCTGTTGTTTTTATTTTTGAAGTAGCGTGCCTTTCAAAACACATTCGCGCATCGGTTTCGGACATTCCTACGCCATTATCAATCACCTGAACTAATATTTTTCCAGCGTCTTTGATAATCAATTTGATGTTTGTGCTTTGCGCATCAATCGCATTTTCTAACAATTCCTTGACGATAGAAGCAGGTCTTTGCACGACTTCTCCCGCTGCGATTTGATTGGCTAAAGCATCAGGCAATAATTGAATAATATCTTGCATTGGGCGTTTTTTTAAGAATTTTTCTTTGAAAATTGACGTATATTTTTTTTCAAATATATGCAAAGTTAAGCATTATTTATCAAATAATAAACAAAAATATAGAAAAAATAATTTTAATTTTGCACTAAAAAAACTATCTTTGCGTTATATAAATGTAAATTTTAAATTTTGTCTATTATTAACACCTATTTATCAAAATTATGATAAAAAAATATGTATTGTTTTTTGTTATTTTTATTATACAAGTTTTTTTTATACACGCCCAAGAAATTGAAAGAGGATTGGCTGAATTAATTCCAAGCGATGAAACTTCTGAAAATTTATTGGCTTTGCACCGAACTTTTCCTAATGGTACTTTGATTATCGTAAAAAATACTACCAACGGAAGAAAAATAAAAGCAAAAGTCATCGGAAAAATTCCTGATATTGCTGTCAATGAAAAAGTAATTGTAAAAATATCTCAATTTGCTTATGAAGGACTTTTGGGAAAAGGTAAAAAATTTCCCGTAGAAGTTTATATTGCCCCAAAAACTGATGACGAAAAAGAAGAAGAAAGAGAGAAGGAAAAAGACAAAGAAAAGGAAAAAATAACTGAAAAAAATCCGAAAAAAAATGAAGCATCAAAAACGCATATCGTTAAAAAAGGAGAAACGCTTTTTAGTATTTCAAAAAAATATAAAATAACTCCCAAAGAGATTGAAAAATGGAATAATCTCGAAAAATCAATCAAAATTGGACAAGAATTAGCGATTGAAGCACCTAAAAAATAGATTTTTTTGATGTTTTTTTTTGTGAAATTGGCTTATAAAAATGTTGTTTTTATAAGCCAATTTTCTTTTTTTTACAACTATTTTTTTGATACATATTAAACCTTTGCTACAAATTTTAGTCATATATAAAACTAACATTTGCCTTTTTTAAGATATTTTGGAAGATAAAGAAATTTTAGACAAATTTTCAGAACCTGATACGCAAAATTTTGCTTTTGATGCGTTGGTGAGAAAATATCAACAGAAAATTTATTGGCATATTCGAAAAATGGTGATTGACCACGAAGACGCAAACGATATTACACAAGATACTTTTGTGAAAATTTGGAAAAGTTTACATACTTTTCACGGAAATTCACAACTTTATACTTGGTTATATCGCATTGCCACGAATGAATGTTTAACTTTTTTGGAGAAAAAAAAGCGTAAATTTGCGTCTTCTATTGAGGATTTGAACAGGGAATTATCTCAAAAATTAGATTCTGGTTATTTGATAAGTGGAGATGAAATTGAAATTAAATTGCAAAAAGCATTATTGACTTTGCCCGATAAACAAAGATTGGTTTTTAATATGAAATATTTTGATGATTTGACTTATGATGAAATTGCTGAAATTACGAATACAAGCGTGGGTGCATTGAAAGCATCTTATCATTTAGCAAGCAAAAAAATCGAAGAATTTGTAGTAAAATCTGTTATTTAATCAACAAAAAAAGTAAAAAAATGAAAAGAAAAATACATATAGAACAATTAAAAAAACGCAATATTTTTATTGTACCTGATGATTATTTCGAAAAATTAGCTATCAATATTGAAAAAAAAATACAAAAAAACGATATAATTTTTGAAGTTCCAGCGAATTATTTTCAGAATTTAACGCAAAATATTTTAGCAAAAACGACTGAAAAAAGCGAAAAATACAAAAATATTTTTGAAGTTCCAGCCAATTATTTTGAAGATTTAACGCAAAATATTTTAGCAAAAACAACTGAAAAAAGCGAAAAAGAAAGTAATATTTTTGAAGTTCCAGCGAATTATTTTCAGAATTTAACGCAAAATATTTTAGCAAAAACGACAGAAAAAAGCGAAAAAGATAACAATATTTTTGAAGTTCCAGCGAATTATTTTGAAGATTTAACGCAAAATATTTTAGCAAAAATAGAAAATGAAAAGAAAAATTTGGTTGAAAAATCAACTAAAAAATCAAATCTAAAATGGAATTTGATGTTCATTTCTTCTTTGGCTGCAGCTATATTTACGGCTTGGTTTATTTTTAAACCTTATTTTTATCCATCAAAAATGAATAAAAATGAAAATATTATGGTCAATAAAAATCAAAAAAATATAAAAATTATTGAAAAAATAGCAGAAAAAAACCAAATAAAAAATGCAAATATGAATGAAAATGCAAATATTATCATCAAAAATAATGAACAAAATAATGCAAATCATTCAAAAATAAATCTTAATAATAAACATTTACACAAACATTTAGACAACAAAATAAATGAAAAATTAGAAAAATTATCTACCAAAGAAGTATCAGAATATTTATCAAATCAAAACATTACTTCACAAGAAATGGCTGAATTGATAGAACATGATGAAACAATTATAGAAGGTTTTGCATTAACTTTGGAGCATGAAGAAAGTTTTTTAAACCACGAAATTTCTGATATTTCAGAAGAAAATTTTAACGAATTAAATCAAATTTTACAAAATAACCATAAAAAAGAAGAAGAAAAATGAAAATATATATCCTTATTTTTTTTAGTGTAATCATTTCTATTTCGACTATTTTTGCCCAACGTCCTGAAAAATTTAAGGAAAAATTGGAACAAAAAAGAGAAGAAATTGACAACTTAAAAAAAGAAATTGTAGAAAGTAGGCTCAATTTAAAGTCCGAACAATTAGAACCTTTTCGAAAATTATATGATGAATATAGCTTAGAAAAAATACAACTTCGTAGAAAAATTTTGAAAACAAAACGAACAACTTTGAGTCTTACTGCCACAGATGAAGAGTTAAGTAAGAATATTGATGAACTATTGGCAATGAAACAAAAGGAAGTTGAAATCGAAAAAACATACAAAACAAAGTTTTTAAAGGTGATAAATATTAGACAAATGGCTGAAATTTATCGCTCCGAACAAGAATTTATTAGAAGATTGATGAATTTAATTAAGGAAAGACCTTTTAAAAATAAGCCACCCAAAGATGCTCCTGATGAAGATTAGGACTAAATAAAGTTATTATTACATAAATAATTTTAGTTATACTATTTATTTTTTATATTTTCCAAACAAAGAATGATTTGTAGGTTTAATTACAAATCATTTTTATTTCGAGTATTTTTTTGATATTTAAAAACTTAATAGATTTCTTTTTTTACCAGCACCAAATATAACCCCATTTGTAAGGGTGTAAAAATTATTTTGCATAAAATAATAAGAAGAATTAAGTTCAGTCATAAATTTATTAACCGAGTGTGTGTATCTTACTTCGTGAAATATTCTTACATTACTCGAAACTTTATAAGATACCCCAACTCCAACCGTCAAACCTATATCAAATTTTTGTAAATCAAATGGATAAAATGATTGTGTCATTTCTCCTCCTCCCCAATTAGACGCGGTTTGAAATAAATCCTCAGTTACTAAAGTTTGATTAGCTGATGAATATGCTTTTGCTGCGGTCATATATCCTAATTGTAAGCCTATAATAGGATAAAGTGTAAAACGTTTAAAATTAAAATTTCTTTGAAACGTAATTGGAAAGTCTATGTAACTTAATACAAGTCTTTGATAATCACCATTAAAAGCACCATAGCCGTTACGTAGAAGCACTTTATCTCCTCTTTGTGAAAAACTTGGGGTAATAGAAACCAGAAAATTATTGGTAATTCTATAACTTAATTTTACTCCTAAATTAGGAAGAAGTATTCTGCTCCCATCACGCATGCCCGTTGTTTTGGCATAATTTATTCCTATTGCAGGACTTATTTCAAATATTCTTTCTTGTGCTTGAATGTTGAAAATAAAAGTCATTTTCTGAATACTTCGGAAATCTTTAATTTATGGCTTAAATATACTTAAAACATAATATTTACAATAAATTATAACGTTTAAAAAGACTTAAAGTGATTATAAAAACAGATTCTGATATTTTTTTCATCTATTTTATCATAATTATTTTGAAATTGAATATAAAAAACTAATTTATATTTTTACTATAAATAATTTTGGAGAATAAAAACAAAATTTTATTTTAAATTTTATAATTAAACAAAATTTTATATCTTTAATTTTTAAATATAGCAAATATAATTATTTACAAAAAGATTTCCGAAGTTCTCAGTAGATTACTTTTTAGCTTTTTTTATCAATAGGCATCTTTAAATTTTTTTCCTTTTTTCAGTTTTTCGATAAAATTCAATAACCCTTTTTGTTCTTGATTTTTGTATAACCAATGCCTGATTTCATTGCCTGCAAATAAATAATTGACGTGAGATGAATTTTTTTCGTAAAATTTTTGAGGAGTATTTCGAGTTTTGATAGAATAATTGATGGTATATTTTTTACATTCTTGTTCATAATCTTCCACAGAAGGTGGAGTGTAAGCAGAAAAAGGATAACGATAATCTAATTGCAACGCCAAACCTTCATCAAACCAAGTCGGAATTTCGCTGCTTTTGATAAACCACCCCAATCTTTTTAACAATTCTGCGTGATTGAGTTCGTGTGCCAAAATATCTACACTAATTCCATCTAATTGCACGACAATAAACGAACCCAATGCAGTCATGTGTGTGAGTGCGGGAACATTATTTTTCTCACTTCCATAATAAACAAATTCTTGTTCATTGGCACAAAAAATAAGTATTGGTTGAGCATTTTTTGTTCCCCAAAAATCTTTAATTCTTTGGTTTGCTTCTTTTATTTTTTGTTGTATGTTCGGAGCTATTTTTTTTGGTATATTTGGGCTAATATATACTTTTTTTTCTACGCATATAAAATTACTTTGCCCAATCCAATAACATTTTATCCATGCTGGACTTCCCCAATAAAAATATAATGTGATTAAGAAAATAACAAAACTGCTACCTATTAAATATTTATACATTTTTTGCTATTCCAAACTAATTTTTACCTATTTATTTTCTTTTGTCTTTCCATCTTCCTTTTTTGAAATCACCTCTTTTGATAGATTTGATAAGGCTTCCCCAAGCAAATGGATTAAAAACTTGTAAGGTTGGTAAAAAAGTTTGATTGCCTACATTGATGGCATCTTGCATCATAAAATATCTACTATTCATACGCGCATCCATAGGCATACTCATCGCAATTTTTGCTAATGATTGTTCATTCATATTTTCTTCCATTTTTCTAATTTTATCCGCATCTGGAAGTTGTAAAGCTACAATCGCATCTTTGAATGCTTCTTCTGTTGGATAAGGAAAAACTTCTACGATGGGTAAATTAACTACGGCTTCGTTCAATTCTACTACCACCGAATAATTTTCAGATTTATCTTTGGGAACACGATAAAAACGTCTTTTAAAGCCCACAGAACTAATAATAACACTATCACCGGGTATTACACCTAGGTTAAAAATACCCTGCTCGCTCGTGCCGACTCCACGTCCTGCTTTGGGAATATAAATGCTTACGCCCGGAACAGGGTCATTTGTTAAACCATCGACTACAATTCCTGAGAGCATAATTACTTTACTATCTCCTTGTGCGTGCAATAAAAAATTTGTGCTATAAAAAAGCATCAAAGCACACAAAACGCATTTATATAAAAACATATTGATAATTTCTTGTTTAATATTTTTTATAAAACATTAATTTGACCTAAAAAGTTATAAAAAAACTAATTTTTTTTCAAAGGAACAAATTTTTTTTGACTTTTCAAAGTTTTTAACATTTTTTCACATAAAAAATATTTTTTTATTCTAATGATTGTGAAGGTTTAGAAGCTAACTCTAATACTTTTTCATATTCATCGGCAGTCAAATCTTTGAAAAAATAGAAAACAGGATTGACGTGTTCGCCATTATGCAAAACTTCATAATGTACGTGTGGAGCGGTAGAAAAACCTGTACTCCCAACGCTGCCAATCAATTCACCTCTTTTTATTTTTTGTCCTTTGCTAACTTTCATTTCAAACATGTGTCCGTACAAAGTTTTGTAACCGTATCCATGATTTAAAGTAATATGATTGCCATAACCGCCTTCAAATTCTACCTTTTCTACCACGCCATCAGCAGTGGCATAAATAGGCGTGCCTTGTGGAGCGGCAAAATCTATACCTGGGTGAAATTGTCCTACTTTATAAATGGGGTGAACTCTCATTCCAAATCCTGATGTCAATCTTGTGAGTCCTTTATTGGCTACGGGTTGTATGGCGGGCATACAAGACATCATTTCAGATTTATTTTTGATTAGTTTTGCTACATCATCATAAGATTTTGTTTGGACGTACATTGATTTTTTCATTTGGTCAATTTTATTTCGAGTTTCTACAATTAACTTTTCTTTTTTAAGTCCTTTTTTTAATAATTCTTTGTATTTTTCTGTTCCGCCTGAGCCAGCAGTTCTTACAGAAGTTGGGATAGGTTCGGCTTCAAAAATAACACGATAGATATTATCATCGCGTTGTTGTAAAGATTTTAAAGCAGTTTGAAGTTCTGCAACTTCTTTATTAAGAATATTAAAATGTTCTAATAATTCTTGGTTTTCTTCTTTCAAAACTTGTTCTTTTTCGCCTGTATAATAACTACTATAAATAGCCGTCAAGCCGACAGACATAAACAAAGACAATCCTAAAAATAAAAATATACTCAAAGAAATATCAGTCAAAGTTGGTTTAACTCTTTCGTAAGTACAAGTATTTGGATTATAAAAATATTTAATTTTTGCCATACCCCACTAAATTTAAACTATCAAAAATAAATAAAAAATAAGTTGATGTTTTTTGTAGTGCAAACATAAGACTAATTTTTTATAAAAATAAAAAAACAAGTAAAAAAAAATAAAAATTAACAATAAATTATTGATTTTGAATAAAAATAGTACAATTTTAAAAATATATTTTCTCTCTCTCTTTATATCCTAAAAAAAATAAATTATTGTAATACTATAAATATTTTTCTTTGATATAAGCAATCGTTTCGTTAATTCCGTTGGTTGGAACAGGTTCACCAATCGCAATAAATTCCCAATTATCGTTTGTTTTTCTTATCAATTTTCCCATGACCATCGAAACAAATCCTCTAAAAGAAGAATCAGATGAAAGGTTTAAAGTAGCAAAAATAGAATCAACTCTGCTGGCTGTGCCTTCAAATATTTTGATTTTTGAGTACGGAATATCCGCAAAATCTTGTTCTTTGTAAGAATTAAGATAAAAAATAATTGTACTTACGCTTGTGTGTACTTTGCGTAAATCTATTTGTATGACTTCATTATCTAAATCATCATAAGATTTTACGTCGCCTACTCTATCATCTCCGCTATGAATAATGGAACCGTCATCAGATTTTAAATGGTGATAATATACGGTGTCAAAAGCGGTTTTATCTGCATAAAACATAGTTACACTTCCATCTAAATCTACGGTTTCTTTTTCTTTGAATAAGCCAAAAAAGGTTTTTTTTTCGATAGCACCCCAATTCAAACCTATACAAATTCGTTCTAATTTTTTTCCTTCTTTTTCTAAAGAAATTTTACTTCCTTTATTTAAGTTAATGCCGTGTGTTTTTTGTTCTTCTGCCATTTTATTTGAGGAATTTAATTTTTTTATCTACGATGAAAAAATGATATTTTTTGCAAATGTAATTATAATTTTATAATAAATCAAAAAAAATATAAATTTTATAATTAAATTTATTTCACAAGAAAAACAAGGAAATTATTATTTCAAAATTTTGTTTTATATCAATCGTTCAAAAATCACCTCATAATCTCTGTATGGTTCTTTGATAACTTGCACCAAACGCCAACCTTTTTTGGCATATTCACGGACAACATCTTCTAAGGGTTGTTTCGGTTTGCTTGTCCAGATAGATATTTTTATGGTTACAAAAGTGTATTCGTACATATTTTTTTATTTTTTTTTGATATTTATTCTTCATTATTATTTTCAGGATTTGTATTAGATAATTCTTCCTCATTTTCAATTTTATTATCTTTTTTTAGCCTTCCTGTGCGTTTGAGTGCGTGTGTGATAATCCATTCAATTTGTCCATTTGTGCTACGAAATTCATCTGCAGCCCATTTTTCTATGGCATTTAATAAGTCCTCATCGATGCGCAAAGCAAATCCTTTTTTCTTACTCATAGTTTTAAAAATGGAAAATATTGTTGTTTATATTTTGATAAAATGCCTCTCACAAACGCATAAAATAGAGTAGGGGAGAGGGCATTTTTTATAATTTTATTGATGTAAAGTTCCTGTATTAACCACAGGAGAAGCATCTTTATCAGAACACAAAACCACCATCAAATTACTCACCATACTTGCTTTTTTGTCCTCATCTAACTCTATAACGCCTTTTTTTGATAATTCATTCAAAGCCATTTCGACCATACTCACTGCACCTTCTACAATTTTGAAACGAGCAGCCACCACCGCAGTCGCTTGTTGACGACGTAACATAGCATTGGCAATTTCAGGTGCGTATGCCAAATAACTAATTCTTGCTTCCACAATTTCTATTCCTGCAATTGATAATCTATCTTGCAATTCTTTTTCTAACGCTTGATTGACCTCTTGCAAACCAGAACGCAAAGTAATATCGGCTTGTGCATCGTCAAAATTATCATAAGGATAACTTCCTGCCAAATTACGAATGGCTGCCTCACTTTGGATTTTTACAAAACTTTCATAATTATCGACTTCAAAATGGGCTTTATAAGTATCTTTGACCAACCAAACCAAAATTGCCCCTATCATAATTGGATTGCCTAATTTATCGTTTACTTTTATTTTTTCGGTATCAAAATTTTTCGCTCTCAACGAAATATGTGAGCCTACGGTAAAAGGATTAACCCAAAAAAGACCATTTTTTTTGATACTTCCTTGATATTCACCAAAAAAAGTATAAATGTAAGCTGTATTTGGATTGACCAAAACCAAGCCATACAATATCAATAACGCTCCAAAAATACTCAATCCTAAAATCACAAATTTTACTTGTATATGAATCGATATAATATCATCAGGAATGAAAAATGCACCAGCACTCAAACCTATCCATAAAATCCCTAAAAATAAAGTAGTAAATCCATAAGGCGGATTGCTTATTTTTTCTTTATTTGTTTCCATTGTTTTATTTTTTTGTTAATAAATTATAATGATATTATTTTAATATCACATTGATATTTATATAACGCAATGAATGAAATAAAAGTTTCAAAAAAAGTGATTTTTTTTATGAAGTTGTTTTTGGTGGTTAAAATGAATTATATTTTGAATTGCCTCCAGATTTATCTGGAGGATAGTAAAATTCAATAGTTAGATTTTTTGCAAAAGTAAATTTTATTCCCTAACATTGCACCAAAAAAAACGAACTTTTTTATTTCTTATGACAATTTTACAAATTCAAGAAGCAACAACTTATTTACAATCAAAAGTTGCTTTTCAACCTGAAATAGGCATTATTTTAGGCACAGGTTTAGGTGGATTTATTCAAGATATTGATATAAAACACACCATTGACTACAAAGATATTCCACATTTCCCTGTTTCTACGGTAGAATCTCACAGCGGAAAATTGATTTTTGGATATGTGGCAAATAAGCCTGTCGTGGCTATGCAAGGACGTTTTCATTTTTACGAAGGATACGATATGCAACAAGTTACGTTTCCTGTGCGTGTGATGAAGTTTTTGGGAATAAAAAACTTATTGGTGTCTAATGCAGCAGGTGGTTTGAACGAAACGTATCAAATTAGTGATTTGATGATTTTAAAAGACCATATTAATTTATTGCCACACAATCCTTTGATTGGCAAAAATTTAGATGATTTAGGACCTCGTTTTCCTGATATGTTGGAGGCTTATGATAAAAAATTAAGAAATATTGTAAGTGAAATTGCTCAAAAACATCAATTACGCACACACGAGGGCGTATATGTAGCGGTTTCGGGTCCGAATTTAGAAACGCCTGCGGAATATAAATTTTTAAGAATTATTGGAGGAGATGCCGTTGGAATGTCGACTGTTCCTGAAGTAATTGTGGCAAGACAGATGAATTTGCATGTTTTTGCCATTTCTGTGATTACAGATTTATGTTTTGAAGGACATTTAAAATTTGTAACTTTGGAAGAAGTAATTGCAGCAGCACATAGAGCAGAGCCAAATTTAAGGCTTTTGATGTGTGAATTAATCGCAAAAATTTAATCAGTTTTGAGATAAAAATAAATATTTAACATTAACATCAGTGCCATTTTACCTTAGTTAATTAGGTCATCTGGCATATATTTGTCTACAAATCGTCGTTTATATTGATGAGGACATTTCTTTTATGTTAATCCTTGGTCTGTCGTACACAGACCGAAATAAAACTTACTAAGCTATCTTGGTCTGTGGCACACAGACCAAGGAGAAAGGAATAATAAAATAAATAGTTATTGACAAAATCAAAAAGTCGTTATCAAATAATAGTTTTTGATGCCCCAATGTTGTTTTTTATGTTTTTGGTTCTTAGGAAATTTGTGCATAAAATTTTTTTGAATCGCCTCCAGATTTATCTGGAGGCAAATATAAATTTAATCGTTAGTTTTAGCCGAAATTGTTTATTTTTTTAATTGATATTTTTCTATATATGGAGTAGATGAGTTTAACACGGATTTTATCTTGATAACTATCATTGAAAAAATGGTAAATTAGAGATAATAAAACCTCTTTTTTATCTCCACAGCCTTATTTTTCATAGATTCTAAGTCTATTTGTATAATTTCAAAAGGTTTCAAAATAAGCAAAGATAATAAATTTTGTAATTCTTTTAATACAGATTCAGACTCTTCTGATTGTGGAGATAGTCGGATTTTTTGTTGTTCATCATCATACAAAAAATTTTCATAATTTTGCAAATACGTTTCTAAAATATCAGGCGTTTTACTCAAATCTGTTAAGTTTCCTTTCAAACCCATAAAATCATAATTAGTTTTATCTTTTCTATCACTCCAAAGATAAAAATAACCGACTTTTAGTGCTTTGTTGGTGGCTTCTTCTTCGGTTTCGTGCAAAAAATACAAGTTAATTGTTTTAAAAAAAGGTACGGTAAACGGCAAATTATATTCATTGCCCCAAAAATTGTCCGCCATTTTTATTCTAAAATAAGTAGGCATTTCTTCGTGAACAGATAAATGATAATATTTTGCACCTGAAATCTGGATAAATTCTTCCGTTTGCTCTAAAGTTGCCTCCATTGGTAAACAAGGTATTTCTGTAATGTCTTCAAAATCACTTACTTGCGGAAAATATTTATGAAAAAATTGTTGTACATTTTTCAATAAGACCTCCATTTTTGATTTTTTAATTTCAAAATCTGCTAAATGAGAATGTTGATGTTTGTCTTTTTCACAAGTAAGATAAGATTGATATGCTTGATTATAATCATCAAACACACCTATCACATCTCCCAAATCAGGAGGAGTATTATCAATATTTCTGGTAAAGAAATAAACTTTGCGAATAATATATATTTTTTTCATAGTAAAACAATATTTAGTGAGATTTTAAATTGTAAAAAAGGAAAATTAAAACAAACATTCTATTAAAAAATAAATTTCTTTAACCTAAGTAATTTTTCGACAATAATTTTATCTTGTTGATAACCAATCATATATTTTGGACTATGGATAAACCAACTATCTTTCGTTATCCAATAATAATGTGGATAAGAATTTCCCATAAAAATACTTTTGCTATCTTTTCGTTCTTGGACAAAGTCAGGATTATCACCATCAAAAATATGATATGTATTTTTAGCAGAAAAATATTTGTCTTTATTTTTTTTGATAAATGCTAATGCTTTTTCTTTTTGGTCTTGCTCAATGATATAAATATAAATTGCTTCATCAGAATAACCTTCTTCTTTATCTCTTTCAGATAACAAATGACAAGGTTTACACCAACTTGCCCAAAATTTAATAGCAATCGGTTTGTCTTTAAAATCAGAAAGTTTGATTTTTTTTCCTTCGATAGTGGTAAATTCAGTACCTTTATCAAAATCCGTATCAAAAATATTCAAAATAAAATGTTCTTCAGATAATATTTTATGAACTTGTTGAATCGAGTCTAAAATAATATCTCTATTCAATTTTTTAGGAGTTGTATGTTGTGCAAATATATGATTGAAACAACAAAAATAAAAAATAATATAAACGATTTTTTTCATAATTTTTTTTGTTTTGAGATTACTACAATAAATAGCAATCTCAAAAATATTTTAAAGCATACAATAAACCCAAATAAAAAACTATCCCTCAATCAATTTCGCTAAAGTATTTTGATACAAATCATTTGCTTCTTGTGTAGAAATCCAAATTTGAGTACCTACTACAAAATTTTCTTTGGCAACCTTCCCCAAAAAATAAGCCTGACAAGATTTTTCAAAATTTTCTTTGTTATTTGGTTTTACACTCACCACCACACGACTTTGAGATTCTCCAAACCAAAAAGCATCTGAACGAATCGAACTAAAACGCTCCTCTTTTTTAACCTCAAAACCTAATTGATTGACTAACGCAGATTCAACCAAAGTAACAAATAAACCGCCATCACTTATATCATGGGCAGAAATAATCATTTTTTCTTGAATCAATTTTTTAATCGTTTTTTGCAATGAAACTTCATTTTGCAAATCAAAATCAGGTGTAGGAGAGGCTTTTATTTGATGATACGCATACAAATATTCACTACTCGAAATATCATTTTTTGGCTCTCCTACCAAATAAATTAAATCTCCAACAGCCGAAAATGCTAAACTTGTATGATTTTCTAAATTATCCATCAAACCTAACATACCAATCGTTGGCGTAGGAAAAACGGGTTTTGTAATCGTTTCACCTTTTTCGTTTTGTGTTTGATATTGATTATAAAAACTTACATTTCCACCTGTTACAGGCGTTTCCAAAGCCTCACAAGATTCGATAATTCCTTGAATTGACTCCACAAAATGCCAATAAACTTCGTGATGATAAGGATTGCCAAAATTCAAATTATTCGTAATAGCGACAGGTTCACCACCCGCACAAACTACATTTCTCGCAGATTCACAAACCGCTATCATCGCTCCAATTTTTGGATTGGCATACACATAACGCCCATTACAATCTACACTAATCACAATGGCTTTGTCCATACTTTCGCCTTGTTGATTTTTGATTAAAACCACACCCGCATCAGAAGGTTTATTGATAGATAAATTGGCAGTTCCAACCATCGAATCGTATTGTTCATACACCCAACGGCGTGAACAAATATTAGGACTACTCAACAAAAAACGAACTATTTTTTGAAATTCTGTTTCAGTTTTTGGCTCATTGACTTGGTTTATATCAAATTTTTTGTATTCTTGAAAATAAGTTGGCTCTTTGTATTCACGATGATAAATGGGAGCGCCACCACCTAAAACCAAACTTTCGGCAGGCATATCTGCTACTTTTTCTTTATGTTGATAAAATTCTAATCGTTTTGTGTCTGTAACTTCACCAATTTGAACGGCGTGTAAATCCCATTTTTCGAACACTTCTTGAATTTCGTTTTCTTTTCCTTTTATTCCCACCACCAACATTCTTTCTTGTGATTCTGATAATAAAATTTCCCACGCTTGCATATTGTGTTGTCGCAAAGGCACTTTATCCAAATCGATAATCATTCCTGATTCTCCTTTGGCACTCATTTCGGCAGTAGAGCAAATAATTCCTGCTGCTCCCATATCTTGTACGCCAATCACGAGATTTTTATCAATAATTTCGAGTGTTGCTTCTAATAATAATTTTTCTTGGAATGGGTCGCCTACTTGTACGGAAGGTAAATCTTTTGCAGAATCTTCTGTGATGTCTTTTGAGGCAAATGCTGCGCCATGAATCCCATCTTTTCCTGTGGCAGAACCAACGATAAAAACAGGATTTCCTACGCCAAAAGCAATGGCTGAAGCCGTTTTGTTTATATCAACAATGCCCGCCGAAAACGCATTCACCAATGGATTAACTTGATAACATTCGTCAAAATACAATTCGCCTGCGACAGTCGGAATGCCAAACGCATTGCCATAATCACCAATTCCTTTGACAACACCTTTTAATAAATGTTTTGTTTTTTCGTTTTTTATATCACCAAAACGCAAAGTATTCATTTGAGCAATTGGTCTTGCACCCATCGTAAAAATATCGCGATTGATACCACCAACTCCTGTGGCTGCTCCTTGATAAGGCTCCAAAGCGGAAGGGTGATTGTGGGATTCTATTTTGAAAGCACACGCCAAACCATCACCAATATCTACCAAACCTGCATTTTCTTGTCCTGCTTCTGCTAATATTCGGGCTGATTTTTTTGGTAATTTTTTTAGCCAAACAATAGAATTTTTGTAAGAACAATGTTCAGACCACATCACAGAATACGCACTTAATTCTGTGAAATTAGGTATTTTTCCTAATATTTCTTTAATTTTTTCAAATTCTTCAGGAAGTAATCCTAATTTTTGGGCTGTTTCGAGGGTTGTCATATAATTAGATTCAAAAAATGATTTGCAAAAATACGTTTTTTGAATAAAAAAAACAAATTTAGTGATTATAAAAACATAAAAAACTGATTTTTAGGGAATTTATGAGGAATGTCAAAATATTTTTTTGAATTGCCTCCAGATTTATCTGAATTGCCTCCAGATTTATCTGAATTGCCTCCAGATTTATCTGAATTGCCTCCAGATTTATCTGGAGGATAATATAAAATGGTTCTTAAGAAATTTGTATGGAAAATGAAAATGTTTTTTTATGCTTTTTTGAATTGCCTCCAGATTTATCTGGAGGACAATATGAAATTCAATTGTTGGCTTTAGCCAAAATATTTATACTTTTCGAATTGATATTTTTCTATATTTTCAAAATAGTGAAAGTTTACAGAATTTAGGCTAAAGCCAATTATTAAACTTTATAGTATCCTCCAGATAAATCTGGAGGCAATTCAAAAATATAATTCAAAAATATAATTCAAAAATATAATTCAAAAAAAACCGAAAAATCATTTAAAAAAAGTTATTTACAAATTCCCTAAAAACAATCTTATTCTATCTTTTGAATTAAGATGATTTATGTGCTAATATTCTAAAGTCAAGTGCATAAAAACGTTTTTCTTCTACTTGTGCTCTCGAAGTTGAAAGTTCACAACGGAAATTACGTCCTGATTTTGAGGTACATTCCATCACGCACAACGTATCCGCCAACTCTTCCCAACTCAAATCTTTATCTATAAAGAATTGATAAATATCTTGTCCTACTAAATTTTCACGCCTTCCACCAAACATTTGATTAGCCGCAGGATTAGCAGAAAGTATTTTTCCTTCAGGATTGATAGAAATAATACCATTAACAGATGCTTGTAAAATAGCATTTACGATAGCCGTTTGCTCTTTCAATTCATCTTCTGCTTTTTTTCTACGATTGATATTTCGAATACTACCCACAATTTTTATAGGCGTTCCTGCTTCATCTCTTTGCGTTTCTGCGGTAGAAGAAAACCATAAATACTCGCCTTTACGACTTAAAATTCTAAATTCTGTATCAAAAGGAACTTGCCCTGTTTTATCAACTAAATGTTCATACAAAGCTTTCATTACCTTATCTCTATCATCAATATGTAGTTTTCCACTCCAAGAATCTAATTTTTCAGGGAATATATCCATTTCATCATACTCTAATAATGCTTTAAAACGACTCGACCACCAAGCCGCATTATCAGGATTGATTGGGTCTTTTGCCACTACATTCATTTCCCACAAACCTTCTTTGGTGGCTTGTGTGGCTAAGTCAAATCGATTAATCGCTTCTGTTAATTTAACTTCGTTTTGTTTACGTTGCGTAATATCTTGCACAATGGCAGCAATCAAAGGTTTTTCTTCATCTTCAAAATATTGCAAACTTACTTCTGCGGTATATTTTGTACCATTTTTACGCTTATAATTTGTTTCAAAATTTTGGAATTTAATCGTTTTATCTTTCAAAGGTTGCAAACGTTCCACAAATATTTCGGGCAAAGTATCAGGCTCAATTTCATAAGCGTACATTTTATTGATAATTTCGTCTGTTGGATAGCCAATATTTTGCCTTGCTCTTTCGTTAGTCATCAAAAATAACATTGTATTCGCATCAAAAACATATACTTCACTGCTTGAGTTATCTAAAATATACGCATTTAATTCGATATTTTTCAATTCTCGTTTTCTGTCCGTAATATCACGCACAAACATAGATGCACCCATAATTTCTTTGTCATCATCTAAAATTGGACTATACGAAAACTCGAACCAACGTTTTGCATTGCCCTCCAAAATATAACTTTCTTCGTGATTAAAATAAATACCTGAAAATGCTCTTTCCCAAAAAGTTTTTGCTTTGATGCGTTTTTCATCGTTTTCACTAAAAGTATTCAACCACATATCACCCAATTCAAATTCTTTTCCACGAATAGATTTTATTACTTCTTTGATTTGTCGATTGGCAGCCACTACTTCAAAACTTTTATTCAACGCCACAATTCCCGCTCTCGAACTATCAATAATTCCTTGTAATTGATTTAAAGCATCTTCTAAGGCTTTTTCTTGTTTTTGAATTACGCCTGTACGACTTTCTACTTCTTTTTCAAGGTTATTTTTATATGCCTCTAATTGTTGTCTATCATCTTGCATTTGATTTTGTGTAACCGCCAACTGCTCGACATTCATACGCATCATATCCTCAGTTGCCTTCATTTTTTCGGCTTGCAGACGAGATTCTTCTAACAATCTTTTTGTATTTTCATTAGTACGAACTGTGGCAATCGTAGAGGCAATATTTTCGCTTAATTGTTGAATAAAATCAATTTTATATCGTTCAATTGGCTGAAAAGATGCTATTTCAATCGCTCCAAAAATTTCATTATTGATTTGTAAAGGACTTATCAATAAACATCTTGGATTTGCCTTTCCCAAACCAGACGTAATTTGAATATATTCATTCGGAACATCTTCCATATAAATAATGTCTCTTTCTAACACGACTTGCCCCAACAGACCTTGCCCTGTTTTGATTATTTTTTGTTCATATTTTCGTTTATTATACGCAAAACCTGCTTTCAATTCTAAATATTCTTCATTGTTTTCATCTTTGGACAATAAAAATATTCCCCCTTGATTTGCTTCTACATATTTCACTAAATTAGAAATAATTTGATAAGAAAATTCGCCAAACTCTTGGTCTGTTGCTCTCAAAATCGTTCCAAATTGAGCAAAACCTTCATTTATCCAATTTCGTTTATTGTCTTCGTCACCAATGCGAGCCAAGTTATCTCTCATTCGTTGGAGTGCCAAACCTAATGTATCTTGCTGACTTTTTACCTCAAAAGGTACATCAAAATCACCTTTACCAATACTTTCAGCAAAAACCGCATATTCTTTGAACGAACCTACAATTAAGTTCAAACTATCCGCTACTTCTCCAATTTCATCATCACGTTTGTATTCGATTTTTGTGTTAATATCTCCCGATGCTACTTGTTTGGCAGTCGCAGAAATATCTTTTAATGGATTGATAAGATACGTTCCGATGACAAATGTACCGACCAAAAGCACCAATAAATTCAAAGAAAAAGTCAATAAAATAACCGTTCCTAAAAAAGTTTGTGTGTCTTCTGAATTATCTTGATAAACGGTGCTTAATTGTCTATTTCTATCCAATACGTCTTCGATAGAAGTTCGGGCAGAATAAAACGCTTTTTCTACTTCGGGATTTATATTTTTATAGAATGAAAAAACAGGTATAACTTTATTTTCTGTGTTCGTTTCTTGTTTTTTATTAACTATTTTTTCCTCTTTTTTAGGTACTTTTGTGGTGTCTTTTTTGACTTTTGAAGTGTCTTTGACTTCTTTTTTCGGTTCAGTAATTTTTTTAACAGAATCTTTTTGTGTTTCTGTTTTAGGTAGGTTTTCTTTTGAATCTACGGTGATTTTTTTATCCACAATAGTTTTGAGATGTAAACTTAATTCGTTGAGACTACTTTCTAATGAACGTAATTCTTTTTTACCTTCATTTGCCTCCGAAATATTAGGCGCTTCTGTGCCAACAATGGCTGTTCCACCATTTTTGAGTGCTTGTATATTATCCGTATATGTTTTTAAATCTTGTAAAAGAACTTTTTTGAGTTCGACTTCTCCACCTACGACAATCAGCCTTGTCAAATATTCAAATTTTTCTAAATATTTTTCATTTTCACGCGATACTTCCACGTGGCTTTGGTCTTGTTTTAACTTATTATCATAATAATTTAGATAAAAATAGTTAAAAATAACCAAAACGATATTAAGAATAAAAAACAAACGAACACGCGTTTGGATAGTGCTGAAATTAAATTTCCACATTGCAATAGATTATATTTTGCTCAAATTTAAAGGATAAATTACATATAAAAAAATTTATCTTTCAAAAATGTATTAAAAATTTCATTTTTGTATTTTGAAATAGCAAAATAAGTTCCTATTTTTCAAAAAACAAAAAAATCTACGTTTTTTTTACTATTTATTTTTTATTTTCTTCTGATGAATAATATTTATCAATCAATAATCTTAAGTTTTCGGTGTCAATTTCTTGTCCTTCCATATCTAATGTATCTGCAAAACCTTTGGTATCAGGCATCAAAATCCAAAGCAAAATATACAAAAATAAACCAATGCCACCAAAAAATCCTAAGACACTAAAAACAACTCGAATTGCTATCGAACTAACGCCCAAATAAAATCCTAAACCCTCACATACGCCTGCGATTACGCCCGAATTACTATCTCTGTATATTTTTTTGAGGTCTTCTTGCTCTGGTAAATCTTCATGGACAGGCATAAAAATCCAACATAAAATATACATAAAAAAACTTGCAGAGATATTAAAAAATGAAAATAAAATATAAATAATTCGAAGCCATAAAGGATTTATTTTAAAAAAATAAGAAAAACCTGCCAACACTCCACCAATTATTTTTCTTTTTCCATCTCTAAATAATTTTTTGGGCGGAATTATTTTTTCTTTGGGGAGAATGATATTTTTTTCATTTACTTTTTCTTTTAAATATTCAAAAATTTTCGCTATTTTATCTTCTTTTGTATCTGATATTTGATTTTCTTGGTTTAATTCTTCTTCTTGATACGTACTTTGAAAGGCTGGATTTTGTGCTGCTTCTTCAAAATCTGATACTTTTCCGATAGTTTTAATAACTGAACTAATATCATTAAAAATAAGAATTGTTTTTTTTTGAGATTGATTATTTTCTAATAAAACTTCTGCTATTCTTGTTTGTAAATCTACTAATATTTCTTGTCCATCTTCTATATTCGCAAAATATTGATGTAAAGATTGCAAATACGCTTTCAAAGCTATGTATCCATCAGCCTCTAAATAAAAAATAACTCCTGATAAATTGATAGAATAAGTCATAATATAAAAAAGCCGTTTATGCACAAACACAAACGGCAATATTTTTATGCGTTTTTTAGAAAATCAACTAAAAAAATTAGTTCAATTTTAATTCACGAATAATATCAGCAGCCAATAATTGTTGTCTGTCTTTATTATCTAATTCTCTACGTAAAATTTTTCCTGCGACTTCTACAGAAAGTATAGCTACTTGTTCTTTGATAGCTGTAATAGCAGTTTGTTTTTCTGATTCGATTACTTTTCTCGCATCGTCTAACATTTTGTTTACTTCTGTGGTTGCTTTTGCTTTTGCTTCTTCGCGCAATTCGTCAGCCGTTTTTTGAGCAGCTTTCAATATTTTTTCGCGTTCTGAACGTGCTTCATCTAATAATTTTTGGTTATCAGAAGTTAATTTTTGCATTTCTGAGCGTGCTTTTTCGGCTTCTCCCAAAGCACTTGCGATAGAATCTTCTCTATCTTTTAAGCCACTTAAAATAGGTTTCCAAGCATATTTACCTAATACAAAAATTATCATCAAGAAAATGATAGTTTGCCAAATGAGTAACCCAAATTCTGGTTTAATTAAATCCATTTTTTTTATTTTAGTATTTTATAATGAAAGATAAGTATAAGTAAGAATGAATAAAAAAGTTATTTCCTTTGTCAAATACAAAGGAAAATAACTATAAAAAGTAAATTAGTAAACGAAAGGAATGATGAAACATAATACTACACCAAAAAGGGCAACACCCTCGATTAAGGCAGCAGCAACAATCATCACACTTTGAATTTTACCTGATGCTTCTGGTTGGCGACCAATAGCTTCCATAGCACGTCCACCAATTTGACCAATACCAACACCTGCGCCCAACGCAACAAGTCCAGCACCGATTCCAGCACCCATTACCGCTCCGCCTTTTCCAAGGTCAAGCAACATAAACAATAAATCAAGTAACATAATAAATGTATTAAAAATTAAAGAAAATTAGAATTAAAAAAAAAGAACCAAAAACTTTATTTTTTGTCCCCTCACCGCTGGGGAGGGTTAGGGTGGGGCTTTTTAGTCAAATTATGCCCCACCCCAGCCCTCCCCAAAGGTGAGGGAGTTTTTTATTGAGTCCTTTATCAAAACAATCACTTTTTAGTGATGTGCTTCTTCGTGATGTGGCTCTTCAACTGCCTGTCCGATATACATAGAAGTAAGCATTGTAAATACGTATGCTTGCAAAATTGCCACAAACATTTCTAAACCCATCATTGCCGTAGAAAACGCAATACTCAAAGGAGCAACTCCATAAATTGAAACGGCTGACATCGCACCAAATATAAATATCAAAGAAATCAAACTCAAAATAATTACGTGTCCTGCCATAATATTAGCAAACAAACGAACCATTAAAGAGAAAGGTTTTGTAAATATACCAATAAATTCAATTGGAATTAAAATAATCATCAAAGGAATCGGCACGTGTGGTGCAAAAATATGTTTCCAATACGTTGATTTTGCACTAAATAAAGTAATAATAAAAGTGAAAAACGCCAATACTAATGTAACTGCGATATTTCCTGTTGCATTGGCACCGCCCGGAATTAAACCTAACATATTATTAAACCAAATAAAGAAAAATACGGTCAATAAATAAGGAACATATCTATCTGCGTTCTGTCCAATATTTTTATGCGCAATTTCATCTCTCACAAACACAATCAAAGGTTCAAAAAATGATTGCATACCTTTGGGCGCTTTGCCTGCATTTTTTTTGTAGGCTTTTGCAATACTTGTAAATACTATAATCAATAAAACGACACTTATTAACAAAGAAGCCACATTTTTAGTGATAGAAAAATCCCAAACAGGAGTTCCATCAGCCATTGTAATTTTATCATGAGAAAAATGATATACATTTTTACCTCTTTCTAATACTTGAAATTCGTGGTGAGCATCTTTTTTTTCTTCTTCTTTGTGTTCTCCCTCTTTATGTCCACTTTCTTTATGCTCTTCTTTGTGTTCACCTTTTTTAGCAGAAAATAAGTCGTGTGAGAAAAAAACATCTAATCCATTATTTGTATATAAAATAATAGGTAAAGGAATAGCAACGTGAGTTTCGCCCAATGTAATTAAATGCCATTCGTGAGAATCTTTAATGTGGTGCATTATCATCTCACCAGGATTAAATTTTTCGTCTTTTTTATCTCCTCCGCCTGCATACGCCAATGAAGAAATATTGAATAAAAGGACTAAAATAAAAGAAATTTTTACAATATTACGTGAAAAAAAGTGCATATATGTATAATAATTATGAATCAAGTTTAAAATCGCGTTGCAAGTTAAAGAACAAATTATAAATTTCAAAAAATAAATACAAAAAATAGAAAAAAAAACTATTTCCCAAAAATAACAAAGGTTGATTTATCTTTAAATAAATATTACTAAACATAAAAATCAGTACAATAATTATTCTGGCAAACATCGCAAAAAAGTAATACAAAATAAATTTTGAAGGATTATTTTGAATACCAAAATGAGTGATAAAAGTAGTAAAAACACTACTTAATAATATCACCAAGAAAATAATCCACTTTTTTTCGTGAAAAATATTTGTTCCTATTGCCGTAAAACCAAATCCTATCAACAATATTAAACTAATAATGGTAGGAATAAGTAGGCTTTTTTGAATATCTTTTAACATTTGAAGTGCAAAAATAAGATAGATTTTATATTTTACAAAGAAATTTCGTTTTTTTTTAATTTTTTTTTTAATTTTTATGAATAAATCTATAAATTACATATCTTTGCAACGGAAATAACATAAATAAATATTATTTTTCTCTGACAATAATTATTTTTTCAATCTTAATACTTTTATAAAAAAATGGAAGTAATATATAATGTAACTTTGGCGGTTAGCCAAGAAATAGAAAAAGAATGGGTAGAATGGATGCGCACTACACACATTCGTGAAATATTAAAAACAAAATTATTCACAAAAGCTACATTTACAAAATTAGTCAATGAAGATACTTATGCGGTGCAATATCTTGCGAAATCTCACGATGATTATCAAGAGTATATCAATAAATATGCTGCTTTTTTGAGAGATAAAACTTTCCAAAAATTTGGCGACAAAGTATTAGCATTTAGAACTGTGTTAGAAGTTATCGAAGTCTTTAATTAACAAAAATGAAAATTATTATTCCTATGGCAGGCAGAGGCACACGCCTTCGCCCACATACGCTCACAGTTCCAAAACCTCTAATTCAGGTGGCTGGAAAACCAATGGTTCATAGAATTGTAGAAGATATTGTAAAAGTTTGTAATACAAAAGTTGATGAAATTGCTTTTATTATTGGAGCAGATTTTGGGGCTGAAATCGAAAAACAACTCCTCGACATTGCCCAAAAATTAGGCGCAAAAGGTGTTATTCAATATCAACACGAAAAATTAGGAACCGCACACGCTATTTTATGTGCTAAAGAAACGCTCAAAGGCAATGTAGTAGTGGCTTTTGCGGATACTTTATTCAAAGCCGATTTTAAATTAAATCCTGATAATGAAGGCATTATTTGGGTACAAGAAGTAGAAAATCCTTCTGCGTTTGGTGTAGTTAAATTGAATGAAAAAGGAGAAATTACTGCGTTTATTGAAAAACCTAAAGAATTTGTAAGTAACTCAGCTATTATTGGTATTTATTATTTTAAAGATGGCGAATATTTGCGTAACGAATTACAATATTTATTAGATAATGATATAAAAGATAAAGTAGGTGAATTTCAACTCACGGAGGCTCTCGAAAATATGCGAGCAAAAGGGACAAAATTTGTTACTAATAGTGTTACAGAATGGTTAGATTGTGGCAATAAAGAAGCAACTGTTTATACCAATCAACGTTATCTTTCGTTTATTCAAAACGAGAAATTAGTGAGTGACTCTGCCAAAATCGTTAATTCTGTGATTATTCCGCCTGTTTTTATTGGTGATAATGTGCAAATTACGGATTCGGTTGTAGGTCCTTTTGTGTCGGTGGGCAATGATAGTACGATAGAAAATTCAATCGTTAAAAATACCATTATTCAAGAGCGTTCACACATCAAAGAATCAAACATTAAAGATTCGATGATAGGCAATCAGGCACATTATTATGGGCATGCACAAAATTTGAATATTGGTGATTATTCTCAAATTCAGGGTTAGAAACAAACTTAAACTTTTTATATATGATAGCATTGCATAGTCAGGGAAATGAAGTTCGCCAATAGCAACAATATTTACTTTCATTAGGTTACGAGGTGTCAGTTGATGGCATTTATGGTAATGGAACTTATCAAGCGACAATGGCTTTTCAAGAATGGTGTAGTATTCCTGCTGATGGAATTGTAGGGGCAAATACTTATGCTTGGGCAGTTTCGAATGGTTATGAAGGAGATTTTTCTAAATAATTTTTAGAAAAATATATTCATCAAAATCAAAAAAATAGATTTATCCAGACTTTTTTAGTTTTGATAAATCTATTTTTTTATCTGTATAAATTTTGTATTTTGATAGGTTTTTTATAATTTTGCGGTGGATAGGAATGGTTTTTAAATTTATTTTTTTGATTATTCTCTTATTTTTCATAAAATATTTTTGAATAAATTTATAAAAAAATATAAATATACAAAAAATAACACTATATTTGCACCAAAAATTACCAATAAAAAAATAATATAAACAATGGCAAACGAAAGAATTACAGAAGATTTGGTAAGAAATCATTTTAAAAATGATGTTTTGCATAATGTTATCAAAATAGAAGAGCAAAAATCAAGTAATAAAAAAATTCAAGAACTTTTAAAAAATGCTTCTAAATCGGGTGAAGGCGTAGGAAAACCTGAATTTATTATTTCTTTTCCTGTCCAAAATTCTGATTTTTTGATTGTAATAGAATGTAAAGCGGCTACTTCAAAACACGAAAGTGCTAACTTTGATAAACCCAAAGATTATGCAGTAGATGGCGTTTTGCATTATGCTAAATTTCTTAGTCAAGGTTTTGACGTGTTAGCGGTGGCTGTGAGTGGAGAAAATGAAACAGAATTGAGTATTTCTACTTTTCAATGGAAACAAAACGAACCAAGTTATAAAAATGAAAATACCTCAAAATTACTTTCTATTCACGATTATTTAAAAATATTTCAGAATGATAGTTTTTCAGAAAACTTAAAAAATATTGATATTATTCAAAAAGCAGTTTTTCTTAACGATGAATTTCAAAGTTATTCTATTACAGAAAATTCGAGATGTACTATTGTGAGTGCTATTTTGTTGAGTTTGTTGGATAATACTTTTAAAACAAGTTATTCGACTTGTACGAGTAGTAACCAATTAGCAGAAAATTTATTACAAGCACTAAAATGGGTTTTGAAAAATAGAAATGTAAGAAATCAGGATTCGATGTTAGGTGAATTTCAAAAAATATTAAATGAACCTATATTTAAACAAGAAAGTATAAAACGTGAGAAAGAAAATCAGCAAACAATAGAAGTTGTAAAAAACTTTGTAACATATTTACATGAAAACGTCTTCCCGCTTATCACGATGGAAGATGCTGGAATTGATGTTTTAGGTAAATTTTATACAGAATTTATTCGTTATGCAGGAAGTTCACAAAGTCAAGGTTTGGTATTAACGCCTTTTCATGTAACTGATTTTTTCTGTGATTTAGCCAATATTACTGCTGATAGTTATGTATATGATCCTTGTTGTGGTTCGGGTGGTTTTTTGATTTCTGCGATGAAAAGAATGTTATCGTTGGCAGGAAACGATACAGAAAAGAAAAATCAAATTAAATCTAATCAACTTATAGGCGTAGAACGCAGACCTGATATGTTCACGTATGCGTGTTCGAATATGCTTTTTAGAGGAGATGGAAAATCAAATATTTATTGTGGTGATTGTTTTAATTTGGAAACACAAATTTTACAAAATCATAAACCTAATGTTGTTTTTTTAAATCCACCTTATGACGTAGGTAACACAGGACAAATGGAATTTATAGAACATGGTTTAAAAGTACTTGAAAGCGGAGTTGTAATTGCTATTGTACAAATGAGTTGTGCTATTAAAAATGACAAAAACTTGATAGCAATCAAAAAACGTTTGTTGGAGAAACATCATTTGAAAGCTATTATTTCGATGCCTGATGAAGTATTTGCTCCTGTGAATGTGGTTACTTGTATAATGGTTTGGGAGGCGAATAAACCTAATCAAGATTTAGAAACATGGTTTAGTTATTTGAAAGATGACGGTTTTGAAAAACGAAAACATAAAGGTAGAATTGATGTAAAGAAAAAATGGATAGGGATTAGAACTAAATTCGTCAATGCTTATAAAAATTCGAAAGAAATAGAAGGATTATCTGTCAAAAAATGTGTAAGTGCTATCGATGAGTGGTGTGTAGAAGCATATATGGAAACAGATTATAGCACTCTTACAATAGAAGATTTTCAGAAAGTTGTTAAATCTTTCTACGTATTCAAAATTATAAACGAGTAAAACGTGAAAAAAATTAAAGTAAAAGATTTATTTGAGGTAGTGTATGGAGTAAATTTGGCATTCGTACGTTGTATCGAAACAAACTCAAAAGAAGGTATTCCTTTTGTTTCTCGTACCTCAAAAAATAACGGGGTTGTAGCATATATTGAAGAAATAGATGAATTAGAGCCTAATCCTGCACACACTATATCAGTTGCAGGAGGTGGAAGTGTTTTATCATCGTTTTATCAAGAAAAACCCTATTATAGTGGGCGAGATTTATATTATTTAAAGCCTAAAATAGAACTTTCTATAACACAAATGTTATATTATTGTATGATTTTAGAAGCCAATAAGTATAGATATAATTATGGGAGACAAGCCAATAAAACTTTAAAGAATATAAATATTCCAGATGTTTCAGAAATTCCAAAGGAATTTTTAGAATTAAAACTAATTATTGACGAAACTCCTATCATACAAGAAGAACTAAAATTAGAAATAAGTCATTGGAAATATTTTAATTTAAAAACTTATTTTGACATCAAAAAAGGAGAAAGACTTACTAAGCCCAATAGAATTAAAGGAATAGAAAATCTACCTTTAATTACTGCATCTTCTGAAAATAATGGTATTGCTGATTATATTTCTTATGAAGATTTTGAAACAAGTAAAAAAATATTTGAAAATAAAATTACGATTGATATGTTTTTTAACGTTTTTTATCAACCTTACAAATATTTTAGTGATGATAATGTGCATACACTTATTCCTAAAAATGAGAATATAAATAACTATGTTGCTTTATTTTTCGTAGGAATTTTAAAAAAATTGCGATATAAATACGCATACGGGAGACAATTTAGACTATCAAGACTTGTTTCTGAAAAAATAAAACTTCCAACAGACCAAAACGGAAATCCTGATTGGGAATTTATGGAAAATTATATCAAAACATTAAACTATTCAAAAGCAATTTAAAATTATGAAATTTTATGATGATAATACTTTAAATATTATTGCAGAGCGAGTAAAAGAAAGCCATATTTCAGGGAATATTCCTCTAAGATGGAATTTGAGTTTTAGAGATATACTTCCAGAAGAAGTAGAATATTATTCTTTTCATCACCTTGCCCAATGTATTAAAAATAATATATTTCAAGGAGACATATCTCAACAAAGTGACGAAGAAGATAAAGACACTGATGGTTGGTGGTATATTACGATTGAAAAAGAACAAGAAGAAGAAAATGATGATGATGACAATTAACAAAAACTCACAAAAAAACTATGAAAATCCAACAAAATTTTTCTTTAAAATCTTATAATACATTTGGCATCGAGGTAAAAGCAAAATACTTTGCAACTTTTAAAAGTATTGCTGAATTTTACGAAATTTCAGCACAATATCCAAATATCAATACATTAATTTTGGGTGGAGGTAGTAATATTTTATTTACCAAAGATTTTGATGGATTAGTGTTGCATAATGAAATCAAAGGTATAGAAATTATCGAAGAAAATGATACAAAAGCAATCATAAAAGTCGGTGGAGGCGAAAATTGGGCAGATTTTGTAGAATATTGTGTAGAAAATAATTATTGTGGCATCGAAAATTTGGCTTTAATTCCGGGGACAGTAGGAGCGTCTATCATTCAAAATATTGGGGCTTATGGCATAGAAGTAAGAGAATTTGTGGCAGAAGTTTTGACGTGTGGAGAGGAAAAATATAGCAATGAAATGTGTCGATTTGGTTATAGAGATAGTATTTTTAAACAAGAAAATCCTAAAAAAAGTGTAATTTCTTACGTGATATTTAAGTTTTCAAAAATTCCAAATTTAAAAATAGAGTATGGTGATATTCGAAAAATATTATCCGCAGAAAATATCGAAAATCCTACTCCCAAAGATGTTTTTCGAGCAATTTGTGATATTCGTAGAAGTAAATTACCTAATCCAAAAGAAATAGGAAACGCAGGAAGTTTTTTTAAAAATCCTGAAATTCAATTATCTCATTTTCAATACTTAAAACAAAATTTCCCCGAACTTCCATCTTATGCTACTTCTAATCCTGACAAAATAAAAGTTCCAGCAGGTTGGTTGATTGAAAAAGCAGGTTGGAAAGGTAAAAAAATTGAAAATATAGGCGTACACAAAAAACAAGCGTTAGTTTTGGTCAATTATGGCAATGGCGAAGGCAAAGAAATAGAAACATTAGCCAACCAAATACAACAAAGTATCAAAGAAATGTTTGATATTGCTCTCGAAAAAGAAGTCAATATTTTGTAAAAATATTCAATAAAAAAATTAAAAATTTTCTCAATTTGGGAGAGAATACATCAAAAAAAATAAAAAATGCAATTCAAACTTGAAACCACTGACCCCCATTCGAAAGCACGCACAGGCACTATCCAAACGGCACACGGAGAGATAAAAACACCGATTTTTATGCCTGTGGGAACATTAGGAACGGTCAAAGCGGTGCATACACATGAGTTAGTCAATCAAATCAAAGCCCAAATTATTTTAGGAAATACTTATCATTTATACCTCAGACCAACTACAGATATATTACAAAAAGCGGGCGGTTTGCATAAATTTAATGGTTGGGAAAAGCCGATTTTGACAGATAGTGGCGGTTTTCAAGTATATTCTTTGGGAGCAATGCGAAAAATAACGGAGGAAGGTGTGAAATTCAAATCACATTTAGATGGTTCTGCTCATTTTTTTACTCCTGAAAATGTAATGGATACGCAAAGATTGATTGGAGCAGATATTATTATGGCTTTTGATGAATGTCCGCCTGCGATGTCTGATTATCAATACGCCAAAAAATCGATGGAAATGACGCATCGTTGGTTGATGAGATGTGTGAATAGATTTGATTCGACAACGCCTTTGTATGGATATGAGCAAGCATTATTTCCGATTGTGCAAGGAGCAATTTATAAAGATTTACGCCAACAATCTGCTGAATTTGTAGCCAATTTAGATAGAGAAGGTTGTGCGATTGGTGGTTTGGCAGTTGGTGAGCCAACCGAAGTAATGTATGAAATGGTCGATTTTGTTTGTCCATTTTTGCCCGAAAATAAACCTCGATATTTGATGGGCGTGGGAACTCCTGCGAATATTTTAGAAAATATTGCTCTGGGCGTAGATATGTTCGATTGCGTGATGCCTACACGCAACGCAAGGCATGGAGTTTTGTTCACTTCTGAGGGAATTATCAACATAAAAAATAAAAAATGGGAAACAGATTTTTCTGTGATTGATAAAAATTTGGAGAATCAAGTAAGCAATTTTTATAGTAAATCTTATTTGCGTCATTTGATTCATAACAAAGAAATGTTAGGAGCGATGATTGCAAGCGTGCATAATTTGAGTTTTTATTTGTGGTTAGTTGGGCAAGCACGTGAGCAAATTATGGCAGGAACTTTTAAAACTTGGAAAGATAAAATGGTAGAAGTTGTTTCGAGAAGATTATAAATATAAAAAATAATATCACAAAAAATCCATAACATATCATTTTAAAAATATATGTTATGGATTTTTAAAAATAAGTCCGAGAAAATAATCAAAGTGTTACAATGATTTTATAATTCATTACAACCACTTTTTTTAGATTCACCTGCACAACAACCTTTTTTCTTTGTGCCTTCTTTTGTACCTTTTACGCCATCACTGCCACCCATTTTCACATCTCCTTTGCAACAAGCAGGTAATTTAGCGAAAGATTTTTGATTGCGTTTTACGCCATCAGCATCATATCCTGATTTTGAAATTGCTTTGCGAATTTTATCTACGTTTGTTTTTTTGCTATCAAAACTTACTGTAACTTCCTTTGTTTCTACATCTACATTGGTTGCAGTAACTCCAGCTTGTTTGTTTAATGCTTTTTCGATAGTTGATTTACACATTCCACAAATAGCAGAAGTTCTGACGTTGATAGTAGAAGTTCCTTGTGCCATTGCACTCGTTACACACATTACTAAAACGAGGATAAATAACGATATTTTTTTCATATTTTTAAAATATTTTTAAATGAATTTTAATAAATTTTCTAATCTATTCTTATAACGTTTTTTATATGATTTTAGTTTTATTTTAACTATTTTTTATCTTTTTTTTCAAAAAAAATGCTTATAAAAACAAAATCAATTTTAAGTCGATATGTTTTTATAAGCATTATCAATAATAATAAAAAAAATGGTACTGTCCCAAATTCGTTGCAAAAAAAGTATATCGTTGTACAGACGTTGCATGCAAGGTCTGTACTGTAGCAAATGTTCCAAAATAAAAAAATTGCAACGAATTAGGGACAGCATCAAAAAATATAGAAAAATATCCATCTCACAAACATAAAAATTTCGGCTAAAGCCAAGAATTGAATTTTATATTATCCTCCAGATAAATCTGGAGGCAATTCAAAAAATACATTTCAAATTTTTTTCATTTCCGCACAAATTTCCTAAGAACCACATTTATTATTAAAAAACAAATAAATTATGTAATTTTATATAAAATTATTTACATATTTTATTGCAGTTTGTTACCCCAAAACCATAGATACAAAATGTAAGTTTTTAAAATTGATTGCGATTTTATTTTGATACATACTTATTTTTATATTTTTTCGTTATCTAAAAATAAATTGCTAAAACTATGAAAAAAATATTGTCTATATTGTGTATATTTTTTATTTTTGTGTTAAAAATAACGGCACAAGATATAAGCAATATGCCCGAATTAATCCCCAATCCAGCATTTCAAGTAACAGGAAATGAACAAAAATATGAGGAATTAGTCGCAAAAATGGGCTTGCAAAATATAATTCAAGCATCTGCCAAAAAATTAGAAAGTATGAAAGATAGACTAAAAAATATGTCTTTGATAGATTTTAGACAAGTAAATGGTTGGAAATTATGGGAAAATTTGAATGAAAAAAGAGCATCAAATACGCCTAAAAAAATTCAGTTAATCGGATTTAATGTCCTTTTAAATATTTCTAAACCAGATTTTTTGACTACTTTTTTAAATCAAAAATTAGAAAAAAATAAACGGTATCAAATAATTTTTCAATTCAAAATCAATCCAAATATCAATCAATTACCCAAAGAATATTTGCCATCGATAGGTTTTTGTTTCACAGAAAATTCTCCCGAAGAAGAAACGAAAGTATTTATTTCTCACAAAGATTTTGATTTTAAACCTGACCCCAATTATGCCAAATACGAAAAAAGAAAAAAAGTAGTCGAAAAAATGAGCAATGACAATGGTTTGCAATTCAAAAACAAAGAATGGAAAGATTTTTTAGGCATCAAAGATAAAAAATATGAAGAAATTAGTTTTGAATATACCGCTTTGGGCGATGAAAAATATTTAATAATTGGGAATTTTTGGGCTGAACAAAATTCAGAAATGCCTTCCATCGATATTCTTCTCAAAAAAGTATCTGTTAAATTGATACCTATTTATCAAACTAAATAATTAGACAGAAGAAATAATATACTATTTTATTTTTAGAAAAATATAAAAGTAGCACGCAAATTTTATAGATAAATATAAAAAAACTTGTGTGTATTATCAATCTTAAAAATCACGAAAATCTTGCAAATCGTGGCATAAATTGTGATTTTTTAGTTAAATAATAGTTAAGTAAAACTTATTTGTTAAAAAAAACGTATTTTTGTTAAGATGTAAAATATTTTTAATAAGAAATAAAAAAATATCATTATTTTTATGAACAAACAACGAATTTTTTGGATAATTGCCACGTGTGCTTTTGCCTTGATAGGTTTAGTAGTTGTGCAGATTATTTGGGTAAATAACGCCATCGAATTACGTGCTTCCCAACTCAATCATCGAATCCGATTGGCATCTTATGATGTGGTATATAAATTAAAATATGATAGCAATACCGTAAAAAATATTTGTGATGTAATCGTACAAAATAATGGAAAAAAACTCATCGTAAATTTAACTAAATCAGACAAAAAAAAAATTGATTCGGTCTTACAAAATGAATTTAGATTTCATCAATTAGCAGATTTAAAATATAGTTTTGAATTGATAGATAAAAAACATACGGCTTATACTAAAAGTTGTGTCGATAAAAAATATGGCAATAAAGAACACGCTTGGTGTTTAGATAGAGTTTTTAAGCCTGAAAAAGTAGAAATGAGAATCTCTTTTTTAAATTCAAATGAATATGTATATGCCAAAATGAATGGGATGATGTTCTCGTCTGCGGGTTTGGTTTTGTTAGTGATTATTTGTTTTGGATTGACTTTGCAAACTATTTTCAAACAAAAAAAATTATCAGATATGACCACAGATTTTATCAATAATATGACACACGAACTCAAAACGCCTATTTCTACGATTTCTTTGGCAAGTAATATGCTAAAAAAACCTTTGATTTTAGGAAAACCTGAAAAAATTATTCATTTTTCTGAAATTATTCACGAAGAAAATAAAAAATTACAGGCGCAAGTCGAACAAGTATTGCATTTGGCAAAATTAGAAAAAGGAGATTTTAGATTAAATAAAATTCAAGCAGATATTCATTCTGTTATTCAAGGGGCAATCGATACGTTAGATTTGCAAGTCAAAACCAAAGGCGGAAAAATAAAATGTTATTTGAATGCTTTACAAGTCAATTTAATGGCAGATGTTACGCATTTGACTAACGTAGTTTCGAATTTATTAGATAACGCCAATAAATATTCGCCCGAACATCCTGAAATTATTATCTCTACTCACAACAAAGAAGATGGAATTGTGATTGCTATCGAGGACAAAGGAATTGGTATGAGTAAAGATAAACAAAAACATATTTTTGAAAAATTTTATCGCGTAAGCACAGGCAATGTGCATGATGTGAAAGGTTTTGGATTGGGTTTGGCATACGTGAAATTAATGGTTGATGCACATAAAGGACATATTCAATTATATTCTGAATTGGGTAAAGGAAGTAAATTTGAGGTTTTTTTGCCGTTTCAATAAAAGTATATGGACAAAAAATTATTAGGCTCACAAACTGCAAAAGGTGGTTTTCAAAATGAACGTGATATTGTTCAAAAGTTTGAAAATTGGAAACAAGATACAGAGGCACAAACTTGGTTAGAAATAATGGGTTATGACCTAAATAAACTCGACAAAGTAAATGCTGTTGTAATTCCTACAAGAATAAAAAAAGCAAATGCCACAAAATATAATGTGAGTGAAGAAGAATATGAAAAATTTGTTCGTTTTAAAAAAGCAGATATTCAAATTCAGTTAGTTATTTTAATAGGAAATATTTTTAAAATTGAAAATATTTCTCTCAAAAAATATAATGCTAATGCTAAGGCTGATTTTAATCAAATTGATAATTACCAAGAAATGTGGAATTTTGATGATGAAATTTCATTATGGTTAAAACTTTTTTCAGGTGAACTTTTACCTAAAAATTATAAAAATTTGATTGGAGATATTTCTTTGAGAGAAGATAAAAGAATGTTTATTAACGAAATGCCAATAAATATTCAGGAAAAAATTATGGATTTTTTTGATAAAAATAGAATTATTATAGCAAATGATGTGTTACGAGGGCGTGGAGGATTAGCAGCAGATTGGATTTTGGTAACAAGAAAAAATATAGATGATACAACTACTTGGATTTTAAAAGATATTAATACAGCAATGAATTTTTATGGAAGTGGTGAAGTTAAAATTTCACCAAAAGGAAGTATATCTATAGGAAATTTTTTTTTACAACGAAAAGGTGGAACGCCTGACCCTACAAAATTACAATTCAAATTTAGTCCGTGTGATTTATTCAACTTACAATAACTATGAAATTAAATACAATTTATAATGAAAATTGCTTAGAAACTATGTCAAAAATGCCTTCTAATTGTGTAGATATGGTTTTTACAAGTCCGCCTTATAAAAAATATACATAAATTATTACAAAAAAATGTAATTACGAATAAAAATATGAAAACAAAACAAGGATTTATTCTTCTGGCTGAAGACGATAATAATTTAGGTTTCCTTCTAAAAGAATATTTAGAAATGGAAAATTTTGAAGTAATGCTTTGTAGAGATGGAGAGGAAGCAGAAAAAGCATTTTTTAAACAAAAAAAAGTTGATGTATGTATATTTGATGTGATGATGCCTAAAAAAGATGGTTTCTCATTAGCAAAAAGTATCCGAGAAAAAGACCAAAAAACTCCTATTTTATTTTTGACTGCGAAGGCTTTGAAAGAAGATAAAATAGAAGGATTTGGCGTAGGAGCAGATGATTATCTTACCAAACCATTCAACGAAGAAGAATTGGTATTGAGAATTAAAGCCATTTTAAAAAGAGTACACTCGTCAGATACGCCACCCAATTTTTTCGTGATAGGAAAATATCAATTTAATTATGATAGACACGAACTTATTCTTGATGATAATATTACTCGATTGACTTCGCGAGAAAGTGATATTTTGAGACAATTAGTCTTAAAAAGAGATAATGTTTTGAGGCGAGAAGAAGCTTTGGTGGCTATTTGGGGCGAAAATGATTATTTTCACGGAAGAAGTTTTGATGTATTTATTACTAAATTAAGAAAATATCTCAAAGACGATGAAACTATCAGAATAGAAAATATACATGGCGTTGGTTTTATGCTCACAGATAAATTTTAGATATTTTTTAGGCAAATTATTTGTTTTTTAGAAAAAAAATTGGTACTTTTGCACCGTTTTTTTAGAAACAAATATTCTTTTGAATTAAATTAAATATCAAAAAAAAATGTCTATTTCAGCTCAAGACGTAAATAAATTACGCACAATGACAGGCGCAGGTATGATGGACTGCAAAAAAGCTTTAACTGAAGCAAATGGTGATTTCGAGGAAGCGATAACTATCTTACGTAAAAAAGGACAAAAAGTATCAGCCAATCGTGCTGACCGTACTACAACCGAAGGTGCAGTACATATTTATTTGAACGACGATAATACTGAAGGTGTTATTTTAGCGTTGGGTTGTGAAACTGATTTCGTAGGTAAAAACGAAGATTTTTTAAATTTAGGTAGAGAATTATTGGCTTTAGCAGTGGCTGAAAAACCTGATAGTAAAGATGCTTTACACGCTTTAAACATCAAAAATTTGACTGTGGCTGATTATATCACTGAATATGTTGGTAAAATTGGAGAAAAAATTGAAGTTACAAACTATGAAGTTTTAAAAGCTGAAAAAGTAGTTTCTTATTTACACTCTAACAATAAAGTTGGTGTTTTGGTAGGTTTTGCGGGAGCAGCAAGCAAAGATATTACTGAAGTAGGAAAAGACGTAGCAATGCAAATTGCAGCTATGAAACCTGTTGCTTTGGATAAAGACGGAGTTGACGCGGGTACTTTAGAAAGAGAAATCGAAATCGGCAAAGAACAAGCAAGACAAGAAGGAAAACCTGAAGCAATGTTAGAAAAAATTGCGATGGGTAAATTGAATAAATTTTATGAAGATTTTACTTTGTTAAATCAAAAATTTGTAAAAGATAATGGCGTTACAATTCGTCAATTATTAGAAAATACACAAAAAGGATTAACTTCAACAGGATTTTTTAGAATCGCTATTGGATAATATTTTTTTTATAAAATGTTATTAGTTTGATAACGACTTTTTAATTTTGTAAATAAATATTTATTTTATTATTCCTTCAAGGTTTTAAAAACCTTGAAGGAATTTTATAACACTATTCTAAACATAAAAGAAATGTCCTTATCAAAGTGTAAAAACTTTTACCTCAAAAAACTGACAACTTTATCAATAAGTGTCAGTTTTTTGTTTTTTTTTATGATTTTGTTGTTTATTTATAAAAAAAATCGTAATTTTGAATGTTAAAAAAATGCTAAAAAACTACTCTCTAAAAAGTATTCTATAAAAAGTATTCTATAAAAAATATTCTATAAAAAGTATGTTTAAAAATTCCAAAAAAATATTTTTTTGGTTAAAATGGATAGGAATTACCTTTTTATCTTTTTTATTATTTTTATTGATAATTGAATTATACATTATCAATAGTACAAATACTATGCTTTTTTCAGACGTAGAAAAAATACCTTTCAAAAAAGTAGGCGTAATTTTAGGCACAAGCAAAAAAGTAAAAAATGGATACGAAAATTTATTTTTTAAATATAGAATAGAAGCCGCAGTTGCGTTATATAAAGCCAAAAAAATAGAATATATTATTGTCAGTGGTGATAATCGAATGGTAGATTATAACGAACCGATGGATATGAAAAAAGCATTGCTAAAATATAATATTCCCGAAGAAGTAATTTATTTAGATTATGCAGGTTTTAGAACATTGGATTCTGTTATTCGTGCTTCCAAGGTTTTTGGGCAAGATACTTTTGTGATTATTTCTCAACAATTTCATAATGAAAGAGCCGTTTTTATTGCCCAACAAAGAGGAATAAATGCGATTGGTTTCAATGCGAGAGGTGTGAGTTGGTATTATGGTTCTAAAACTTATTTGCGAGAAAGATTGGCACGTGTGCAAACTATTTTAGATATTTTTATATGGAATAGCCAACCAAAATTTTTTGGTGATACGATAGAGATTGGGACGAAATAAATACATACAACCCAAAAAATCACTTCAAAAAACGTTCTTTCAATTCTTGGCTTGGCATTAAACAAGAATCAGTTTTTCCAAATAATCGATAACGATTTTGAGCAATTATATCATAAAAAAAATGACGAATAAAAGGCGGAACGATGATAAATAAATACAAAATATACCAAAATCTACCTAATTTTTGACAGACTTTGAGAGCCGCCGTAGATTTAATGTAATGTTTTTCATTATCTATAAATATAAATGAATTAAAATCATTAGTTGATAAATTAAATTTCTTCAAAAAATGTTGTCCAATTTCTGATTGCAAAGACGCAAATTGAAATATTTTTTTCTTATCTCTTTGAATGATAAATTTCACTACGCCACTGCAAAGATTACAAACTCCATCAAACAAAATAATATTATTTTCCATCATTACGTTTTTCTAATTAAAACAAAAAAAATATAAAAAGGTTTAAAAGTATAAAAAAAATGCGTAAAGAAATTACGCATTGATACTAAAAAATCTTTGAATAGAAACTTCTATTTATGTTCAACTATCAATTTTTTTGCTTTGATTGATTTACCATTGATAGACAAAGTATAAAAATAAACGCCTGATTCTAAATCACTTACATTCATTTTGATTTGATTTTCTTGTTTTGATAAATCATATTCACCTACTATACGACCCAATAAATTACGCACTGTAATTTTTGCTTTGATAGATTCGCTTATTTGATAATCAATATACGCATAATCGCTGGCGGGATTTGGATAAATTTTGTTTACTTTAATTCCTGATTCTTCGTGTAAAATTTCTTCTTGCCATAACAAATCATATTTATCTTCATTCAACAAAATATTTGATAAATTATTTTTTTTTATAGGCGGATATATCGTATATGCGTAAGAGTAAGTGGTTTGTACCAATATCCAAATTAACAACACGAATGTAATTATATTTTTCATAGATTAAAAAAATTTAGTGGCTTTTGATTATATAACTGCAAAAGTACCTAATTTGTTACAAAAAACAAAAAAAATTACGCAATTAAGTCTTATTTAACTAATATTAACACTTATTCACAAAAAATAACAATTTTTACCCATTTTCTCCTCTATATTCCACAAAATTTTTATGCGTTTCGTGTAATTGAATGGAATATAAAGTAGCCCGATTTTCTGAATGAATTGGAATTAAAGGAAACAAAATATCCCAACATTTGACGACTATATTTTCGCAAGTAGGTTGAATATTTCTTAAAAAATCTACATCAAGATTTAGATTTCGATGGTCTAATTTATCAGTAATATTTTCTCTGATAAGTTTTCCTAATTTTTTCATATCCATTACCCAACCTACTTCTGGAATGGTTGTTCCTTTGATAGTTACAATGAGTTCAAAATTATGTCCGTGCCAATTTTCGTTGGCACAAAGCCCAAAGACTTCCTCATTTTGTTCTTTTGTCCAATGTTCATTATAAAGTTTATGAGCTGCATTAAAATATTCTTTTCTTGAAACGTAAACCATCTTTTTTGCTTTTTTAAGTGGATAAAGTAAAAAGTAGGAATGGTAAAAAATACTACTTTTCTTTTTTGAGGTGCAAATTTAGTGATAATTTTGATAGAAAAAAGAATGTAATTGATAAATTTTGAAATTTTGTTTATTTTCTTATATTAGTTTTTTTAAATGATAGATATTTTGGCACACAGATAACACGGATTTAGCGGATTAAAGCGGATTTTTTTTCTTTTTTTCTCGAATTTTTAGTGTTTTTGTCAATTTTTGGTTAGCATTTAAAAAAATCTAATAAAGTATTACCAGAAATATATTTTAGATTTGGAATAGAATTTGACAATAAAAAATATGAATTAGGAATTACTCTGTCTCATTTTGGATATGAAGATAGTGTGATTGCTATTGGTGCTTTTTTAGAATATAAAGGAATTTTGTTAGATGATAATAATGAAAATACAAATGAATAAATATTTTTTTATGTCTATTAAATATCCAATTGCATTGGCTATGTTGATGTGTATAGGATATTTTACGCATTTTTATTATTTTAAAATACAACTAAATACGAACAAAACTTCTTTTGCCACTAAAAACATATTCAATCAAGAAAAAATTCTCCCTGCCATCTATCAAATCGAACAATATTTACCTTTATTACAAAATAAAAAGGTAGGTTTGGCTGTCAATCATACTTCTTCTCTCGATAATACGCATTTGATTGATACATTAAAAAGCATAGGAATAGATATAAAAGCCATTTTTGTACCCGAACATGGCTTGCGTGGCAAAGCAGATGCAGGCGAAAATATCAATTCGAGCATAGATAAAAAAACAAATATTCCGATTATTTCTTTGTACGGAAAAAATAAAAAACCTTCTAAAGAGCATTTAGAAAATATTGATGTGATTGTTTTTGATATGCAAGATGTGGGCGTGAGATTTTATACATATATCAGTACTTTGCATTATCTGATGGAAAGTTGTGCAGAAAATCAAAAAAAATTAGTGATTTTAGATAGACCTAATCCGAATGGAAGTTATGTTGATGGTTGGATAAAAGACGAAAAGACAAGTTCTTTTGTAGCAATGCACCCAATTCCTGTCGTTCACGGTTTAACCATAGGCGAATTAGCACAGATGATCAATGGCGAAAAATGGTTGAAAAACAACTTGCAGGCGCATATAACCATTATCAAAATAAAAAATTATATGCATCAAAAAAAATATGCTTTGCCTATCAAACCATCGCCCAATTTGCCCAATGATGCCTCTATTGCTTTGTATGCTTCTTTATGTTTATTCGAAGGAACGAATATTAGCGTGGGACGTGGCACTTTCTTTCCTTTTCAAGTGTGGGGCGGATTAGATAAAAATTTGGGTAATTTTACATTTATTCCCAAAAGTATCGAGGGAATGTCTAAAAAACCAATACACGAAAATCAGATTTGCTATGGCGAAAATTTACAGAATATCGAACCAAAAAATGAATTTACGTTGGTTTATTTACTCAAAGCCTACCAAAAAACAACCGATAAAACTAAGTTTTTTAATCCTTTTTTTAATACTTTGGCGGGAACAGATATATTAAGAAAACAAATAGAAGCAGGTTGGAATGAAAAACAAATTCGTAAAACCTGGCAAAATTCTTTAAATAAGTACAAAAAAATAAGAAAGAAATATATTTTATATGAATGATATTTTTTCGATTACTCCAAAAAAAGAAAACTAATTGGTTTAGTTATTGCTAAAACTAAAAAAAAACTTTTCTATTTTAGTGAGTTTCTTTACTAATTTAATAAAATTACTAATTTTAATATTGTTTTAGCACGCAGATACTTTGGCTAATATTATAGGAGTTATTTAGTATTTTAACTATTTTATATTTTTATTTTCTTTTAGGGAGTATTTTTTTGAAATATATTTGTTTTTTGCATTATATTTTTGTATTTTTGCTATGAAATTGGGAGCAAAAGCAAGTAAAATAATGAAAGTATAATTACTAAATAACCCCAAAAATTAGCCAAAGGTCAGGAAACTAAAAACAACTTTTGTAGTTGGGTAGCTTATTTTTTAGACGTTCCTTAATAAATAAAAAAAATAAAAAATGAACAATACAGAACAAATTTTTTTATCTGAAATCATTGAATTTCAAGAAGATAACCAAATTTTTACTTGCAAAACCAAAGAAGGTGAAGTAAAAATAACTGTTTTTGAGGAAAATATTTTTCAAATAACTGCCAAACAAACCAATGAAAATTGGGATAATTTTTCTTATAGCGTCATCAATTCAAAAAGTAAAATTGAGACAAAAACATCAGAAGAAAAAGATTATTATCTCATCAAAACAAATCAATTAACTTTAAAAATCGAAAAAAATCCGCTTCGATTCGTTTTTTTAAACAATGAAAATGAAGTCATCAATGAAGATGATTTTGGTATTTCTTGGTATGGAAAAGAAGTTACTGCGTATAAAAAATTGCAAAAAAATGAAAGATTTTTGGGCTTAGGTGAAAAAAATGGCAACTTAGATAGACGTGGTAATTATTATGTCAATTGGAATAGTGATGCTTTTGGATATAGTCCTGATTCTGACCCGTTGTATGCGTCCATTCCATTTTTTATGGGCATAAGACCCAATAAAATGTACGGAATTTTCTTTGATAATACCTATAAATCTGTCTTTAATTTTGGTGCGGCTTCGCATCGACATAGTTATTTTAAAGCGTTAGGTGGAGAAATGAAATATTATTTTATCTACGGAAAAACGCCCAAAGAAATTCTCGAAAAATATACACATTTGACAGGAAGAATAGAATTACCACCAATTTGGAGTTTAGGTTTTCAGCAATGTCGTTATAGTTATTATCCTGAAAATGAAATTTTGACGTTGGCAGATACGTTTCGAAAAAAAGACATTCCTTGTGATGTTTTGTATTTTGACATTCATTATATGGAAAAATACAAAGTGTTTACGTGGGATAAAAAACGCTTTCCAAATCCTGAAAAAACGCTCAAAACACTCAAAAATAAAGGTTTTCAAAGTGTAGTAATTTTAGACCCTGGTATTAAAAAAGAAGAAAATTATATTCCTTATCAAGAAGGAAAAAACGCTGATATTTTTGTGAAATATCCTGATGGCGAATTATACGAAGGCGGAGTTTGGCCTGGAATATGTCATTTTCCTGATTTTACGAACAAAAAAGCAAGAGAATGGTGGGGAAAATATTTTGAAGAATTGATAAAAATTGGCTTGACAGGTTTTTGGAACGATATGAATGAACCTGCGGTTTGGGGCAAAGATTTTCCTGATATTACCGAATTTAATTATGATGAAAATCCTACTACGCACAGAAAAGCACACAATATATACGGTATGCAAATGGCACGTGCTACGCGTGAGGGTGCGAAAAAATTTGCCCCCAATCTTCGACAATTTGTTTTGACAAGGGCAGGTTTTTCAGGAATCCAAAGATATGCAGCCGTTTGGACAGGCGATAATGTGTCAGAAGACCGAAATATGTTGGGTGATGTGAGGCTTTTGAATAGTATGGGTTTGTCAGGTTTGGCTTTTTCGGGAGCAGATGTAGGTGGTTTTGTGGGCGAATGTACGAAAGAAATTTTTAATAAATGGATTGCTATTGGTGCTTTTTCGCCATTTTTTAGGTGTCATACGATGATCAATTCGAGAGATGCAGAGCCTTGGAGTTTTGGAGAAGAAACAGAAGAAATTGCTCGAAATTATATCAAATTAAGGTATAAATTATTGCCTTATTTGTATAGTACTTTTTATGAATCCACGCAAAATGGTATGCCTATTCAAAGAAGTTTAGCGTTTGATTATCCTTTTGATGATAAAATTTATGAGGGAAATTATCAAAATCAATACTTTTTTGGGCAATCTTTGATGGTTTGTGCGATTACTTCTGAGCGTGAAATTCATAAATTATATTTACCCAAAGGAACTTGGTTTGATATGTTTAATGATAGTTTTTATGAGGGCGAACAGGAATTTTTTATGGAAGTGAAAAATGATAAATTGCCTATTTTTGTCAGAGGTGGCAGCATTGTTTTGACCCAAAATGCTGTTTCAAATACTTCACAAAAACCTTCAAAAACCTTAGAAGTTCACGTATATAAAGGTAAAAATAACGAAAAATTTTTGTATTATGAAGACGATGGTTTGAGTACAAATTATCAAAATAATGATTTTTATCGCCGTTATTTTGAATATGATGATACAAAACAAACCTTAGAAATAAGCAAAGTAGAGGGGAATTATAGCACACATTTTGAAACAATTCGTATTTTTTGGCACGGATTTCCTGCAAATAAATCACTCAAAAAATTAGATTATAATTTTGTAATTCCTATTTCTAATTTTGACCCTTGGGAATATCCTGAAGATTTTTCGAAAACAATTAAAAAACTTCCGTATCAAGATGTATCATTCAATAATGAAAAAATGGTGATAGAATTTTAGTTCTCAATCAAAAAAAACCGCTAAATTTTTAAAATTTGGCGGTTTTTTTTATTTTTATTTATGATTTTTCTAATTTGATAATTTGTTTTACGTTTTCATTGATGATATCTGTTTCGACCAAACCATCTCTTAAACGTACAATTCTATGAGCATAATGAGCAATATCTTCCTCGTGAGTTACCATAATAATTGTGTTTCCTTTTTGGTATAATTCCTCAAATAAATCCATAATTTCGTAAGAAGTTTTGGTATCTAAATTTCCTGTAGGTTCATCAGCCAACAAAATACTCGGCGAGTTTACCAAAGCACGTGCAATGGCAACTCTTTGTCTTTGTCCACCAGAAAGTTCGTTGGGTTTGTGTTTTGCTCTGTTTTCGAGTCCTACATTTTTGAGTGCTTGCATTGCCATTTCGGTTCGTTGCGATTTGTTATAACCTGCATAAATAAGCGGCAAAGCCACATTTTCTAACGAACTTTGGCGAGGCAATAAATTAAAAGTTTGAAAAATAAAGCCTATTTCTTGATTGCGTACTTCTGCCAATTCATTTTCACTCATATCGCTTACATCTTTTCCATTCAGGACATATTGTCCTCCTGAAGGCGTATCTAAACAGCCAATAATATTCATCAAAGTAGATTTTCCTGAGCCAGAAGGACCCATAAAAGCCACATATTCTCCTCTTTTTATATTGATACTTACTGATTTTAATGCGTTTACTTGTTCATCACCCATGACGTATGTTCGGGAAATGTCAGTAGTTTGAATGACGTGATTTGACATTTTATTTTTATTTTTTAATGTATTTGTATTTGTTTTTGGTTAAAAATTACAAAAATTAGTTTTTTTTTGAGGGGGAAGATTTTTTTAAATTTTTACGAATTTAGTATAAATGGTTACGAAACCAAGTCAAAAATTTTAAATATTTTACTTAAGTAAAATTATAAAGTATCTTATTTTTTATCGTAAACAAGGAAGTATTTGCATTTTAATGACTTTTGTAAGAAGTCATTAAAATGTAAATAAATTATGTTGTTAAATTTAACTATTTTGTTATTTTACTCGGTTAGATTTAAGTTTCCGAATGCGTTCAAATTTATTGTTTCCAAGTTATTTTGTAATGGTTTACTACTAAAATTTCCCAAATCCAGCAAAATATCTATATGTCTTGGGAAATGTACAATCAATTTTTCGTCTGAAAGTTTTTTAAGCCTACTTTTAATGTTGTGCATAAAAATAAGTTCATTATCATCTACTTTATTGTCTGCTTGTACCATTCTTATAAGTACTTCCACCATTTGTAACTCTTGACGTTCTGACAAATCGGAATTTTCCAAAGTCTGAAAAAACATTTGAATAGACTTTGTTCCATTCAGTTTTAAGTCTGCAAATGCTAATTTTAACTCTGTTTCATGGTCTAAACTGTCAAAATAGGGAGAGTTGATAAGCATTTCTTTCATTTCTGCCACTTCACTTTCTGCCACTTCACCATCACATGCCATTACAGAAAATGCACCTTTAAAAAGGATTTTTCTAAATTCTACGTTTTTCATATTAGAAACCAATTTTACCTTGTTTAACTTGATCTTGAACAGACTTAGGCAATAAATTAAGTAGTCGTTGATTTACTTCACTTAATTTTTCCCAATCATTTTCTTTGACTGATTTTAAACCAGCGTCTATTAACATACTTGCTTGTTGTTGATCATTCATTCGTACTCGTTCGTTTTGTGCAAGATCTCTGAATATGCTGACAATAAATTCAGGTGTTCGCCAAAGAATTTGAATAATCAATGTATGCAGTTCATCTGTTGCTTCTTGAATTTTTAAAGGACTACTTGAACTTAAAAAAGCCTTTTCACGAGAAACTATGTCGTTAAGAACTTTCCTTTCGTAGTCATTACCATTGTTATTAACAAGTTCTGCACATCTTTCCTTTATTTCCAAATAATTGCTCTTAGCAACTTGTGTTCTTTTGTCTTTGGTTGCGCTGTCTATCTCTTGTGCAATTTTTCGTTTGCGGTCTTCTAATTGATAACGATTATCTGTAATATCATCTTCACTTAGTTTTTCACTTTGAGTTTGAATTTCATTCATTTGCTTTTTCAAAGACTGCAAATTTTTAGCGGTTTCGTAATCTTCCCTTTCGGTTGCTTCTAAAATTTCCGTTTCTAATTTTTCAGAAAGTTCTTCAACCTGTTCAACTAAAACGCTAATAGGTGTATGCCTTTCTTTTGGGTTGAAGATTTGTTTAAATTCTTGGTCTGCCATTGTTAAATAGGCAGATATAGTCAAATCTCTGCTTTCAGAAATCTCAACTGTAATTTCAATATCTGAACCTTTTGAAATATCCCTAACAACTTGATTTCCTTTCATTTCTAAAAAACCAATGCTAAGATTTGCTTCAGGTAGTGCTAAATGTGAGCCTTCTAAAATCGAAATTCTTACACTTTCTTTGGAACCTTTTATAAGTGTCTTATTTAAAGGTTTTGTAATTGTTTTGCGAATTGGCAAAACTGAATTTTTTTGAAAAACTAATTCAAGTCTTGTTCTTCCTAATTCTAAATCATCAACTTCAAGACAAATATCATTAGGTAGGGGCTGTCCTGTAATACCATATCCACTGTTGATACCTATCAGTTCAGCATCAGTTTCTACTATATTGTTTTGGTTATCATAAACGACAAATTTAAAGAAGTTATAAGCATTTTCCACAAGTGGTAAATCTTCATTTATTTGTTTTGATAGTGGTTTTAATCCTGTGTCAAACCCTCCATCTTCTCTTGTAATACGATAGGTTAAACTTTCTGTATTACCCTCAATTCTTGCGGCAAAATATTCTTCTTTTTCTTTACTTGCTTTTTCATAAGCCATTTTTACTTTGAGACTTACATTCTTTTTCTTTTTTTCGTCTTTTTCAAAAGATTTTTGTTTCGTGCCTGCATAATAAGCTGCACCAATAGCCACTGCGGTTGTTGGGTCAATATCACAATTTACAGGAATTTGTAGCATTTCTTCAACCCTTTTACGAACAAAAGGAATGAAAGTAGAACCACCTACCATTAAAACAAATTGTAAATCTTTTGCACCCAAAGAATTACGAACAAGTATTTTTTTAACCATTTCAATAGTAGTATCCACGCTTGATTTTATGATGTTCTCAAACTCTGAACGAGAAATGCTAATATACTCGTCTATATCATTTCCATCTTCGTCTGTAATTTGTACATTTATCTCTTCGGAAGTTTGAGAAGATAAAGCAATTTTCAATTTTTCTGCTAAAAAACGATAGGCTAAAAATTTTCCATTATATTTGCCTGATGCACTCGTCATTTGACTTTCCAAGTTTGAAAAACTACCTGCATTTTCTAATTTAGGAACAATCAATTTACGTACTATTTCATCGTCAAAGTCCGTCCCACCTAAAAAGTTGTCACCTTCGTGGTCAAGCACTTTCATTTCCCCTTCTTTGATTTTTACTAAGGCAACATCAAAAGTACCACCGCCCAAATCATAAACTAACCATTGCCCATCTGCTAATTCTTTGTCTTTCTTTTTGTTAGCATACGCCAAACTTGCCGCAATAGGTTCTTGCAATAAAATTACTTGTTTGAAACCTGCTTGTAATCCTGCATCTTTGGTTGCATTTGATTGTATGGTGTCAAAAGACGCTGGAATAGTTATCACAACACTATCTAATGCTTCGCCTGATTGAATAAAGTTTTTCAACTCTTTCAATATTTGAGCAGAAAGTTCAATAGGAGTTTTAGATTGGTTAAGTACAGGAATTTTGTAACTCTCAGAAGTTCCCATTTTACGTTTGAAACGAGAAAGTACATTTTTTGGGTCTTTCTCCGCAAACTCTTGGGCTTTTGAGCCTACAAAGATTCGATCTTTGCGAAAGGCAATAACAGAAGGCAAAGTATTTCTGCCGAAATCAGTAGGATTGGTAAAAACTTGCACTTCACCTTTTACAAATTTGGCAATTACTGAGTTTGTTGTACCCAAGTCAATACCGAAGTTTATCATATTTTCCATAATCGTGATGTTACTATTGAGTTAAGAAATAGAGTTTTTAGATTGTACTACAACGACTGCTTTTTGAACAATTTGATTTAAACCGCCTTGTTTAACCCTGATGATTGGTCTTATTACTTCTATAATAACCAAATTTTCAGTACTTTCTCCTGCTATATTTGCTTCACAATCGAGCCTAGTTTGATTGTAATCCTCGCCTATAGGATTATGAATAACAAGACCAAAACCATTTTCAAAGGGTAGATTTTGCTCAAACATTTCTTTTAATCTTGTGAGATTACGAGAGATGCTATTAGTTTCTTGGATTTTCTCCAATTTTTTCTCCATCTCGAATACTTGATTGAGCATATTAAGATACACTTCGTATTCTTTGGGTAATTTATATGTCTGCATATTTTAAAAGAATTAGTAATTTATATTGCTTAATTGTTATTTGAATAAATTGTTTACAAACCCCCAAAAACCTCGACTTTCTTGTTCTGCTTTGAATTCATTAATACGATTAGCAAGCTTTTGATTTTCTTTGCCAATGTTTCTAATATGATCTATGATAGCCAAAGAATACTTTTTTTCTAATTTTAAAGCAATATCTTTGCAGCGTCCAAAAATTTCTTCTTGTAAATTAGAAAAATTAGTTGAGTTAGCAATAAAATCCACTCGCTCTCTTGTAAGAATATCACTGAATATTTTTAAAACTTTGTCTTGGTTAATATTGGTTACGTCAGAGTTTCGTATTTGATAATGGATATTAGAAAATATGCTACTAATTTCATTCAACTCTTTTTTTTGCTGTGTTATTCTTTTTTGAACAATACCCTCTAAATCATTTGCTGCTTCTCTAATAAGTTGTTTTATTTCATTATCTACAACATTTATTTTTTGTGCAATTTTAATTAATGGTGTTGCTATTTCAAGGTCATTATGTTCATTAAAAATTGTAATAGATAAAGCCCTAATTGATAATGCTATTTGCCCTCTTATTTCATTGAAAACATCAGGTTGTTTGTTTAAATCATCAATATTTATAATGGCGTTTACTTTTGAAACAAAATTACTTATATTCTTGATACTTTTAGCATTTTGCATGCACTCTTGCAAATGACGAAGAACCGAAGCATATTTTAAAAGCAAAGGAGCGTATTTTTCGGCTTCTGCTCTTTCTTTATGGATTGCTTCAATTTGGTTATAGTCTTTTTCAATATTTTGCTTTGTTAAGTTGTTTATGTTTAGTTGTAAAGCAAACTTTATAATTTTTAAGGCAACTTCTGAGCTATTCAAATTATTGAATACTGCAACTGAAATATTTCGTAATTTTTGTGCAATATCATTTCGTTGTGATTGAAAATAAATAGGCAACATATTATAAATATTAGTATTTATAATATGTTGTAAATCTGAAAAAACCTCTTCTGCATTATCTTCGTCATAGTGTGTTTCTTCATTTTCAATATCTGTCCTTATTTCATTTAAATCCTGAATTTGTGTATTGATAAATTCTCTTAGACTTTGATATGCTTTATCAGTTTGGGTTGTGCCAGTTAAAATAGGGTTTGCAACAAGTTTTTTAAGTAGGTTAATATTACCTTCATTAAAAGTTTCAAAAATAACTTTGTTATATTGATAAGCAAAATAAGGACTTATAAATTCAACAAAATCAGGGTTGCTAAAAATACGTTGTATTTGATAGTTGGTAAAAAACCAAGTATCGCCCAAAAGAAGAAAGTTACTTAGTTCGATGTTATTTTTAATACTCCAATAAAATTGACTTTTCTGTTCATTATCTAATTCGTCAATAGCTTTCAAAAAGTCTGCTTTATGAATTTTGACATTTTTAAACTCAACGCTTCCATCATCTGACAAATCAAATTCAGTTAGCTTCCTGCGTTTAGCTTTTTTTACTTCATTATTATCAGGGGTAGTGAGTTCTAAAACTTCGTATGGATTTATAAATATCATTTATTATTTATTTTTAGTTATACTTTTTATAAAAAACTAATACACTCTGCAAATATAAGCACAACTATTTAAAACACCAAATTTAATACAAAAAAATGTTAATTTATTTTATAAAATATTGATTATCAATGTTTTATAAAATAAGAAAAATAATTTTTTATCCCTTTTCATTTCGTAGTTTTTCTATTTGTTCGATGGCTAAGTCTGTGTCTTCTGAAATTTCTTCATTTGATAAACCTCGTTTAATGAGTTTTTTAGCAATTTCAAGTTTTTCTTCTTGTTTTGCTTTAAGTTCCATTTTTGCAAAAACAATTTTTGATGCTTCTTTATTTTTGGCTTGTGTACGTTCTTCGGGTGTAAGATTTTCAAAACTTATCAATTCTATTGCTTTTTTTATACCTTCATTATCAGTATTCAAAACAGGTCTTTCAGGACTATGAATCGATTGATAAATCAAATCTAACCAATCTCTAATTTGTTGAGGCGTATCTTGTTCGGGGTGATTTGGATTTAGGCAAACAAATTTATGCCCAAATAAATCTCTTATTTCACCTTTTAATGTTTGTGGATTAAGATTGAGTAATAAAACTTCGTCTAAAATTGCTTTACCATTTTTATCACTAATGGTATAAGGTGCAGTCAAAACGACAATCACATACACAGTCAAATCAATGTTATAGTCTTTTGCTTTTTTTTGTTGTTCTGCAATCAGCATCAAAAAATAATGCAAAAATCTATCAAAATGGTGGTCATATTCCACTCTTTGAATTTCTATGCAAATGCGTTTATCGGTAGTTTCTGCAAAAATATCTAATTCAAAATCTACATAACCAATTTTTGGGTCAAATTTTTTTTCGGTTTCAATTTTATCTACTTCCACTTCTATTCCCAAAATATCACGCACAAAAGCCTTAAATACAATTTTATTTGTAAAGGCTTTTTTAAAAATAACTTCGTTGTCTAGGTTGCCAAGCATAATTTTATTTGGTTTTTAATACAGTTTTTATTCCTTTTCACTTCGTAGTTGTTCTATCTGTTCGATGGTTAAATCTGTCAAATCTACAATAGTTTGATTATCGAAGCCTTTTTTGATTGCTTTTTTAGCAATTTCAAAAACCTTTCTATTTTCGATTTTTGCTATTGTTACTCTTGTTGCTTCTTTATTTTTGGCTTGTGTACGTTCTTCGGGTGTAAGATTTTCAAAACTTATCAATTCTATTGCTTTTTTAATACCTTCATTATCAGTATTCAAAACAGGTCTTTCAGGACTATGAATTTGTTGCTTCTTTATTTTTGGCTTGTGTACGTTCTTCGGGTGTAAGATTTTCAAAACTTATCAATTCTATTGCTTTTTTAATACCTTCATTATCAGTATTCAAAACAGGTCTTTCAGGACTATGAATCGATTGATAAATCAAATCTAACCAATCTCTAATTTGTTGAGGCGTGTCTTGTTCGGGGTGATTTGGGTTTAGGCAAACAAATTTATGCCCAAATAAATCTCTTATTTCACCTTTTAATGTTTGTGGATTGAGATTGAGTAATAAAACTTCGTCTAAAATTGCTTTACCATTTTTATCACTAATGGTGTAAGGTGCAGTCAAAACGACAATCACATAGACAGTCAAATCAATGTTATAGTCTTTTGCTTTCTTTTGTTGTTCTGCAATCAACATCAAAAAATAATGCAAAAATCTATCAAAATGGTGGTCATATTCCACTCTTTGAATTTCTATGCAAATGCGTTTATCGGTAGTTTCTGCAAAAATATCTAATTCAAAATCTACATAACCAATTTTTGGGTCAAATTTTTTTTCGGTTTCAATTTTATCTACTTCCACTTCTATTCCCAAAATATCACGCACAAAAGCCTTAAATACAATTTTATTTGTAAAGGCTTTTTTAAAAATAACTTCGTTGTCTAGATTTCCTAACATTTTTTTATAGGATTTATGTTGATATAGTACTTTGCAAATATAAACATAACTATTCAAAATACCAAAATCTATCAAAAAAAATGTTAATTTATCCTATAAAACATTGATTATCAATGCCAAATGAATAAAAAATTTAAAGTTTTGAGATATTTTGATGACAGAGTTCGAAGAAAAAAATAAGAGTAGAAAATAAATTATCCATTTCTTGCAAAAAAGCATCACTTGTATTTTCAGTAAATTGAGTATTTTCTAATTTACCAAACTGCCAATTATCACCATTGCTTACAATGCCAAATACAGGCAAATTAGGATTATTATTGATTTTTTGAATGGTGTACATTTCTAATAAACACTGTGCCCAACCACCTTCAAAGTCATCTTTTTTCGCTTCTACTACCGCCAAAAGTGGACTACCAAACACAATTTTACCTAAGTGAGATTGCTTTGCTACTACATAATCAGGCATACCCGACAATTCCTTGCTAAACGATATGCTTTTATTTGCCCAAAGCATCAAAGTTTGGTCGTATCTTTTCCAAACTTCCTTTAAAATTGGAAATAAAATAGTTTCTCTTATTGCTGCCTCCGAAACGTTGTAAGGATAGTTAAGCGTAATATATTGCAAGTCTGCTTTCAGTAGGTCAGGCATTGCCAAAGGTGGAATGTTGGTAATAAATTCCTCTTTTTTGATAGAAAGTTGAAATTTAATAGCCACCTCATCAATAGATTTATATTTTTTGAAGTCCATATTGGATTTATAAATATTATTTATTTTTTTGCAAATGTAATATTACACAATTTTTATTTTTACTTTTTACAAAGAATTTATACACTCTGCAAATATACAAAAAAATTATTAAACTCTTTTCAATCTATCAAAAAAATTATTAAACTCTTTTCAATCTATCAAAAAAAACATTGATTTATTATATAAAATATTGATTATCAATGTTTTATTTTATTTATAAACTTATATTTAAAATTTCTTGTAATGTTGCCAATACTTGATATGGGTTTGTAAAAGAAAGATAACGAGGGTCTGGATCAATGCGTAAAGTTTGATTTTCGAGTTTTAAAAAAATCCAACTATAGCCAGAAGTTACAGTACCATAAACGGCTTTTTGTGGTTTATTATTTCGGGTATTAAAAATTTGTGCAGCATATAATTCAGCGGCACATTGAGCAATAGCATTATCATTAATATCTGTTTTTTTGGTTTCTACTACAAAAAAAGTAGGTGCTTCTAATACAAAACTATTCGTTGCGGGAGCAGATAAGATAAAATCACAAAAACCATTTAGTTCTATTTTTTTATCGATATTAAATTCATAACCCGAAAATATAGTAATTTTGCCTTTATTTTTTCTACTCAATGTTTGCAAAACAGGCGTAACAATAAATTCAGACCTTGCTTTTTTACTACCTAAAAATAATGAGGGCGCTTCAGAAAGCAAACTATCCAAAATTGTATCTTTTTCAAATTCTTTTAAATCAGTATTGAGCCAATATTCATTCAAAACAATAAGATTAAGTTTATCTTTCAAATGTTCTATTTTAAATTTATTGTATGCCATCTTATTTTTTATTGGTTTTTAAATTGATGAAGAATAGTATAAATATTTAGTTTTGTTTACATCATTTGCAAATATACAAAAAATTATTAAACTCTTTCAATCTATCAAAAAAATGTTCAATTATTCTATAAAAAAAAATGGTTATCAATGTATCAATATGAATGACATTTTGAATTTACGATAAATGTGTTATTTAATAGTACATAGATATTTTTTTATTTTTCAAAGGTATATTATTGAGGTAAAATATTAAAAAATAGTTACGGAAGTTTGTCGTAT
>JAAFJG010000039.1 GCA_013298075.1 Cytophagales bacterium | reverse complement strand
GAAAATATTGTAAGAGTTCCTTATAGATTCTTCTTTCCAAAAAAAAGAAATGAATACATTCCTCGCAGTTATTCACAAGCAGGTGAAGACGCTATTATTCGTTTTTTGATAGAAACCATTAAACTAAATGACTTTAACTATTTGGATATTGGCACAAATCAGCCTAACTATGGTAATAATACTTATTTATTTTATTTACAAGGAAAAAGAGGCGTTTGTATAGAACCTGACCCATATATGTGCGAAAATATCAAAAAAATTCGCCCTGATGATAGTTGTTTAAATGTGGCTGTTGGGCTTGATGATTCGCCTCATATTGATTTTTATTTATTTGATGAACCTTCTTTGAGTACACTTTCAAAAGAAGAAGCAAACATAAGAGAAAGTTATGGCAATCATAAAATCAAAGAAGTTTTACAAATTCCATTGGTGAAATTACATACTATTTTTGAAAAATATTTTAATAATAAAGCCCCTCATTTTGTTTCTCTTGATGTGGAAGGAGTTGATTTGGCAGTTTTAAAAAGTATTGATTTTGATAAATATCGACCTTTTATTTTTTGTGTTGAAACTTGTCAATATAGCGAAAATCATATCAAAGGAAAAGTAAATGATTTGATTGATTTTATGCTAACTAAAAATTATTTTATTTATGCTGATACTTATATCAATACGATATTTGTAGCAAAAGAACAATTTGATAATCCTGAAAAATATTTATATTTATAAAAATAAAACTTTTACTATTATGGCTGAAACATTAGGTTCACTTTGTGATAAATTAACTATCATTAAACTAAAACAATATCATACAGAAGAAAAACAGCGTTTAGAAAGTCTTAATAATCAAGAAAAAAGCCTAAAATTTGAAATTGATGTTTTTCTAAATGATGCTATTTTGGGTAATATTCCTATAGATAAACTTTCTTTTTCTGCCAATAAAGTCTATAAAAAAGAAGGAAACGAAACACAAGATATCAAAGGAAGTATTGCGGAGGTATTTAGTAAGTTAGCAGAAGTGAATTGTTTGCTTTGGCACGAACAAGAAAAGGTATATGAATTTGAAAAAGTGCCTGATGAACAAAAAAATGAGGTAGTCAAAAAATTAGCAATTCTAAATCTTGAACGAAATCAATGTATGGACGAAATCAATAATACTTTGATAGAAATAGTTAAAAATAATCAACGATGAAAAAGTTTTTAATAGGACAGTTGGCTTGTTTTGGTGATTGTTTGTACGTTACAGCTTTAGCTAAACAAATTAAAAAAGATTTTCCTGATAGTCATATTACTTGGGCTATTTCTTCACGCTACAAACCTGCTATCGAGCTCAATCCTGATATAGATGCTATTTGGGAATTAAAAATTGAAGACAAGGATTATTATGATAAAAATTGGGATATTTTTGAAGCAGAGGCGAAACGTAAAAAAGAAGAAGGAGAATTTGATGAAATTTATTTAACTCAAATTCCAAACCAAAATTGGCATCGATTTGATGGTACAATTCGCTCATCATTATTAAATGTATATCCAAAAAAAATTGATGTTTCTGTCAGCCCCGTTATTTGTTTGAGTCAAAAAGAAGTAGAAAATGTTTCAAATTTTATTAACCAAAATAATATTTCTTCTTATCAACATATTATTTTGTTTGAGTATGCACCAGGAAGTGGACAATCTTTTGTCGATTTTGATTTTGCACTCGAAGTAAGTGAGTATATTTTGGAAAATTATAAGAATGTATGTTTTATTTTTTCTTCTCAAAATGATATTTCTAACGTCAATTCACATATCAAAGATGCGAGTAAATTAAGTTTTAGAGAAAATGCAGAATTATTAAAATATTGTACTTTATTGATAGGCTGTTCGAGTGGAATTACTTGGCTTTCTACGTCAGAATGGACAAATAAAAAAATCAATACACTTCAATTACTTACTCAAAAATCCTCGTTATATGCAGGACTTTGTCATGAACATACCTTGTGGAATTTACCCACACAACATATTATAGAGTTAGTAGATTGTGATACCAATAAAGTAAAAAATTGTTTAAAAAAAATATTTGATAAAAATTTTGAAAATGCAAAAAATGAATTTCATCAAGATTTGAAACCAAGTTATCAAAATTATAGAGAAACTTTATTGGCTTCTATGCGAAAAAAAGCCAATAAAACATATACTAAATTACATCAATACATAGTACAATATCACAAACAAAATAAACATCTTAGTTTTTTAGAGTTGTATTTGATAATGTTAAAGGCTAGAAAAAAAAAAATATATAAAATAGTATTTTTTATAACTTATCCGTATAAAATATTGTCAAAAATATTCAAAAAATAAAATCTTACCCAAAGATGAATAAAGAAAATAATTTATTGCCGCTTATTTCTGTAGTAATGTGTACGTATAACGGAGAAAAATATATTGAGGAACAACTTAATTCTATTTTAAAACAAACTTATCAAAATTTAGAAATTATTATTGTTGATGATGTTTCTGCTGATAATACGTGGCAAATTTTAGAACAATATCAACAAAAATATGAAAATATTTCTATTTATAAAAATGAAAAAAACATAGGATATACCAAAAATTTTGAAAAGGCACTGAAAAAAGCAACAGGAGATTTGATTGCCATAGCAGACCAAGACGATATTTGGTTGCCTCAAAAATTAGAAATTCAACAAAAAAATATAGAAGATAATCTCATTATTTATCACGATTCGGCTTTAATCAATCAAAAAGGGGAATATTTGAATAAAAATATTTCGTCCATTATCAATATGTACGAAGGCGATAATTGTCGAAGTTTGATATTTGATAATTGTGTTTCGGGGCATACTATTTTGTGTAAAAAAGAATTATTATCTTATATTTTTCCTTTTCCAACTGATATGTTTTATGATTGGTGGATGGGGTTTATAGCGTTAGCTGTTGGGAAAATTAAATATTTACCTGAAACTTTTGTGCAATATAGACAACACGAAAAAAATATTACAGATATTTCAGGTATCAAACAACAAACTATTACAGCCCGAAATATTAGAAAACAACTTCAAATTATTAAAACAAATCAAGAATATAAAGAAATTATGATAAAATTAAAAAATTATAATTCTTTTGATGCGTATAAAAATAAAGAAGATAAATTACTAATAGAAAATTTAATCAAAGGATTTGAACAGAAAAAAACGAAAAATTTTGTGCCTCAATTATTTTGGTTGTTGTATAAAAATAGAAAAATTATTTTATTTACACGCAAACAAAATCCATTTAAAAAATTTAAAGTTATTTTTAGAATGGCTTTAAGACGAAAATATAACCAAATTCCTAACCCAAAATTAGCAGAAGAAGTGGCTACATATATCAACAAATAAAGTATGAAAAAAGCAATTATATTTGGCGCAAGCGGTCAAGATGGAATTTATATGACTGATTTTTGTAAAAAACAACATATTATTCCGATAACAGTTGCTCGTTCTGATAATTTTGATTACAAAGGAAGTGTATCGGATATACATTTGGTAGAAAATTTGGTTAAAATGAAACCTGATTTTATTTTTCATTTAGCTGCGAACTCAACCACAAAACACGAAGCCATTTTTGAAAATCACGAAACTATCTCGACAGGAACTTTAAATATTTTGGAAAGTGTCAAAAAATATTCACCACAAACCAAAGTAATGATTACAGGAAGTGGCGTTCAGTTTGAAAATAAAGGTCTTCCTATTTCAGAAAAAACTGCTTTTGAAGCATCAAATGCGTATGCGATTGCTCGAATACAATCGGTTTATGCGGCTCGATATTTTAGAAAAATAGGTATTCAAACGTATGTTGCTTATCTTTTTCATCACGAAAGTCCGCATAGACACGCTACACACGTGAGTAAAATGATTACCAATATAATCAAAAATATATTGGCGGGTAAAGAAGAAAAAATAACGATTGGAGATGCAAGTGTACAAAAAGAATGGGCTTTTGCGGAAGATATTGTAGAAGGAATTTTTACTTTAATCAATCAAAATGACTTTTTTGAGGCAACTATTGGCACAGGAATTACGTATAGCATTATGGATTTTTTGGTGGAATGTTTTCAACAAACCAATTTATCATTAGAAGAAAATGTAATTTTTTTGAATAATTTTAAGTCTGAATATCCAAAATTGATTTCTGACCCAACTACTATTCAAAATTTAGGTTGGCATGCAAAAACTGACTTGAAAGCATTGGTAAAAATATTATTGGCAAATTAGAAATATATTCATAAAAAATCATGAAAAAAGCAGTCATTATTATTCCTATTTACAAAAAAATATTAAGTAAATCAGAGCAAATTTCATTAAAAAGATGCAGAGAAATTTTAGGAAATTATCCAATTATTTTTGTTGCACCTGACAATTTTGAGGCTGATTATATCCAAAATAATGAAGTTGTTTATTTTTCTGCTGATTATTTTAGTAATATTAAAGGTTATAATACTTTGATGTTATCTCCTGATTTTTATGAAAAATTTTTAGCGTATGAATATATGTTGTTGTATCAATTAGATGCCTATGTTTTTAAAGATGAACTATTAAAATGGTGCGAAAAAAACTTAGATTATATAGGGGCATCTTGGATTCATTGCCACAAAAATTGGTGGGAAAGTCTAAAATATGATTTGAGAGCAATGAAATATATGTATAAATTAGCCAAAAAACAAAATTATGCATCTGATTTAAGATTAGGATATGTGTCGAATAAAAAAGTAGGAAACGGAGGTTTTAGTTTGCGAAATATCAAAAAAATGATAGAAATTGTAAAATTATATCCTGATTGGATACAAAAAATCATTCAATCTAATATTCCTGAAGATATTTTTTTTGGCGTTTTGGTCAATTTATATCAATCAAAACAAATTAAAATTCCTACATTCAAACAAGGAATACAATTTGCTTTCGAAATGTATCCAAGTTATACGTATAAACTCAATCATTCTCAATTACCTTTTGGCTGTCACGATTTTGATGATTGGGAGCCAGAATTTTGGAAAGAACACGGCATTATTGTAGAGTAATTTTTGATAAAAAAATACGTTTATAAGAAATATTTTCTTCAAAAAAATTCTTATAAACGCATCAAAAAAAACTATTTTTTCTTATTTTCTTACACCTTTTTATAATTTTTATATTCAAAAAGTCTTATTCCTGTCAAATCTATAATACCATTGAGTATTTTATCTTTGAAAGACATATTAGATTTTGAAGGGTCATATTCGTATTTCCAATCTTGTTTTTGGATAGTTTCGTGCATCAATAAAGGATGAGAATCTTTAAATTTTTCCAATTTATCTACTCTTTCATAAGGAAAAGTATGTCCTTCGCTCAATTCTCTTCTTTCTGTTCCTTCTTTTTTGTCCCAAAAACTGGCAAAAAATTCTGATTTTTCTACCATATTTTTAGGCGCTCTGACATAATTATAATGATACATATAAGTTTCTAATGCTTTTACACGCAATTTTGTACCTTTTGCTCCTTCGCCAAAATTATAATCTGCGGCATCTTTATAAATTCTAAAACCTTGTGAATCTCGATAAGAACGCACATATTTTTGATTTCTAAATACTCTTACTTCGTAACGATGCACTTTTCTTGTGTTTCTGATATAATCATAACTGCCATAAAAATGATAATAAGGCATAATAAATCCATCTATTGTTGGATTATTTCGATTTTCTTCTATCGTTTTTCGAACTTTTTGTATATCTCTTTCGTGTATCAATTCGTCTGCTTGAATATGCAACGCCCAATCGCCTGTGATATTATCTAAGGCAATATTTGCTTGTTGGGCAAATATTTTTCCACCTTCTCTCAAAGTCATATCCCAAACAGTATCAATAATTTTTATTTTATCAGACTTAAGATTTTCTATTGCTTCGCGTGTGCCGTCAGTTGAGTCACCAACCGCTATCACAAATTCATCACAAATAGGTAAAATAGATTGAATTGATTGTAAAAAAGGATAATCAAATTGTAATCCATTGCGCACATAAGAAAAACCTGAAAGTTTCATAAAAAAATATTTTTTGGTAATTTTTGTGCAAATTTAGAAATATTTTTTTTATTTTGATAGAATAACTAAAAAATTATTAAAAAATCAAATGAAAATATATTTTTTGAATTATATTTTACTTTGAATTATACTTTATTTTGAATTGCCCCCAGATTTATCTGAATTGCCCCCAGATTTATCTGAATTGCCCCCAGATTTATCTGGGGGATAACATACAATTTAATAGTTGGCTTTAGCCAAAATTTCTATACTTTTTGAATTTATATTTTGGAATAAATGGCATAAATGCCATTTCTATTCATAGTATCACAAAATTATCTTGGTTATTAGGAAATTATTGTGGAGATGATTTTGGTCTGTATATAAAAAGCGTTTTATTTAAAAAATATAGAAAAATATCCATTTAATAAACATAAAAATTTCGGCTAAAGCCAAGAATTGAATTTTATATTGTCCTCCAGATAAATCTGGAGGCAATTCAAAAAATACATTTTTATTGTCCGCACAAATTTCCCAAGAACCATTATCTTTGTAATAATTCCCTAAAAATATCTTATTTTAAAAACCTTTGATACAAATCAAAATATTTATCTGCAGCAATTTTCCAAGTAAATTCATTTGCTCTACGAATGGCTTTTTCAGCAAATAATGCGTCTTTTTTTCTTTTTTCGATGCCATTTTTAAATACTTCATACATATTTTCAGGCTCAAAATTATGCCAATAATCCACCAATTCTCCGCCAACTTCGGGCAAACTTGTCGCATCAGACGAAAAAACAGGTTTTCCAACCGATAACGCTTCCACAATCGGCATTCCAAAACCTTCTAATAAAGACGGAAAAACAAACGCCTCACAATTTTGATACAACCAAAATCTATCTTCATCATTGATTTCTCCCGCTAAAATTACATTATTTTCGAGTTGATGTTTTTTTATTTCGTTTTGAATCGTATAAATATAATCTTTTTCTCGCCTGCCTGCAATGATAAGTTTATAATCAGGCATATATTTCATCATTGGCACTAACACGTGAAAATTTTTCTTTTCCATCAACGAACCTATCGTAAATATAAATTTTTGATTTTCCGCAATAAAATTTGGTTTTTTGGGATTGATATACGTTTTGAGTTCGATGCCATTATGAATTACTTCTATTTTTTTTCCTTTTAAATCAAAATTTTGGGCTACATCATTCGCAGCATAATGCGAAATAGCAGTAATAATTGATGCTTTTTCTATTTGTTTTCGCATCATTTTCATTTTTTTATCGATAAATTGTTGATTTTCTTCTTTCAAAAAATTCAAATCGTGAATCGTATAAATACTTTCACAATTCATATTCAACGGAAAATAAGCAGATTGTTGTGATAAAGTATGCCAAATATCATATTTTTTAAAAGTATGTGTAGCTAATTGAACAGGAATATTTTTTCGAACAATATTAAAATAACAAGGCGTATAACTCAGTTTGTTAAATATGGTCGGTTTGGTGCGTGTATGCAATAAAAAATGATATTCATAACTATTACTTTCGTTCATCTCTAATAAATAATTACCTAAATACAATGAAAATTGTCCAAGTCCCGTATGTGGACGTTTTAACATAGTCATATCTAACATAATTTTTTTCTTTTCCATCTTGCTCTTTTTTTTGATTTTTTTTATATGTATAACGGAATAAATAGAAAATATTTGCCCGAAAAATTTCATATAAAGCGTAGGCGTTAACGCCTACGCTTTATATATGAAGATTTCAAAATAAAAAACCAATTTCTTAATATTAAGTTGGTAATTTACTTTTTGGATACTCTCTAAATTCTTATTATAACATTGCAATTTTAAACTAAAAAAGTAGATATTCCAAAAAAATACTATAAAATCCAAAAAAATACTCTAAATTTGCACCCAATTATTTGTAGATTTATTTCTTAAAAAATGTTTAAAACACTCTTTCGTGTGCTATCTTATGCGCACCCATATACTTTTTATAGCCTTAGTTTTTTTATTTGTGCTTTTTTATCGACTGTTTTTGGTATCTTAAATTTAGGTTTATTGATGCCTTTGTTGAGTATTTTGTTTAATAATTTGAGCCAAGCAGAATTATTGAAAATGACTCAAGAAATACCCCAATTTAATGGAGATGTCAAATATTTTTTGAATATATTTAACTATTATTTTGCTCTCATAACGCTCAATCACGGAAAAATGGCTGCCTTACAATTTGTGGGTGCGATTATTCTTACTTCCGTTTTTTTGTCTAATTTATTCAAATATTTGTCTATGCTTTCGAGTGAATCTGTCAAAAATAACGTAACTCGAAATTTAAGAACGGCTTTATTCGATAGAATTTTAGATTTTCATATTGGATATGTGGCGGGACAGCGCAAAGGAGATTTGATGGCTTCTTTTATGGGAGATTCGTCAGAAACCGAAGCGATGATGAAACGTATTTGGGATTTTTTATTCAGACATCCGATTACAATTTTGATTTATTTGGTAACTTTATTGTTTATTTCTTGGGAATTAACTTTATTTACGTTGTTGATTGTGCCTGTGATGGGCGGATTGATTGCGTTTGTGGGGCGTAGATTGCGAAAAATGTCCACTAAAATTATTAAAATATTTGCAGATATGAGCATTATTTTGGACGAATCTTTAACCTCTTTAAAAGTCATAAAATCTTATAATGCGACTGATTATTTTAAACAAAAATATAAATTTTTGGTCAAAGAATTTGTGGATAGCAATATGAAAATGGTCAAAACACAAGAGGCAGCCTCGCCATTTTCAGAATTGACAGGCGTAATGTTAGTGATGATTATTTTGATGTATGGAAGTAGTTTAATTTTTGCTGATAAATCTTCTTTGTCGGCTGCTTCTTTTATTGCTTATATTGCTATTTTTTCGCAATTATTGCACCCCATCAAAGAAATGACCACCCATTATACCCATTTTCAAAAAGGTTCGGCATCTGCAGAAAGATTATTTAAAATTTTAGATGCTAAAAATGAAATTGAAAACGTAGAAAATCCATTTATTTTAGAAAATTTTGAGGATAAAATTGAATTTAAAAACGTTGCTTTTTCTTATACAAATGATATAAAAGTAGTAGAAAATATCAATTTTGAAATCAAAAAAGGACAAACCGTTGCGTTAGTGGGTGCGTCAGGAAGTGGAAAATCTACGTTGGCTGATTTAACACTTCGTTTTTATGATGTAACAGAAGGAAGTATTTTGGTTGATGGAAAAAATATCAAAGACATTGAATTAGAATCATTAGAAAAACAAATTGCTATCGTAACCCAAAATTCAATTTTATTCAATGATACGATTTTTAATAACATTGCTTTTGGAAAAAATAACGCACAACAACAAGAAGTAGAAACTGCTGCAAAAATCGCCAACGCACACGAATATATCATCGAAAAAGAAGAAAAATATCAGTATAATGTAGGAGATAGAGGCGATTTGTTGGCAGGTGGACAAAAACAACGATTGGCGATTGCGAGAGCAGTTTTCAAAAATGCGCCCATTTTGATTTTAGATGAAGCCACTTCTGCCTTAGATTCTAATTCTGAAAGATTGGTGCAAGATGCGTTAGAAAAATTGATGAAAAATAAAACTTCTTTGGTGATTGCCCATCGATTGAGTACGATTCAAAGAGCAGATTTGATATTGGTTTTGGATAAAGGCAAAATTATAGAACGAGGAACACACCAATCTTTGATGGAAAACGAACAAGGAATGTATAAAAAATATGTAGAAATGCAGACTTTGTATGCGGATAAATCATAAAAAAAAGGGAAAATATTTATTTCAAAAAAACTCAAAATATCATTTTTTCAAAAAAAACACTTATATTTGTGCCATAAAATACAAAGATAAAAAACTATGAGCAAACCTGCAGAAATACTTGAGTTAGAAGAAATACTAGGTTTTAAATTTGAAGAAACTTACAAGGTTGATGATATTTTAAACAATAGAGAAAGTGGAACATGTTTACTTAATAAAAACGAAGGCGTTATTGGGTTAAATATAGCTGGTCGTCGAATTTCAGATATTTCTTTTTTACAATCCTTTCCAAATCTAATCATTTTAAATTTAAGTAATAATCCAATTTCAGATATTTCTTTTTTACAATCCTTGACGAATTTAACGAGTTTAAATTTAAATATTAATCGAATTTCAGATATTTCACCTTTACAATCATTAACAAATTTAACTACTTTAAATTTATGGAGTAATGGAATTTCAAATATTTCTTTTTTACAATCTTTGACGAATTTAACAAGTTTAGATTTAGGTGTTAATCAAATTTCAGATATTTCTTTTTTACAATTTTTGACGAATTTAATGAGTTTAAATTTAGATGGTAATCGAATTTCAGATATTTCTTTTTTACAATCTTTGACGAATTTAACAGAATTAGGTTTAGGTCATAATCAAATTTCAGATATTTCTTTTTTACAATCTTTAACAAATTTAACAGAATTAAGTTTAGGTTATAATCAAATTTCAGATATTTCTTTTTTACAATCTTTAACAAATTTAACAGAATTAAGTTTAGGTTATAATCAAATTTCAGATATTTCTTTTTTACAATCTCTAACGAATTTAAATGTTTTAAACTTAGGTAACAATAAAATTTCAGATATTTCTTTATCAAATTTATCAAAATTACAAACACTGGGAATAAACAATAACCCTTTAAAATCTATTAAATTATTCAACTTTGAGAATATTAAAGAATTAGATTTAAAATATTTACAGATTGAACAAATAATTTTAGAAAACTTGCCTAATTTAACAAGTTTAAATTTATGGGGTAATAAAATTTCAGATATTTCTTTTTTACAGTCTCTAACGAATTTAAATGTTTTCAACTTAGCTAACAATGAAATTTCTGATATTTCATTTTTACAATCTTTAACAAATTTAACAAATTTAGATTTAGGAATTAATCAAATCTCGGATATTTCTTTAGACTTTCTCAATCACTTTCTAAAGTTAAATAAACTTGAATTGCATAACAATCCAATCAAAAATATTCCCAAAGAAATTTTTAATAAACGTGAAAATGTTTTAAAACAAGTACGAGATTATTTAGAAGGAATTTCCAAGGGAAGTACAAAAAATAGAGAAGTAAAACTGATTTTGGTGGGCAATGGTAGTGTAGGCAAAACACAAGTAGCGAGAAGATTAGAAGAAAAAGAGAATTTTGTAATAAATAAAGTACACAATTCTACACATGCTATCGAGATATTGTGTAGCATATTAGGAGATTTTGAGGTAAATATTTGGGATTTTGCGGGACAGGATTTGTATCACGCCACACACCGTTTGTTTATGCAAAGTCGTGCTTTGTTTGTGTTGGTCTGGGATTTTGACAATGAAAATTGTGCATCTCATACGTGGGAAGATAAACAATATGACAACGAAAAACTACAATATTGGTTAGAATATGCCCATTGTTTTGGCAAAGAAAGTCCTATTTTGGTGTTACAAAATAAAATAGACAAACCTAATCAAAAGGATTTTTTGAAAGATCATAAAGATAGATGGAAAAAAGAGTTTCCTATTATTGATTTTTTGCAAGTGAGTGCAGAAAATAATGAGGGTTTCGAGGCATTGGAATATATTTTAGAAGATATATTTACAAATAATCCTGCTTTTCAACAAAATGACTTGCCTACGGATTGGGTACATGTGCGTGAAGTCATAAAACAAAAACAAAAAGAAGATATAAAAACCATTTCCATAGCAGAATTTCAAGTAATTTGTGAAGAAAAAGGTTGTATTTCTGCCTCTAATACGGTTTTAAATTATCTCCACGATACAGGAGTTTTTTATTATCAAGAGAAATATTTTAATAGTCAAATTATTTTAAATCAAAGTTGGGCAATCGAAGCCATTTATAAAATACTAAACCGAGAAAATAAATATATTTCTGAAATAGTTGCCAAATTACAAAAAGGAACATTGTTGTATAAAAATATTTGTAAAATTTGGGAAAATAATACAGATGACGAAAGAAAATTGTTTATAGATTTTATGTTGAGTGCAGAATTGGCTTTTGAAACGACTAAGGATAAAAAAGATTATCAGCCATTAAACGAAAGGACTTTTGCAGTGCCATCTCTTTTGCCTTTGGAAAAGCCAGCGGAAGTAGTTTTTTATGAAAATGAAATCATACAACAATCTACAAAAGAAAAAATCGAATATACTTTTTTACCCAAAGTATTTATACAGCGGTTTATTGTATTGGCAAGTCGTTTTTCGGAGGTGCAATATATGTGGCAAAAAGGCTTATATGTATCTACACAAGAAGGAAATGCAATCGTAGAAGCAAATTATACGAATCGCACCATTTCTATTGTATCGAATAATAAGGTTGTAATCCAAAAAATCAAAGAAGAATTAAAAAGTATTGCCAATGAAGGCAATCTAAAAGGGCGTATCACACAAGGCGAAAATAAATCTGACACAGAAAAATATTGGGGTTTGAGTGGTTTGAAAGAAAATAAAAACAATATAAATAATGAAAATATGAATACTGAAACATTTAAAAAACGCCTATCAGAAGGCGTTATGTCTGCCATTCCTGATTTATTGGAGGTTTTGAAATCTCATGAAAATAAAATGAATGGTTCACAAAAATCAACTTTTAATACACTCAAATATGATTTTGTCAATCGTACTAATAATTTTCAGTTGGAAGATTGGAAATCAAGAGTTTTAGGTTTTATGATTGATTTTAGTTTTGAAGAAACAAAATCAGAAATAAAAACATCTATTCCCGATGTAGTTCAAAATATTGGTGAAGTAAATAATGCTACTTTACTTCAACTTCTTGAGGAGGCTTTTGATGATGATGGTATACAAGAATTTTGTTTTATGTATTTTGATGAAGTAAGCAATAATTTCGCAGGTGTAATGCCCAAAAAACAAAAAATAATGGCTTTGATTACATATTGCAGACATCATAATAAAGTCAATGAACTTTTAGTAAATATCAAAAAAGAACGCCCTGCAAAGTATAAAGAATACTTTGGTTAAAACTCAATAAAAATAAAATACAAAAAAATAGGTGTTGTTTCAAATGGGGAATTTGTGCAAACTATGATAATGTATTTTTTGAATTGCCTCCAGATTTATCTGGAGGTTAATATACAATTATCATTAGTTTTATATCTCAATACTTTCGGTTTCTATTATAGGTTTTTCTAAGATAAAATTATTTTTCATATCGATAATATCAATGTTGTTTTGTGTGCTAAAAAGATTATTCATTTTTTTTTCTATTCTTTTTTTGGCTAACTCACAATATTCTAATGAATTATCAATCAAAATAAAATTTCTATCTAATTGATTAGCAGCCAATCCAACCGTTCCCGAACCACCAAAAGGATCGAGTACATTTTGTCCTTGAAAAGAGTAAAATTTAATTAACCTTTTAGGTAATTCCAAAGGAAAAGGAGCAGGGTGTCCTATTTTAGTTTTACTTTCAGTTCCCATATTCCACACACTTCTTGTATATTCCATAAATTCATCTCCATTCATATCTGTTTTACTTTTATCTCCTTCTAATTTATAATCACCTTTCGAAAAAATAATAATATATTCGTGTCTGGGAACAATATGTGGATTTGAAGCACTTTGCCAACTTCCCCAAGCACAATGATTAGCCGCACTATTTTTATTCCAAATAACAGTTCCTCTATATAAAAAACCTAATTCTACACATTGTTGTGTGAAGGCTGAATGGGTAGGAATATTGATATTTTGCCTTTTATTTTCACCTATATTTATACACAAACGACCGCCATTTACTAATACATCTTTGCATTTTTGCCAAATATTTTTCATCCAATCTAAATAATCGGTATAAGGCAATTCATCATGGTGGTTTTCATAATCAATTTTTAGATTATAAGGAGGCGAAGTGATAATTAAATGAATGCTTTCTTTGGGTATTTGATTTAATACCTCTGTGCTATCTCCATTTATAATTTTATTGAGTATTTTATCAACGACCATTATTGAAAATTTTTAATTATTGTTGTTTATTTCTATGATAAAATCAGCTAATTTTTTTACATCATTCACCGTCAAACTTGCTTGTGCATTAAAAGAACGCGGCACAACTTCATTTAAGCTTAATAATTGTTTTGCATGTTCAGCATTGATACTTAATTTATCGATAATAGTATCTGTTTTGATGCCTATTATCTCTTTTATAAGTGTTTTTTCTTTGTTTGGAATAAAAAATAAAGTAAAAGTTTTGGTTTGTGCATTTGGATTTTTTTCTAAAATAACCTCACTATAACGAACCAAATCGAGCCAAATACTCGTACCTTTTTTTAATTCTATGTGCATATATTTTTCTTTCCAAACACAATCCCAATATCTATCTGTACTTTCTGAAAAGCCTTCTATAATTTCACATATAGCATTTTCATAACCACTATTTTTATTTACAAAGTCCCCACCTAAAGACCCAATATAGTTTTTTAAGTGACTTTCTAAGTCATTTATATCTTCCTGCGTCATTAAACTATTCATAAAAGGTTATACATGCGCAAAATTAAAAGAAAATATTTAATAAAACAACTAAATTTGGTAATAATTTTACTTATTTTAATATACAGATAAAAATGGTACAAATTATTGTTCGTTAAATATTGATTAAAACCAAAATTCTTGTAAAAATAGATGGTTAAAAAAATAATTTCCTTTCACTTACCTTTTAATACAATTCTTTCCAAAAAAAATCGTTATAAAAAAACAAAAAAACAAAAAAAATGACAAAAGATAAAATCGTATCACTCCAACAACTCATCATTCAAAGAGAAGAATGGAAAAAAAATCAAGAAAAAGTCGTTTTTACCAACGGTTGTTTTGATATTGTGCATTTGGGACATATCGATTATTTAGAAAAAGCAAAAGAAAAGGGAAATAAATTGATTGTTGGTTTAAATAGTGATGCTTCTGTAAAGCGAATTAAAGGTAAAAAAAGACCAATTATTCCTGAGTATGCACGCTTGCGTATGTTGGCTGCGATGGAATTTATTGATGCGGTCGTTATTTTTGAGGAAGATACTCCCAAAGATTTAATCGAGCAAATTTGTCCTGATGTGTTGGTGAAAGGAAGTGATTATGAAATAAAAAATATCATTGGAAGTGATTTTGTGATTGCCAATGGTGGAAAAGTAGAAACTTTAGATTTGGTAGAAGGTTTTTCTACCAGCAATATTATTCAAAAAATAAAAGAAGTTGAAAATTTATGAAATATTTAATCGTAGGACTTGGAAATCCGGGTTTAGAATATGAATTGACAAGGCATAATATCGGTTTTTTGGTATTGGATCAATTAGCAGAAAAATTGGAAGGTACTTTTCAAACGGCAAGATTGTGCCAAAAAGCAGAAGTGAAATACAAAGGAAGAACTTTACATCTCATCAAACCCAATACTTTTATGAATTTGAGCGGGAAAACAGTCAATTATTGGTTACAAGAATTGGATATTCCCAAAGAAAATTTGTTGGTGGTAGTTGATGATTTGGCGATTGACCACGCAAAAATTAGACTCAAAAGCAAAGGCTCAGCAGGCGGACACAATGGCTTGACAAGCATCGAGCAACTGATTGGCACACAAGAATATGCGCGTTTGCGTTTCGGAATTGGCAATGATTACGCCAAAGGACAACAAGCAGATTATGTATTGAGCAATTTTTCAGAAGAACAAATGAAAGATATTATTACGCCCATCAATAAATGTATAGAAGTGATACTTTCTTTTGTTACAATCGGTATCGATAAAACGATGAATATGGCAAATAAAGATTAAAATTTTGAGCGGATTTAAACAGATATTTTTCTATAAAAAAATCCGTTTAAATCGCTCAATCCGTCTAATCCGCGTGCTAAAAATCTATCGATTAATCTTCAATCAAAATATTTAATCTAAAATCAAAAGGATTTAAAACTTCTTGTAATTGTTGAATAAATAACGGATTATTAATATAAAAATTTAAGAAATTATCGTGTCTTTCTTGCAAACTTCCGTTAGGAAATAATTTTTCTTTGATTGCAAAAATTTGTTTTAAAGTTGTTTCGGCTTTTGTTTCGGCTGTTTTTTCTAATTTTTTTTCAATATTTTCCAACGATTTCAAAATTTTATGCTCTTCTGCTCCAATCCAATCCATCAAACCTTTGTCTAAAAGTGCTGATTTTTGTTTGATTTGTTCAAAAACTTCTTTTATTTTTGTATTTTCATCACTTAAATTGGTATTTGTATTTTCATTTTTGAGTAAATACATTTTTTTCAAATCTGTTTCATTTTCGAACCAATTTCCCCAAGAAAAATCAAATTTATTTATTTTTTTAGATTGTCCCGCAGAAATATACAAAGCAAAATTTCGAGGCATCAAAATAGGAAAAACGACTTCATAATTTTCAAATGCTTCTTTTAATTGAAACCAATAAGCCAACTCACCCGGTCCGCCAATGTACGCCAAATTAGGTAAAATAAATTCTTGATAAATTCCTCTTAAAACAACATTTGGACTAAATTTTTCGGGGAAATTTGTAATTTCTTCTTTTATTTGTTCTGTAGAAAATGTGATATTTGTATTCAATACTTCAAAATTATCACCATTTTTGACAATTCTTTCTCTTAAATTATCATCTATATAAAACAAATTAATTTCTCTTGGATTGATTTGAGTTTTATAAATTTTAGATAAATTTTCGGTTGTTTTTTGGACAATTTCAAAAGATTTTTGCGTAAAAATTTCTTTTTCTATGATAGGAGTAAAACTTTTTTTGAGCAATATATCATCAGCATCAAGACAAATTAAATCTGTGTTTTTAAATAATTCCGTTACTAACAATCGAATATTTTGACTTAAATTAAACGAAGGTTTGAAAAAATTATCAATCCAAGCCACAGGAAAATCAGGAATATCTTTTAAAAGTGCGGTTATATTATCCAACAAAAAACGTCCTACTGCTCCTTTTTGTTCGCTTTGCCATTCTATTTTTTTGCCAAATAAATGAAAATGATTGACTTCTGCAAAATCGTGGTCTTCAGACGCGAGCCAATACACAGGCACAAAATTATTATTTGGATATTTTTCTTTGAGTTTTTTGGTGGTATTGATTGCTGTAACAATTTTATAAATAAAATACAAAGGACCTGTTGCCAAACATAATTGGTGTCCTGTGGTAATGGTAAAAGTATTTTGATTTTGTAATGAAAAAACGGCTTTGGGCGTTTCTATACCAATATTTTTGTATTGATTTTGGAGAGATTCGACTAAAATATTTCTTTGTTTAGTCGTAAAATTTTGTCTTAATTCGATTTGTTTTTCGAAATTTTCGATGGTTGGAAAATATTGATAAAAAGGTTTTAACTTTTCATTTTGTTGTATATAATCCAAAAAAATCGTTGAAAATTGATGGCTTTTTTCGAAGTCAATAGTTTGAGTTTGCATAAAAAAAGTTTAGATGTACGCACATTTGGGACTAAATAAAAAATAATATATTAAAAAAAACTCCCTCACCTTTGGGGAGGGCTGGGGTGGGGCATAATTTGAACGAAAAGCCCCACCCTAACCCTCCCCAGCGGTGAGGGAACTAAAAATAAGTTTTTTTGGTAGATAATTTATTTTTTATATGCCACATTTATTCAAACATTGTTTCTTTGATTTTAATTTCAATATTGACGTTAAAAGTGTGTTAAATTATATTGATGTTTTTTATGATACAAAAAACATCAATATAAATCATTGATTGTCAATAGAATAGATATTATTTCTTTTTGTCTTTGTCTTTATCTTCCAAAAATATACCCACAGATTGTACGCCATTTAAAATTTCTATTGCGTTCATATTGTGCGTGATTTCGACTTTATAATCGCCTTTTTCTGCAAATTTGATGCTCTCTTCCAAAGGTTTGTCCACATCAGCAATATCGCCCATCACACTTCCATCGATTCCTTTTTCGTTTCGTATTTTAATTTCATACGCTTTTACCAATTCCACTTTTCCCGAAGGAGCAGTCATTTTAAAGTTTATTTTGATGCTACTATGTGCCACAGAAGCCAAAAAACGCAAACTTGAACCCAAAAAATAATTTTTACTATTATCTTTGATAGGCATTGTATAATTGAGAACTTTGCTTCTTTCCCACTGAAATTTGGCTAATTCTTCGTATTGTTGATAAATTTTATTATTACTACAAGCAGTAACGAAAAATACAACGATTAACAAAAGACAAATTTTTTTGATATTGTTCATAAAATTAAAAAAAATAGAGTTTAAAGTAAATATTAAATTGAAATGGGTTTGTTTAAAAATAAAGGGTAAAAATAAAGGGTAAAAATAAAAAATAAATTATGAAAAATAATAATAAATAACGCCTGTAGCTTCTACTTCGTCTAATTTAATTTCGCATTTTCCAGTTTGTAATAAATGTTCTAATTTTTCTTTTGCTTTTTCTTCGCTCAAAGTGGTTTGCGTGATGACATCTTTCACAGATATTCTCCCGCCCAAACGGCTGGCTAAACGAATTAAAGATTCTTCAGTAATTTCGAAATGAGTACTATTATTTTTAGATTTCATAGCATTGATAATATTTTGGTCTCTGTTTAAAATAGCTTTTGATTTTGATTTTTGAATCAATACATACGCAACAATTCCAATGATTATAAAAAAAAGAATACCTATCATATTTGTAGATTTTTTTGTTTTTTTATTTTTTTTGGCAAAATTAAGATTATTTTTGGAAAAAACATCTATTTAATCAAAAAATATTTTTTTTATTTTTCATAATGTTTTAAAAATACTTATATTTGCGAAAAAAACAAATTTGATATTTTAATATGAGTACAATAAAAGATAAAATCGTGTTGATTACGGGCGGTGCCAACGGAATAGGAAAAATAATGGGCGAAAAATGTTTGCAAGAAGGAGCAAAAGCCTTAGTTATTTGGGATATCAATCAAGCCAATTTAGATAAAACGACAGCCGAATTAAAAGCCAAAAATTACAAAGTTTATCCGTATAACGTTGATGTGTCTGATGCCAAAGATATTCAAGAAAATGCGAACAGAGTATTAGAAGAAGTGGGTGTGGTAGATATTTTAATCAATAATGCAGGAATTGTGGTTGGAAAAATGTTTAAAGAACACACCAGCAAAGAAGTTCAAAAAACATTAGATATTAATGTGGGTGGCGTGATGAACGTAACTTTGTGTTTTTTAAATCAAATGATTGCTCAAAAAGAAGGACATATTGTTAATATTGCTTCTGCTTCGAGTTACACACCTAATCCAAAAATGTCTGTCTATGCTGCGTCAAAATGGGCGGTTTTAGGTTGGTCAGAATCGCTACGATTAGAACTAAAAGCCGAAAAATGCAATGTAAATGTTTCTACTATTTTGCCCGGTTATATTGATACAGGTATGTTTAAAGGCGTAAAACAACCTTTATTAACTCCTGTTTTACAGCCTGAATATATTGCTCAAAAAATTGTAAATGCTATAAAATATAACAAAGTTTTGGTGCAATCTCCTTGGACAGTACGTTTAGTGCCTGCTTTGCGTGGTATTTTGCCTTTGAGTTGGTATGATTTTGTGGCTCGAAATATTTTTGGAGTATATGGCACGATGAGTGATTTTGTAGGTCGCCCGAAAGATGAAGCAGTTCCAGAAAAGCAGACCGCAAAAATGAACTAATCCATCTTTATTTTCAACATTAAAATCCACAAAATTCTAAAAAAAATTTGTGGATTTTAATTTTATTGATTTTCCAAAGGCAAAGTAAACCAAAACGTACTTCCTTGATTGATTTGGCTTTCTACCCAAATGGTACCGTTATTTTTTTCGATAAAATCTTTACAAATCCAAAGCCCAAAACCGTGTCCAGTTTCTTGGTCAGTACCTCTTTTTGAATATTTTCCCATCTGAAAAAGTTTTGTTTTGTCATCAGCAGTAATTCCGATTCCGTTGTCTTCTATGGCAATATGCACCATATTATTTTCAATTTTTGAGTGTAATTTTATGATGCCATTTTGGGGTGTAAATTTAATCGCATTTCCAATTAAATTTCTCAAAACCAAATGTAAAGTATTAGAATCAGCAAAAACAGCATTATTTTCGGCTATATTATTTTCAATTTCAATATTCTTTTCTTGTAAATTATACATCAATAAATTGGTTACATTATTGATGATATTTTTGAGTAATAAATTTTTTGAATTTAACTGCAAACCATTCATTTGGCTTTTTGTCCAAAATAAAATATTATCTAAAAAATCGGTAGTGGTGGCTAATTGAATATCAATTTTTTGTAATATATTTTGGATTTGATTAGTTTCTAAATTTTGCACTTTTAGTAAATTAAAAAAACTCCTCAAAGATGCCAAAGGACTTCTAAAATCGTGACTTATCACCGAAAATAATCTATCTTTTACTCGATTAAGTTCTTCTAATTCATTTTTTTGGACTAATATTTTTGCTTTTGCTTTTTTTCTTATTGTAATATCTTGCACAGCCAGAGCCACTCCAGTAATTTTATTTTCAACGTTAATCAAAGGAATATATTCGATTTCTAACCAAACCTCGCCTACATATTTTTGTTGAATTTTATGTTTAAGAGATACTTTTTGGCTATTCATTGCTTTTAAAAAATACTCTTCTGCATTGGTCAAATGAAAAACTTCTGCTATTACTAAATGAGATAAATTTTCAAAATTGTTAGATTTTAAACCATAATTTTTGGCATATTCTTTTCCTAAATTATTGACACGAAAAATAATTTCATCTGTACCAATCAAATAGGAAGCCTGTGGCGCTGCATCAAACCACGCCTGCATTTGTTGGTGAGGTAATAAAGAAAGGTACTCATTATTTTGCATGGTTTCTGTATTTTTAGCTTCCGTATTTTTATCTTCTGTATTTTCGTCTTTTGTATGTATTTTTTTTCTTCTGGTATTATAATTTGATAATTCATTTTATTTTTGTGATTTAGGTTAAATGATTTTTAGATAATCCTAGAATATTTTTTAATGGGATAGATGAGTGTTAAGTATCATACAAAATTATTGCTAAATTATTCAAAATCATATTTTTTTGAAAATATTTTATTATTTTTGTAAAAAAATTGCCTTATTCTATTATTTTTCTTAAATTATGTTTACAATTCAATATATTCCTTATCAATTAAAGTTCAAATTTGAGGCAGGAACATCGAGAGGTGTCCTCACCGAACGCAATAGTTTTTTTATTTTATTAATACATACTGATTTTCCACATCAAATTGGAGTGGGGGAGGTGTCCCCTTTGTTAGGATTGAGCATAGATTTTGAGGCTAATATTCCTTTGTTATTAACACAATTTACAAAAAATTTCACGCCCGAAACACTCAAAAATCCTGCTTTAAAATCTTTTCCTGCGTTGCTTTTTGGCTTAGAAACGGCGTATTTAGATTGGAAAAATGGAGGAAAAAGAATTATTTTTGAGAATAATTTTTCAAAAGGAATAGATAAATTATGGATAAATGGATTGATTTGGATGGGAAATGAAGCATCAATGCAAAAACAAATCGAGGAAAAATTAGAGAAAAATTTTCGTTGTTTGAAATTAAAAATTGGTGCGTTAGATTTTGAGACTGAATTAAATATCATCAAAAATATTAGAAAAAATTTTTCTGCCAAAGAAATGATTTTGAGAGTTGATGCCAATGGTGCTTTCGAACCTGAAAATGCGTTAGAAAAATTGAAAAAGTTAGCTGAATTTGATTTACATTCTATCGAACAACCTATCAAAGCCAATCAAATCGAAAAAATGGCTGAATTATGCCAAAAATCGCCACTTCCTATTGCTTTAGATGAAGAATTGATAGGAATTATGGATAAAAAAGACAAAGAAAATTTGTTAAAAACTATTCAACCGCCATTTATTATTCTCAAACCGACTTTATTAGGTGGATTTGAAGCCACGAAAGAATGGATTGATATAGCAAAAAATATGAAAATTGATTGGTGGATAACTTCTGCTCTCGAATCAAATATTGGTTTGAATGCGATTGCACAATTTACGGCTAATTTTCAAAATCCTCTCCCACAAGGTTTAGGCACAGGCGGATTATATCATAACAATATCGATAGTTCTTTGTATTTAGAAGGCGAATATTTAGGTTTTGATGTCAATTATCCAACTAATTTTTTATTTGGTGGTGGGTAATTTGAGAGTTTTTTTTTTATTGGAGTTTTTTTTGCTGCAAATAAATATATTTTTTGGTGAAAATACAAAAATAAATCGTTATATTTGCAAAAAAATAAAACATTAAAACTATGAAAAAAAGATTTAACGATACAGGTATTTGTATAGAAGATAAACATTTTATGGTCAATACGAGTTCCAAAATTGAGCAAACTTTTGAAATGATAGAATATGGAGAATATTTTATTATGAATCGTCCACGTCAATTTGGAAAAACGACTGCTTTATATCGTTTGCATCAAGAGTTATTAGTAAAAGACGATTATTTAACAATTTTACTGAGTTTTGAAGGAAGTAGTGATGATGCGTTTAAAGATGCTGATACATTTTGTTTTTATTTCATAGAAAAATTTAATGATAAGTTAAAATTTAGTTATCCTAGTCAGCAGCTTTTTATTGACCACAATTTACAAACAAATAAAACTGGTTTTGAAAAACTATCTTTACAAATTACAGATTTTACGCAAAAAGTGCAAAAAAAGGTAGTGGTTTTAATTGATGAAGTGGATAAATCAACTAATAATCAATTATTTTTACATTTTTTAGGTTTATTAAGGAATAAATATTTAGAGAGAAATTTAGCTCCTTTTTTAACTTTTCACTCGATTGTTTTGGTAGGAATTCACGACATTAAAACTATTAAATTAAAACTCCGCCCTGATGAAAAGAAGAAATTTAATAGCCCTTGGAATATTGCCGTTGATTTTAAAGTAGATATGTTTTTTAATCCTTCGGAAATTTCGACAATGTTGGAGCAGTATTCACAGGAAAAAAATATACAAATGGATATTAAAAAACTATCAGAACGCATTTTTTACTATACGTCAGGCTATCCTTTTTTGGTGAGTAAAATGTGTAAAGTGATTGATGAAATATTATTACCCAAAAAAGAAAATCAGACAGAATGGGATGTAGAAGATATAGAAAATAGTTTTAAATATTTAGTAAAAGATAATTACACCACGACTATTTTTGATGATTTGACTAAAAATGTAGATAATAATCCAAAAATAAAAAACTTATTAACTAATATTTTGATGAAAGGTTTAAAAGTGCCTTTTGTGGTATCAGATGAAACTATTTCATTGGGACAAATTTATGGAATGTTGGATATTGATGACAAATATTGTAAGATTCATAATCGTATTTTTGAGCAAAAATTATACAGTCATTTATTGGCTGGAATGATTATAAATGGCGATTATGACCATATAAATATCCTAAGTGATGTGTATTCGAGTCCAAAAGGCACGTTAGATATGCCTAAAATTTTGCGTAAATTTCAAGAGTTTATGAAAGAAAATTATAGTAAAAAAGATCCAGAATTTATCGAGAGAGAAGGTCGTTTGATATTTTTATCATTCTTAAAACCAATTATTAATGGACGTGGTTTTGATTTCAAAGAACCAAATATTGGCGAAGAAAGAAGAATGGATATTGTCATCACTTATGCCACAAATATTTATATTTTAGAATTAAAAATTTGGCGAGGAGAAAGTTATCATCAAGAAGGTTTAGAGCAATTAAGCAATTATTTAGATTTTTATAACAAAAAAGAAGGTTTTTTATTGATTTTTAATTTTAATCAAAAAAAGGAATTTAAAGAAGAAAATATCGAATTTGAAGACAAGAATATTTTGGCGGTTTGGGTGTAATTTTTTTCTACTATTGATTATTTTTTCTTGAAATAACAATTTTTTTAGTGTATTCTATTTTATTCAAAAAAAAATATTATTTTTGTAAAATTTTTTGAAAATCTATCTTATGGCTGGCATAAAAGAATCTATTTTAGTACGTATCCAAACCGCAAATTTTATCATTACAGGTATTGCAGTTGTTATTTTTTTACAAATTTTAAATATTCAGTTTTTGCAAGGCGAATATTGGCAAAGTCGTGCAGATGAAATGGGCTTGCAATATCGAACCAAAAAAGCAACAAGAGGAACTATTTATGCTGAAAATGGTATTATGTTAGCCACTTCTATTCCACTTTATAAAGTTTCGTTTGACCCAATGGTTATCAATGACGAGATGTACCGAAAAAATATAGATACGTTAACAAAATTATTAAGTCTATTTTTCAAAGATAAAAAACCAAAAGAATATTTGGCAAAAATCAATGAAGCAAGGCGATTGAAAAAAAGATATATCGTTTTAAGCCCAAGACCTATCACATTTACAGAAAGACAACTATTAAATAGATGGCCTCTCTTGAATGATAAACAAAATAAAAGTGGCGTTTTATTCGAAAAAGTAGAAGAAAGAACTTACCCTTTTGGTGGTTTGGCAGGCAGAACAATCGGTTTTGTCAATGAAAATAATGACGGAGCAGGCTTAGAAATGAGTTTTCATAAAGCATTGTCAGGCACAAATGGCAAAGCATTATACCAAAAAATAACAGGCGGAGAATGGAAACCCGTAGGCACAGGCACACGTATAAACCCCGTCAATGGCAATGATATTTATACTACGATTGATATTAATTTACAAGACGTTGCCCAAGAATCTTTGGCAGAATATATGAGTAAATATGCGGCAAAATATGGTTGTGTGGTCGTAATGGAAGTCAAAACAGGTGCCATCAAAGCTATGGTAAATTTGGGAGTTGAAAGCGATGAATACAAAGAAAATTATAATTATGCGATTGGCGACCAAGGAAGTATTGACCCTGGTTCTACTTTCAAAACGGCTTCGATGTTGGCAATGTTAGAAGATAGTACTTATACTTTGCAGGATACGATTGATACCGGCAACGGATTGTATAAATATTATGACAGAGAAATGAAAGATACAAGAGCAGGAGGTTGGGGAACACAAACTTTTCAACAAGCGTTAGAAAATTCATCAAATATTGCAGTTTCAAGGTTTGTAACAAGGCATTTCGGAAAAAAAATTGATAAATATTTAGGCTATTTAGATAAATTTGGATTGAATACGGATTTAGAAAAATCGTTTCGTTTGTCTGGAATGGCAAAACCATATATCAAAACGCCCAAAGATGCGACTTGGAGTGGCGTAACTTTGCCTTGGATGTCTATTGGGTACGAATTACGTTTGTCTCCTTTGCAAATGCTTACTTTTTATAATACGATTGCTAATGATGGGTATTTAGTTTCACCTTATTTGGTAAAAATGGTGAAAAGAAATGATGAAATTTTAGAAAAATATGAACCAACTATTAGCAAAAATTTGATTGCAAAACCTGCATCTATCCAAAAAATAAGAACAATGTTAGAGGGCGTAGTCGAAAGAGGAACCGCAGTGGGTATCAAATCAAGTAAATATAAAATTGCAGGAAAAACAGGTACTTCTCAAAAATTAAATACAAGAGGAAGATATATCAAAAAATATCACACTTCTTTTGTAGGATATTTCCCCGCCGAAAAACCAAAATATTCTTGTATTGTGGTGATAGACGAACCGCAAGGCTCCGAACAATATGGTGGTGATGTTTCTGCACCTGTTTTTAAGTTGATTGCAGATAGATTATACGCACAAGACGTAGACGTGAAATCTGAAAGTATTGCTAAAAGAGAAGTAGGTTTGTTTCAAAATGATTTGCCTAATCAACAAGTGAGCAATGCAGAAGATGCCAAAGGTATTTTTGAGTTTTTACAAATACCCACTATGACCACAAAAAATAAAGAATGGGTAAAACCTTCTGCTGGAAAATATGAAGTAGATTGGGAAGAAGTCAATATGAAATCTAATACTATTCCGAGCGTAAAAGGAATGAGTTTGCGAGATGCTTTATATATATTAGAAAATAGAGGTTTGAGAGTGGTTTATACCGGAAAAGGAAGAGTAAAAACACAATCTTTGATGCCAGGAAGTAACCTTAAAAAAGGTGATAAAATTATTATTCAATTAGAGGGTGGTTGGAAAAGCGATGTCTATAAACCTCGAAAACCTATTCCAAGAGATACCATTAGAAATGACACTATCCAAAGACCGCCGAGAAACAATAGGCGAACTCGAACCAATACTAATGATGATGGTTTTGTGGAAACTGATAGCAATGTGATACGCAGACCGACTTTGGTGCGTCCTCGTACACAAACTCGCACTACTCCTGCACGTAGGAGAAATGAGGAGGAATAATTTTATAAAAAATAAAAACCACAACTTTTATCTAAATATTGTGGTTTTATTTATTCATTAAATCGACTATTTTTAAAACATTTTAAAGAAATTATTTGTTCTGTTTTCGATATAAGATTTGTTCAAAATTTCACTTTATTATAATCAAAATGAAAAAAATATTTTTACTTTTTTTAGTTACATTTTTTATAACTAATTTATTCGCTCAAAAATCTACAAAAGATAAAAATGACTCTGTAACTATTATTGCCAAAAAATTATACAATGAAAATGATTTGGAAAAAATGTATGGATTGATGGGAGAGAAATTTAAAAAAGAATTAAACTACGAAAAATTTTCGCAAACTTTTGCGGGAATAAAACAACAATTAGGAAATTGGGGGCAAAATGATTTTTTGGGAATCAAACAAAATATTTCTCATTATAAAGCTACTTTTGAAGCAACGCCGCTTTCCTATTATATTAGTTTGGACGAAAAACAAAAAATAGTAACTTTTTTATTCAAACCATTCAAAGATGATAAAGAAAAACGCAAAGAAAAAGTCAAATCAGATAATGCTTTGAATTCGGAAACAGATAAAAAAATAGATGAATTGGCACAAAATTATTTAAGCAATCCAAAAACTGTAGGGTTGAGTATTGGCATTATAAAAAACGGAAAAATGCAATCTTATCATTATGGAGAAATGAAAAAAAATGAAAATAATTTACCAAACAATAATACTTTATACGAAATTGGTTCTATCTCAAAAACCTTTACGGCTTTCTTATTGGCACAAGCAATTGAAAATAAAAAAACAACTCTAAATACATCAATCAATACTTATTTACGAAAAAATATTCCTGTATTGGCTTATGAAAATAAGAAAATAACGGTAGAAAATTTAGCAAATCATAGTTCAGGTTTACCGCGTTTGCCTGAAGATTTATTAACAAATACAAATACAATTCCTACTAATCCGTATAAAAATTATACAAAAAATGATTTATATAATTTCTTAGAAAAATACAAATTACAAAAATCTATTTCAAAAGAATATGAATATTCTAATTTAGGATTTGGTTTGTTAGGAACTATTTTAGAAGAAATAAATAAAAAACCTTATGAAGAACAAATTTTATCACAAATTTGTAAACCATTGAGTATGAAAAATACCAAAATTACATTGAATGACAAAGATAAAAATGTTTTTTCACAAGGATATAACGAAGAAGGAAATGCAGTTTCTTCTTGGGAATTTCAATCTCTCGCAGGGGCAGGAGCAATTCGTTCCAATGTGGAAGATATGTTAAAATACATAAATGGTTATTTAACTCAGCCTAAAAATATGGCAAATGCAATGAAATTAACCCAAAAACAAACTTTTGAATTTGGACAAAATAGAGTTGGCTTAGGCTGGCATATCACAAAAATAAAAGAAAATGACGTTTGGCAACACGCAGGAGGAACAGGTGGTTTTAGAAGTTTAGCTGCTTTTTGTCCCGCAACCAAAACAGGAGTGGTGGTATTGAGTAATATGGCAGAAGAAGTAACTATTGGTTTTGATATATTATCATGGCTAAATCAAAATAAATAAATGGAAAATAAAATCACAATTATTGGGGCAGGTTTGGCGGGTTCTTTGTTGGCAATTATTTTGGCAAAAAAGGGATTCGAAGTGGAAGTTTTTGAGAAAAGAAAAGATATGAGAACGCAAAAAGTGGAGGCGGGGCGTTCTATCAATTTGGCACTTTCTCATCGAGGATTAAAAGGTTTGGAAAGGGCTGGAATTGGGCAAGAAATTTTGCAAGAAGCAATTCCTATGTATGGGCGAATGTTGCACGCTGTGAATGGAAACTTGATTGCTGTGCCGTATGGAAAAAATAAATCTGAATTTATTAATTCTATTTCAAGAGGCGGTTTAAATATTGCTTTGTTGAATTTGGCTGAAAAATTTGAGAATATTCACATCAATTTTGCACACGAATTAACGGAAGCTGATTTAGATTCTCAAACTTATACATTTGAGGATAAAAATAATCAAACGACCAAAAAATATCACGCAAAAAAAGTGTTGGCTGCCGATGGAGCAGGTTCTCTCTTGAGAAATGCTATCAAAAATAAAATAAAATTCGAAGAAAATATTGATTTTTTACTACACGGATACAAAGAATTACATATTCCTGCCGCAGAAAATAATCAATTTCAAATCGAAAAAAATGCGTTGCATATTTGGCCTCGTGGACAATATATGTTGATTGCCTTGCCCAATCTTGATGGAAGTTTTACGTGTACTTTATTTTTTCCCAATCACGGCGAAAATAGTTTTGATACATTGAACACAGACGAAAAAATTAAAGATTTTTTTGAGAAAAATTTTGCAGATACAATGATTTTAATTCCTAATTTGGTGCAAGAATTTCAAAAAAATCCTGTCGGAATGCTAGGCACTGTGCGTTGTAGTCCTTGGAATTTTGAGGATAAAATATTATTATTGGGTGATGCGGCTCATGCGATTGTGCCTTTTTATGGACAAGGTATGAATTGTGCGTTTGAAGATTGTGTTTTTTTAGATGATTTGATTGACACCTATTATCAAAAAAATGATGCGGATAGTTGGTTAAAAGTTTGTGAGAAATTTAATGATTTCAGACCAAAAGAAGCGAATGCGATTGCAGATTTGGCGTTAGAAAATTTTTATGAAATGCGTGATGGCACTGCAGAGCCTGCTTTTTTGCGTAAAAGAGAATTAGAAAATATTCTTGAAAATAAATATAACGAATATCATTCAAAATATTCTTTGGTAACGTTTCACCCTGAAGTTCCTTATTCGGAAGCACACCAAAGGGGAAATTTTCAAGATAATTTCTTGTTAGAATTATGTAGAAAAAACGAAAATATCAAAGATATAAATATCGAAGAAATTTATCAAGCATTGAAAAAACATTAGTCTTTTTAATTTTGATAAGAATAAAGATAAAATAGAATTGAGAATATTAATTCTATTTTATTAAATTCCTTTTGGCGAAAAAAATCTCATTCGGTTCTTTGCCCAAACCATTGATAGAATATTCAGGTTTGAGACCTTTCACAAAATAAGTATCTACTAAACCAATATTTTTGGCTTCTATTTTTCCTCTGTACGTACACTCGAAAAAATCCTCTACTTTTTTATATGTATCCAATGTAATATTTACTTTTCCAACTTCTCCGCCTGACTCCATACGTGAGGCAGTATTTACAGCATTTCCCCAAACATCATAAGCAAATTTACTTTTTCCTACTACTCCCGCCACTAATTCTCCTACGTGAACTCCCAAACGCACTTCCCAAAAATCTCCATTTCTTCTTATTTTTTCATCTGCCATCCAATGTTGAATTTCTAAAGCGGACATAATCATATTGACCGCATTTGCAGGATTAGGCGTAGGCACACCACCCACACACATATAACAATCGCCAATGGTTTTTATCCTTTCAATATCATATTTTTTTACAATATCATCAAGCATACCAAAAGTTGTGTCTAATTCTTTGATAAGTTCTTGAGGCGTTACTTTTGTAGCCAACGCAGAAAACCCTTTAATATCAGCAAATAACACAGAAGCATCGTCAAAAGTACGTACTTGTGTCGTGCCTTTTTCCTTTAATTCTTCTGCTACTTCGAGAGGCAAAATATTCAATAATAAAGCATCGGCTTTTGCTTTTTGTAGTTCCGCTTCTTTTTGTTTTTGTTTGATTTTTCGGTTACTATACAATACAAAAATCATAAATAAACCTGCCAAAATCAACCCACCAATAAACACAGAAATAATAGTTCGTTGAAATTGTCGTTCTTTTTCTGCTTTTTGTTTTACAGCCTCTCCTGCTAATTGCGCACTTTGCGTTTTTAGTTTTTCGTTTTCAAGTTCTTGTTGTTTTTGTGCATTTTTATTTTCGAGTTCTTTTTTTTCTGCGGCTGCCTTTTCTTCACGTGCTTTATTTTCAATTTCTTGACTTTTTCTACGTTGTTCAGAAAGTTCTTTTTCTCTTTCTAATTTTTCACGTTTTGCTGCTTCTCTTTCTGCATTTTGTTTCGATCTCGTTTCTGCTAATTGCCTTTCCGCTTCCGCTTCTTTTGTTCTTGCAATTTGTAATGCCGTTTCCTTTTTAGAATTTTCTAATTCTAATTCTTTACTTTTTTTCTCTTGATCTGCCAAAAGTTGTGCTTGTTGTTGCCTTCTACCAAACTCAATAAATTTATTATTGATGTCATACACGTCGGTTTCTACCACATTATCTCTGATATAAGCCAACAAATCATCATGAATAATAGGCGATTGTTCGTCTTTTCTTTTGATGTATATTTTTTTTAGTTTTGGGATTTTAGCCAATTCATCTGGTATTTCTTTAAAATTATTTTTAGAAATACCAAGAAAAGTCAGTGCGGTCATTTCTCCCATTTCTTTGGGTAATTCTGTCAATTCATTGTTATATAATTGTAAATTACTAACTTCCTTGAGATTTTTAATTTCTTTTGGGAGTTTTTTAATTTGATTATTAAAAGCAAATAACAATTTTAATTTTGTAAGTTTACCAATATTTTCTGGTAAAAATGACAAACTATTATGCGAACAATACAAAGCATTTAAGTTGGTAAGATTGCCAATTTCTTCAGGAATATCTATCAAACTATTTCCGCTAATATCTAGAGTTTGTAAAGAAGTAAGGGCGTTTATTTCATCGGGATAAATTTTTAATTTATTATAAGCAATGCCTAAATGTGATAATTCCTTACATTTTTTGATAGATGCGGGTAATCTTTGTAGTCTATTACTATTGATATTTAACACGCGTAATTTTTCTAAGTTTCCCAATTCTTCAGGCAATACCATTATATTATTTCCTGACAAATCTAATTCTTCTAAATTTTTAAATTTAAGAAGAGCAGTTGGAAATTTAGTAAGTTTTAAGGCTTTTAAAGATATTTTTTTTGTAGTGTTACTATTTAACAATCTAAGTCTTGCTAATACATCATTATTTGCCATAGAGCTATCATTATTTACATAAGGTTTGTAAATATCTTGGGCTTTAGTGATTGTAACATAAAATAATAAGACACAAATAATTGCAATAAAAATTTCATTTTTTTTTTTTTAGCGGATTAAATTACCATTTTTATCTAAATTTATCAATACCAACGTTTCGCTCGTTCCAAAATCTATATTACCCATCACCACATAATTCCCTTCCTTTGTAACTCGCACACAAACTCCTTTGTCATCTTTTCTATTTCCAAAGTCTTTATTCCATTCCAAATTACCTGTAGCATCTACTTTACCTACCCAAATATGTGTGTGTGGTATTTCCCTATCAGTCAGCAATACATTACCCGTTAAGATATATCCACCATCTTGAGTAGGATAAACAGAATTAATACTTAGACCGGCACCTATGTTAATATCTTTTTTCCAAGTCAAAAGACCATTAGAGTTCGTTTTCAATAAGAAACCTACATTTTTTTTGTTCACGATAGAAGTACCTGCCACAATAAAACCTGCATTAGCAATTTGAATATCTGAGGCAGATGTTGTACTCAAAGCAATATCTGATTTATAATTAAAATCCCATTTAGGACCTAAATCTGAATTGATTAAAGTTATTCGTATTTTTGAGTCACCATTTTCAGTAATTGTCCCTACTATAACCCCATCTCCGTTGGCTAACATTTTTCCTTTTGCTATAGTATTACTTGAATTAGCATAAGTATAGTATTTGTCTGATAGTACATCTCCAATAGATGATACTTTCATAAAATATATAGTATTTTTGGAATTAACCTCAACATTACCCATCAGCAAATAATTATTATCTTGCCCTATAGCTACTGATACTGCTTTAGTTGACTTACCTGATGATAAAATAGGTGAATATGTCCTATCTAACTCGATTGTTCCTTGTGCATTAATTTTAAGTAAATGATAAGAAGGGAGTGTAATAAAATTTGAAGTATTACCCAAAATAGCATAACCACCATCGTTAGTAGGAATAATAGAACTTCCTTCCGCCCCACCTAATCCTTTTAGGAAAATTTTATTGCCTAATTTATCTGTTTTAAATAAAAGAATATTAGTAAAATCATTATTTATTCTAAAGCTTTGTGTTGTTCCTGTACCAACAATTTCTCCATTATCACTTATAAAAAAATCATTGACAGTATCGTCTTGATTACCTCCTAATATTTTGATAAACAAGCCAGATTCATCGGGGCTTGCATCATTTTTAGAAGTACAAGCACTCAAAATGAATCCACTACAAATAAGAAAGATGAGATAATATTTTTTCATTTTTTTATTTTTTTTAATTTAAGTATTTTTTATTTTTTATCAGTGATTTCATCAGCAAAAAATTGTCTGATTTGTTTTGGACGATATAAAGGAATAGCATAACCTGCTGTAATCATTATATTTCTAAATTTTATATCACTATCTATATAACCATAACTCAATAACATATCTTGATTATCATATCTCGCACTTGATTTTATGATAGGCGTAAATCCATAATTATAACGACATTCAAGGGTAAAAATTGACCTATTTTTTTTAAATTCTATTCCTATTCCTCCCACACCATACACAGCAAAAGTATTTCTCATCGATTTCAAATTATAATCGGGCGAGGTTAAAGTAGAAAGACCATTTGTCAATAATTTATCTTCTCTAAAAATATTGCCTTTGCTTGCCAATAAATAAGTAGTAGAAATTCCACCTACTACATAAGGATTCAAAGATTGTAAAATATTTTTACTTCTTCTTTTAAAATTATAATTATTCCCAAAATTATATTTTACTATAATAGGTATTTCGATAACACTTTGTTTTTCTGTAAATTTTATGGTACTATATCCAAATTGTCGATTCTTAAATGAATAATTAATTTGTTTAAAGCCCGCCTCTAATCTCAATTCTATTCTTTTATAAATAGGTAATTTCACAAATACTTGTATATTTAACCCAACTGAAGAAGTATAAGTTCCTTCTTGGGCAGTTTTTGAATCATCTAAAGAATACACTTTTTCAGATTTAATTTGAGAAAAATTTCCTCCTGCTTTTGCTCCCAAAACTATAAAAGGCGTAGTTTTAAAAGAATTATAAAATTTTTGAAATGCTACAGGACTGATTGGGTCACATATATATTCAGGATTTTGATGCAAAATTTTTAACATTGATTCTTTTGCCGCCTCTACATCTTTTAGATATAAATTAGATAAAGTAACCAAATAATATGCCTTTTCTTTATCCTCGTTTGAGGGTAAAACATCGATACATTCTTGGTTTAAAATTTCTTTTACGTCATTTAAGTGTCCTTTTTTATAAGCAACTTCTGCTCTTTGCAAAATATCTTTACAATCTTGTGCAAATATAAGAGAATTTATTAAACATAAAAATAAAAATAAAAATATTTTTTTTTCTTGACTATACTGATTTTTCATAATTTTTTTTTGATGTGTTTTATAAAACAATTTTTACCCCAAAATATAAAAAATGGGGTAAAAATATTTTTATTTTTATCTAATTTCTAATTTAGACTGCCAAACGGATTGAGAACGTGGATTAATGATTTTGATAATATACATACTTTTTGGATATTTAGTAACATCAATTTTTACGCCTTTCTCTCCTTCATTGATGATGCCTTGACTTATTTTTACGCCTTGCATACTATAGATTTCCCATTGATAATCACCGACTACTTCGTCTTTAAAACCAATAAAAACTTCATCAGAAGTAGGATTTGGATAAATCCAGCATTGTTTTTTTAACTCATCTTCTATCCCTGAAATTAACGTTGGCAATATAATCGGGATTATATTTTGGTCGGCTTGATATACTTCTTTTGTTTCATAATCTTGCACAAAAGCCACCACAGATAAATTATTCCAATCATAAAACTTTGCTCCATTTTCTTGAGTCATTGCATAAATTGAAATATTTTGTGAGAAATTTTGTACTTGATTCACCGCCCAAGTACTTGAAAATAATGTCCCCCCTGCACTCGGAAGCATTTTTCTGACTATATTTTTATAAATAGTTGTGCCTGTTACGCCTAATTGTGTAGAAGTAACTTGTTTTTCAACTAAAACGATATGCACTACCACAGGTTTAGTATAAGGTAGATTTGCTTTCACAGCCACATTGATATTAAGTGTATTTGTTGGTGATGAAGGAAACGTCAATTTTACATCAAATCTTGGAGAATTTAATGCATTTTGTGAATACGCATTTGCTGCCCAATTACTAAATTGTTGTGTTGTGTTTGCCTTACCATTCATAGCAGCACGTGCTATCTCAGAAATACCATAAAATAACGCCCTTGCGCCGCCATCTGCTCTATTCTCTTGATATAATTTATCATTATCATTCGCCAAATTCGTATGATATTGTAATTTTACTGTTTCAGGGGAAAATAAATTGACTGATTCATTTTCTACCACAGATGACATATTGGTAAAATGTTCTAGTAATACTTTGCCATCTCGGTTTAAAATTCTTACGTCATCAAAAGCAAATCCATCCCATCTACCTGGTAAATTATCTGCATTACTACTAAACGCAATTCTAAAACGAACTGAGTTAGCACCTGCATCTGCCTTCACGGCATCTAAGGCAAATCGAGCATCAATCCACGCATTATCTTTCCCTGTCCAGCCTGAACGTTTTTGATTGATTTCTCCTCCAGGGCCGGGAGTTGAGAGAATATTATTTTGGTTATACCAATATAAACCTTCATTTATGTCTCCTAATACTTTCCAAGTTGTTCCTTCGTCAATTGTATATAATATGACCGTTCCATCTAAACCTACTTCAGAGTCTGACCATTTTTTGATAGTTAACATAGGTCTCGTTAAACCTTGTAAATCAAAACACGGACTTTCTACATAAGAGCGTTCAGCATTTGCATAATTATTACTCAAACCTGTACTCCATATTTTTCCTGTACTACCTTGAACTGTTCTTGAAGGCAATGGAACATTTGGGACCGTTCCCCAGCTATTCAAACCATTATAACTTCCAGAAACCCAACCGTGATTAGTCGTTTCAAATGCTTCATTGTAAGGCGTAGTATCTGTGGGAGCAAAAAATGGAAAGATAATTACTTTTTTAGTAATTGTATGGGAACAATTTCTATTACTTGTTACAATTAGTTTCACATCATATACACCTGGATTCACAAATGAATGTGTTGGATTAGGAAAATTTCCTACTAAAATAGGTGAACCATCACCAAAATCCCAACTCCATTGAGTAATAAAACTTACATTGGTAGTAGCCAATGTTGATAAATTTATAAATTGTGTTGTACTTCCCAAACAAGTTCCTGAATGTCTAAAATTTGCTACAGGAACAGGATTGATAGCCAAAGGAATCGTATTTTGTTCATAAAAACAACCATATTGATTGGTAACTTTTGCTTTTACTGAAAAATTACCTGCGGTAGGAAATATTTTAGACGGATTACTAACGTTAGATGTTGTATTATCAGGAAAAACCCATTCCCAAATCCAATCAGGTTGAGTACTGGAAGGAGTAAATGTAGTAATTTCACCATAACAAGTATTTGCAACCACAATCGTATTATAAGGCACAGGATTAACTACCACTGGAATTTGAGCAATTTGCGAGCAGTTAGGAGTTGTATTACTACTTATTTGTGTAACTTTTACAAATTGAGTAGCAGAAACATCATCCCATACGACAAGGATAGCATTTGTACCCGTTCCTGATACGATTGTTCCATTATTTACTTCCCAAATATACGTATGTCCCGCAATAAGTGTAGTAGAATAAGCATACTTGTTATCCTGACAAACTACTCCTGCACCTATGATAGAAGGCGTTGGTAATGGTAAAATAATCACATCAACACTTGCATATTTAGAACAATTAGGTACTAAAAGTGTGTTAGTTTGAGTTAATTCTACTATTCCAACCGAACTATTGCCCCAAGTTACACTAATTTGATTTGTGCCTTGTCCTGTAAAAGTGCCATTAGTTACTGTCCAATTATAAGTATGTCCCATAATATTTGGCGTTCGATAAGTATAAGTTAGAGTAGCACAAACATTATTAGTACCTATTACTCCGCCTATAATATTTGGTGTTGGCAATGGATTAATAACGATATTTTGCGTCATAACTTTTACACAACTAGTAGCTGTAATTGTTTGCGTAACTTTTACGATACCTGTGGCTGTACTCCCCCAAGTAACTGAGATTTGATTTGTATTTTGTCCACTTATGATTATGCCATTGGTAACGTCCCACAAATAAGTATTGCCCGCCACTAAGTTTGTGCTGTAAATATTATTTGTCGAATTAGCACATACTGCACTATTATTAGCAATAGTTGGAGTGGGCAATGGACTGATGTTGATATTTCTGGTTTGGCTAACTTTACAATTGGTAGTAATTATTGTTTCTAATACTGAAACTGTTCCTGATCCCGCTGCTCCCCAAGTAACTGTAATTTGATTTGTATTTTGTCCTACAAATGAAGTTCCTACGCCACCTACAACCGTCCAAAAATATGAATTTCCTGATACAAAATTTGTGCTATAAACATTATTAGTAGAACCTTGACAAACTACTATGTCTCCTGAAACAGAAGGTGTTGGTAATGGATTGATAATAATACTTTTTGATGATATTACAATACAACCATTGGCAGCTGTTTCTGTAACGCTAATAGACGCACTTGGATTAATCAACCCCCAATTGACTGTAATTTGATTTGTATTTTGTCCTGCGGTAATAGTTCCACCTGTTATTGACCAAAGATATGAATTTCCTATTATTTGAGGTGTAGAATAAATTACTCCCATTTGATTAGCACAAACCGAAGTAGTAACGCTGGTAACATTAGGTGTTGGTTTTGGAATAATAATTACATTGTTGGTGGTAGTTCCTGAGCAAGTCGTAGCTATGACTGTTTCAACAACCGAAACAGAAGCTATATTTGTTGCATTTCCCCAAGTAATATTGATATTATTTGAGCCTTGTCCTGATGTAATTGTGCCACCTATTACACTCCAAGTATAATTTCTTCCCATACTTGAAGGAACAGAAAATATATTTCCTGGTGTATTTTCACAAAGACTTCCTGAATTTTGTGTGATAATCGGCGTAGGTAATGGATTAACCGTAATACTTTGATTGATTGATTTCGTACAACCATTTATGTCTGTTTGTGTTACTGATACTTGTCCTGTTCCTGCTGCTGCCCAATCTACACTTATTTTATCACTTCCTTGCCCAATAGTAATCGTTCCATTTGTAACGCTCCAAATATATATATTTCCTGCTGATAAAGCTGTGCTATATTGTACGCCTATTGAAGAAGCACAAACCGATATATTTCCGATAATATTTGGATTAGGCAAAGGCAAAATAGAAATAGGTTGGCTTATATTTTTACTACAATTTGGCGTTAATACGTTGTCTGTTTGTGTGATGGATATATTTCCTATACCTGCACTTCCCCAAGTTACTTGAATATTATTTGTACCTTGTCCTGAATTGATTGTCCCACCTGTTACAACCCAATTATACGTTTGATTAACTCCATTGACTACAGAATAATTTCTTATAATTCCTGTGCATACATTTGTGTTTCCTGTGATAATAGGATTAGGTAACGGATTGATAGTAATTATTCTTGTGGTAGTTACAGCACAATTCGTCAAAGTATTTGTTTCTATAATTTGTAATGAACCACTATTTGAAGTTCCCCAATCTATCGTTACAATATTATTTGTATTTGTACCTGAAATAATTCCACCTGAAACACTCCAAAGATAACTTCTATTCGCTGATGATGTTACATTATATACCTCACCTGTTTTACCTGCACAAACACTTGCTGCTCCTGAAATAGTTGGCGCTGGTAAAGCATTAATAGTAACATTAGAAGAGTTTGAACCTACACAACCATTTATATTTGTATTGGTAATACTTACATTTCCTGTGCCTGCTGCTCCCCAATTCACTGCAATTACATTTGTATTTTGTCCTGATATAATTGTCCCCCCTGTTACAGCCCAAACAAAAGTACCTGAGCCTGATGTAGTATAATTAACGTTGGTAGCATTGGCACAGACTGCTAAACTACCTAAAATAGGTGGATTAGGTAAAGGCAAAATATTAATATTTCTTGTAAAATTATGGATACAACCAGCAGAATTGGTTTCTGTGATTGTGATAGATGCCAATGGATCAGGAACTCCCCAATCAATTGTAACACTATTTGTATTATTAGCCCCTACTATGGTTCCACCAATTGCTGACCAAGTATATGTATTTCCCACGACAGGATTTGTATTATATATTAAACCTGTTTTATTCGCACAAACAGCAAAACCTGCTGAGGATATAATAGAAGGACTAGGTTTTGACCTAATAGTAAAATTATTAGGACTAAGGCTAGCACAACCATTACTATTTGTTTTTACCAAAGATACATTGGCGTTTCCGGGCGCGCCCCAATTGACCATAATTGAAGTTGTTCCTTGTCCAGAAGCAATTGTTCCACCTGTTACAGACCATACATAAGTATCACCTGCTACCCCATTGGTATAAAAATTATTATTAGTAGTATTTTCACAAAAAACTCCTGTACCTACAAAAACCGCTACAGAGGGCAAGGGGTTGATAGTTACATTCGTAAGACTTGTTTTTGAACAATTTATACTTGTATAATTGTATTGTTGTGTAATAATAACTCTTCCCGTCCCTGAACTTCCCCAATTGACCGTAACATTATCATTTGTATTACTTCCTACTATTGCTCCACCTATGACAGTCCATTGATAAGAAGTACTCAAAGCGAAAGGAGGTAATACATTCGAAACTGAGTAATTTATACCATTTGCTGCCTCACAAACACTTAATGAACCTGTAATAGTAGGAGAAGGCACCGTTCTAACGTTAATATTTCTAGTGTCTGTTCCACTGCAAGAGAATGTAGTTTGTGTTACTGAAATAGTCCGTCCTGTTGCGGCGGCACCCCAAGTAATTGTAATGCTATTTGTATTATTGGCACCTACTATTATTCCACCTGTTACAGTCCATAAATAGGTACTAGATGGGGAAGAAGATACAGAATAATTTTCTGTTGATCCCTCACAAGTAGCACCACTACCCGGAACTATATTTGGATTAGGAGGCGCGATAATTGATATGTTTTGAGAAACAGATGTCGCACAACTTTGAGAAATAGGCGTAGTATAATTGGCAGTTTGTGATATTTGAATAGTTCCTATACCCGCAGTTCCCCAATTGACAGTAACAGAATTATTAATAGCACTTCCTACTATTGTTCCACCTGTTACAGTCCAATTATATCTATTACCTACCACAGCAGGTACTGAATAAACTACATTATTAGTATTTTCACATACTAAAGTCGTACCTGTAATAATAGGATTTGGTCTTCTAAATACATAAGTAAATATGTAAAATCCATAAGAAGGACAAGGAAAGAAAGCGCCAGTATTTGGACTAAAATATATACTTCCTTCCCATTTTACATAATCTTGCCCTGTTGGAATGGTAACAGCAGATGGATCAAACGCAAAAGTAGGTGTAATTGCAGCACCAGCAGAGCCAGGATTAGCAGATACTATTGATGTGGTACAACCACCACTCGTTAAAGGAGAAGTTACTGCATCACCTTGACAAAAAGCACTAGGAAGAATAAATCCACCCGTTGTAACACTCACAGATACTTGTTTTGAATCTGAACAACCACTACTACCATCTGTATAAGTATAAGTAATAGAATGTAAACCAGAACCTGCCACGCTTGGCGTAAAACTATTTCCTGCAATACCATCTCCCGAAAAAACACCTCCCGTAGGGGTAACTGAACTTGCCAAATTGACTGCGGTATTATCAGTATTAACAAAACTTGTAGTGCCAGGCCAAGTGAAAGTTACGGAAGGATTAGTCTTGATTTGAAAACTAATTATATTTGAAATAGTTTCACAATTATTCGCTAATTTTCCAATAACTATCATAGAATAATTATTATTTGCCAATAAACTTGGTGAAGTGGTAAATGTATTGACAACTCCAAAGGCAGTAGGAAATCCTGCTTGTGAAACACCAGATATACGTAAATCAAAACTATATTGCGTAGCATTGCCTGTGCCTGTAAAAGTAACTGGATCTCCTTGACAAATAATATAATTAGTATCACCACTTGTTAAAGAAACCACTGGGCTTTGAAGAATAGTAATCGTTACAATAACAACATTACTAAAACAAGTTCCGTTATCATTGACCACATAATAAGTATAAACAGCAGGAAAATTAGTAGAAGTAATACCTAAATCGTTTAAAGTAGGATTAGATAAAGAAGACGCAACAGAGGTTAACCCCGCGTCATTAAACCATCTTCTTGTACCAACTCCAGTCGTATTAATCACAGTAGAAGTAGCAACTCCCGCACAAAAGGATTGTGTATTACCCGCCGTAATAGTAGGAGAGGTAGGTAATGGATTAATCGTAAAATTAGTAGTACTCAATGTACTGATACAATTATTAGCATCGCGCCCCCAAGCAAGTAACGTATAACTTCCCGCTAATAAAGCATTAGAAGTGGTATAAGTATTAGGTAATCCATACCCTTGAATATCCAAACTTGTAACCCCTTGCATCAGTTCAAAACGATAATTTGATGTGCCTGTAGCAGTAAAAGTAATCGTTTTTCCTTGACAAATAGAAGTCCCAGAATTGCCCACCGTCATAGTAGGAATAGCATTGATAATAAAATTAGTTGTACTCGTTGTACTCACACAACCATTGCCATCTTTTCCGATTACTTTCATACTATAATTTCCTGCAGCCAAAGCATTAGAAGTGGTATAAGTATTAGTCGCAGAATAGTTTTGAATATTAAGGCTTGTTACTCCTTGCATCAACTCAAAATAAAATAAAGTTGATGTTCCCGATGCCGTAAATGTAACTTGTTGTCCCGCACAAATAGGTATAACACTATTCAACACGTTTAAAGTAGGTAAAGCACTAGATGAAAAAGTTGCCATTACACTCGTGCCTACCGTAATTCCTGTGATATTATTTGTGCTTCCATTTGCCACAATCATATTTTGATTTAATGCTACAATTGTCGCTTTTGCTTGCAAACCACTGATAGTTATTGCATCAGGTTTATCAGTAGTATTATCAGTAGTAAAAGCAATAAAAATAGCATTCGAACTCACAAATATAAACTGACTAACAATATTTCCTCCCGCCAAAGTATTCATTATTCCTGTTGATGGTTGTAGTTCAAAACCTGTTGGCATATTCAAAATAAGTGTATGATTTTGATTGCCTGTTATATCATTATTGACTCCTTCGGTAATAACAATATTACCCAACGGCGTATAAACAGCACTACCTACGCAAAGATTAGATAAAGTAGGAGCAGTAATTGTAACAGCAGTTGGATTTTTTCCAAAAATAGTATGTATTTGAGTTGTTAAAAAAATAACAAACATCAAAATAATGTATTTGTATTTCATAATTGAGTTAAATTTATACGTATATATAACAAAAAACTTACATAGGTAAGTAAGAAAATGCATTTTTTATAAAAAATATTGGTTATAATGATACAGAACGTTTCTTTTTTTTATTTTTGTTTACCACCTTTATCTTTATCAAATGTTAATTTTCCTTTATCGTCCCATTCTCTTAATAAAATAGGTTCAGATTTATCGTACCAATGTTGTGGATATTGTTCTTCTTTTTTCATTTTTTTATTGTCATACCATTCTTTCCAAAAACCTATTTTTTCGTTGTTATCAAATTTTCCTTCTTTGGCAACAATACCGTTTTTGTGGTATAAAATATATTTTCCTTGTATGCGTCCATGCACCATTGGCAATATTTCTTTTAATTTTGTGCTGTCATTATCGTGGTGCGTGATAAGTGTTTCTTCAGAGTGTCCAAGATGATAGTCTAATTTTTCGATAAGAATACCATTTCTATCAAACTCGTACCATTTTTCGTGTCTATGTCCTTTGTTATAATATCCTTCTAATCGAACTTCACCTTCTTTAATTTGTTGATAATGTCCATGCAAAACAACAATTTTAAGTCCTTTTTTGATTTTATTTTCGATATTTTTATATTCATCACTTCGAATTTTTCCTGTTTTTCTATCGTAATAATGGATATTTTTTAGATTTCCTGTTTTTTCAACTTGCGCAAATTCTATCGTTCTGAATAAATCATAACTTTCGCCATCTTCATCACGAATGAATCCTGCTTTTGTTTTGACACCCAAATACATTCTTCTGCTTTTTCTTTTCTTAGCATTTTTTTTCTTTTTTCGAGTTTGTTTATCATCATAACGCATCAAAAAATCTTCAGTTTTGATTACATCGGTATCAATTTTAGAAAGCGTATCAGATTCAAGCGTTATATTTTCTTCTTTTCCTTTTTTACTTTTTTGGGTAGGAATATCAAGCATTTGGGCATTGATAAATGAAGTCAAAAATAAATAAATAAGAACAAATAATGATATTTTAAGCATATAAACAAATAAATTATCGTTTTTAAAGTACAAAGATATAAGTTTTAAACGAAAAAAATAAAAAAAAGATATTTTTTTTTATTTTTAATTCGTTTGTATTGGAAAATAGTTGATTTTTGAAATTTATAAAGGAATATTTAGATAAATTAAAAATAGTTATTTGTATTCATTCGATAAATACAAATAACCATTTTTATTAGAAAGAAAAAAGAGAATTTTATTTGACAATCATTAATTTTTGAATTTTATTAATTTTACCATTTGAAAATGTACAAAAATACATACCAGGTAACAACGATTTTACTTCAAATTCTAATGAGTGAGTG
>JAAFJG010000038.1 GCA_013298075.1 Cytophagales bacterium | reverse complement strand
ACTTGGTTTAGAATAAGCTAAATCAAAGGCTTTGTCTAAGCTTTTTTTAATTCACGACGAAAAGGAACTATACCACTGAATTTTGACATATTTTTTTAAGTTAAATATTATACGTACCACAAAATTATAAAAACATAATACAAAAAACAAATTTATTTCAAAAAACAAAAAAACTTTTTTTAAATAATAGCAAAACAACTAAATAACCCCTACAAGATAAGCCCCAGCGGTGAGGGGACTAAAAATGAGTTTTTTGAGTGGGTAATTTATTTTTTAGATGATCCCTAAAACAAATCTCGTCATTAAAATAAACAAGAAAAAATCAAAATTATCATAAATTTTGTTGTTGTAAAATAAATTTTGTATGTTTGCAAATATTTTTTATATACACACTAAAAAATACAAAAAATGGAACTAACAATAGAAGAACGACATTTGTATCAAGCATTGGCGGAATTGGCTTATGCGATTACTTTGGCAGATAATGAAGTGTCTGATACAGAAATTGAAATGTTTAAAGTAGCGATTCAAGATATGGGCGAAGGACAAGAAATTGCCTTGGCTCATTTGGAACGCATCAATAAACAACCGAATCACGCAAGAGATTTGCACGCAAGCTATGCGATTGCTATCAAATTGATAGATGAAAATAAAAAATCATTGAATCGAGTTTTGATTCGTAAATTTGTATATGTATTAGAAAAAGTTGCTTCTGTGATGGGCGTAAGCGAGGCAGAAAGAAAAATTATTGATACATTTGAAAATGATGTGTTGTCTATTCACGCCAAAAAGAAAAGCGAAATGCACCAATTAAGCCCTGAACAAGCAAATTTATATAGCACCATTGGGCAATTAGCATACGTGATTGCAAAGGCTGACAATGTATTGACCAAAGAAGAAAAAGATACATTTAGAAAAGTTGTCAAAGAAAAATTGGGCGAATTTGATTGGTTGGCTGAAGAACGATTTAAAGTAATTGATGATATGATGATTTTAGATGTTGCTCATACGTATGAACACGCCATTTATCTTATCAAAAAAAATATCAAAGGATTGACTGCTGAGGTGATTCAAAAATTTCAATTTGTGATGGAAGAAGTTGCTAAAGTATCAGGAATTAGCAAAGAAGAATCAAAATGGATTGATAAATTTAAAAGTGATGTTTTTGAAATTTATCATCATAAAACGAATTGATTTTATACTATATTGCGAATATAAGTAGATAAATCTGACATTCCGCACCCTCAAAACAAAGTTTAGGTATTTTTATTTTAATAAGAATTTAATTTCGCAGTATTTTTATCTAATTTATTTTATTAAAATTTAATTTGGTTTTAATTTATAAAAACAATATAAAATTCTAAATAAATATTAAAAATAAAAATAAAATTTTGTCTGAAAAAACAAGATTAAAATGCTGCCAAATATTATCAATGCTTGCGGAAATTCGGATAAATAATTTCGAGAAAGATGAGGATTTTGGCTAAAGCCAACTGTTGAATTTTATATTGTCCTCCAGATAAATCTGGAGGCAATTCAAGATATATTTTTGCTTTCCGCATAAATTTTTTGAAAATTTATTATCTAAAAAATAAAGAAAAAAACCTATTTTAACTCAAAAAAATAGGTTTTTATTTGATATATCTATAATTTTTAATCTCTACTTATACCAATATAAGAGGCAACATAATACAACAAAATAGACAAAGAACCCAATGCAGCAATTACATAAGTTAAAGCAGCCGTATTCAAAGCATCTTTTGCCATCGCATTTTCTTGTCTGGTAACAATTCCTTTATCCGTCATCCAAACCAATGCTCTTTTGCTTGCATCAAATTCTACAGGCAAAGTAACAAAACTAAACAAAGTAATCACGCCATAGGCAGCAATAATAAACAATAAAATAGTAGCAGGATCAATCACTGAATATAAAAAATATCCGCCAAAAAAGGCAACAATAAATAAAATATTCAAAAACCAAGCACTAATATTTTGCACAGGCACCATCATCGAACGAAACTCTAACATAGCATAAGCAGTTGCGTGTTGTACTGCATGTCCGCACTCGTGAGCCGCCACAGCTGCAGAGGCAGCAGAATTACCGTGATATACTTCTGGGCTAAGATTGACAGTTTTGTCAGCAGGATTATAATGGTCTGTTAAATGTCCTTCTACGCATGTAATTTTTACATCATAAATTTTATGGTCACGTAACATCATATCTGCAATTTCTGCTCCTGTTAAGTTTGATTGTAATCCAATTTGAGAATAACGAGCGAATTTTGATTTTAGTTGCCAATGAACGATTAAACTCGCAATCATTGTAACACCAAAAATTATCCAAAGCATCATAGTTTTAATTTTTTAATTGATATATTTGTATAACGAAAATTTACGTTTTAAGTTCCAAAAAAAAGAATATTTTAACGATTTTTATTGAAAATAATTATTAGACAATTTGCAAATAGCTATAATTAGTATCATAATAAAATTTTTTGATATTTTCGTAGTTATCGAATAGTTTTTTAGCCGTATTTTCAGTCGAAGTATCTTTAAACATGAGTTGAATAATTTTAATTGGATTTCCTGATATTAAATTTCGTTCCATAAAATAACTATCTGTAGTAACCATCATATAATCATTTACCAAAGCAAATTGCCAAATCATTCCATCATCAGTTTGTCCCAAACCCAAACGTCCTACATGAATTATTTCTGGAAATGATATTTCTAACATTTTTATGATTTTGAAAGAAATGTTTTGGTCTAATAATAGTTTCATTTTGAATAGACTTGTTTTTTTAATTTTCATAATCAATTACATATAATTTTTGAAAATGTTTTTTTAGGTTTTTAGGCAAGTTTTTTGGATATTATTGTATTTTCGTTATTATCAGAAATAACTTCTGAAATTGCTTTATCTTCTGCTAATTGAAGACAAGCCGTAATATCTCTTTGATTTAGTTCAGGATAATCATTTAAAATATTTTCAACAGTCATTCCTGATTCTAACCACCCAATAATATCTTGATAAGCAATGCGCATACCTCTAATACAAGGTTTACTTTGTCTTTTTCCTCCTTCTACTGTGAGTACTTTATTAAGTTGAATGTTTTTCATAATGGTTTAAAAAAAAATTTATTGTAGTTATTTTTTATGACTGCTAATTTTATTACTTAGCAAATAGCTTGCAATTTTTTTTATTTTTTACAAAAATATATAATTTCTCCTTTGGGTAATGCGAATTTTTTTATTTTTTCGGTTGATAATGTATTGACAAATTCATCTTCATTGACTTGAAAGCCTGCTTTTTCTAATCTTCTTCCGTAATCTTGCCCATACATACGTACGTGGTCTTCTTGTCCATATTTTTCAAAACGTTCTTTGGGAGTGATGATAGATTTATCTTCTAAAGTCGTTTTTAAGTTCAAATCAAAGAAAGGAATTTGAATAATTGCCCAACCATTTGGCTTTAAAACTCTATAAATTTCGGACATAGCTTTGATGTCATCAGCCACGTGTTCCATCACGTGATTGCAAAAAGCCACGTCAAAAGTATTATTTTGAAAAGGAATTTCGTGAATATCCATTTTTATTTTTGCCAAAGGTGATTCAATATCAGCCGTGATATAATCCAAATTTTTCATTTTTTCGAATCGATGAATAAAGCAACTTTCGGGAGCGATATGCAATACTTTTTTAGGAGATTGAAAAAAATCTGTTTTTTCTTGCAAATATAACCAAATCAATCTATGCCTTTCTAAGGCTTGACAAGAAGGACACAGGGCATTATTTCGAGCAGAATTTCCTCTTCCATAAGGTAAAAATTGTTTATATTCGTGACTACAAACCGTACATTGCACGCCTTTTCCACGATAAAAAAAGCCCAAAATTTTGAGGGCAATCGGACTAATGATTTGTAAATATTTTCTTGGAATAGAACGAATTACCCAACTAATAATTTTTTTCATAGTGCAAAGATAAACTAAAAATATATTTTTTTCAAAAAAAAATCGTAATTATATGTTATAATCTAATTTTTTGTATAATTTTGCGTTTAAGATTTGTTCACACTTAAAAAATTAAAAAAATATGAAAATCTTTTTATTTTCTTTATTATTTGGCTGTTTATTTTTAATCAACCAAAAAACATTCGCACAAGATGCAGCATTTGAGGTACAATCAAGAGGAGCAACTAACAAACACTTTATGCCTATCAAAGGCGATAAAATAGACGGAGTTAATAAATTTTCTTATATGTTTAGTAGTTTGAGCGTTTATAAAATTAAAATCAAACATACAAAAAAACAAGTAATCATTAAAATATTAGACGAAAATGAAAATGAATTGGCTAATAATTTTGACCAAAAAAGCAAAAAATATAAAAATAAGTTAGATTTTAGATGCACAAAAACTGCCAGATATTATGTGCAGCTTGAAGAAAAAAATTAAATAGTATCAATATGATAAAAGTAACAATAGATAAAAATTCGGGTTATTGTTTTGGCGTTGAATATGCTATCGAAATGGCAGAAGCAGAATTGGAGGACAGTAAAAATCTATATTGTTTGGGCGATATTGTTCATAATGATATGGAAGTAAAACGATTGCACCAAAAAGGCTTGCAAATTATATCAAGAGAAGATTTACAAAAATTAACTGATTGTAAAGTATTGATTAGAGCGCATGGCGAACCTCCTGAAACGTATCAAATTGCTTTAAAAAATAATATTGAATTGGTTGATGCCTCTTGTCCTGTGGTTTTGAAACTTCAAAATCGTATCAAAAATGCTTATAATGATACCGTAACGCAAAAAAAAGGACAAATTGTTATTTATGGAAAAGAAGGACACGCTGAAATTATTGGGTTGAATGGACAACTTAATAACGAAGGAATTATCGTGAGCAATGAAGAAGATTTGGATAAAATTGACTTCTCAAAACCTATCGAACTTTTTAGCCAAACGACTAAAAGTACCGAAGGATTTTATCATATTAAAAGTAAAATAGAAGAAAGAATAAAAAATTCTAATAATACAGAACAATATTTTGAGGCAAATGATAGTATTTGCAGACAAGTTTCGAATCGTGAGCCGCAACTAACCATTTTTTCGACACAATATGATATTATTTTGTTTGTGAGTGGTAAAAAAAGTTCGAATGGTAAAGCATTATTTGAAGTATGCAAAAAAAATAACGCTCAAAGTTATTTTATTGAAAATGAAACTGAAATTGATGTCAGTTGGTTTCAAGAAAATTCATCAGTAGGAATTTGTGGAGCAACTTCTACGCCTAATTGGTTGATGCAACAAGTAGCGGATTTTGTGGAAAGAATTTATGATTTGGAAGTTTGTGAGTGATTAAATTGATATAAACAAAAATAAAAAATAATTATAAACCTATAAGTTTTTCAAAAAAACGTATAGGTTTTTTATACAACTAAGATATTTTTATAAAAATATGAACCAAGAAAATTTAGAGCCAGACGAAAATTTAAAAAAGAAATATGCCAATGCTTATGACAAAATTTTAAAGGAAAATTTGATTGAAACCATCAAACCTTTTTTTAAGCAATTATTTCAAGTTGATGTAGAAAATACAGAAATGGAGTATATTCTGCCTGCTTTACAAAAAACTTTAGAAACAGAGGCAGATTTTATAGCCAAAATAAAACATAAAAATCCTGCTGATGATTTTATTTTGCACGTAGAATTTCAGGTGAAAGAGCATTTAACGATGCAACTTCGAATGAATTTTTATCAAGCTTTCATTCGAACTTTACACAATATTCCGATTAGACAATACGTTATTTATTTGGGGAAAGGGAAATCAAAAATGATTACTTTTATCAAAGATGAAGGGTTAGATTTCCGTTATAAATTGATTAATTTTCAGGAAATAGACGTTAATAATTTTATTAATTCTGATGTTCCTGAAGTGATTATTTTGGGAATATTAGCCGATTATAAAGGACAAACTCCCGAAAATATAGTGGATATTATTCTTAATAAAATCTCTAAAATAGATGTTACTTTTGACAAAAAACAAAAATGCGTCAAACAATTAGAAGTTTTATCAAATTTAAGAAATTTACAGAAAACAATTAAACAAAAAATAAATATTATGGCTTTTGAATATGATATAGAAACCGATATTCGATATCTTGAAGGTATCGAAATAGGTGTGGGAATAGGGCGTGAAGAAGGTGTGGGAATAGGCACTGAAAAAGAGCGCGAGCGAGGTATTTTAAGAATGAATGATATGAAAATAAAAGTTTCTGATATTGCTCATTCTTACAATATTACAGAACAAAAAGTTATCGAAATCATCAAGCGAAATACCAAAAAATAAATATTATGGCTTTTGAATATGATATAGAAACCGATATTCGATATCTTGAAGGTATGGAAATAGGTATCAAAAAAGGGCGTGAACAAGAACGCAGGCGATGTATTTTAAAAATGAATGATATGAAAATAAAAGTTTCTGATATTGCTCATTCTTATGATATTACAGAACAAGAAGTAATTGAAATCATTAAACAAAATGCTAAAAAATAATCATCAAAAATATCATTCTAAGAACAAAATTTTGCTTTTTTAGAATGATATTTTCATATTCTTAACTCAAAAATAATACAACAAAAAATGTGTATCGTATTATTTTTTTGACACTTATTTTAAAGGAAAATTATTATATATTATGAGAAAAAAAATTGTTGCAGGTAATTGGAAAATGAATAAAAACTTTGAAGAAGGTTTGGCTCTTACCTCTGAAATTATCAATATTGCTAAAGATGAACTCAAAAATCAAGCAATTTTAGTGATAAATCCTCCGTTTATTCATTTGAATTCGTTACAAAAACTTATTCCACAAAATTCTAATATTCGTTTGGGTTCGCAAAATTGTTATCACCAAAAAAGTGGTGCTTTTACAGGTGAAACTTCTGTAGATATGTTAAAATCTGTCGGCGTGCAATATACAATTATTGGGCATAGCGAAAGACGTGAATATTTTAATGAAACTTCTGAACAATTAGCACAAAAAACAAAATTATTATTAGAAGTCGGTATTACTCCTATTTTTTGTTGTGGCGAAAGTTTAACTATTAGAGAATCAGGCAAACATTTAGAATATGTGGCTCAACAAATCACAGAATCATTGTTTGATTTATCTACAGAAGATATTCAAAAAATTGTGATTGCTTACGAACCAATTTGGGCAATAGGCACAGGAAAAACGGCTTCTTCTGCCCAAGCACAAGAAATGCACGCCTACCTAAGAACACATATTGCTCATACCTATACGCAAGAAATTGCTGAAAATATTTCTATTTTATATGGTGGAAGTTGCAATCCTCAAAATGCAAAAGAATTATTTGCTTGTGCAGATATTGATGGCGGTTTGATTGGTGGAGCATCTCTTAAATCAAGAGATTTTATTACGATTGCACAATCTTTTTAATATATAAAAACTAAAAAAATGATAAAAGAACTCATCATAGGTTTTCCTAATCAACTCGAAAAGGCTGTTGAAATTGGTAAAAAAATAAAAAAAATTACGCCTTTAAACGAAATTAGAAACGTTGTTATTGCAGGGTTAGGTGGCTCAGGTATTGGGGCAAATATTGTAGAAAATTGGTTGCAAAGTCGTATCAAAGTGCCTATTTCTATCTCTAAAACTTACACAATTCCAAATTTTGTCAATGAACATACCTTGTTGATTGCGTGTTCTTTTTCGGGTGGCACAGAAGAAACTTTGAGTGCGTTGGCACAAGCACAAACACAAAAAGCACAAATTTTTGCAATTACGGCGGGTGAAAAATTGGTAGAAAAAGCAAAACAAGATAATTTTGGTTTTGTGCAAATTCCTAACGAAGCGCCTTGTCCGCGTGCATTTTTGGGTTATTCTTTGATTCAATTATTATATACTTTTTTGGCACACGATTTAATTGATAATTTTTTTGAAACTGATGTAGAAAATAGTATCAAAAAAATAAAATTATATCTGCCTGATATGCAAGATGTGGCTAAAAGATTGGCAAAATCTGCTTTTCAACATCATTTATTGGCGTATGCTGATGGACAATGGGGAGCGGTTTTGGTGAGAATGCAACAACAAATCAATGAAAATTCAAAACAATTAGCCCATATCAACATTATGCCTGAAATGAATCATAATGAATTGGTCGGTTGGGGATTGGCAAAAGAAACGTATCAAAAACATACGGTTTGGTTGGTTCGTTCTGAATTGGATATGGCGAGAGTTGCGAAAAGAATGGATATTTGTAAACCTATTTTTGAGGAAAAAGCAAATAAAGTCATAGAAATCAAACCCAAAGGAAATACATTGATTGAACAAAGTATTTATTTAATTTATTTGTTTGATTGGGTTTCTTGGTATTTATCAGAATTAAATCAAGTTGATGCTTTTGAGATTGATGTTATTAATCATCTTAAAAATGAATTAGCGAAGTTTTAAAATAAAAATAAGTATTTGATTATCAAGTGTTTATAAAATAAAAAAGTAAGATATAATGAAATACCTTACTTTTTTTGGTTCTTAGAAAATGATTGTGGAAGTATTTTTTTAGGTATTATATATATATTGATAGTGTTCGAAATCCATTACAAGAGATTTAAAATAAAATCGTTATAGATACTTTTTTTTTCAACATAAAAATAAATTTGCAACGAAATTGGGACAGTATCGAATAATACCAAAAAAATTACTACATTTGCAAAATCATTTACTCAAAAAAAGAAAAATAATGAAAAACATCATTGCAATTTGTTTTGCCTTTGTAATATTATTCACAAGCTGCAAAACCTCAGAAGAAATTTACTTTAAAAAAGATTTCTCAGGACAATTTAATTCTACTATTGACTTCAAACAAATGCTTGATTTAATGCAAGCTGCTGCTGCATCAAAAGGAGAAAAAAATTCCCCAGATAGCATAAAATTAGTCGTGCAAGAATTACTCAAAAAAACAAAAGAAGGAACGGATAAACTTCAATCAATCAAAGGTATCACCAATGTAAAAATGGATATTTTGGGCGAGACAAGTTATAAAGTAACCTTTGATTTTGTTGATGTAGTTGCTTTAAATCAGGCTTATGACAAAATGTTAAAAAATAATGAATCTCAAAATACTATGTTTGAGAAAGAAAACAAAAAAGAAACAACAACAACAGCAAAACCTTTTCAATACTTTTCGCTCAAATCAAAAGAACTTACCTACGCAAGACCCAAAGGAAAAACAGATGAAAAAGTAGCAGGTGGTGAGGGTGAAGAAATGATGAAAATGATGGAATACAAAATGAAATTCTCATTCGAAAAAAGAAAACTCAAAAAAATTACAAATGATGGCAAATTAGACCTCAAATCTGACGAAAATTCTGTGTATATTTCTCCAAATATTGAAACTTTACAAAAAGGATTAACTTTAAAAATTAAAGTAAAATAAAAATATTTTGTAAAAAAATTATTCTATATCTACATAAAAAAAACAAAGACCGCAACGTCTTTGTTTTTTTATTTTTAACCGATAAATTAGTTTTCAAATCAATTATTTATCGTTTTTAGTATTCGTAATAGCAATTTCAACACGTCTATTTTGCTTTTTACCTTGTGGAGTTGCATTCGAAACGATTGGTTTTTCTTCTCCATAACCTGCAGTCGAAATAGATATTTCCTCAATACCTTTCATTACTAAATAATCTTTGACAGACCTTGCACGATTGCGAGATAAATCTAAATTATGTTCATTTGTGCCGTCATTATCTGTGTGTCCATCTAATCGAATTTTAATATTGCCGTGTTTTGCTTTTAATTCCATAATTAGATTGGCTAATCTATCCAAAATTTGACTCGATTCAGGTTTTAAATCTGCTTTATCTACTTCAAAAAGCACTTTTGTAGCATCTTCTATGATTTTCTTTTGCTCTTTTGACACCAACTCAGGACAACCTTTGTTTGCTTTTGTACCTTTGACATCAGGGCATAAATCTTCTCTATCTATCACGCCATCGCCATCTCTATCGCCATTTCCTTTATCTGGACAGCCTTTTAATCTTTTCAAACCAGGTTCATCTGGGCAGTCGTCTTCGTGATCAAGTACGCCATCGCCATCTCTATCATTACAACCATCTAAGGCTTTGATACCAAATAAATCGGGACATTTATCTACCAAATCAGGTACGCCATCTCTATCTCTATCAGGCAAACAACCAAATTCATCAACGCCCAATGGAATTTCTACTTCTTCCATTTTTCCATTTACGCTTACTTTTGCTTCAAAAACTACATCGGACATTTGTTTTTTCTGTATTTTTTCAATCGAATCAATCGTAGCAACTCTTCTGGTAGACGTTTCATCAAGTTTGTTTTTTGTACCTTTGATAGTTTTGAGAATAGCCTGTTTCTCTTTATCAATTTTACTAATTTCGACTAAAATTCGTCTTCTTCGAGTTTCTACATTTTTTTTGAAATCACCAATTTTTACGATATATTTTTTTCCTTTTATATCTACAGGCATTTCTTTTCCGTTCAAATTTTTATCTGTATCGGGACATTTATCGCGCGTGTTAGGTACGCCATCGCCATCATCATCTGCAGTAAAATAATGCGATACAGTTACTTGTTGGGCATTAGCCAGCATAAAAAATGTTTGGCAAAGTAATAAAACTAAAAATATTTTTTTCATAGATATAAACTTAATTGAAATTGATTTGTGGTTTAGGGAGCATCTAAAGAATAAATTACCCACTCAAAAAAACTTATTTTTAGTTCCCTCACCGCTGGGGAGGGTTAGGGTGGGGCTTTTTGCTAAAATTATGCCCCACCCCAGCCCTCCCCAAAGGTGAGGGAGTTTTTTTAGGTATATTATTTTTTATTTAGTTCCTTACTTCTATTTTAACGTAAATATTCAAAAAAAAACATTAAATTTTCTATTTTTTTATTTACTTTTGTATTTTTATATCGAAAATGATAAAAATTGCGATTACAGGAACAGAATCCACAGGAAAAACTACAATTGCTAAACAATTAGCCGATTATTTTAAAACCATTTGGGTAGAAGAATATGCACGTATTTATTTGAATACTTTTGGAAAAAATTATTCAGAAAAAGATGTTTGGAAAATCATTAAAGGACAAATCGAACTCGAAAAAGAAAAGGAAAAGGAAAATAACAATAATAATAATAACAATACATTTTCTATTTTATTTACAGATACAGACACCACAGTATTCAAAATTTGGTTAGAAAATGCGTATCAAAGATGTCCCGATTGGTTTTTAACGCTGTATGAAACGCATCATTATGATTTTTATTTATTGATGAAACCTGATTTGATTTGGGAATATGACGAATTAAGAGAACATAGCGAAATGCGTGGAGAATTACACGAAAAATATATTGATGAATTAAACAAAAAAAAGGCAAATTATGTTATTATTGAAGGAGTAGGAAAAATGAGACTGGACAATGCGATTGATGCCGTAGAAAAATATTTACAAACAAGATAAAACAAGACAAAATTAAGTAATTTCGTCTTTTTTTAAATATTTTAATTTTGTGAAATTGTTTTTAATAAACGCCAAGTATTTTGACAATTTTCTCGTTGGATTTCTACTTTGTCCATAATTTTATGTACTAATAACAATCCTAAACCACCTTTTCTTCTTTCTTGAATAATTTTTGTCATTCCCGAAAATTTATATTGTGTAATATCAAAATCGGTAATATTTTTATCTATAATTTCAAATTGAATTGCTTCTGGGAATTGAGAAATACTCACTTCTATAAAATTATTAGGATTGTAATGATGAGTGTGTACCATTAAATTAGTACAAATTTCATCTACAGCCAATACCAATTGGTTGATTTCTATGTCTGAAAGAGGCATATTTCTCAAAGCAGACGTAACAAACTCCCTAATCAATTTAAGATTTTTGGGCAAACAATTAATTTTATAATAATATATCATTGTATTGAGTGCAGTGCCGTTTCTCTATCTTTTACAATCACTAAAAGACTATCTAAGCCTAAAATCTGAAAGATATTTTTGACTTTATCACTCATATTATACAAAGCACAATGTATATTTTGCTCTTTGAAAGTTTCTATATGAGAAACAAAAACACCCAGACCTGCGGAGGCAATATACATTAGATTTTGGCAATCGATTAAGATTTTTTTTCGTCCATCTTGCAACGCTTTTTCAAGTACTTGGTCTAATTGAATGGCAGAAGAAGCATCTAAATCGCCTATAATTTCTATTGTGTGAATGTTTTTTTCGGTATATTCTTTTATTTGCATACGGTTGCTTATTCGTTTTTACGTAAACTTTCGAAAAAAGTTACATTTTTTTAATATTTTTTTTAAATTTTATTTTTATTTTTAATACATCAAAATAATCAAAAAAGTTCTATTTAATTTTTGCTATTTTTTTGAGTTGTATCGTTATTTTCTTTTTTATTTTCAGTTATTTTTTCCATCAAAATTTTGTGTTTGCTCTTAGTCATCAGAAATTCTGCAATTTTATCTGCCCACAATTCGTAACCTTGCATAGTCGGATGTATGCCATCGCCTGCGCGCGGAATTTCTAAATCACGAGAAGGAAAAAAACGTTTTTTTCCTACTTTTTCTAAAATCAAATCGGTCAATCCAAAATCTTTTTTCCAATTTGGTGGACAAATCCAAACAAAATTTGTGTTATCTAATTGATTGATAATGTTTTGAATATAGGTTGAATATTCGGGTAAATATTCTTCCTTTACAAACAATTCATTTGAGCCTAATGAAATCAATACAAAAGTTGGTTTTATTTTTTGAATTTCATTTTTCAATCTTCCTGTGCTATCTTTTCCTACCCAAAGCACCATAGAAACACTTTTTTGGGCAATGCTTGTAAATTGATGTCCATTTTCTAGGGCATATTTTTTAAGATAAATTTCCAAACCTTGTGCCATTGATTCTCCAATCAATAAAATATGTTGAGGTTTTGTATCTATTATTTCAGTAGAATCTATTTTTTTTGGTATTTGTTTAGTGGCTAATTTTTCTTCTGTATTTATTTTTTTTTCTGGTTTTGGATTATAATAAGAAAGAGAAAAAATAGCAGCCAAAATAAATAAAAAAATACCTACCACAGCAATACGAGCAATTTGAAAATTATCTTTCATTCTTTTTATATTTTTTAACTTTTAACTTTTTAGGAGATTTTATAGATAAAAAGTTACTTTAATTTAAAAAAAATTAAAGTAACTTTTAATAAGTTGAATTATCAATAATAATTATTCATTGATATTTGGATTTAATTGAGTGCTAAATTTTGAATAAAAAATTAGTCCCATTTAAAATTATCGCTTTCTACTTCATAATTATCTCTATCAAATTGTGTAAAATCAACGTCTGGCATCAGCTCAGTTTTTACGTGTTCGACAGTTTCTTTTAAAGCTTCTACAAATTTCTCAAAATCTTCTTTGTATAAGAAAATTTTATGTTTTTCATAGCCAAAGCCATCTTCATGAAAACGTTTTTTGCTTTCTGTGATAGTTAAGTAATAATCATTGCCACGCGTTGATTTTACATCAAAGAAGTAGGTACGTTTACCTGCTTTTACTCTTTTTGAGTAAATTTCTACTTTTTCTTTATTCTCTTCCACTTTTTTACTTTGTGTTATTTATAAACACATTTTAATTTAAAATTACAGCTCAAAATTAGTACAGATTTTATAATTTACCAAAAAAAATGATAAATTTAATGCTTTTTTGTATGTTTTTTTTATGTAAAGGATATTTTTATACGTTTTTAAGACAAATAATGACAATATTTATTCAAAAATATAAGAAAAAATAACTACTTAATCTATCAATAAATTTGTATATTCTTCTACATTTACCTGAATATCATCTTCGCCTACGCCATCAAAAGGTTGTTCTAAATGAAATTGAATATTATCTAAACTCACCAAAATCGCACTATACATCGTGGGCATTATATAAATCAAATAGTCAGGTAAATTAGTAGAATGTTTCATTTGGGCAAAATATGGACCATATAAAACAGCAAAAACATAAATAAAAAAACGATAATAAGCACGCAAAGCAATAGGAGTGCGATAATAAAAAATACCTTTAATCACATTAAAACAAATCATCATATTGTTGTGATATTGTCCTACGCGTGTGATTTCGCTGGCGGTTAAGCCGTGGTCTTTTAATTCTGATACTTTTTTTGATAATTCAGAAAAACACTCAAAAATAGGTTTTTCGTAATTACGTGCTTCATTTTCCTGAGCCGTTAAAAAATTACGGATATTTGTAAACAATTTTTTTTGTAATTCTTTAATCCTTTCAATCACAGGTGCGGCTGTGTCTTGCGTCCAATCTCGTGTCGAATAGAAAAAAGACAAAGCATTACTTCTTAACATCGCTAATTGTTTGAGTGCATTTTCACGCCTTTGATAAGCACTACTAATAGAAAAAACGACAGGAAAAACAATGGCAACACTCACCAAAGTCATTGTAAAATCTGCTTCCCATTTCATATATCTGCAAAAATAAGTAGAAATACAAGAAATAGTAATCACTAAAAAAGTTTTATAATTGATGATTAAAGCAAGGCTTTTTAATATTTTTAACATAAAGATTGGTATGTAGATAAAATTTAATAATTATTTCATAATTTATTAACATTGCAAAAATATAAAAAAAACAAAATATAAAAAATAAAATAAGGTTTTATTGAGATATATTTGAAAAAAATAAGTTTTTTTAACAATATTTTATGAAAAAAGTGTTTTTTATGTTTATTTAGTATAATAATAAATATTGATTTTATTTTTTTGAGATAAAAATTGTAATATCAAAATAAAAATATCAGCCCAAAAAAATATCTTTTTTTCACTTAATATTACACGTATAAGAAAAAAATAAAATTATCAAATTATTTTCATAAAAAAGAACTAACTTTGCCTATATTTTTACTGAATCATCTTTGTTTTACTTATTTTTATTTATGAAAAAAATATTTCTTATTTGTATGTTGTACCATTTTGGACAACTTTTATTGATAGCACAAACTACTTATGACGTAAAAAATCGTCCTACAAAAGTAGAAAAAGAATTAGAAACGCAAATCAAAACTTGTTTAAAAGATAATACAATCTTAGAACAAGATTTTCAATTAGCAGATTGGACAGCACGATTACAATATTTTTGTAAAAAAACTTCGCAAAGAATGACCTCTGAATATGTAGGAAATATTTCAGATGAAAAGAAAAAAGCCATCGAATTAGCCAATTTGGCAAACTCGTGTGAGCATCTCAAAAAAGCAAAACCTGAATTAGATGCACTCAAAAAAATATTCGAAACCAAAGTAAAAGATGGCTCAGAAGGAGCAGACGTATTTTCTGATGGAAAAGGAACAGGAAAAATTTCTATGAAAAAAGAAGACACAGAAGCAATGTTAAAAGTTTTAGAAAAATTTAGAAAGAAAATGGCAATTACGCAGGTAATTATTCGTTTATAAAATAAAAATTAAAAAAATCCAATGAAAAAAATATTTATTTGTGTCGCTTTTTGCCTCACTACCTACGCATTAAAAGCACAAAGTAATCCTACGATTGACAGACCAATCCAACAATGTATTTCTGAAAATCAAGACAAAGTAAACCGAATTAAACCCAATTTTAGCATTGGTTCTTGGTTAGGAAAAGTATCAGAAACTTGCGACAAATTAAAAGCAAGCTCAGGAAAAGGCGGCGGACCGCAAGTGATGTCCTTGTTAGAAATGGAAAAAGATTTAGATGAATTGATTGTTTTGGCTGATAATTGCCCCGCTTTGAGCAAAGCAAAACCAGAATTGACCGAAATGAAAAAAATCTATACCGAAAAAACAAAATCGGAAACTTTTAAAATGAAAGACGATAAAAATAACGATGGAATGTTTGATGACGATAAGGAACTTTCTACCTTTAGTTTATCAAGAAAATCAGCAGGAAAAATTAAAAGTCAAGCTGAAAAAGTAAGAAAAATTTTAAAAGATAGAAAGTAAAATTATTCCAAAAAAAACTTATCATTCTTCATTATTGATGAGTTTTTTTTATTTTAATCCTTGGTCTGTGGCACACAGACCGAAATAAAAGTTACTAAGCTATCTCGGTCTGTGACACACAGACCAAGGAGAAAAAAAAATTGGAAAATTTTTTGTAGTATAATCTTTGTAATATTTACAATTATTCTCAAAACAATTTTATACGATAAATTAAAGTAAAAACTATGTTTCTAAATTTATTTAATTCACAAGAAAAAGCCGCTTTTTTGGCGTTAGCAAAGTTATTAATCGCTTCTGACGAAGTAATTGCCCATAGTGAAGTCATCAAATATAAATCTATGCGGTATGAAATGGAGATTTTAGAAGATATGACCAAAGAAGAATTAGAAATTGAAATTTTGAAATTACCCAAAGATAATATTGAAATCGCTCATATTTTTAGTGCAACGCGTAATAAAATTGCAGTTATGGTCGAGTTAGTGGCGTTGGCTTTTGTTGATGGTAAATTTGTGCCACAAGAAAGAAAAATTATTTATGATATTGCCAATTATTTTGGATTTTCACAACACGAAACCGATGGCTATATCGAATGGGCATTGAAAGTATATGAAGAGTAATTTTAAATTCGTTTTTTAACGTTTTGAAAATATTTTTGTTGATAAATATACTATAAAATATATTTTTACGTTATGCGTAGAACAGAAATATCAAAACTAAAAAATGAAAAAAATTATCATTGTTATATTTATATGCTCTTTTTTTGCGTGTAGTGAAGAAAGTTATTCACCTAAACCAAGAGGATATAATCGAATAGATTTGCCCAAACAAACTTACCAAAAAATACTCGATAAAAATTCTCCTTATCAATTTGAATTTTCTACCAATGCCATTATTCGTCCTGATTCTTCGAGAATAGCAGAGCCATTTTGGATTCATATTATTTATCCAGCGTTCAAAGCAGACGTTCAAATTTCGTATAAATCTTTTGTAAAAGATAAAAAATTTTTGAAAGAATTTATTGATGATTCTCATAAACTAATCAATAAACACATGATAAAAGCCACAGGAGTTCAAGAAAGTATCATCAAAACGCCTTCTAAAAAAACGGCTGCAGTCTATGATTTGGAGGGCGAAGTGCCAAGTCAATTTCAATTTTATGTATCAGATTCTACGAAACATTTTTTAAGAGGTGCTTTATATTTCAAAGTTGCCACTAAAAATGATTCGTTAGCACCTGTGATTGATTTTATCAAAAAAGATGTTATTCATTTATTAAATACTTTGGAATGGAAACAATAAATTTTATCGAATATTTAACATTGTTTCTTACTTTTGCACTATAATTGTTTATTCTAAAATACTTATAAACCAAAAAATTTATTTGTAAATAATAGAAACCAAAAAAACTATCATCATTTTTTCTTTTTAATCAATGAATACATTCCAAAAACCTTTGTTTATTCATTGGTTTTATTATATTTCTGCCATTGTTAGTTATTTGATAGCATTTATTTTGTTAGTAGTTCATTATTACCAACAAAATATTGAAATACATATTTTATGTTATGTTTTATTGGGTTTATGTCTTACTTATCCACATATTGCGTTTTGGCTACAATATTTCAAGACAGGTTTTAATGAACAGCACGAACGGTATTGTATGCTTTTAGATGCGGGCATTGCGGGTATTTTTGGGAATTTTATTGCGATATTTTCTGCTCCATCTTTATTATTTTTTATGCTTACGATGACAAATATTATGTTAGGTCACGGTTTGCGTGTTTTTTTGATAGGTTTTGCGTTGTCTATTTTTAATTTATTATTGATAGTTTATTGGGTTGGTTTTCATTTTTTTGAGAATGTTTCTTTCGAATTAAGTGCGGTGAGCGGCGTTTTGACTTTATTATATCCTACTTATTTGGCGTATATTGTGCATTTTAGAACCAATTCGCTCAAAAATTCAAAAAATAAATTAAAAATTCAAAAGGCAGAAATTCAAGAATTGAACGAAGAACTAAATCAACTCAATGAAGAATTAGCCACGACAGTCGATACCATTTCAGAGCAAAAAGATAAAATTGAAAGCCAAAAAGACGATATTACACAAAGTATTACTTATGCCAAAAGAATCCAAGAAGCAGTTTTAAATCCTCTGAGTTATCTACAAGAAATTATTCCACAAAGTTTTATTTTATACAAACCAAGAGATATTGTATCGGGAGATTTTTATTTTATGGTTGAGCATAATCAAAAAATATTTGTCGCAGCCGTAGATTGCACAGGTCATGGAATACCAGGTGCGTTTATGAGTTTTTTGGGTAATGATTTGATGATTGAAATTATTATGAACAGAAATATTGACCAAGCAGACGAAATTCTCAATAAAATGAACAAAGGAATTAGGCGAATATTAAGACAAAACGAAACAAAAAATCGTGACGGAATGGATATTGCTTTGATTGTGATTGATAAAATTGAGAATAAAGTTGATTTTGCAGGCGCAAAAAATCCTTTAATTTATATCCAAAATAACGAATTATTTCATATCAAAGGCGATAATAAACATATTGGCGGAGAACAAAAAGAAGAAATAGTATTTACGAAACATACCATAGAAATTAAAAGTGAAACTACTTTTTATGTTTTTTCTGATGGCTATCAAGATCAATTTGGCGGACAAGAAAATAGAAAATTTATGATTAATAAATTAAAACCAATGTTATTAAATATCCACCAAAAACCTTTCGAAGAACAAAGAAATATACTTGATACTGAAATAGAAAATTGGAAAACAGAAGGCAAAGAACATCAAACTGATGATATTTTGTTGATTGGATTAAAAATTATTCCTAATCAAATCGCCTAAAAAAGTAATTCTAAAAAAATATAAATCAACATTTTTTCATCTTTATCACCTCATTTTTTTTTATTCTAATGAAAAATATATAATTTTGTGGAAAAAATAAACATAATACAAATAAAAAATATATCTTTGCATTCTATAAATAAAACTTTGATATGGAAAAACATAAAATACTTGGACAAGTTTTTACACCTAATTGGATAGTAAAAGAAATATTAGATTTGGTTGGTTATCATAATGAAAATATTTTGGATAAATATATTTTAGAACCTTCGAGTGGCGATGGCGTATTTTTAACTGAAATCGTGTGTAGATATATTGAGGTTTGTTTAGATAATCAAATAAATACAAATGAAATCGTTGAAAGGTTGGAAAAATATATTTATGGCGTAGAATTAGATATAATAGAATTTGACAAATCAATACAAAATCTAAATAATTTAGTAAAAAATAAACTTTCTATTGATAAAAATTTAGATTGGAAAATTTATAATCAAAATACTTTAGACTTTTTCAAAGACCATTTATTATTTTTTGATTTTGTAGTTGGAAATCCGCCCTATATCAGAATACATAATCTTGACGTAAAAACAAGAGATATTTTAAAACAAGAATTTATGTTTTCGTCTGGTACGATAGATATTTATTTATCTTTCTTTGAAATGGGTTTTAAAATGCTGAATGGAAATGGAGTTTTGGGTTACATTACGCCAAATAGTTATTTGCATAATTCTTCATACAATGTATTTAGAAAATATTTGAAAAATGAAAAAATAGTAAAAACTTTGATTGATTTTAAAGCAAATAAGGTTTTTAAAGGGTTTTCAACCTATACTGCCATCACTATTATACAAAAAAATTATCTTGAAAATCATTTTGAATACAAAGAACTCATAAATAATAAAATTGAGTTCGTAAATAACGTTAATTTTGAAAATTTAAGTAAAAATGATTGGTCATTTTCGAATACGATTGATGAAGATTTTTTAGCAAATTTAGAAAAAGATAGAAATTGTGCCATCAAAGATTTTTTTGATGTGCAGTATGGTTTTGCTACATTAAGAGATAAAATTTTTATTTCAAAAATAAAAAAACATAATGAAGAATTAGTTTATTTCAATGATTTTTTAGTTGAAAAAAGTATTTTAAAAACAATTATAAAAGGTTCAAGATTTAAAGGAAAGATAAATGAAAATGAAGTAATTTTATTTCCTTATGAATTTGAAAATAAACGATATAAAGCAATAAGTGAAGACAAACTACAAGAAAAATATCCAAACGCTTATAATTATTTACTCAATAATAAAAAAGAACTTGAAAAAAGAGATATTGATAAAGGTTCTTTGTGGTATGAATTTGGAAGAAGTCAAGGAGTGCAAAGCATTCATCACGAAAAAATCGTTTTGAGTACATTGGTCAATGGACAAGTAAATTTTTATAAAGTGCCAAAAAATGTAATGATGTATTCAGGTCTATTTATTATCAAAAATAAAGAATTTTCAGATTGGAATTTGATAGAAAATACTTTAAAGTCTGATGAATTTTATAAATATATTAGATTAACAGGCAAAGATTTTTCGGGTGGTTATAAATCCATTACTTCCAAACAAATTAAAGAGTTTAAAATAAAAACATACAATCCTCAAACCTTATTTTAACAAACTATAAGATGTACAAAGAAGAATATTTTTTAAAATCAATTAGTGAATCTTTTGCTAAATATAAAGAGTTTGGGGCAAGAAGTAAAAAAAAACTAATTCCAATTCATACTTATATCACCGATGTTTTGAAAAAAATATGGGGTGAAAAATATGCATATTTTTCAATGGCTGGTGGTTCAAAAGAAGCAAAGCTAGAAGGGAAATATTATCCAAAAAATATTGATGTAACTGTAATGAAAGACAAAAAAGCAATTTTTTGTTTAGGTATAAAGTTTATTACAAGCAATTATAAGCAAAATATCAATAATTATTTTGAATCTATGATGGGCGAAACCGCCAATATACAAGTAAAGAAAATTCCTTATGTTCATTTAATTATAATGCGTTATGAAACGCCCTATTACAAGAAAAACAATACAAAAACCCCAAGCAAAATAGAAATTATTAGTGAAAAAGATATTCAAAAATATCTAAATCTCATCGATGATACACCACAAGTACACCAACCAAAAAATCTGTGTATATTTTTAGTTGATATTGATGAAAATACCTACAAAGTCCAAAAAACAGATATTGAAACTGCATTTGGAAAAGATTTTGCAGATTTGATGGAACAAAAACTTTCCCCTGAACATTTTTTTAAGGAAATTGAAAATTATAAAAATTTTGTAGCAATACAAAATTTAGAAGATTTGGATAAATAAAAATAAATATTTTGTTAAAAAAATAAGGTTCTTGGGAAATTATTGCGGAGCTAATTTTGTTCTAATATGAATAACCATTTATTTTGAAAATATACAAAAATATCATTTGGAGAAACGCAGAAATTTTGGCTAAAGCCAACGATTGAATTTTTTATTATCCTCCAGATAAATCTGGAGGCAATTCAAAAAAAACATTTCCGCACAAATTTCCTAAGAACCAAAAATAACAAATTTCATTTATTGATTTTTTAATCATTTTCAAATTATATTCGCACATTTTTTTTTATTCTAATGAAAAATATATAATTTTGTGGAAAAAATAAAACAATGAAAAAACCTTATATAATTGGCATTACGGGTGCGAGTGGTGCGGGAAAAACTTCTATTTTGCGAGGACTTTTGAATGCTTTTTCTGTGGATACTATTTCTTTGCTCTCGCAAGACAATTATTATCGCCCAAGAGAACAACAAAAACAAGACGAAAATGGCGTATTAAATTTTGATTTGCCTGATTCGTTGGATTTGGAGGCGTATAAAAATGATATTATTGCTTTGAGAAATGAACAAAATGTAGAAAGACAAGAATATACGTTTAATAATGCGGACAAAAAACCTGCTAATATTGTTATTCATTCCACGCCCATTTTGATTGTAGAAGGTTTATTTATTTTTCATAAAGAAGAAATTAGTAATTTATTCGATTTAAAAGTTTTTATTGATGTAGAAGATTTTATCGGATTAAAAAGAAGAATTTTGAGAGATAATACAGAAAGAGGTTATCCATTAGATGATGTTTTGTATCGATATGAGCATCATGTTTTTCCTGCTTATCAACAATTTATCGCACCATACAAAGCCAAAGCCGATATTATTATTCCCAATAATTTGCATTTTGAAAAAGGCTTAGATGTTTTGATTGCTTTTTTAAAAACAAAAATTTGAAACGCAAGTATCGACTATTTTTAAAATATGTAAGTTTTTTTGATTATATTTACTTATCAATCAATCAAAGTTTATGAATTTATTCGTAAAAAAATTAAATTATTTATACAACAAAAAAAAGAAATATATAAAAAGAAATACATAGAAATATTTATTTTTAAAATTTCTTTATCACTCAAAAAAACGCAATGATGTTATCTTATATTATTTGGACTGCCACACCTGAAATTATTCCGGGGACTACTTTTCCTGTTTGGTACGGACCTTTGTTTGCTTCTGGTTTTATAATTGGTTATTTGATTTTGGCTAAAATATTCAAATTGGAAGGAAAACCTGAAAATGATTTGGATAGTTTGTTGATGTATATGGTGGGCGGAACTGTGTTAGGAGCTAGATTAGGGCATTGTTTTTTTTATGAACCAGCAAAATATTTAGCCAATCCTATCGAAATTTTATACGTTTGGGAAGGTGGTTTGGCAAGTCATGGGGCAACGATTGGTATTTTATTGGGGCTTTATTTATACTCACGCACACGACCAACGCAAAGTTTTTTATGGGTAGTAGATAGAATTGTGATTGGAGTTGCTTTTGGTGGAGCAATGATTCGAATGGGTAATTTAATGAATCACGAAATTATTGGAAAGCCTGCTGATGTGGCTCAAAGTTTTGTTTTTACAAATAGTTTAAGAAGTGTTTTGCAACATATTGATGGCAAACAAGCCTCTTTTTCTTATCTTTCTTTGCGTGCTGATGACAAAGGAAAAGATACGATTGTGAACAAAATAGTGCATAAACCGATGATTTTGAAAATATATTACAAAGGTACGCCAGACCCTGAAAGAGCATCTGTAGTAGGAGGAGAATTATTTCATCAAATTCAAAAATCAGAAGAATTACCTAAACATTTTAAGCAATTCAAACCGATGATGCCCAAAGTTTCGCAAGAAGGAACTTATCAAGTATTAGAAACCAATATTTATGGAATACCGAGGCATCCTTCGCAATTATACGAAGCCATTTCTACTTTTTTATTGGGTTTATTTTTATATTTTTTGTATCATTTGAGAAAAGAAAACACGCCTCATGGACAATTATTTGCATTATTTTTGATAATTTTGTTCGTTTTGAGGTTTTTGTATGAATTTTTGAAAGAAAATCAAGTTGGTTTTGAAGATAAATTAACGTATAATATGGGGCAAATATTAAGTATTCCGGGCGTTATTATCGGAATTTTGGTATTAGTTTATTCTTTTATTCGTAAAAATCCTGTCAAAAAATAGTTGAGAAAATATCAAAAAAGGCACAAGTTTATTATTAAATTTTTGCCTTTTTTTTAGTACGTAAAAATATTTTTTTTTATTAAAATTAAATCAAAATGAACACAATTTTATTCGACACTTCCTTAGATTGGCAAAATTTTTTACCTTTTACTTTTACTCGACCTTTATCCAATATCAGAGTAGGAATTTTAACTTTATCAGAAAAATGGGAAAAATTATTAGCCACTAAAATCTCTTTTTTGACTGAATCATATTTGCAAAAAAAATTTTTATTGTCCATACAAGAAGATAATTTGTTTATCAATAGTGCTTTTTTGCCTAATAACGAACTTATTCAATCTATTCAAAATCTACCCAAAAATATAATTTTAGTCTATCAAAATCAAATAATTGCTTATCGTGGAAAAGATTTTGATAGAAATGATTTTAATAAAAATAATTCACAAGTGATTGATTATCAAGGAAATATAACGCAATTAAAATCAATTACAGATATTTTTACAATGAATGGAAAACAAATTCAATCTGATTTTCAATTATTAACCAAAAACAAAATATCACAAAAAATAACCGATAAATATACTGCCATTTATAATGAGGAAAATATTTTTATCGAAGAAGGCGTAAATTTAAAAGCCTGCGTTTTGAATGCTGAAAATGGTGTCATTTATCTCGGAAAAAATAGCGTTGTGAGCGAAGGAAGTATTATTCAAGGTAATTTTGCTTTGTGCGAGGGCGCAACCGTAAATCCTGCAGGCAAAATGAGAGGCGATACAACCATCGGACCTTCTTGTAAAGTAGGTGGCGAAATTAGTAATTCTGTTTTATTTGGATATAGCAATAAAGGACATGATGGCTTTTTAGGTAATTCTGTTTTGGGCGAATGGTGTAATTTGGGAGCAGATACCAATAATTCTAATCTCAAAAATAATTATAGTGAGGTTAAAATTTGGAATTATTTACAAAAAAAAGAAATCAATACACATTTACAATTTTGTGGACTTTTGATGGGCGACCATTCGAAAGCAGGAATTAATACAATGTTTAATACAGGAACTGTGGTGGGCGTGAGTAGTAATATTTATGGCGGCAACTTTCCTACAAAATTTATTCCATCTTTGCAATGGGGCGGAAGTGATGGCTTAGTCGAATACGAATTATCAAAGGCATTAGAGACGGCCAATAAAATGATGGAAAGAAGAAAATTAAAATTAAGTAAAGAAGAAATTGATATTTTTGCTTATATTAAGGCTTGGGAAGGCAATAATTTATAATATTTTCATAAAAAACTAAAAAAAATCACCCACAATTTTGGAATTGTCAAAATTGTACGTAAATTTGAACGCCTGAATATAATTCATGGCACCAAAATTTTAAAAAAAATTTTTTTTGATTTATTTTGTACCAACATTAATTAATAATTTTATTTTTATTTTTTTCACTTTGTAGAAGTTAAAAAAATAGAAATTTAGAAAGTGGTATAAGTTTTTTTGAAAAAATGGGGGTTGTTCCTGCTGAACAACACACCCATTCTGACAAAAATGACACCAAATCATATATAGTATTACAAAAAGAGTACCAACTTTTATAATAATTAGTTTTGGAACTCTTTTTTTATCGATAAAAAAATAAATAAAAATCAACAAAAATAGAAAAATAAAAAAATGACAGAAAAATTAGTATCAATTCAAAACATTCACACGTATTCAGTTGCAGGAAAGGAAATCAAAATTTATACTTCGCCTGATGTTTGGTCGCCTTATAGTGCGGTAGAAATGTTAAATTTTTTAGAAAATTATCAATATTTAGATAATATCGAAGAAAAAAATGTCTTAGATTTAGGAACAGGCTCAGGAATTATAGGTATTTATTGTGCTATCAAAAATGCTTATGTAATGGTAAGTGATTATAGTCAACACGCAGTCGATGATGCTATCCAAAACGCCATACTAAATAAAAGAACCATAGATGGCGAAATGAGTGACTGTTTTTTACAATTAGAAAACAAAAAATTTGATATGATATTATCGAATCCACCTGTTCAACCTTGGCTTTTTACTGATTTAAAAGATTTGGAACATCGCCCTACGAGTGCGTCTTGGAATGAAGCGGGAGCAGACGGAAGATGGGTGTTAGATTCGCTTTTGAAAGAAGGTAAAAAATATTTGAATGACAATGGAAAAATGATTATTTCTTGTTCTACCAGACACGGACATCAATATACGATTGATTTATTGAATGAAAATTGGAAAAATGAATGGAAAATTATTTATGCCGCAGAACATCAATTAGATGAAAATTATCACGCTCCTTATTTTTCAACTTGGTTAGAATTGCAAGCAAACGATTATGATTTGCGTATTTATCAAAAAGACGAAAAAGGGCGAAAATTTGCCTTGCAGACCGATAAAAATGGACAAATTTTTATCATTACTTCTTTTGAAATTGCAGATAAAAAAATACCTGTGGCTTTGAAACATAACAACGATTATTGGGAAGTATTTGATAAAAATAATACATTTTTGATGTTTTTAGCCAATGAAGATGATAGAATGCCTACAAAACCTATCAATGAAAATTGGTATTATCAATATTTTTTGATTGAATGTGAATCAAAATCAAAAGCATAAAATATTTTGGTAGTGTTATAAATGTAACACTACCAAAATTATTTTTTTAAATCAATGAAATTATTCTTTCACTTTTTCTGCTAATGTTTTTACTCTTTGGCTATCATCATCTACACAAACAAAACTATAGGCTATCATCATAATCACCTTCATCAAAATATTTAACAAATATAATTATTTTTTCACTTTCAAATAATTTGTAATCGACTCTTGTTCCTTGTGTGATGCGCATTCTTCTTAAATCTTTTTTTTGTTTGCCTTTATAAGCCTTATCTTGCAAACTTCCATCTGCTTGGGCTTGTGGTGTTGTTAATGTTAATCTTTTTGCTATATTTTTCAATATTTCAGTTTGATTTCTTTCAGTATTTACTACACTTTTTTTAAACTCTGTTTCAAAGGAATATTCATAAAGTATCACACTATTCACAAAATTACAATTAACTGTTATTTCGATTGCTTTCTTAAATTTATCGTCGAAATCTTCAATCGAGGTTGGAAAATACTTCTTACTAATAGTATCTAAATAAAGAAACCAATTAGTTGCACTATTTATCAAAATTGGATTAAGTGTATTTTGATGACATTTACAAAAAAATGAATACTGATTTGGCGAAGTTAATCGATTTTCAATACCTACACACAGATAAAAATTATACCCATCTTCAATAAGAGTATGAACTAATTTTAAGAAATGGTCGTTTGCAAATTGATTGGTGTAAGTAATAATTAAATTAGGATTTACCTGACATTCTGTATCAGCTTCAGAAATAATATCTACACGATTATAGAATTTCTGGCTTATTGCTACTATAATAGGATTTCGTAAATCACTGCCATACCAAGGGTGCATATTCGGATTTCCAATGAGTATGGTTTGTAATTCATCAGTCCACCAGACTTTGCAAATATCAAATCTATCAATCATTTCCAAATGATTTATCAAATGTTCTAAAAACAAATCTTGTTTTTCTTCATCTTTCCAATTTTCATCTGAAATAAAAAGTAATGATGGCTCAAATATAACATTCATATTAATTACTCACTTTTAGTTCTCTTATTTTTGCGTTTTTTTAATCCTGCTTGCATAATACGTATTTGTTCATTTGCAGTCTGGTCAAAAAAATCTGGTGGCCAATTTGTGATACCTTTTGTTTCATCAATACATATTTCCTCATAGATAGAACCATTAATTGATGGCTTAATAAAATATATACCAATTAAATCTGCTAAATTTAAGGTTTCATCTTCTACTATTCTTCTAACAAGACGATTAATTATATGATCGCTATGAGTTTCAACAATTACACGTTTATCCGAAAGAGCCAACGAGACAAAATAATCAGCTATTTGCATTTGCAAATTTGGGTGTAAATGTATTTCTGGTTGTTCTAAAAGTAAAGTACATCCTTTTTCCATTCGTAAACCTTCTAAAACAATCGGAAATATTTGACTTACACCAAAACCAACCTGACTAATATCAATTTGCGTTTTATCAAATTTATTTGCATTTAGAAATAAACTAATTATTCTTTTGGTTTCAGTTCCATCAAAACCTTCAATTCCCATTAATTTAAACCATTCATCAAATCCTTTTTCAAGTGATATACTTTGCTTTAATTCAAAAGAATCACCTTGTTTATTGTAAAAATAATGATTTTTTAGTATTTTTTTTTTTTCTTTTAAATATAAAAAAGGTGCATTCTCTCCTTTATTTCCAATGGTGCCAATATTATCACCAAAATAAGAACCACCACCTTCATTATGACTTTTTCTTAAAGGTCCAACATAGCTGTATGAAGAGAAAAAATATTGTAATAAATCTTTCATTCTATACAAGGCAAAACTGATACTTTGAAAATTGTTTTCTTTTTGTTCATCAATATTTTCTGGTCGGAAAACAATTGGCAATAAATTTTCAAATTGCATTCTCATTTTCATTGTACCATTTTCTTGATTTTCTTCTTTGGAAGAAGTAAAACGATTTTTTAAATTTGACCACGTAATATCATATAAATCATCTTTGATATGATTTACTGAAATAATAATTTCAAGATTTTTATCATTATTAGTTTTTTCTGAAATTTTTACACAAAGATTCGAAACTTCCAACGAATTTACATATTCATTCTCATCAAAATTTTGTCCATTTATTGTTTTTAAAGATACCTTATAATCAATTATATACTCAGAATTTAAACGAGGAGTTTTGTTGTTTATTAAATCACGCAATAAAAACTCAATAGGTAGTCTTTTAGTCTGTTTTATATCTTGCATATTGGGTTTAACACAAAATATGAAATCGAATGTAATAGGATTAGACAAATTTTTTTTGTATATAACATCTTTAAAATATGGTAATTTTACAAAATCTCCGTTTAAAACTAAATTCTGATTAGAATTTTTACTTTCCAATGTTTGTTTAAGTAACAAAATGCTTTGTAATATAGAGCTTTTTCCACAACTATTTGTCCCACAAAGAATTGTTATTGGTTTTACTTTTAGGTTATCTAACTTCTGAAATGCCTTGAAATTTTCAAGTGTAATATTTGTTAGCATAATATTTTTTTTAGTAATAAGATATAAAAAAATGTATAGATAATTTAAGAAGAAGAAGAAAGAAACGTTGATTTTATGAATAAAAACAGATAAATATACATAAAATTTATGTATTTTTATATATTTTAATTATTCAAAATTACTGTTACTGTAATTAAAAGTGTGGAAGTATTTTTTACATCAAAATATAGTGTAATTTCTGAAAAATATTTTACAATTTCATATAAAGCGGAGGCGTTAACGCCTCCGCTTTATATAAAATAATAAGAAAAAATCTCATTATTTATCTACCACACAAAAAATTAGAGTAACAAAGATTTTATAAAAAGGTAAAATAAAACTACTCTTTCACTTTTTCTGCTAATGTTTTTACTCTTTGGCTATCATCATCTGCTTTGAGTGCCAAAATTTCTTTATCTAAACTCGTGATAATTGTTTCCAAATTTTTCACTCTTTCATTTAGATTTTTGCCTTCTGCTAAAGATTGTCTTAATAAATCCAAATCTTCAGGTGCTAAACCAATTTTATTTTGAATTTTTAATTTTTGAAGTTTATAATAATAACTTCCCAAAATAGCCGAAATAGGAATCGAAAAAATCATAATCGGTGCAATAATTTCTGGTTGAAAAATAGCACGAACTATTTCCAAAAAACTAACCAAAATAATACAAAAAGAAGCCATATATTTATTTATTTTTTTAATGTTTATAATACCTTGTAATACATACTACTATACAATACAAAGGTACGTAAACGATTTTAAAAAGTTGCATTTTTTTTTATTTTTTTTCAAAATATTTTTTAAAAAGTCTGAAAAACGTATTTTTTGGATGTTTTTAGTTATTTTTCCTAATTTTTGATTCTTAGGAAATTATTGCTGAGTTAATTTTGGTCTGTATATAAATAGCCTTTTATTTAAAAAATATAGAAAAATATCCATTTAATAAACATAAAAATTTCGGCTAAAGCCAAGAATTAAATTTTATATTAACCTCCAGATAAATCTGGAGGCAATTCAAAAAATACATTTTTATTGTTCGCACAAATTTCCCAAAAGCCTTATTTTTTTTATTCTAAACTAATTATTATTCTATGATAATTTTCCTAACTAAAACTCCTTTTCCAATTTGTATTCGTAAAAAGTAAATACCTGCGGGAAGATTTTTTAGTGGAATTTCTGAAGGTTTATCAGGTTCAAAATATACTTTTATTTGCTCAATTTCTTTGCCTACATTATCTAATAAAGTAAGATTTTGTTCGCCTAATAATTGCGGAATAGTCATAAAAACTTTTTCAAATCGAGTTGGATTAGGATAAATTTGTAAATTATCTGCTATATTTTCCAAACTTGTTGTCAAATCTAACACAACATTAATATTAACCACCAAAGAATCTACACAACTCGCAGCCGAATTAACACGCAAACGCACACGATACGTGCCTATTTGTGAGAAAACAACTTGCGGTATCGGTGAATTATTATTTGTACCATTGGTAAAAGTTACATTTGCATTGTTATTATTTGTACCAAATCTAAAACTCCAATCATACGTCATGGCTGCTGTGGCTGTTTGCGTAAAAGTTTGGGGAATACTTGTCGTAATATTTCCCGTAGGAATTGTAAAATTTGCTCTCAAATTAGATACATTGACTTGAATAGTCGCAAAATTTGACTCATAAATTTGGTCAATATTCGTAACATAAATCGTAGTCGAAGTAGTCAAATTTTGTAATAATAAACTTGCTCCATTCGCAATCGGCGTAGCATTTGGATTGGTCGGAATTTCTGTATAATAATTAAATCTTGTGCCAACGGTGGGCGTAATCGTTATATTTTCGCCTTTACATTTATTGATAGTTTGGTCTAATGGTTTTGTACCTGTTTTTATTTCTTTAAATTTTGTTCTAATCGCTTGTGCATTTGCTTGTAATTCTGCTAAATTATCGCCTGTAACGTATGCAAAAGCCACACTTCTTGTTTCTCCAATTTTCAAATTACTCAATTTTGTACTCACCAAATAAGAAACATTGCTTCCGTTTATGCTCTCGCCTGCTTGTGCTTTGGTTGCGGGAGCGCATGAGGACGTACAAAAAGGTTGCCCTGACAAAGTAAGAAATTTATCCAAAGTTGTATATCCATCTACAAAACTAACCACTCCCGCAGAGGCAAGTGTATCGTTATTGAAAGCAAAATAATTTCTAAAAATTGCCTTTTGATTGGGCAAAGGGCGATTTGTCAATAAAACAACTCCCCCATATTCGCTTGGCGTACCTGTGTGCCAAACATAACCCATTTGATTGGTTTCGTCCCAACTTGCTTTATTTTTATTAAAATCTTGCATATCCCAATCCGCAAACATTCCTGTAAAAAGCGAAGAAATATCTCGATTACTATTATTTTTTACTTGAAATTCTAAGGCAATGGCTTTTTTCAAAGCCGTAAAATTCCACGCATAACTTTTTTGTATAACTTCTAATCCGATGGCTTTTATATTCCCAATCGCATCAGTAAAAGTCGTGCTTGTTTCCATATAATTGCTATTGATAGTCGTAATTTTTGTGGGTGATAAAGCTGTAAAATTATCATCAAAAGTACTTGCATTATTACTTCTGACCGAATTTGAAACCGTATCTGCTCCCACTGCCAACATAAAACCTGTTTGCGTCAAAACAACGTCTCCTTTATAAGTTAAACCTGTTTTTTCATAAGGAAAATCAAATCCAAACACAGAAAAAGTGCCTTTATCACCCACAGTCATAGATATATCGTTAATATCAATCGTACCTGGATTTAAAATAATATTGATAGTTTCGGAATACGTATAAGTTCCTGCGGTATATTGAAAAGTCAAAGTGGCGGGCGTATTATTAGGAGTATTATTAGCGGCTTTAATAGTTAAAATATCTGTATTGTTAGTGAAAGTACTATTATTTGCTAAATTTCCCAATATTGTTTGGTTGTCTAAAATAGTTAAAAAAGGACTATTCGTAGATAAAGTAACCTGCACATTGCTCAAAGCATCTAAATAATTTTGAAAAGTACAAACCATATTACTCGTTTGTCCGCCAAATAAATAGTTACGTGTGCCTGTTGGAAATTGATAATCAGTCAAACGAATCGCTAAAAAAGGGTCACTCAAACTTCTAAACATATTCAAACGTCCTTTACCTAAAAGTCCTTGAAAAGCTGTATTGCCCGCCAAACTATATACATTATCTGTGGTGCTTAATAAACGTGCTTCGATTTGTTTTCGATTCAAAGTTGGATAAAAACTCCTCATCAAAGCCACCGCACCTGCTGCAATCGGAGCAGCAAAAGAAGTGCCATCATACGTACCTACTGCCGCCACAATTTGTCTTCCTGGTGCCAAAATATCTACTGAGTTATTAAAAGTAGAAAAATTTGCTTTACTATCATTCGCATCAGACGCACCTACAGAAATCACCAAATCATCATAAGAAGCAGGGTAATATTTATTTTGAGTATTGTCATTTCCTGCAGCCGCCACCAACGAAATATCTTTGTTATTCGTTACATCATCTAAAATTAAAGCCTCAATCGTGCTTGGAATACCTATTCGCCCCCAAGACATATTGATGACTTTGCAATTTGGAACATTTGCAGCCAAAATAATGCCTTCATATCCTGAAGTATAAGAAACTAAATTAGAATTGGGCGCAATTTTAACAGGAATAAATCGACAATTATACCCTGTTCCCGCTCCTCCAACGCCATTATTAGGCACCGCAGACGCACATAAAGCCACCATATCGCCATGAATTCCACCTGTTACATCAGCATCATTATCTGCTACATCTAAGTTTACTCCAGCAGGGATAAATTGATTTCCATTCAAATCTGTATTCGCCAAATTTGCACCATTGTCAATAATTCCAATCAAAACATTTGGATTTCCTGTCGAAATATCCCACGCTTGATATGCTTGTATTTTTTGGAGATGATATTGTGCGGTGGTAGGTTGTGCCAAGGGGTCGTTGGGAACTAATAATTCTTTGTGATTGGTATAAACGGGGTCAGCCAACAAAACATCATTTTCTTTTTTAATAAGATTGATAACATTTTCAATTTTTTGAGGATTTGAAAAGGTAAGAAAATGAATATTTAATAATTTTTCTGAAGATTTTCCTTGTAATTTTGATTGCCATTTATTTCTATTGAGCATATTTTCGATTTTAATTTCTCCTAAATAGTTTTTTAAGTTATTAGAAAAAACAAAATTATCATTCTTAGTATAAATCAAAATAGTGTTCGATAAATAATTTGTTTCACTAAAATTTTTTGGAAACGCAAAAGGTTTTTCTATATTTTGGGCAAATATTTTTTGAACCAACAATAAAAAAAAGATAAAATAGAAAATTAAATATTTCATTGGTAAAATTGTTTTTTTGCTTTATAAGAAATACATTTTAATACTTCTCAAAGTCATAAAAGTAAGTTTTTTAGAGAAAATAATATTTTGAAACACAAATATAAAAGTAATTTGCGTTATAATCAAATATTTGTAAAAGATTATTTGAGTGAATATCAATTACTCAAAAAATAATTTTATTTTTTGAGTAATGATACTATTTTTTAGGAAATTATTTTTTTAAATTTTGATATTACCCATAATTATCGGAAAGATTGACCGCATGAACAACAACAGCAAGAGTATTACCCATCGAATCCAATGTTTTACCCTTTTTCTTCCATTTACTTTTTATTTCCATCTATATCCAAAAAACTATTTCATTCTCAAACTAATAGCATTTTTATGTGCCAAAAGTCCTTCTGCTTCTGCCATAATTTCCACCGTTTTTCCAAGATTTTGGATACCTTTTTGAGAAATATGTTGAAAAGTAATTTTTTTCACAAAACTATCCACCGAAACTCCACTAAAAGTACGTGCATATCCTTCTGTTGGCAAGGTATGATTAGGTCCGCTGGCATAATCTCCCGCACTTTCAGGCGAATAATTACCCAAAAATACTGAACCTGCATTTACTACTTTTTCTGACAATAATTCATAATCTTTTGTGTTGATAATCAAATGTTCAGGTGCATATTCATTCGAGAAATTCATTGCTTCCATTGTATCATTAAATATCAAAATATGACTATGCGACAAAGCCTGTTTGATAATATCTTGACGAGGTTGTACGAGTGTTTGAATCTCGATTTCTTTCAATACTTCATTCGCCAATTTTTCAGAAGTCGTACATAAAACCACTTGACTACTCACGCCATGCTCGGCTTGCGACAACAAATCAGCCGCCACAAAAGCGGGCGTAGCCGTTTCATCAGCAATAATCAATAATTCAGAAGGACCTGCAGTCATATCAATCGCAGTACCTTCTTCCGACACTAATTGTTTGGCTGCAGTTACATATTGATTGCTTGGTCCGAAAATTTTATCTACTTTTGGAATACTTTCTGTACCGTATGCCATCGCCGCAATCGCTTGCGCACCTCCGCACTTATATACCTGATGAATATTTAATAATTCTGCTGTATAAAGCAAAACAGGGTGTATTTTTCCGCTTTCGTGTGGCGTACAACACAACACAATTTCTTTACAACCAGCCAAATTGGCAGGGATTCCTAACATCAAAATCGTTGAAAACATAGGTGCGCTCTGAGAAGGAATATACAAACCTACGCGACTGATTGGCGTATTTTTTCTCCAACAAACTACTCCTTGTGTTGATTCTATTTTTTTAACCGTTTCTACTTGTGCAATATGAAAATTAGCAATATTGTATTTAGCGGTTTTGATAGCCTCTTTTAATTCTTCAGGCACTAAATTTTTTGCTTCTGCAAATTCTTCTTTGGTAACTGCGAATTTTTCAACTTTTACTTTATCAAATTTTTCGATGTATTTTCTAAGAGCAATATCTCCTTTTTCTTTTACATCTTTCAAAATTGGTATCACAGATTGATATAAACTATTATAACTTTCGCCTCCGCGTTGGGTATATTTATGCCAATCTTTTTGTGATGGATTTTTTACTTTTTTCATATAATTCGTTTCTAAAAATAACTTATGTGTAATTTTAGATACAAAGGTAGAATAAATTTAATTAAAAAAATAACTTTTTAGGCGTAATTTAACAAAAATAGTTAGAAAATATGTTTTATCAGAAATAAAATTACAAGTAAATCTACCAAAGTTTTTGATAGCGATGTAAGTTTGGTAAATATTTTTTTTCGTTCAATTTTGATTTTTCATATTCATACAAACCTTGCCCCAATTTTTGCATAAATGGAAAACTATATTTTTGATATGCTTCTGATTCGCCTATATCGTTGTGATTGATACCAATTTGAGCAGACACAAAAAACTCAATTTTATTTTCAAAATCGATTATATACGCACAATCCGTAACGACTCCTCCCCACCAACCAACTACATTAAAAATGCGAATATTTTTTTGAATAGTTGCGTCTTTATTTCTACCATAAAATAAATATTTTTTATAGGCTGGAAAAAAAACTTTATTTTCTTCATTTGATTTTGATTTTATTTCATCAGGAAAATTTCCCATACTTTTCCATAAAATTTCATAATCTTGGTGTGATAATTTAAAACGATTTTGAAAATCTACACTTTCAGGCAACATAATGGCTATCAATATATTGTGTGCTTCTTTCAAACTCATTTCATTTTCATAATCAGGATTAAAAATATTCATAGGATTTGGTTTTTCGGGCATTTTCCAATCTGTTTTAGTAGGATAAAAAGGCGTATTGTTAAAAGCCATATCTTGTCTATATAATAATTCTCCCATATCATTATAAAAAAGAATTGGATTTGTATAACGATTTTGTAAAGTATCACAATTTGTAAACCTTCGAATAATTTTTGTCTTAGAATAATTTTTTTCTTCTAATTTTCTTTTGATATATTTTTGTCCTAAAAACTCGTATAAACGTGTATAACCTTCATTATCGCTCACAGACAATAGTTTTTCGATATAATTTGCAATCGTTGGCGGATATTCTAACTTTATTTCTTTGGCATCAACTTCAGTCTGACATTCAAATTCTTTTCCTGTTCCCATGCGTGTGTTTGCATGAACTTTTGGCTGTTTTAGTTCGTGTAATTTTTCTAAACTCAACGCACAAACAGGCAATTTAACCAAACTTGCAGGATTAAAATATAGATTCGAATAAGTAGAATAAGTATGATTTTCTAACATTGGCTGATTTAACGAATCTCTAATAACGCGTGTAAAAATAATTTCTAACGGAAATTTTTCTTTATTATTGATAATTTCTTTAAAAACTTCGGGATATTTTTCCATTACTTTTTCGATATTGGTTTGTGCATAAGAGCAAGCGGTCAATATAAATTGGATACATAATAAAATTATTTTTTTCATTTTGAGCGGGTGAATATTTTCTAAAAATTTGTAAAGTTATTTGCAAAGATATAAAAAAATAGATGATTTTTAGAGAATTGATACAGAAATTGAAAATATTTTTTTTTGAAATATTCTTTTTAAATTATATTTAGCCGTTTTTTCAGATTGTCAAGTCTTCGACATTGACAACTGAAAAAACTACTTATCAAATAAAAAATATTTTTAATTTTTTTTGACTAAAAAACTGCTCAAATTTATATTTTAAAAATAAAATGCCGTTTTTTCAGATTGTCAAGTCTTCGACATTGACAACTGAAAAAACTACTTATCAAATAAAAAATATTTTTATTATTTAGACTTGACAAACTCTGAATGAAAAATAATCTTCCAAATCTACATTAAAAAATACTATATTTTCACCAATAAAAATTTTTTTTATCTTATTTTTCAATATCTTTGCATCAAAAAAACAAAAAATATTCAATGAATACTTACGCAAAAAGAACTATTTGGAGAAAAGAAAATGCTCCAACAATTATTCAGGTAATAGACCAACGCCGTTTACCACACGAATTAATTATTGTCGATATACATACTTGTCAAGAAATTGTAACCGCTATTAAAGATATGACCGTTAGAGGTGCGCCCCTCATAGGTGCGACTGCGGGTTATGGCGTGATGTTGGCGTGCATAGAAGCCTCTACACACAAAAATCCGAATGAATATTTTAATCAATATATCCACGATTTGAGAGAATCTCGACCTACCGCTATCAATTTATTTTGGGCAATAGAAAGGCAAGTAAAAGCAGTAGAAGAAGGAAAAAATTGGCAAGAAAAAATTGAAATTGCTTCCAAAACAGCCGACCAAATAGTAGAAGATGATATTGAAGTTTGCCGAATGATTGGCGTTTCAGGATTGCCTATTTTGGAGAAAATCAAACAAGCAAAAAATGGAGAAATAGTTAATATTCTCACGCATTGCAACGCAGGAAGATTGGGTTGTATCGAATGGGGAACGATTAGCTCGCCCATTTATCAAGCCCATCAACAAGGAATGAAAATACACGTTTGGGTGGATGAAACACGTCCACGCAATCAAGGCTCAAATTTAACGGCTTGGGAACTTACGCAAGCAGGCGTGCCGCATACAGTTATTGTGGACAATGCAGGCGGACATTTGATGCAACATGGCATGGTTGATGTGGTTTTTGTAGGCACAGACCGAACCACTCGAATTGGTGATGTAGCAAATAAAATTGGTACTTATTTGAAAGCATTGGCGGCTTTTGATAATAAAATTCCTTTTTATGTGGCGTTACCTTCTTCCACGCTTGATTGGACAATTCGCAATGGTTTGACCGAAATTCCGATAGAGGAAAGAAGTCAAGACGAAGTAAAGTATATCTACGGTTGGAATGGCACAAAATTAGAAAAAGTTTTATTGACACCTATCACCAGCAACGCTTCTAATTATGGTTTTGATGTTACACCTGCTCGCTTGATAACAGGTTTGATAACAGAAAGAGGTATTTGTGAGGCAAATGAAAATGGATTATTAAGTTTATTTCCAGAATATAAATAAGATTATTTTTTTTGGAGTTTGTCAATTTTTTAGATTTGATAAACTCCAAAAAATGCAAACCTGAAATTGTCAAATATTTGGCACATTGACAATTATATTAGCAAAAAATATTTACTTTTATATTTGTAAATGCTTACAACAAATGAATAAAATTTCAAAAATTTAATGGAATAAAAAATGGCAAAGAAAACAGAAGAAAAATTGGGCAAATATATCAATTTCTTTACAGATTTTGGTTTTAAAAAGTTGTTTGGCGAAGAAGTAAATAAGAAATTACTCATCAATTTTTTGAATACTTTATTGGTTGATGTTAAAATCACTAAAATTAAATACCTTAAAAATGAACATTTGGGCAAACAAGAAAAAGATAGAAAATCTATTTTTGATTTGTATTGTCAGAATGAAAAAGGCGAGCATTTTATTATCGAAATGCAAAAAGCAAAACAAAAATATTTCAAAGATAGAGGTGTTTTTTATGCGTCAAGTGTGATTTTATCGCAAGCAAAAAAAGACAAAAAAGCCGAAAAAGGAAGCGGAGAACCTGATTTTGTTTGGAATTACGAATTAGCAAATGTTTATACGATTGCTGTGATGGATTTTAAATTTGATGCGATTGGAGAAGAAAGCGAAGGAAATCAGGTCAAGCATGATGTGATGTTATTAAATATCGAAACGAATAAAATATTTTATGATAAATTGCGTTTTATTTATTTAGAAATGCCTAATTTTACTAAAACCATAAATGAACTCGAAAGTGATTATGATAAATGGTTGTATATTCTAAAAAATATTTCAAATTTTGAAGATGCCCCCGAAATTTTAAACCAAGGTATATTTATGGAAGTATTTGAGATTGCAGAAATTGCCAACTATTCTTCTGAAGAGATGCTGGCTTATGAAGATAGTTTAAAAAGTTATAGAGATTTAAAAAACTCTATGATTACTTATCGTGAAGAAGGTTTTCAAAAAGGCGAAATAGTTGGTTTGGAAAAAGGCGTAAAACAAGCAAATAAAATTAACGCTATCAACTGTATTCATTTAGGATTGGATAATCAAACTGTTCATCAAATTACTAATTTATCTATTTTCGAGATAGATCAAATTAGAAAAGAATTATCAAAATAATTTTTGATAATTTTTTTGGAGTTTGTCAATATTTTAGATTTGATAAACTCCGAAAAATGCAAACCTGAAATTGTCAAATATTTGGTACATTGACAATTATATTAGCAAAAAATATTTACTTTTATATTTGTAAATGCTTACAAACGAATAAAATATTTTATGATAAATTGCGTTTTATTTATTTAGAAATGCCTAATTTTACTAAAACCATAAATGAACTCGAAAGTGATTATGATAAATGGTTGTATATTCTAAAAAATATTTCAAATTTTGAAGATGCCCCCGAAATTTTAAACCAAGGTATATTTATGGAAGTATTTGAGATTGCAGAAATTGCCAACTATTCCTCTGAAGAGATGTTGGCTTATGAAGATAGTTTAAAAAGTTATAGAGATTTAAAAAATTCTATGATTACTTATCGTGAAGAAGGTTTTCAAAAAGGCGAAGTAATTGGTTTTCAAAAAGGCGAAATAGTTGGTTTGGAAAAAGGCGTAAAACGAGCAAATAAAATTAACGCTATTAACTGTATTCATTTAGGATTGGATAATCAAACTATTCATCAAATTACTAATTTATCTATTTTCGAGATAGATCAAATTAGAAAAGAATTATCAAAATAATTTTTGATTATTTTTTCGGAGTTTGTTAATATTTTAGATTTGATAAACTCCGAAGAATTATTAACACTTTTAAAATGAAAAAAAACCTTTTAATCCGCTCAATCCGTGTTTTGAAATATTTTTTTGAATTGCCTCCAGATTTATCTGGAGGATAATATAAAATTCAATTCTTGGATTTAGCCGAAATTTTTGTATTTTTTAAAATGATAGACTTCCTATAAATTTTTTATAGGAATTTTTTCTAAAAAACTACTTTTTATTTTCCATCAACATTTCTTTAATTTCTTCGGGCGTAATTTGTTGCATACATATACAATTTTGCGTTTTTTTGCAATCATTACAATTTTTATCTATACAAAAATAATGAGCATTTTTTCCTAATGGTTTCCATCGAGTTGGGTGTATCGGTTTCATAGGCGGAAAAATTCCAATCGCTAATTTATTCAAAAAGGCAGCCAAATGCAACGGACCTGTACTTGCGGCTATCAATCCATCAGTCAAACTAATAAATTGTAAAAATTGAAGCATATTTAATTTGCCTGTCAAATTGATAACATCTTGATTTTCAAAGAGTTGTGGTAATTCTTTGGCTATCAATTCTCCTTCTTCTTTAACTCCCGAAATAAAAATTTTGAATTGATTTTTGGGTAAAATTTCTATCAATTTTTCATAATTTTTTAGCCCCCATTCTCTTGCGCTTCCTTTTGATTTTGGGTGTAAAATCAAATTAAATTTATTTTTATCGATATATTGACTAATATTTTCGTCAATATTTTCGCTTATATTTTTTGTGCCATAATATTGCCACAAATTTTTTAGTTCGATATGATAGTCGATAGACAATCGTTTTAACAATTTAAAATTCAGTTCGCTTTCGTGTAAATTAGATTTTTTTCGACTAAAATAAGCTAATTTATTACAATATAACCAATGAAACCAACGATTACTTGTGCCAACTCTATTTTTTATACCTACTTTTTTGGCGATTTTGGCTAATTGTTTATCAGGAAAAACGAACAAAATAACATCTGCTTTAATGTTTTCTAAAATCATATTATCATTGATAATTTCATCTTTATCCAAAAAAACATCTACATAACTACATAAATTAATGATATTTTGTGTATATTTTTTACCAATAAAAATAATTTCAGTAGTTGGAAATTGCGTTTTGAGATAACCTGCCAAAGGCAAAGTCAATACCACATCACCCAAATTATCGGTTCGACTAATAATGATTTTAGAAAACATGATTTTTGTTTTATGACTTTTATTTTATAAATTTTGTTTTATAATCTTTGTTTTTATGATATTTTATACCATGTTTGAGTTCGATAAAAAACGCCCCAATATCCTCTCACTTTCAAAGTTCCGCCTTCTAACCAAATTTTGCAAGTGTATTCTTTGCCTTTTGCAGGGTCTAAAATTTTTCCACCTGATAATTGGTTGCTTGAAAGTTCCATGTCATTGAGAATCAACATATTTAAAATCGGCTTGTTTTTTCTCTCGTCTGTGCATTTGGTACATAACGGATTTTCTCCTTTTGAATTATCCAAAAGTTTGACAACTTGCCCATAATATTTTCCGTTACGTGCTTTATAGACTTTGATGATGGATTTTGCTTTTCCTGTTTCATCATCAATCGTTTTCCATTCGCCTACCATTTCTTGGGCAGATAGTTGGATTATAGTTATAAAAACTAAAAAAAATGTTATTAAAAATGTTTTTTTCATAAAAAATTATAATTTAGATGTGCAAAAATATATTTTTTTTGGATATTTTTTTATTTTTTTTGGATATTTTTTTTAAATATTTACAATTCCTTTTTTATTTTCATCGTTTCCAAACTCACTTCGATAACTTGCAACAATAAAATAATCAATTCTTCTTTATAGTCTAAAAAGTCATAAGGAGTAAATTCCTCTTCAATCGTTTTATCAGAAGATTTATAAGGTTTATATTGGTCTAAAATCCATTCGATAGCATTTCTGTTACCCAATTTATATTCCCAAACTTCTGCAGGAATACTCGAAATAGTTGTTAAAGAATCAATTTCAATCGTATTATTTTTTATTTTTAATTTAATTTCTGGTTTTAAATTTTTTAAAATATCTTGTTTTTGTTGTTCATTTTCTACTTTAAATTTCGGCAAAAGGCTTTCCAAAGGCAAATAAGTAATGATTATTTCGTCAAATTTTACGATTTTTGGTTCTCCCTCAACTTTGGGAAGAATTGGAGTGGGGCGATTTTCATAATCCAAATGCAAATTCATTAACCTCTCTCCTGCTTTTTCATATTTCCAAAAATCATCATACAAAGGAATACGAGGAAAATCTTGTTTTAGATTTTGAGCATATTTTTCTAAGTACACAGGCGTATGCAAAACCGCATACACATAATGAAAAATCGATAGTTTTGTAATTTTTTTATCTTGATAATGTGCCACAAATAACTCCAAAGCCCAATTTGTGATGTTTTCTATTTTTTGTCCGTCAGCATAACGATACATCGCAACGCATTGAGAATCACCTGTAAAATGCAAATCTATTATTTCATTCGAAATCAAACAATGAAAAGGTTTGTTGCTTGCCATTGTGTTAAAAGCAATATGTTTATTTTCATCTGGGTTATAAATATTTTCCCATTGATAAATCATTCCATTCAAATGTCTATCAAAATAAAAATATTGTTTGACAAAAGGGCGATAAGATGCTTTGATAATTTTTTCAGATTGAAACTTTTTTTTGATTTTTCTTTCTAAATATTTCGATAATTCTCTATCCCAAGCAATTTTATTTTTATCTAAAAAACTCGGATTTTTGAGTGTTTTTGAATAAATATCGATTAAAAATTTCATTTTTTTCTCTAATTTTTTCTTAGAAAAATCAAAAATCCATTCATCTCTATGGCTCGCAACGCCCAAAGAATACAACTGAAAAATAGCATTTTCTTTTTTGCCTGCTTTTACTTCTTTGTCAATCAAAGGAATTAAAGCGTCAAAATCATTGTCAGTTTGGTTCAACCAATTATGTTTTTTATCTGGTTTTATTCTATCAAAATCTAATTTTTCAAATTTATTTTCATTCAAAATATCTAATTTATCTTTCGATTTTAATCCATCTCCCAAACTATGATAATAAATTTTGGCATTTTTTTTCTCTGTTTTTTCTGTTTTGATAAAAAACGCAATCGCCACGCCCGTCATAATATCAAACACATTTCCGCCTTGTTCTTTGGCGTTATTTTGGCGTGCATCTCCTTTCAAATCTACGATATAAATTTCGTCAAACTCATTTTGCACCGTTTTTCTAAACCCATCGAAAGCCTTCGAATCGATAAAACTTCGATTCGTAATAAACGCAATAATACCATTTTTAGCAATTCTATCGATTGCCCAACTATAAAATCTCACGTACACATCGTACAAAATAATTTGATTTTGAGCAGAACCTTGTTTGATAAAAGTTTGTTTGATTCGCTTGTCAATATCTTCATACAAACGATTCGCATTATCATTATTGAAATTTTGTTGACGAGCATTATAAGGTGGATTTCCGATAATCACAGAAATTTCTTTGTCATTTTGAGATTTAATTCTTTGTGCATTTTCCATCAAATCACCAAAAACTCCCGCTTGTTTTCCTGCATATTTCAACGCATCAATATTATCCAAAGTATCTACAAAACAAAGATTTTTAAACTCTGCATATTTACCTTTCATTTTTTGTTCGTAAATATACTCGATATTCAGATTCGCAATATAATAGGGTAAAATTGCCACTTCATTGGCGTGAATTTCGTTTTTATACTTATATTCCAAATATTGTGTGGGAATATAACTAATAATATCCGTAATAAAAGTTCCTGTTCCTGTGGCTGGGTCTAAAATATGTACGTTTTTATCCGCCAAATTTTTCTGAAAATATTTTTCCAGTAAATAATCTGTGCTTTCAATCATAAATTTTACGACTTGTGCAGGCGTATAAACGATGCCTAATTTATCGGCATTTTTTGGATTATATGCTTTTTTATTACTATACAAAAAAAGGATTGTTAAAAAAAAGCATTATATTTGTTGAATTAAATACCAATAAATAAATATATTATGTTACCATTTGACTGTCCACAATTTATAAAAAAGAACTTTCCGTCG
>JAAFJG010000037.1 GCA_013298075.1 Cytophagales bacterium | reverse complement strand
GATATAAATGATAAAACATTGATAATCAATTACTTAGCCTAATTTGTGTTGGGAATTATGCCCATTTTTTTAAGCATAAATCCTTGATAATCAACGTTTTACGTCAAAAATCGTGTCAAAGCCAAGAATAAAGTAGAAAACTCTGAAATCGTTAAACCTGTACTTGCTTTGTATTGTTGATCATTTGATAAGTTTTGGTAAATACTTACTTTGGTAACTCGTTTTTTATCTACTTTTTCCATTTTTATACTTTTTTTAAAATATGGGAACTTTTTTGATGCAAAGTTACTAATTTTTTATACATTTGCCTAATTTACCTCATTTAAAAAACTCTATTATCAATAGTAAAATTATTCAAGATATAGGGTATGATTTAACTAATAATAATCATAAAAAAACCGTAAACACAGGAAAAGGAACAATAGAAGCAGATGTAATACAAGTTAAAAGTTTAGAAATATTTGGTTTTGTCAAAGAAAATGCTCTTATTTTAGCCTATAAATTTTCTCAAAAAATTAATATGTATGATGGATTTATTGGATTAACATTTTTACGAAATCATCATATTTGTCTTGATTTTAATACAGGAATAGGTACATTTGAAGAATAACTTTGTAAATAACACCAACTTAAATTAGACTTTATCAAATATTTTTTGGAGATTATCAAATCGAAACTTGATAACCCCAAAAAATAAATAATGAGAAATTATTTTTGCTCTGCTACCAATGCAACTTCTGCTTTTTTGCGTTGCAAATAGTTAGAAATATCTAACACGATAGGAGAAGCAATAAAAATAGATGAATAAGTACCGATAATAATTCCTACTAATAAAGCATAAGAAAAACCGCTCAACACTTGTCCACCGAAGAAAAATAACACAGCCACTACTATCAAAGTAGTTCCTGATGTCATAATGGTACGGCTCAAAGTATCATTGATAGCTGAGTTTAATTTTGCTCCAAAATCACCCTCACGTGTATCACCCGCAAACTCACGAATACGGTCAAAAACAACCACCGTATCATTGATAGAATAACCGATAACGGTTAGCATTGCTGCAATAAATACTTGGTCAACTTCGTAAGCAAAACCTAATGCTCTGGCAATCGTCATACCTGCAAACACAATCAAAACATCATGTAACAAGGCTAAAACCGCTGCCAAACTATATTGCCAACGTTTGAAACGAACCAAAATATATAAGAAAATAGACACCAAAGAAAAGAAAATTGTCCATAAAGACGATTTATAAATATCATCAGCAATGGTTGCTCCTACTTTTGAGAAACTAACGATTTTAGGTTTCGCATTGTCAAATTTTTTCAAAGACGCAACTACGGCTGCTTCTGCTTTTTTGTCGGCTGCTTCGGTTTCGTCTTCTGTCAAATAACTTGTGGTGATTTTGAATTTGCTATCGCCATTATACGTTTTTACTTCTACACTTCCTAAATTTTTCACTAATTCGGCACGTGTTTCGTTCAAAGAAACTACTTTTTCAAATTCAACTACATAAGAACGACCGCCTTTGAAATCTACGCCCAAATTAAAACCACCTTGTACTACCCATAAAACTGCTCCAATTACAATCAATACTCCTGAAAATATATAGGCTTTTGAACGCAAAGTAACGAAATTTAATGTTGAACCTACAAAAGCATTATTCAAAATAAAAGAATCGAAACTGATATTTTTTCCACGTTTTTCGAAAAATTCAATAATCGCTCTTGTGATAAATACAGCCGTAAATACCGATGAAACGATACCAATCATTAAAGTTAAGGCAAAACCTTTGATACCACCTGTCCCAAATGCATACAACATTACTCCAATCAAAAACGTAGTAATATTGGCATCAACAATCGAACTATATGCTTTTTCATATCCTAAATCGGTTGCTTCTTTCAATGTTTTTCCGTTGCGTAATTCTTCTTTTACCCTTTCAAAAATCAATACATTGGCATCGACTGACATACCAATCGTTAAAACGATACCAGCCAAACCAGCCAAAGTTAAAACGGCGTGAAAACCTGCCAATAAACCAATAATAAAAAATATATTGAATAATAAAGCCAAATTAGCAATAATTCCACTTGTTTTATAATACAAAATCATAAATATAATCACCAAAGTCAAACCCAATAACATTGAATTTAAACCTTGTGAAATAGACTCACCTCCCAAACTTGCCCCCAAAGTTGCTTCTTCTACAATGCGTGTAGGAGCAGGTAATTTACCCGCTTTCAATACATTTGCTAAGTCATTTCCTTCTTCAATCGTAAAATTACCAGTGATTTGAGAACTACCATTTGGAATAACACCATTTACATTTGGAGCAGAATACACATAATTATCTAACACAATCGCAATGCGTTTGTTGATATTTTTTTCTGTCATTTTTTTCCAAATTTTTGCACCTGTTGTATTCATTTGCATACTTACTGCGATTTGTTTTTGGTCAAAATCTTTGTACGCATTCGTGATTACACTTCCATCAAGTGGTGCTTTTCCACCTCTTCCTTGTCTAATAGTAAACAAACTAATTGTATTTGCTTTCGAATCAGGTTTTACAGCCCACAATAATTTAAGGCTTGAAGGGAACATATTTTTCACTGCATCGCGTGATAAAAGTTCGTTTACTCTTGCGGTATCCGTTAATTTCACTGCAAATCCATCATAATTAGGCATCAAAAGTTGCATAATTGGTGAGGCTTGGCTCAAAGAATCTTTTTTATCTTTTTGTTTGTCTTTTTTGGCAGCGGTTTTGTTGGCAGTATCTTTTTTGCCTGTATCTTTTTTAGCGGCTACTTTATCAGCTTCAGTTTTACCTGTATCTTTTTTAGCGACTAAATCATCTTCTTTGTTTTTGATGGTGTCTTTTTTGCCTGTTTCACCAATCAAATCATCTTTCGTGTCTTTTTTTGCTTCTTCTTTATTTTCTTTTTTAGAAGAATTTTTTGCGTTTTCTTTGACCAAATAAGCATTTAATTGTTCCAGTGAATTTAATAATTCATTGCCTTCAAACATTTCATAAAACTCCAATTTAGCAGTTCCTGATAATAATTTACGCACCCTGTCAGGATTTTCAACGCCCGGTAATTCTACTAAAATACGTCCAGTTCCCGGTATTTTTTGAATAGTTGGATTAGTAACGCCAAATTTATCGATACGAGTACGAATAATATCAAAAGACCTATCAATTGCCCCCGCCACTTCTTCTTTAATCACCGCAATAACTTGTGCGTTAGAAGATTTTAGGTCGATTTTACCTTTGTTTGAAGCATTTGTAAATACATTTGCCAACGAACCTGCTGGATCAACTTTTTGATAAGCCGTTGCAAATAAATCTACAAAATTAGCATTACTTGTTTTTTGAGCTACTTCTGCTTGTTTTACTGCTTCATTAAATTTGGCATCAGTCGTATTTCCTGCCAATGCTTTCAAAATTTCCACAGGAGAAACCTCAAGCGTTGCGTGCATACCACCTTGTAAATCCAAACCCAACGCCAATTCATAATCTTTGATTTGTTTGTATGTATATTCTATTCCTAAAAAATTAGCAACAGGTTTATTCCATAAAGAATCAATCATTTTTTGACGTTTTTTAGTATCCAAAACGCCTACTTTATTGGTTGATTTTTGTTTAATCTCTGCTTGTACGACGCGAGCGCGATACGTGAAAGATAAATAATAGGCACAAATCAACGAGATTATAAGTGCCAATGTAATAATTACACTACGATTCATATATATATTGAGAAATTTAAAATTTTTGAGAATTTTTTTTATTTATTTAAAAAGAATGAATTACAAAGCATTAAATAATTTTTTAATACTTGTAAAAACGAATATTTTTTGGAGAATAAATAAAAAAATTAAGGAGCATTCGGTGCGATATGATGCTCAAAAAGTTGTGCAAAATAAGACAAAAGCGTTGGAGAAGGTGAAAAAACCTTTCCTATGGTAAGAATTTGAGGAAATTTGAAATCAAAAGAATAAATTATTTGCAATACAAAAGGAGAAATATGCAGAACAGGCATTACCGCCTCAAAACTCATCTCCTCCAAAACAACTAATTGATTGTCGTTTTCTTGTTCAGAATTAGCATTTTTTTCTTTTTTTTGAGTTGATGAAATCTTTTCTTTGCCAAATATATCAACTGCCATCGCAACCGATAACTGCCCTATAATCAACACTAAAAATAGCATTGCATAAAGAAATATTGGTTTTGAGATATTTAATTGATATTTTTTCATCATTATTTTATTTGAGATGCAAAGAAAAGTATTTTTTTTGAGAAATCAAAATTTTTTCTTTAATAAATAATAGAGTTTTTTAAATGGTAGCCAAAAATTGACAAAAATCATTAAAAATTCGAGAAAAAAGAAAAAAAATCGGTATTAATCCGCTAAATCCGTGTGCTAAAATCTCTTTCATTTAAAAAATACTATTATTTTTTTAAGATAATTTTAAACATTTACCAAATTAAATACCATTATTTTTTCTATATCTACATCAGGATAATTGTATTCTTTTATCAATTTAATTTTTAGGAAATATAGATTAGATACAAAAAAATTTACCAGACTTCAAAGAAATCTGGCAAACCTAATAACCCTTTACAAGTAAACTATAAAAAAACAAACTATTTCTTTTTTTTTTTCTAACTAATTATATAAAAAAGGCACCATCAAAGTAAATTCTGGAATAGCCACCTTAAATTTTTGTCCATCTAATAATCTTTCCATCGTATAAGACCCTAACATTTTACCAATTCCTGTTCTAAGATTACAACTTGAAATGTAATGGTGTTTTTCGCCCGGTTCTAAGATTGGTTTTTTTCCTACTACGCCTTCTCCTTCTATTTTTTTTGACATTCCGTTTGAGTCATGCACATTCCAAAACCTTCTATGTAATTGAACTGTATTATCACTACAATTTTCAATCGTTATTTTATAAGTAAATACGTAATGTCCTTGTAATGGACAAGAGTAATTTTTTTCGTATTCTGTCAATACGGTTACTTTTACGCCATCTGTGATTTTAGTGCTTGCTACCATATATTTAATTTTGATATTTATTTATATGATTTATAATTTATCAAAATAAAAGCCAATTTTTTTTATTCTGTATATTTATTAATTTATTTTTTATAATCTATTGATTATCAATGTATTATTTATTAAAATATTTTTTATTTTTTTATTTTTATAAAAAATATATGTGAGTTTTTGTGATTTATTCACAATATTTTTATCGAAAAATTGATTTGAAAACAAAAAATATAGTATCTTTGCAAATAAAATTAAAAAAAAATAATGGCAACATCAATAGACGAAATTCAAAATCAAATCATTGAAGATTTTTCTTTATTTGATAATTGGGAAGATAAATATGGTTATTTGATAGAATTGGGCAAAAAATTAACGCCTATTTCTGAAGATTATAAAACAGATATATACAAAATAAAAGGTTGTCAATCGAATGTTTGGGTAAAATCGAGCCAAAAAGACAACAAAGTTATTTATGAAGGCGATAGTGATGCGGTGATTGTGAAAGGTTTAGTAAGTTTGTTATTGTCTGTATTTTCTAACCAAACCGCCTTAGATATTACCCATAGTAATTTATATTTTATGGAAAAAATTGGTATGACCCAAAATTTATCTATGACAAGAGCCAACGGATTGTCTTCGATGATAAAACAAATGAAAATGGACGCAATGGCTTATCAAAATCAGTAAAAATTCACACTTAAAACAAATAAAATAATGATTTTAATGATTGTCGGTTTTATCTTTATCACAGGTATTTTGGTGATACTTTCTGTGGCGGCAAATGGTTATTCTGTGCATAATATTCATAAAAATACGATGCCAAGTGCTAATCATTCTCATTCTTCTCTCCAAAATAGTCGCATACATTCGCATACACAAGACAAAATAATGTTATTAGATACTGATAATGAAATGCCTGCAATGAATGATGAAATCATTGATTATCAACCAATTGAGAATGAAAATATAGAAGAACAAATAAATAAAAATATTGAGTTTGAATCTTCGTCGGATAATAGTTCTTCTGATAATGGAAGTAACGATTCATCTTCTTATGACAGCGGAAGTAGTTCGTCCTCTGATAGCAGTAGCAGTTCATCTTCTTTTGATTGATAATTTTGGTTCTTAGAAAATTATATTGATTTTGTTTAATATTGTTTTTTGCAAATATACAAAAAAATATAATTATATAAAAATATGATAAAAAATAAACTTTATCAACAAAAAACTAACTTTAAACTCTAAAATTTAAACCATAAAACCAATGAATATAGCAGAATATATCGACAATATCAATAAAAGGTATACACTTGGTAATGCCACCGAGCATACTTTTCGTGGCGATTTGCAACAACTTTTAGAAAGTTTAGTGCCTGAAATCAGTGCGACTAACGAACCTAAAAGACAAGCCTGCGGTGCGCCCGATTATATTTTGACTAAAAAAGATATTCCTGTAGGTTTTATTGAGGCGAAAGATATTGGTGATAAAGATTTGGAAGGAACAAAAAAAACGGGCAATAAAGAACAATTTGACCGTTACAAAGCGTCTTTAAATAATATAATTTTTACAGATTATTTAGATTTTTATTTATATATTGATGCTATTTTTATTACAAAAATTGCCATTGGTGAAGTACGAAATGGAACTATTATCCCATTACCTCATAATTTTAATGCGTTCATTAATTTGATAAAAGATTTTTGTGCTTATATTGGAGAAACTATAAAAAGTTCAAAAAAATTAGCAGAAATGATGGCGGGAAAAGCGCGTTTACTTTCTGATGTCATTGAAAAAGCATTGACAAGTGATGAAACTAATCAGGAAGATAGTACGCTTAAAGACCAGATGAATGCCTTTAGAGAAATTCTTATTCACGACATTACACCCAAAGGATTTGCAGATGTATATGCGCAAACGATTGCTTACGGAATGTTTGCGGCTCGTTTGCACGACCAAACCATAGAAACATTTAGCAGACAAGAAGCGGCTGAACTTATCCCAAAATCAAATCCATTTTTACGAAAATTGTTTAGTTATATTGCAGGACCCGACCTCGATGACCGTATCAAATGGATAGTAGATAGTTTAGTGGAAGTGTTTTTGGCTTGCAATGTAGAGGAAATTCTAAAAAATTATGGCAAATCGACCAAAATGGAAGACCCTATTATCCATTTTTACGAAACTTTTTTGAGTGAATATGACCCAAATTTACGCAAAGCGAGAGGCGTTTGGTACACCCCTGCTCCTGTGGTCAATTTTATTGTGCGGGCTGTTGATGATATTTTAAAAACAGAATTTGATTTACCGCAAGGACTTGCTGACAATAGCAAAACAAAAATAAAGGTTGATATAAAAGGCAAAAAAATAGAACAAGAAGTTCATAAAGTACAAATTCTTGACCCTGCCACAGGTACAGGAACTTTTTTGGCTGAAGTAATAAAACACATTCACAAAAAATTTGCAGAGCAAAAAGGAGTTTGGAGTAGTTATGTAGAAACACATTTATTGCCTCGTTTGAATGGTTTCGAATTGTTGATGGCGAGTTATGCGATGGCACATTTACAATTAGATTTATTATTGACTCAAACAGGCTACAAACCAACAAACAACGAACGATTTAGGGTTTATTTAACCAATAGTTTGGAGGAAAGTAACGCTGATACAACCACACTTTTTGCTAATTGGCTGAGTAATGAAGCAAACGAAGCCAATCAAATCAAAAGAGATACGCCTGTGATGTGCATTATTGGAAATCCGCCATATAGTGGCGAAAGCCAAAATAAAGGACAATGGATTATGAATTTGATGGAAGATTATAAAAAAGAGCCTGAAGGAAAAATCAAATTACAAGAAAAAAATCCAAAATGGATAAATGATGACTATGTTAAATTTTTGCGTTATGGACAATACTTTATAGAAAAAAATGGCAGTGGAATTTTAGCGTTTATCAATCCTCATGGCTTTTTAGACAATCCTACTTTTCGTGGTATGCGTTGGAATTTGCTAAAAACGTATGATAAAATTTATACGATAGATTTACATGGTAATAGTAAAAAGAAAGAAACTGCACCAGATGGAAGTGCAGATATAAATGTTTTTGATATTCAGCAAGGAGTTTCCATAAATATATTTGTAAAAACAGGAAAGAAAAAGGCTAATGAATTAGGTAAAGTTTTTCATTTTGATTTGTATGGCAAAAGAGAAATAAAGTACGATTTTCTAATTAGTAACTCTTTAAAAACAGTTGATTATAAAGAATTACGACCAACTGCACCCAATTATTTTTTTGTAAATAAAGACTTTGATGAGCAAACTTCTTATGACAAAGGATTTTTAGTTAATGCACTTTTTACTTTAAACAATGTAGGAATAGTTACAGCACGAGATGGATTTACAATTCATAATTCAAAACAAGAAGTTGAAAATACTATCACGGATTTTTTAAAACTAGATGACGAACAAGCAAGAGCAAAATTCAATTTAGGAAAAGATGTGAGAGATTGGCAAGTAAATTTTGCAAAGAAAGATTTACAAAATCACTTTCCAGATAAAGGTGTTTTTACAAAAATTTATTACAGACCATTTGATAACAAATGGACATTTTACACAGGAAAATCAAAAGGGTTTCATTGTTATCCAAGAAATGAGGTGATGCAACATTTCTTTAAAGGGGACAATGTAGGGTTGATAATTTCAAGAACTGTCGTTGGTGATTATAAATGGGCAGACATTCAAGTAACAAAAAATATTACAGAGTTTGGTATTATGGCAAGTAGGGTTGGAAATGGTGCTCCTATTTGCCCTCTCTACCTCTATCCCAAAACTGAAAAACCAATAAAGGAACTTTCGCTAGAGAAAAAAAAGGATTTGGAGTTAGAACTAGAAGAAACAAAAATGCTCATCGAGCAGTTTGAAAAGGGTTTTTTAGCCTTCAAAAAAATTTTTAAAATAGTGAAGAATCCTGATAAAACTACTCAAAAACTTTATGAAGGGCAGGAAAAAGAATACCTAAAATTACAACAAGAATTAGAAAAAATTCAAAATTTGCTAACTCCTCAACAAAGTAATCAAGGTCTTTTTATGCAAAAAAATCAAACTCGTAAACCTAATCTAAGTCCAGAAATTGTCAAGAAATTTTCTCAAAATGTAGGTTTAACTTTTACCAACGAAAAAGAAACAAAAGAAAATACTTTTGCACCGATTGATGTTTTAGATTATATTTATGCAGTTTTACATTCTCCCACCTATCGTGAGAAATATAAAGAATTTTTAAAAATTGATTTTCCACGAATTCCTTATCCAAAAGACAAGGATACTTTTTGGAAATTAGTAAAATTGGGCGGACAAATCAGATCTATACATTTATTGGAAAGTCCAATCGTTGAGCAATACATTACGCAATATCCCGAAGATGGAAATAACGTAGTAGCAAAAGTAAAATACGAAAAAGGCAGGGTATATATTAATGAAACACAATATTTTGAAAATGTGCCACAAAAGGCATGGGAATTTTATATTGGAGGTTATCAACCCGCACAAAAGTGGCTCAAAGACCGCAAAGAACGTACACTTGAATTTGACGATATTTTACACTATCAGAAAATAATTGTGGCTCTTAGCGAAACGGACAGGTTGATGAACGAAATCAATAAAATAGAGATTGAATAAGAAAAAAACCTAACTTTGCACTCTAAAATTTAAACCATAAAACCAATGAATATAACAGAATATATAGACAGTATAAACAAAAGATATATGCTTGGCAATGCAACCGAACATACTTTTCGGGGAGATTTGCAACAACTTTTAGAAAGTTTAGTGCCTGAAATCAGTGCGACTAACGAACCTAAAAGACAAGCCTGCGGTGCGCCCGATTATATTTTGACTAAAAAAGATATTCCTGTAGGTTTTATTGAGGCGAAAGATATTGGTGATAAAGATTTGGAAGGAACAAAAAAAACGGGCAATAAAGAACAATTTGACCGTTACAAAGCGTCTTTAAATAATATAATTTTTACAGATTATTTAGATTTTTATTTATATATTGATGCTATTTTTATTACAAAAATAGCCATTGGCGAAGTGCGAAATGGAAGTATTGTTCCATTGCCAAACAATTTTAGTAAGTTCATTAATTTGATAAAAGATTTTTGTGCTTATATTGGAGAAACGATAAAAAGTTCAAAAAAATTAGCAGAAATGATGGCGGGAAAAGCACGTTTACTTTCTGATGTGATTGAAAAAGCATTGACAAGTGATGAAACTAATCAGGAAGATAGCACGCTTAAAGACCAGATGAATGCCTTTAGAGAAATTCTTATTCACGACATTACACCCAAAGGATTTGCCGATGTATATGCTCAAACGATTGCTTATGGAATGTTTGCGGCACGTTTACACGACCAAACCATAGAAACATTTAGCAGACAAGAAGCGGCTGAACTTATCCCAAAATCAAATCCGTTTTTACGAAAATTGTTTAGTTATATTGCAGGACCCGACCTCGATGACCGTATCAAATGGATTGTAGATAGTTTAGTGGAAGTATTTTTAGCGTGTAATGTAGAGGAAATTCTAAAAAATTATGGCAAATCGACTAAAATGGAAGACCCCATTATTCATTTTTACGAAACTTTTTTGAGTGAATATGACCCAAATTTACGCAAAGCGAGAGGTGTTTGGTACACTCCTGCCCCTGTAGTCAATTTTATTGTGCGTGCCGTTGATGATATTTTAAAAACAGAATTTGATTTACCGCAAGGACTTGCTGACAATAGCAAAACAAAAATAAAGGTTGATATAAAAGGTAAAAAGACAGAACAAGAAGTTCATAACGTACAAATTCTTGACCCTGCGACGGGAACAGGAACTTTTTTGGCTGAAGTAATAAAACATATTCACAAAAAATTTGTAGGACAAAAAGGAGTTTGGAGTACTTATGTAGAAACACATTTATTACCTCGTTTGAATGGTTTTGAATTGTTGATGGCAAGTTATGCAATGGCACATTTACAATTAGATTTGCTATTGACTGAAACAGGCTACAAACCAACTGCTAACCAACGATTTAGAGTTTATTTGACCAATAGCCTTGAAGAGAGCCATCCTGAAACAAAATCTTTATTTGCTAATTGGTTAAGTACAGAGGCGAATGAAGCCAATCATATTAAACGTGATGCGCCTGTGATGTGTGTGATTGGAAATCCGCCGTATAGCGGAATATCTTCTAACAATGGAGAATGGATAAGTAAACTGATTGAAGATTATAAATATGTTGATGGTGTTCATTTTAATGAACGTAAACATTGGCTGAATGATGACTATGTTAAATTTTTGCGTTTTGGACAATATTTTATCGAAAAAAATGGCAGTGGAATTTTAGCGTTTATCAATCCTCATGGCTTTTTAGACAATCCTACTTTTCGCGGTATGCGTTGGAACTTGCTAAAAACTTATGATAAAATTTATACGATAGATTTACATGGTAATAGTAAAAAGAAAGAAACTGCACCAGATGGAAGTGCAGATGTAAATGTATTTGATATTATGCAAGGAGTATCCATAAATATATTTGTAAAAACAGGAAAGAAAAAAAATAATGAATTAGGCAAAGTTTTTCATTTTGATTTATATGGAAAAAGGGAAATGAAATATGATTTTCTTTATGATAATTCATTGAAAACTATCGATTTTAAAGAATTGGCATATAATAAACCTAATTTTTTCTTTGTACCTAAAAATGATGATGGAAGATTTTTATATGAGAAAGGTTTTAGTGTTGATAAACTATTCTCAAAAAATGTTACAGGAATTGTAACAATGGGTGATGAATTTGCTTTTAGTGAATCAAAGTCAGATTTAAAAAGTAGATTACATGAATTCAAAAATAATAATCTATCAGAAAATGAATTAAAAATAAAATTTAATTTAGGGAAAAATTATGCTGAATTTATCCTCAATAATAAAAAAAAATTGATTATTGATGATGAAAAAATAATTCAATGTTCTTATCGTCCCTTTGATAATAAATATACTTATTTTGATAATAAAATAGTTTGGCGTTGGAGATTAGATGTTATGCAACATTTTTTAAAAGGTGAAAATATTGGATTAGCACTTTGCAAACAATTCAAGACTGGCGATAATTATTATCATGCCTTTATTTCAAACAAAATATTTGAAAGTTCGTATGTATCTAATAGAACGAGTGAAATAACATCTACATTTCCACTTTACCTCTATCCCGAAAATCAAGAGGAAGAAATGGCTGAAAAACGCAGAAGTGCATTATTTAGGTTGGAAGAGCAGCGAGCCATTATAGAAAATTTCAAGGCTACTTTTATAACTATTGAAAAAATGTATAAAGGTTATACAAACCCAGATATTGAAATCACAAAATTATACAACAAACAAAAAAAGCATTTCAATTTCTTAAAAAAGGGATTGGAAAGTATAGAGCAAGAGTTATCATCTTGTGAAATGAATGTACTTTTTGAGGAAGAAAGCCGCAAACCAAACTTCAATAAAGAAATTGTAAATCAAATCGCCCAGCAATTAGGTTTAACTTTTACCAATGAAAAAGAAACAACCAAAGGCACTTTTGCACCGATTGATGTTTTAGATTATATTTATGCGGTTTTACATTCGCCCACATATCGTGAGAAATATAAAGAATTTTTAAAAATTGATTTTCCACGAATTCCTTATCCAAAAGATGAAAATACCTTTTGGCAACTCGTTAAATTGGGCGGACAAATCAGAGCCATACATTTATTAGAAAGTCCAATCGTTGAGCAATACATTACACAATATCCTGAAAATGGAAATAACGTAGTAACAAAAGTAAAATACGAAAAAGGCAGGGTATATATTAATGACACACAATATTTTGAAAATGTGCCACAAAAGGCATGGGAATTTTATATTGGAGGTTATCAACCCGCACAAAAGTGGCTCAAAGACCGCAAAGAACGTACTCTTGAATTTGATGATATTTTACATTATCAGAAAATAATTGTGGCTCTTAGTGAAACAGATAGGTTGATGAATGAGATTGATAAAATAGAAATCGAATAAGAAAAAAAACTAACTTTGCACTCTAAAATTTAAACTATAAAACCAATGAATATAACAGAATATATCGACAAAATAAATAAACGATACAAACTTGGCAATGCAACCGAACATACTTTTCGTGGCGATTTGCAACAACTTATAGAAAGTTTAGTGCCTGAAATTAGTGCCACTAACGAACCTAAAAGACAAGCCTGCGGTGCGCCTGACTATATTTTGACTAAAAAAGATATTCCTGTTGGTTTTATTGAGGCAAAAGATATTGGTGATAAAGATTTGGAAGGAACAAAAAAAACGGGCAATAAAGAACAATTTGACCGTTACAAAGCGTCTTTAAATAATATAATTTTTACAGATTATTTAGATTTTTATTTATATATTGATGCTATTTTTATTACAAAAATTGCCATTGGTGAAGTACGAAATGGAACTATTATCCCATTACCTCATAATTTTAATGCGTTCATTAATTTGATAAAAGATTTTTGTGCTTATATTGGAGAAACTATAAAAAGTTCAAAAAAATTAGCAGAAATGATGGCGGGAAAAGCGCGTTTACTTTCTGATGTCATTGAAAAAGCATTGACAAGTGATGAAACTAATCAGGAAGATAGTACGCTTAAAGACCAGATGAATGCCTTTAGAGAAATTCTTATTCACGACATTACACCCAAAGGATTTGCAGATGTATATGCTCAAACGATTGCTTATGGAATGTTTGCAGCACGTTTACATGATGCCAGTTTATCGACGTTTAGCCGACAAGAAGCAGCTGAATTAATCCCAAAATCAAATCCGTTTTTACGAAAATTATTTAGTTATATTGCAGGACCCGACCTCGATGACCGTATCAAATGGATAGTAGATAGTTTAGTGGAAGTATTTTTAGCGTGTAATGTAGAGGAAATTCTAAAAAATTATGGAAAATCGACTAAAATGGAAGACCCCATTATTCATTTTTACGAAACTTTTTTGAGTGAATATGACCCAAATCTAAGAAAATCTCGTGGCGTTTGGTACACTCCTGCCCCTGTTGTGAATTTTATTGTGCGTGCTGTTGATGATATTTTGAAAACAGAATTTGATTTACCACAAGGGCTTGCTGACAATAGCAAAACAAAAATAAAGGTTGACATAAAAGGCAAAAAAATAGAACAAGAAGTTCATAACGTACAAATTCTTGACCCTGCGACGGGTACAGGAACTTTTTTGGCTGAAGTAATAAAACATATTCACAAAAAATTTGTAGGACAAAAAGGAGTTTGGAGCAGTTATGTAGAAACACATTTATTACCTCGATTGAATGGTTTCGAATTGTTAATGGCAAGTTATGCAATGGCACATTTGCAATTAGATTTACTTTTAACTGAAACAGGTTACAAACCAACTGCTAACCAACGATTTAGAGTTTATTTGACTAATAGCCTTGAAGAAAGTCATCCTGAAACAAAATCTTTATTTGCGAATTGGTTAAGTATAGAAGCGAATGAAGCCAATCATATCAAACGTGATGCGCCTGTGATGTGTGTGATTGGAAATCCACCGTATGCGGTAAGTAGCCAAAATAAAGGAAAATGGATTCAAAATTTGATTGCAGATTATAAAAAAAATCTGAATGAACGTAAAATAAATTTGGACGATGATTATATAAAATTCATTCGTTACGGACAATATTTTATTGATAAAAATGGTAGTGGAATTTTAGCTTATATTTCTAATAATAGTTTTATAGATGGCATTACCCATCGCCAAATGCGAAAAAGTTTATTACAAAGTTTTGATAAAATTTATATTTTAGATTTACATGGAAACGCAAAGAAAAAAGAAGTTTGTGCTGATGGAAGTCCTGACCAAAACGTTTTTGATATTATGCAAGGCGTTTCAATCAATATTTTTGTAAAATCAGGAAAGAAAAAAGTAAATGAATTAGGTAAAGTTTTTCATTTGGATTTGCAAGGAAAACGAGAGTTCAAATATGATTTTTTAAATAAGAATTCTATAAAATCATTGGATTGGAAGGAACTGGAATACACACAACCCAATTTATTTTTTGTTCCAAAGAATTTTGATGGGATAAAAATATATGAAAAGGGGTTTAAGTTTGATGAGTTGTTTAATTATTTTAATTCTGGTATTCAGACACAGAATGATGAGTTAACTATTCACTTTAATAAAGATGAATTAAAAAATGTATTAGAAAATCTTCGCAATTTAGATGCTGATACTTTGAAAAAAAAGTATTCAATACGTAAAGATGGGCGCGACTGGAAAATTGACTATGCCAAAAAAGATATTATTAATTCAAAAAACGGATGTTTTTTCAAAATACAGTATAAACCCTTTGATTTTAGGCACTCCTTTTATACTGGTAATTCAAAAGGATTTATAGCCTATCCTAGAAAATCATTAACTCATTCAGTATTGCAAGACAACTATACATTGGCTACTTTAAAACAAATTTCAGGTTCAAAAGAACCTTGTCAAATTTTAGTAACAAAGTATGTTCTTACTGACAGGGCAATGTATAGTACTAATGGGACCCCCTATTTATTTCCCCTTTATCTCTATCCCGAAAATCAAGAGGAAGAAATGGCTGAAAAACGCAGAAGTGCATTATTTAGGTTGGAAGAGCAGCGAGCCATTATAGAAAATTTCAAGGCTACTTTTATAACTATTGAAAAAATGTATAAAGGTTATACAAACCCAGATATTGAAATCACAAAATTATACAACAAACAAAAAAAGCATTTCAATTTCTTAAAAAAGGGATTGGAAAGTATAGAGCAAGAGTTATCATCTTGTGAAATGAATGTACTTTTTGAGGAAGAAAGCCGCAAGCCAAACTTCAATAAAGAAATTGTAAATCAAATAGCCGAGCAATTAGGTTTAACTTTTACCAATGAAAAAGAAATAAAAGAAAATACTTTTGCACCGATTGATGTTTTGGATTATATTTATGCGGTTTTACATTCTCCCACATATCGTGAGAAATATAAAGAATTTTTAAAAATTGATTTTCCAAGAGTTCCTTATCCAAAAGACAAGGATACTTTTTGGCAGTTGGTAAAATTAGGTGGAACTATTAAACAAATACATTTATTAGAAAGTCCAATCGTTGAGCAATACATTACGCAATATCCCGAAGATGGAAATAACGTAGTAGCAAAAGTAAAATACGAAAAAGGCAGGGTATATATTAATGAAACACAATATTTTGAAAATGTGCCACAAAAGGCATGGGAATTTTATATTGGAGGTTATCAACCCGCACAAAAGTGGCTCAAAGACCGCAAAGAACGTACACTTGAATTTGACGATATTTTACACTATCAGAAAATAATTGTGGCTCTTAGCGAAACGGACAGGTTGATGAACGAAATTGATAAAATAGAGATTGAATGAAAATAAGTATTGATTTGGTAAAAGTAAATTTTTGATTTTTAAATTGAAAAAAAGCAACTTGACAAAATTAAGTTGCTTTTTTTTTGATTATTTTATTTTATTCATTTCTTCAGACAACCCCAACTGGTTTAAGTATTAAGTAAAGCGTTACTACCTAAAAAACCGAAACCTCCAAAATTCATCATTTCGAAGAATGGTAATATTACGAAAAATAAGCTTGTTATAAGGATAGAAAATGATATATTTTCATCAAAATAACAAATCTATTTCTTGTATTTTGAAGAAAAAATACATTGATTTGCACAAAAAAAGTGCAATGATTAACAAAATATTGTGTTGGTGGCTGAGTGGAAATAGCATTTCTTCTTCTTTTGATTGATAATTTTTTGTTCCAAAATATCACAAAAATCAAAGGTTTTTACCTAATCATTTGCAAAATATCATAAAATTATTTTAATTTGCACAAATTTTAAAATTCGAAAATACTTAATACATGGAATTATATTTAGACTCTGTTGATTTTAAAGAAATTGAAGAAGCTTTTAAATTAGGCTTTTTGGCTGGTTTGACCACTACCCCAACTTTTATGCACCGTCAAGGAATTACTGATATTGATGGAGCAATTGTAAAATTATCTAAAATTGTACCTGTGTTACAGGTAGAAGCATTAGGAGATACAGCAGAAGAAATTTTGGCTGAAGCAGAAAGATTATTAGCACTCGGACTTGACGCAAAAACAACCGTATTCAAAATTCCTGTATCAAATGAAGGTTTGAGAGGTTGTAAAATGTTGAGAAATAAAGGTTTGTTAGTCAATGTGCATTTGGTTTATACCTTGAGCCAAGCATATATGGCAATGGCTGCGGGGGCTACTTATGTGTGTCCGTTGGTTGGTCGTTGGCAAGACCAAGGACATGATGCGTTGGCTTTGATAAAACAATGCGTAGAAACCGTCAAAACCTATGGTTATGATACAAAAATTATGTTCTCATCTGTGCGTCATGCGGAACACGTAAGAACGGCTATTTTGAGTGGTGTTCATACCATTACTGCCCCTTGGGGCGTGATGAAAAAATTGACTGAAAACCATTTTACAACCGTAGGAACAGACCAATTTATAGAACATACAAAATTGATGACTGTAAAAGTAAAAGAAGTAATTAGCTCAAAAAATCCAAAAATCAATGTTTCGGGTAGTATTTTTGATGCTTTGACAGAAATGACTGATTCGGGAATGGGGGCAATTACGGTCGTGGATAATGACAATAATTTGAAAGGTATTTTTACTGATGGAGATTTGAGACGTAATTTGAAAGAAAAAGGAAAAGCGTTTTTGGATACAAATATCGGTGAAATGGTTCAAAATCAATCGCCAATTACTATCAATGCAGATGCTTTATTATATGAAGCAGTGAAAGTTTTCAAAGATAAAAATATCGATAATATTGTGGTATTGGACAATAACAAACCTTTGGGAATGATTGATATTCAAGACTTTGTAAAAATGAATTTGATTGGATAAAAATAAAAATTTTAGCAAAATAATTTTCATCATTATTTTGCTAAAATTTTAAAATAAAAAGTATTTTTTTTCGTTTTGATGTAAAATTATTTATATAAATAAACAGCGATAAAATTATGGGAACTCAAGTTTTAGAAAGCGAATTATTGGCAGAATATATAGATGAAGTTACAGGAGAAATTATTTATCCATCGAGTGACGGAAAACCAATGGCAGAAACTACTGAACATTTCAAACATATTACCACAATCGAGGGTAATTTAGATACTTTATTTGCACACAAAACAGATGTTTTTGTGGCTGGTGATTTATTATGGTATCCTGAAGAGGGAAATCCTTATATTTGTGCTGCTCCTGATACAATGGTTGTTTTTGGGCGACCAAAAGGTCATAGAGATAGTTATCAACAATGGAATGAGGAAAATATAGCCCCTGCAGTTGTATTTGAGATTTTATCAAAATCCAATTCTTTCTCTGAAATGATGCGTAAATTTATTTTTTATCAAAAATATGGCGTGCAAGAATATTATATTTATGACCATATTAAAAATGAGTTTTATGGATATTCGCGGGAAAATAATAAATTAGGAACTATTTTAGTAATGCCAACTTTTACAAGTCCACTATTAGGCATTACTTTTGAAATACATGAAAATTCAAAGTTAAAAATTTATAATCCTGATGGAACGCAATTTCTTACTTTTGTGCAACAAGTTCAAAAAAGAGAAGAAGCAGAAGAGAAAGCAAAAATTTCTGATGAAAATGCAAGAATTTCTGATGAAAAGGCAAGAATTTCTGATGAAAAAACAAGAATTGCAAACGAAGAAACAAGAATTGCAAACGAAAAAACAAAAGAATTAGAAAAAGAGTTGCAAGAGGAAACAAAAGCAGCCGAAGAAAAAACAAAAGAATTGGAGGAAGAAACAAAAGCCGCCGAAGAAAAAGCACAAGCAACACAACTTCAAATAGAACAAATCAAAAAATTGTTACAAGAACAAGGTTTTGATTTGAGTAATATGCAATTATAATCATTATTTATTTTATTTATCAATTATTTTTCAAACTATGAAACAATTATTTTTCACAACTGCATTGATTTTTATTACTCTTTTGGCAACAGCACAAGATACAAAAGAACTAAAAAAAGAAGTTAAAAAACTAAAAATCGAACAACTCAAAAAATTAAAAGATGAAGCTGCCAAAGCCGACGAAGAAACCGCTACTAAAATAGCACAAATCAATGTCAAAAAAGCCGAATTGGATAGATTAAATAATGAAGACATCAAAAAACGTGATGAAGGAATTGCTTATTTTGAGGAACAATTAAGAAAAGTAAAAAAAGATAGACCTGACGTAAATGCCGCAAAACCTGAAAGAGCCAGCACAAAATGCTCGTTTAGTGTACAAGTTGGGGCGTATAGAAGTAAAGATTTAGCACAATACATCGAAAATAATCCTAATTTTGGTATCGAAACCGACGAAAAAGGATATAAAAAATATATGTTAGGTTTTTTTACATCTTATTGGGAAGCTAAAAGTTTTAGTAAATATCTTAACCAAATTGGAGCACAAACCTATGTGGTAGGTTTTTATAACGGAAAACGTATTCCCGATTTGAAAGATATGACAGATTGTACTTTTTAAAAATAATATTTATCTTGTTTTTTCACTAAAACTCTAACTTTTCAACAAAAAGAGAAAGCTAAATCATTACATTTTAAAAACTCTTAACTTATAAAAACTATTTCACAATATGAGTGACATTTTGAATTTAACATAAAAAGGCTATTTAAAGATGATTAAGGCATTTTTCAATACTTTTAAATTTTAGTATTTGGTTAAATGAATAAAAAATACTTACGGGAATTTGTCGTATCTATTTTTAATTAATGTTTTAAATACAAAAAATTCTTTTATACTAAATTTAAGCCTTTATAGCCTTTACAACTATGTCACCCATATTGATTTCACAAATAATTGAAATAGTTTTGAACAAAAAAACTGGTTTAAGAATTAAGTGAATATTTACTTAAACCTGATATTTTATTCGACCTTCCATTCGAAAAGTAATAACTTCTATAAATAGTTTTGCTTTTTTAAATACTCCCTAAAACCTAAACAAAGGAGTCCAATTAACGCCCAATAAAATTACAACTACTGCAATCGTAGTAAAAACAGCTAAACTTTTATGTTTGGCTTGGTCGGTTGAGGCTCTTTTTGCTCTGCTATATCCGATTTGAATTAAAACAATCGCAATCAACATCATCGAAATATGTTCTACTGCCCAAAAACGCAACGATTTATCTTTCATAGCCACTTTAAAATCTTTGAATGCTTGCTGAACAACGGGACTATATATAAAATACAACAAAAGTCCCATCACTAATTGCAAATGACTAAAAATCAATAAAAAAATAGATGCTTTACGGTTGCTATTCGTGAATTTTTGTTTATTTAACCAACCTAACCACGATTGAAAAATCACTAAAACGATTAAAACTAACACAATCCAGCGCGTCCAAGAGTGTGCATATACTAAATATGGATACATTTTATTTCAAAATTTTAATAAGAATTTCTAAATGAAAGCTCAAAAGTAAACCTCAAAATCTAAAAAAACAACCTTTCTTTCAAAAAAATTTTTTATTTCTATCATTTAAAATCAAAATAACCTTTTTTTTCAAATTTAACAATTTAATAATACCGATTTTTAGCTAATTACAGCAAAAAAAACTTTACCTTTGCACGTTAAAAATTAAAAACAATTAAACATAAATTCGAAATTTACTCTATTACAAAAGTTACTTTTTAAAATTTTTTATTGTTTTTCTTTTAAATATAACTATTTATTCCAATTTTTATGAGAAAGTGTTTACTAATTCTCTCTTTTTGTTTGTTTATATTGTCGATACAAAACGTATTTGCACAAATTACAACAGCAAGTTTGAGTGGCGTAGTTAGAGATGCAACTGGAAATGCAATTCCAGGGGCAACTGTAACTGCGGTTCATACCTCATCAGGTTCTCAATACGGAGCAACTACTAATGATGATGGACGTTATTTGATTCCAGGTATGCGTATTGGCGGACCTTACGAGGTAACGATACAATCTGTGGGCAATGCAGACAAAAAAGAAATTATCGGTTTATTGACATTGGGCGAAACGAAATCGTATAATGTTGATGTGTCAGAAGCCACTACCGAATTGAGCGAGGTAGTCGTATCAGGTAAAAGAGACCCTTTGATGAATGCAGACCGTACAGGTGCTGCGACAAACATTGGTAACGAGCAAATTCGTGCTTTACCTACTTTGAATCGTAGTTTGTCAGACTATACACGTTTGACTCCGCAATCAGGTGGTGGTAGTTCGAGTAGTTTTGGGGGTAGAAATGATAGATTTAACAACTTTACCGTTGATGGTTCTGCCTTTAATAACGCTTTCGGTTTATCTAATTCAGTAGGCGGACAAGCAAATGCCAATCCAATTAGTTTAGATGCGATTGAAGAGGTGCAAATCAATTTAGCCCCTTTTGATGTACGCCAAGCACAATTTACAGGAGCAGGTATCAATGCCGTTACAAAAGCAGGTACAAACGAGTTTAAAGGTTCTGTTTATTATTTCTTTCGTGACCAAAGTATGGTCGGAACAAGATTGGGCGGAGTTGATATTGTTCAAAATGATTTTAGCCAACGTCAATATGGTTTTAGAGTAGGCGGACCAATCATCAAAAATAAATTATTTTTCTTTGTCAATGCAGAGTCAAACCGCCGTACAGAGCCAGGAAGTACATTTGTTGCTCGTCGTCCGGGAGTTTCAGGGGATAATGTTTCAGCCGTAGATGCTTCTGAACTTGATGGTTTGAAAAGCTTTTTAATGAGCCGTTATAATTTTAATCCGGGTCAATATGAAGGATACAGTGCTTTGACTTATGCCAATAATATTACAGCACGTATCGATTATAACATCAATAATAATCATAAATTGAATGTTCGTTATAATTTTTTACAATCTTATAGAGATATTGCTCCATCTGGTTCGGGTGCGCAAACTCCACGTGCACCAAGTCGTATAACTTTACCTTTCTCAGGTAGTTTTTATCGTATCAATAACAATATGAACTCTGTGATTGGAGAGTTAAATAGTCGTTTTGGAAATAAATTAACAAATACTTTTACGATTGGTTATACAGCAATGCGTGATTTTAGAGAAAGTACAAGCGGTAATTTTCCAACGGTAGATATTGAAAATGGTAATAACCAAACTGTCACTACTTTTGGATATGAGCCTTTTTCTCCTAATAATAAATTGAATACAAACATTTTCCAAATTTCTAACAATTTGACTTATTTCATGGGAAAACACACGATTACAGGTGGTTTTGCCTTCGAATTTTATCAAACAGAAAATGGATTTATGCCTTTATTCTTTGGTCGTTATCGTTTCAATACGTTGAGTGATTTTTATACAAGTGCAAATGGTGGTATTTCAAATGCTACTTTATATGATTTGCGTTATTCAGTACAACCTAATAACCCTGTGCCATTAGTAAAATTAAGAGCCGCTATTTTAGGTTTTTATGCTCAAGATGAATTTCAAGTCAATGATTATTTGAAATTGACGGGAGGTTTGCGTATAGATTTGCCTACGTATGATAATAGCGTATTACAACGCAATGAAACGGTGGAAAATATGACTTTTAGAAATGGTGAAAAAATTGACGTAAGTAAATTTGCGAAAACTGTGCCTTTATTCTCTCCACGCATTGGATTTAATTGGGACGCTTTGAAAAACCAAACTTTACAAGTACGAGGTGGAACAGGTATATTTACAGGTCGTGTACCTTTCGTTTGGATTTCTAATCAAGCGTCTAATAATGGAGTACTTTTCAATGTAGAAGCAAGCACTAACCCAACAAATAGACCATTTACTAACTCGGTTACTCCTTCTTGGATACCTGCTAATCCTACTGCTCAAACTTCTTTTAATATTGCAGCCACTGACCCTAATTTTAAAATTCCACAAGTTTGGCGTACAAACGTTGCGGTAGATTATAAAATGAAAAATGGTTGGACAGCTACTTTTGAGGCAATTTATAGCAAAGATGTCAATGCCGTATATTATCAAAATGCTAACTTACCAGATGCAACAGGCAACGTATCAGGCGCAGATAATAGACCTCGTTATACAATTAACCGTATCAATAATGCGATTATTTCTACCAATGATGGAGCAATTATGTTGAGAAATAACAACAGAGGTTATCAATTAAATTTAACAGCACAAGTACAAAAAACATTTGCGAATGGATTTTTTAGTATGATTGCTTATAATTATGGGAATGCAAGAGATTTGAACAGTTTATCAGGTGCTTCTATTGCTGCTTCTGCTTATGCTGGCAATCAAATTTCGGGAGACCCAAATGCGCCTGTATTAAGTTATTCAACTTTTATGTTACAACATAGAATGATTGCTTCAGTTGGCTATGAAAAAGAATACGCAAAACGTTTCAAAACTTCTATTGCTGCTTTCTGGGAAGGTCGCCAAGGAGATAGGTCTTCATATACTTATGCTGGAGATATGAATGGAGACGGTTTTCCAAATGATTTGATGTTTATTCCTGCGAATAGAAGTGATCTTATTTTAGTAGCTGCTACAGGTGCTGCTACGGCTACTACTCCTGTAGATAATCGTACACCTGATATGCTTTGGCAACAATTAGATGCTTATATTGCACAAGACCCTTATTTGAGTGCTAATCGTGGAAAATATGCAGCTAGAAATGGACTGGTAGCACCTTGGTACAATCGTGTAGATGTGCGTATTATGCAAGATTTTTATATTATGGCAGGTGGCAAAAAAAATACATTGCAATTAAGTTTGGATATATTTAACGTATTGAATTTTGTTAATTCTAATTGGGGAGTGGAAAGAGTGCCTATTCGTACTCAATTATTATCTTTCCAAGGATATGACCCAGAAGGTCGTCCACGTTATACATTCCCTTATCAAGATGCCACACGTCAACAAGTAATGACTACAACGTTCCAAAATAGTACAGGTTTGGCTTCTCGTTGGCAAATGCAATTTGGTATTCGTTATATTTTCAACTAATATTTCACAAAAAACTTATAAGACAACAATTTAATCATTCATTTTTTGTTAGTCTTATAAGTTTATACATAAATTTTATTTTATTTATATGAAAAAAATTATAAATTCTCTTAGTATTTTGGCAGTATTAACAATGATGTTGTTTGCGTGCCAACCCAAAGACCCTGAAGTAAATCAACCTATTATCAATAAAACGGTGATGGAAGTTTTACGAAGCGATATGAGATATTCTACTTTGGTAGCAGGTATCGAAAGAGCAGGTTTAGTATCTACTTTTAATACGGCTTTAAATCCTGTAGTATCAGAAGGAGCAGTAGGTGATTCTATTACTTTGTTAGCCCCTGATAATGATGCTTTTACAAGAGCAAATATCAACGTAAATACGATTGATTTAGCTACTTTGACGCAAGTACTTTTATATCACGTGCCTTTGGTAGGACGTGAATTAGGCATTGGCACTCCTGCGATTGGTGCATCATCAGTCAATGCTTTTAGAAATGGACAAATGCCAAATATACTTCCTAATGGAGAAGCATTTTTACGTATGCGTAACACACCATCACCATTACCAATACTTTCTGAAACCTTTCCCGCTACTGTACCTACTAATAATAACAATCGTATTTTTATTAATAGTGCTACAAATATCAATGGTATTGCAAGAATTAATTTTCCAAATGTAATTTGTGCCAATGGTATATTTCATGGGATTGATAGAGTATTAATGCCTCCTTTTATTGTAGGACAAACATCACCACCTGATGGAAGTATTTATGATTTGATAGCTAGTAATCCTAATTATTCTCGTTTTAAATATATTATAGATAAAACTCCTGGTACCGTTACAACTTTAAAAACGCTAACAAGTATACGTACTATTTTTATTCCTACAGATGCGGCTTTTGATGCAGCAGCAATTACAACAACTTCTATTGATGCGAATGTAGCAGCCGCAACAGCCATAGCCAATTATCATATTAACTCAACACGTATTTTTTCTACTGGTATTACTAATACAACTATTTCACCAATCGTAACTTCAGGATTTGGATTAGTTACAACAACTGTAGTCAATGATATAATTTTTAATAATAATCCTTCTGCAAGAATGTTAGGTGCAATTAGTAGAACAGGGAGAGTAGACCAAATGGCTATCAACGGTATTTTACATGAAATAAATGCTGTTTTAACACCAATAGCTACTCCTACAACTATTGAACTAGTTGCAGCTGGTAATCCTAATCTTACCTTATTCGCACAAGCTTTGACAGCAGCAGGACTAAGTTTAACAGGTGCAAGTATTGGAACAATAGCAGCACCAAATGCACCCACAGCTTTGGGCGGACCTTATACAGTATTTGCTCCTTCAAATGCAGCACTTACAGCTGCTGGGTATGATGCAGCAAGTTTAACATCTATTGCAGCATTACCTGCGGGAAGTCCTAGTAAAGTTACTTTAGCAAATCTTTTGCGTTACCATATATTACCAACTCGTTTCTTTTCTTATGCAGCTACTAATGGCGTTCAAAATACACTTTTATGGAATGGAACGCCATTTTTACCAGCAACAGGGGCAGCAGGCATACCTAATCAAACTAATTCACCAACGGTAATCAATTATCGTCAAATTACAATTAGTGTAGCAGGTGGAGAAGCACTTTTTAGTGTAAGAGGAAGTGGTAATTCAGTGTTTATTCCTGTTTTAAGTACAAGAAATGTAATTGGAACAAACGGAGTTATTCATTCAATTGATAGTGTTTTATCATTCTAATATAAAAAAATAAACAAAACTAAAACTATCATTTAGTTCGATTTTGTTTTAAAATTTTCTTAAAAAATGGGTTGATTTTTCTTTAAAATCAATCCATTTTTTTTATGATTTTGATTTATTTTTTTAATCATTTTTCTTTTTTAATCATTTATTTTGTTTTTTAAAAAATAATGTTTTAACTTTGTAGGTTTACAATCGATTAATTTTTTAGTCTTAAAATATAATTTTCTAAAAATATATTTTACCATTATTAAATAAACGCTATAAATAAACAAAATAAAAATTTTTAAACTTTTTAAATTATTTCAATATATGATAGCCACCTTAGATTTTCATATTACTCGCACAAAAAACTCAAAATTGGCGGGTACAGACTTTAATAAGCTGCCATTCGGACGTGTATTTTCTGACCACATGTTAGTGGTAGAATACGAAGATAACGAATGGAAAACGCCACAAATCCTTCCTTACGGCAAATTAGAAATTGCTCCCTCAATGTTGGCAATTCATTATGGTCAATCTATATTTGAAGGAATGAAAGCCCACAGAAAAGAAGATGGAGAAATTGTAATGTTTCGCCCAGAACTTAATTTTCAACGTATGAACGCCTCTGCCGTTCGTATGTGTATGCCTACTATTCCTGAAGAAATTTTTTTTGGTGGAATGTCTAAATTATTACAAATAGAAGCGGATTGGGTGCCACAAACTTCTGGCTCATCTATGTATTTGCGACCTGTGATGTATGCATCTGATGAGGTGGTAGGTATGCACCCATCAACAGGATACAGATTTGTGGTGATGTGTTGTCCTTCTGGTCCTTATTATGAAAAATCTTTGCGTATGAAAGTTGAAACTGATTATGTAAGAGCGGCTTCAGGTGGAATTGGAGCAGCAAAGACCGCAGGCAATTATGCAGCCTCTTTATACCCCGCAAAATTAGCACAAGACCAAGGTTTTGACCAAATTATTTGGACAGATAGCCAACACAGAAAATTTATAGAAGAATCAGGAACGATGAATTTGATGTTCAAAATCAATGGAAAAATTGTTACTCCTGATGTCCACGATACAATTTTGAATGGAGTTACAAGACGTACTTTATTACATTTAGCAAAACATTGGGGTTATGAAGTAGAAGAACGTCCCTTGAGTATTGATGAATTAAAAACGGTTTTGGAAAATGGTACAATGGAAGAATTTTTTGGCGTAGGAACGGCTGCAGTCATCGCACAAATGGAAGCAATCGGTTTCAATGATAAAGTTTTTGAACTAAAGCCATTAGAAGAAAACGGATTTGCCTTGAAAGCAAAAAAATATTTGCAAGATCTATGCAAAGGAAAAATAGCAGATGAATTTGGTTGGTTATATTCGGTGATGAAATAATCGTAAATATAAAATAAATGATTCTTGGGAACTTTGTGCGGACAATGAAAATGTATTTTTTGAATTGCCTCCAGATTTATCTGGAGGTTAATATAAAATTCAATTCTTGGCTTTAGCCGAAAATTCTGCATTTTTCAAATTGATTTTTTTTAATAAATGGCATTTCTATTCATATAAAATAAAATTATATCCGCGGTAATTTCCCATAAACCTAAAAAATAAATAAAAATAGAAATAAGTTTTTTGCTTATTTCTATTTTTATTTTTAGGTAAATTAGTTATTCTGGTTGAGACCCAAAAAGCATTTCATATATTTCTTCCTCCTCCAATTCTCTCACCTCTCCCACTTGCATTTGTCCCAAATATAAATTTTGCATACGAGTACGCACCAATCTTAACGTAGGAAAACCAACGGCTGCGGTCATTTTTCTTACTTGATGTTTTTTTCCTTCCGTGATAGTAAGCGAAATCCAAGAAGTTGGAATATTTGCTCTAAATCTAATTGGTGGAGTTCTTTCAGGCAAATTAGGATTGCTCGTTAATTTTTCTGCTTTGGCAGCACGCGTCGTAAATTCTTTTTTTTCAACTCTGATATTTACGCCTTTTCTAAGTTCAGCCAACGCCTTTTCTGTAATTTGTCCATCCACTTGTATCCAATATTCTTTTTCTTGATGGAATGTAGGATGTAACAATCGATGGTTAATTTTTGTGTCATTGGTAAGCAACAAAAGCCCTTCGCTATCCAAATCTAAACGCCCAACAGGATAGACATCGCCCGGAAAATCGTGTAAAGAAGCCAAAGTAACTTGCCCTTCATCTCCTGTAAATTGATTAATAACATTGTACGGTTTATAGACAATGTAATATTTGTTTTGATTTTTCATATAAATATTTTATCTTTGCAGTGCAAATTAAGTCTTTTTTTACGAAAAAACATAAAAAAACCCCCTAAAAAATTTTTTTTCAATGTCTGATATAACAACCACCCATTTTAACTTTAAAAATCAAGTCGATTTTTATAGAGGAAAAGTAAGAGAAGTATATATTTTCTCTGATAAATTAGTGATGATCGCCTCTGACCGCATTTCTGCTTTTGATGTAATTTTACCCAAACCAATTCCTCATAAAGGACAAGTTTTAAATCAATTATCAAGTTTTTGGTTACAAAATACCAAAGATATTATCAAAAATTGGTGGTTAGCTTCGCCTGATGTGAGCGTAAGCGTAGGACTAAAATGTGAAGCATTACCGATTGAAATGGTGATTAGAGGATATTTGGTTGGCACTGCTTGGCGTGCTTATAAAAATGGACAACGTGATTTTAATGGTTATATGTTACCAGATGATTTGAAAGAAAATGGAAAATTACCTTTTCCTATCATCACTCCAACCACCAAAGCCGCACAAGGAACTCACGATGAAGACATTACAACAACCGAAATATTAAAACAAAATTTGGTCAAAAAAGAAGTATATGAAGTGATTGAAAAAGCAACTTTTGCCCTTTTTGAGCGTGGACAACAAATTGCAGCCAACGCAAATTTAATATTAGCAGATACAAAATATGAATTTGGAACGTTAAATAATGAAGTGTATTTGATAGATGAAATTCATACGCCTGATTCGGCTCGTTATTTTGATAAAAAAAATTACGAAAAATTACAAGAAAATAATCAACCTCAACCACAACGTTCTAAAGAAATGGTTAGACAATGGTTGATAAAAAATGGCTTTCAAGGACAAGAAGGACAGCAAATTCCTGAGATGAACGATGAATTTAGAAATCAAATTTCTAAAGAATATATTGCTTTGTACGAAGAAATATCACAACAAAAATTTATTCCTGAAATGGCTGAAAATCGATTGGAAACACTGAAAAATAATATCGCAAATTATTTAGAAAAGCAATAGTTTTTTTTGAATAGCATTTATATTTTTGAATTGCTTCCCAATAAATCTGGAGACAATTCAAAATATATATTTTCATTTTTCACAAACTTTTTAAGAAACAAAACATAAAACCACCAATTACTGCAATCGTTTGCAATAAATCTTACATTTCACAAAAAAATAATATTATTTTTTTGTAATTCTTAAAAATATTACTTTTATTTGCACTTTATTTTTAAAATTATTCATTCAATTCAAAACATATTTACAATTATGTTACAATTAAGTTGTATAAAACTACTTATATGCACGGTTTTATACTTTTCTTCTTTCTTAATGCTACATGCACAAGAAACCAACTCAATACAACCCGACACCACCAAAAAATTAAAATGGGAAGTCGCCACTGACCTTTTATGGCTTATCGACAAAAATACGCTTCCCAAATATACCGTATTTGGTCGTTATCATTACAAAACTAAAAGTGGTAAAGATAGGGCTATTAGAGTCAGAATTGGGGGAGATTATTTTCACGATGTCCCTTACTTTCCAGCCATTGCAAACAATTCCACAAAAGTCCCATTTCAGGAAAAAATAAAGTTTGTAGGTAGAGTTGGTTATGAGTGGAGAAAAAAATATGAAAAAATAACACTTATCTACGGCTTAGATGCTTCTATTGACTTAAATAGAGAATTTGAAAATGTATATGGGAGTGGTGTGCAAGGGGATTTTGAGGGTAGTGATGGGAATAGGATTTTAACTTATCAATTTATTACTTTTGTTGGTTTTCAATATCACTTATCTTCTCAAATTTCTTTATCATTAGAAACTTCTTTCAATTTTGGTTATGCTGATAGCAAATCTCTGTATATTAGGAGGCTTGTAAATAATCCTAATTCTATTGGTTATGGTGCAAATCGTGCAACATTTATTTCGAATTTCAATCCTTTTCAAGTCATTAATTTATCTTATCATTTTTAATCTCTTTTACTTATGAATAATCAAAAATCATCTCCGATAATTTTATTGCTTTTCCTAATTTTTGTTAGTAATTTTACAAAAATTTCTGCTCAAAGTGTTCAAATTGGAATTTCAGGTTTTGGAGAACCTTTTTGCACAGGCAGTCTTTTCCAAGTAACCGCCTCTGCGGTAATAAGCGGAGTTCCACAAGGTTGGAGTTTAGATAGTACTAATCCTTATGTATGGACAGCAGATAATGCAAATATCACTTCTTTGGGTAGTTCCGCCCTTGTACGTTTCAATGACGTTGCTTCAAGAGACTTCATTAAATTAACGGTTAATTTTAGAAGACCAGATGGTGTGTTAGTGCCAAGTCCTGCAACACCAAGAGAGTGTCAAATTCGTTCACTTACAGGTGTAAATCCTGTTCCTGCTATTGCTAATCCGACAATATTGTCTCATTGTGTGAATACAGTTACTTTGTCTATTGCTCAGATGAAGATGCCTGCCACTGATAATACTTTCGCAGATGGATATGAATGGAGTGTGCCTACAGGCTGGATTCCCACTTCGCCTGGTACTTTTATATCAGCCAATACATTTAGTACTTCTTGGAATGTGGGGTTTATTACTTTTACTATCCCCACAGATTGTGCAGAAGGAGATGTAGTCGTGAGAGGCATCAATACATGTATCAACTCTAACAAAAGTAATCCGCTGACTTTTCAAGTAAGAAGACGAAGTACTTTGCAACCTATAATACCAAGTGTAAGTAATTATATTGCTTCTTGTGATAATGTTACACCTTTGACTTTTACTGCTCCTGGTTTATCTTGTGGTACTAATTTTAATTGGAATGTGGGTAATGGTTGGACTATTTTATCAGGACAAGGGACTTCTCAAATTACGGTGCGTCCCAATGGAACTTCTGGCACATCTATCAATGTTTCAGCGATTGCTTGTGGTAATACTTTGAATTACCCTGTTTTTAATATTGATTTTACAAATCAAATTGGAAGGTTACGTTTTACAAATACTCAGCCCTTACAATGTGCAGCAACAAGTAGAACTTATTCAGTAGTATCAAACTTTGGTAGTCCTAATAGTTTTGTTTGGACTCTGACAGGATATAATGTTTCTTTTTCTGCCACAAGTTTATTACAAACAATCACTACTAATGTCTCAAATGTAGTAGTCTATACTCCTTCAACTACAAATGGATTTTTGATGAATCTAAATTGTAATACCAATAATAGCTGTGGAGGCACATCTTCAACAAATATTGATACTTGGGTAGGAGTACCTTATGGTACTAATCCAATACGTTTGATAGGTATGGAAAATCCAAAATATGATACTAATGGTAACTTGAAAGTATGTAGTGGTTCCGTACTTACCTTCGAAACAGATTTTGATTTGTTGCCTAATGGCGCAGATGCGCGAGTTACTGCTTTTGAATGGGACGGTGCTACTATTGTGAGTCAAATTGATAATTTGACGAATCAAGATTTTAGTGGTACTAACACTGGGACAAATCCAAATCCACATATTACTGAAAACGAAGGAGATATTGGATTAAAACCGCGCACTTCACGTGTAAGAATTAGCCTACCGATGACTTATTCTGCTGCTTTTGTTACTTTACGAGTGCGCCTAAAAAACAGATGTGGTCCAAGTTCATGGGTGGAATATGCTATTTTAGTGACTATTGATGAATGTTATGCAGGTGGCACGCCAGTCGGACCTGGTAGAGGTCCTTGGTATATTATTGAGCCTATTGCTTTTAAAAATCCAATTAGTTCGGGTCGTTTGAAAGTTCGTTTGACTAATATTCCTGGTATTGATTATAATAATTTAGATGGCAAAACGTCAGCAGGTTTTACCTATCAAATAAAATTATTTAATAATCAAGGCGATGAAAAATTGATATGGGAAGGAGATACAGTCGAAAGTGATGCAGATGTTTCATTTTTACAGCAAGGTTTGTATAGTGCCAAAGTTATTTTTGGTAATGGACAATGTATCAAAAATATTCATTTGATAAAAGAATAGACAAAAACAAAAAAAATGATATTTGAAAATTCAAATATCATTTTTTTGTTTTTAAATTTCTCTATTTTTTCTGTAACGTTTCGCGTTCTATTTTTAAAATAAATACTATCTTAACCTCGAAGCATTTACATTAAAAAAAATATAAAATTAATTACTTTTCAGATTTGAATATATTTGTTTTTGTATCAAAAAAATTCTAAAACAAATAAAAAACGCAATAAAAATTCTAAAATAAATAACCTTTCTTAAATTTTTTTTTATTTCTCAAAAAAAAAACATATTTTTGCAAAGAGTTTTAGATATATTAAATAATATTGATTCAATGAAAGTAATTATTCCCGTTGCAGGAGCAGGTACTCGCTTACGTCCACATACGCATACACAACCGAAAGTGTTGGTGCCTGTGGCAGGAAAGCCTATTTTAGGACATATTATTGATTATTTAATAGAAAATGGTATTAAAGATTTTGTATTTATTTTGGGTTATTTAGGTGATAAAATTGAGGATTTTGTCATCGATAATTATAAAGAAAAAATCAATATTACTTGTATTCAACAAGAACCAAGGGAAGGTTCTGCTCACGCCATTTGGGTCGCAAAAGAAACTTTGAAAGATGAAAATGAATTTTTGATATTTTTTGGAGATTCTATTGTTAATCTCGATTTAAAAAAAATTTTAGAGGCAGAAAATACAATCGTAGGCGTAAAAAAGGTAAATAATCCTGTGCGTTTTGGTATTGCAGAAGCAAATCAAGAAACGTTACAAGTATTAAAAGTAATAGAAAAACCAAAAATTCCTAAATCTAATTTGGCTTTGGTGGGCGTATATAAAATCAAAGATTCAAATTTATTTTTTGATACTTTATCAGAATTACTCGAAAAAAATATCAAGACAAATAATGAATATCAACTCACCGATGTATTGATGATGTTGATAGAAAAAGGTCATTTTATTCAAGCAATGCACGTAGATAATTGGTTTGATTGCGGTAGAAAAGAAACTTTATTAGAAGCAAATGCTATTTTATTAAATAATATTGCCAATAAAAATCAAATAAAACACGAATTTAAACATACAATTATTATTCCGCCTGTCAGTATCGGGCAAAATTGTAAGATTGAACAAACCATTATCGGACCGAATGTTGCCATTGGTGATCACACGACTTTGAAAAATACGATAGTCAATAATTCAATTATTGGTGCTTATAGTGCGTTAGAGGACGTGATTTTAAATTCTTCTATTATTGGCAATGATACTTCTTTGAAAGGTTTGGTACAAAGCCTGAACGTAGGTGATGACACAGAATTGAATTTTACAAAATCATAAACGATTAAAATTGATAAAATATTGATGATAAAATATTATTGTGTTATTTTATTTTTTTTATTGCAAATATCAAAAGTAAAAGCAAATTCGAATATACTTATAAATATACATACAATTGATAAAGATAGCATACAAAAAAAAATTAATCGATTGGCTTGGATTGGTGCGGGAAGTTATGTGGGAGCGATGACATTATTGGGCGTTACTTGGTATGGAAAAAGTGATATGGGCGGTTTTCGTTTTTATAATGATAATCACGAGTGGAAACAAATGGACAAACTTGGACATTTTTATACTACTTTTCATCTCACAAGTGCTATTGCGAATAGTTTGGAAAATGCAGGAATGAAAAAAGAAAAAGCACTTTTTTGGAGTGCTGCCTCTTCGTCTTTTATGATGTTAAATATTGAAGTATTTGATGGATTTTCAAAAGAATATGGTGCTTCTTGGGGCGATTTTTTGGCAAATACAACGGGCGCATTTTTTAGTTGGGGACAATATAAATTATGGAATGAAGTGCGTATTCACCCAAAATTTTCATTTTATCCTTCGGGATATGCGCCATTAAGACCAAATTTATTAGGCAAAACTTTGGCAGAACAATTTATCAAAGATTATAATGCACAAACGTATTGGTATTCGATTGATATAGATAAATTTCTTCGAAAAACGTCTATATTTCCAAAATGGCTCAATATTTCTTTGGGTTATTCGGCACGAGATATGATATTTGCAGAAGATAGTAAAAATATAAAGGCAGGTTATAATCCGTATAGAAGATTTTTTTTGGGTTTAGATTGGGATTTAACGGCTATCAAAACGAATAAAAAATGGGTCAAAAAAATGTTATATGTAGTGAATATGTTTCGTTTGCCTGCCCCAACTTTAGAATATAATGAAAGAGGAAATTGGAATTGGTTTTGGTTATATTTTTAATTTGCATAGTTTTTGAAAGTATCGATATATACTTTTTTATCTAATTTTAAATAAAAAAATCATTCCCTAAAAAATAAAAGTAAAAAAAATAAAAGTAAAGGCTTAAAAAATATGTATAATTTATTGAAAAATCTAAAATTAAGAGAAATTCTTAATATAAGTTTAATTGTTTTATTGATATTAATTGCTTTCAATTATGTATTAGGATTGAATACAAAAAGTTATGTTGATGAAATTATGACCATATTTTATATAGGAAGTATGTTTTGGTTAAGAAATATGTTGTATCATCGATTGATTGCACCTATCGAGCGTATGCGAGATATTAGCAATACCATTTTAAAAGGAGAGCAAGGGTCTTTATATTATCGAGAAGAAGGTAATAATGAATTAGGAGACTTAAACAGAGATTTGTATCAAATTTCCCAAAGTTTTCAAAAAATTAGAGTGTTTGCACAAAACTTAGAAAATAACGAAAATTTAGATAATTTAACTTATTCTGATAAAGATAATGAAATTATAGAATCATTAGTCAAAGCACAAAAACAAGCACAAACCATCAGACAACAAGAAGAAAGAAGAAGTTGGGTGAGCAACGGATTGGCAAATTTTGTCGAAATTTTAGGAAGTGATTCACAAGATTTTAGTATTACTTCTGATATTTTGATAGAAAAATTAGTTAAATATATCAAAGCAAATCAAGGTGGAATATTTGTATTAAATGAAGAAAATGAGGGAAAAGAAGAATCTTTAGAACTCATTGCTTGTTATGCATACGACAAAAAAAAATATCTCAGAAAAATTATTCCTACCGATGAAGGACTAATTGGGCAGGCTTTTCAAGAAAAACAAACCATTTATCTCGAACAAATTCCTGAAGATTATATCCAAGTAAAATCAGGTTTAGGAACTGCTACGCCTAATTATTTATTGTTAGTCCCTTTGAAAAATGATAAACAATCACAAGGAGTTATTGAGATAGCTATGTTTTCGCCCTTGGAAAGTTATCATATAGAATTTATAGAAAAATTAGCAGAAACATTAGCCACTACTATTTTATCAGCTAAAATAAATTCACAAACTAAAAAACTATTGGAAGAAAGCCAAAAACAACGAAAAATTTTACAAAAACAAGAAGCTGAATTAGTCGAAAGTGTAGAGCAATTACAAGCCACTCAAGAACAAGTAAACCACAAACAAAAAATAGCAGAAAAACAAAAAAAAGAATTGGAGAATGATCTCAAAAATATTCGAGAAAAATATGAAAAAGTAAGTGTAGATATGTATGATTTAGAAAAAAGAAAATTTTGGTTCGATAGCCTTTTAATCAATGATTTACACCCAAAAATTATTTTAGATAAAGAGCAATATATCTTGGCTTTCAATCATTTTTCTGAAAATAATTTTTGGGGACAGATTGCATCTCCCTCTAAAAATGCACATATTGGGAAAATATTGAATAATTATATTAAACAATATTGTATTATCAGTATTGAAAAAGCACTAATCAATGAAGAAAATTCGCAGGAATTTGTAATTAAAAATCCAAACGAAGAAAATAAAACAAACTATTTCACTTTCTATTTTATACCTATCAAACAAGCAACCGAAGTAATAGGAGTATTGATTATTATAAAGGATAAAACCGAAATAGAAGAGCAAAAATTAGAAAAAGAAAAATTATTGCTCGAAATAAAGCAAAAGGAAAAGGAATCAAAAGAACACCAAACCGAATTAGAAAAACTAAAACAAGTGTATAAACTAAAATAAGTTCAACCTATTTCTTAAAAATAAAAATGAAACGATTGTATTATATTGTATTTTGTTTTTTTTGTGTTATCAATATGTTACAAGCCCAAACAACGCCCATTTATAGTAACGAATTTTTAAATATTGGAGTCGGTGGAAGAGCCTTAGCGATGGGTAATACGCAAGTGGGAATTGTCAAAGATGTTACCTCAGGATATTGGAATCCTGCGGGACTTTTGGGCATCAAAAAAAAATATGAAGCCGCTTTGATGCACTCCGAACAATTTGGAGGAATTGCTAAATATGATTTTGCATCTTTTGCTACCAGAGTTGATAGCAATAGTTGTATTGGTATTACTGCCATTCGTTTTGGCGTTGATGATATTCCCGATACGCGTTTTTTGTATGATGCCAACGGAAATATCAACTATAATAATGTAAAATTTTTTAGTTCAGCAGATTATGGTTTTTTGGTAACGTATAGTCGAAAAATAAAAGGTTGGGAATTGGGCGGAAACTTTAAAATCATTTATAGAAATGCAGGAAATTTTGCCAACGCTTTTGGTTTTGGGATTGATGCAGGCGCACAACGTAAATTCGGAACTTGGCAATTAGGTTTATTGTTGAGAGATGTAAGTACAACTTTTAATACTTGGACACACAACACGTCTTTGTTATATAATGTATATACGCAAACAGGCAATCAAATTCCTCGCACTTCTACCGAATTAACTTTGCCGAGAGCCATTTTGGGCATAGGTAAAAATGTTAAAATCAGCAAAGATTTGAATGTTTTATTGGCTTTTGATGCCTCTATTACTTCTGATGGACGTAGAAATACATTGTTAGCAAACGATTATTTTTCATTAAGTCCTTCTTTGGGCTTCGAATTAGATTATCAAAAAATTGTTTTTTTGAGAGCAGGGGCTAATCAATATCAAAAAATTAAAAATTTTGATGGCACACAATACGCACAAGCACATTATAGTTTTGGTTTGGGAGTAAATATCAAAGATTTTACGATTGATTACGCTTTGACTCGAAACAATACGGATAAAAATGCTAATGCTTTGTATTCTAATATTTTTTCTATCAAATTTAGTTTTGATAGATTATAATTTGTCCTCGATATAAATTTGAAAATAACTCAAGCAAAACATTTGAAAAAAATACTTTCATTTTCCATACAAGTTTCCTAAGAATTTTACTTTTTAGTTGGTTGCTTGGATTATCTCAACTACTTTTTGTTCTGTGATACTAAGTAAATCAGCAATCGTAGAAATATCCATTTGCTTTTTATACATCTTTAAAACAGACGCTATAATTGTTTTCTCGACACCTTTTAATCCTTCTTCGACTCCCTCAAGATATCGAATATCGGTTTTTAAATCATATACAAAAGCCATTTTATTTATTTTTTGTTTAACTATTTCTTAGTTTGCTGATTGATAATTTCGATTACTTTTTCTTCTGTAATATTAAGTATGTTCGCAATAATAGAAATATCCATTTGCTGTTTATACCCATTTAAAACAGATGCTATAATTGTTTTCTCGACACCTTTATCGACACCTATTTCGATACCTTTATCGATACCCTCTTCGACTCCCTCAAGATATCGAATATCAGTTTTTAAATCATATACAAAAGCCATTTTATTTATTTTTTGTTTAATTGTTTCCTGCAAATTTCTTAATTTTGATAAGACTTCTAATTGTTTGATACACTTTTGTTTCTTCTCCAAACTCACATTTGTTTTGAGTATTTTTTCAACAATCATATCAACTATTTTTTGGGAAGTTTGTCCTTTATAATTGGCTAAAATCCCTAAAATAACTACTTCAGGAACATCAGAATTGATAAATTCATCAATATCTATGTCCTCAAAATTAATGATTGTATAACGAAAATCCAAATCTTTATCTTTGATAAAAGTTATCATTTTTGATTTCCCTTTCCCCAAATAAATAACGTATTGTCTAATCGAAATATTGTGTAAAGTTCGAATGAAAGCTTGATAAAAATTCATTCGAAGTTGCATCGTTAAATGATCCTGCGTCTGAAATTCTACGTGCAAAATAAAATCATCAGTAGGATTTTTATGTTTTATTTTGGCAATAAAATCCGCTTCTGTTTCCAATGTTTTTTGTAAAGCAGGTAAAATATATTCCATTTCTGTATTTTCTACATCAATTTGAAATAATTGTTTAAAAAAAGGTTTGATTGTTTCAATCAAATTCTCTTTTAAAATTTTATCGTAAGCCTTGGCGTATTTCTTTTTTGAATTTTCGTTTGATTCCAGATTTTCTGCGTCCATAATATTATTTTATACGTTTTTTTAGTAAAGATTTTAGTTTTTGCTTGATGATTCTCGAATGACCAAAGTTGTTGGAATAATTTGAGTAACATATTCTATTTTTATGCTTTTTTGTTTCTTTTCTAATTCGTCCAAAAAAATATTAGCCACTTCTCGCCCCATATCAAAACCTGACTGACTAATACTACTCAAAGCAGGACTGACTAACTCTGCCAATGGATCATCTCCAAATCCAATAATGGCAACGTCTTTAGGAATTTCTTTATTATTTTCTTTCAAAGTCATCATTGCACCAATCGCAGTGTCATCATTGACCGCAAAAATTCCATCAAAAAATAAATTTTTATCCAATAAATTTTTCATCAATTCTTTGGCTGATTTCGAATTATCGCAAGGAATAATCAATTCTTCTTTTACTTCGATATTGTGTTTTTTGAGTGCATCAATATATCCATTTGTTCTATTTTCTGTGATTTTAAGTCCTTTTGGTCCCGCCAAATGCAAAATATTTTTTCTACCTTGATAAATTAAATGTTCAGTAGCTTGAAATGCCCCTTCATAATCATTCACAATCACACAGCTTGCTTCTATTTCGTCTGAAATTCTATCAAAAAATACCAAAGGAATATTTCTTTTTTTGATATGTTTTAAATGCTCGTGATTTTCGCCTTGACTTGCCAAAGACATAAAAATTCCATCAACACGACTTGCCGCTAAAGTATGCACACATTCGGATTCTTTTTTCGCATTTTCATTCGATTGTGTGATGATAATTCTGTAGCCTTTTTCATTCACAACGTCCTCTATGCCACTAATAATGGTAGAAAAAAAATGATGAACAATTTTAGGAATAACAATACCAATCATAAAACTTGTGCTTTTGCGAAGGCTCAAAGCCACAATATTAGGCTGATAATCAAATTTTTCCGCCATCTCTAACACTACTCTTTTGGTTTCTTGGCTGATGTCAGGGTGGTTTTTTAAAGCGCGCGATACGGTAGAAGGCGAGATATTTAACGCCTTTGCTATATCTTTGATGGTGGATTGTGGAGATTCCATAGTAAATATTTTGAATTAAATGTATGAATAATATTAACTAAAACAAAACACTTGTGTTTAAAAACTATGAAGTTTTTTTGGCTTCATAGTTTTTTTATCTTTTTATTTTCTTATCATTGCTCCTAATTCTTTTTCATAACTTTCGATGAGTTTTTGCATCACTTTATCAATCGTTTGTTCATTAAGAGTGGTTTCTGTGTCTTCTAAAATAAAACTCACAGAATAAGATTTTTTATTTTTTCCTAAATTTTCGCCTTCATACACATCAAAAACATTGACTTGTTTCAATAATTTTCTTTCTTTTTGAAAAGCCAATTCTTTTACCTGTTGAAAACTAATATGCCTATCTAATACCAAAGATAAATCTCTGCGAACTTCAGGGAATTTTGAAATTTCTTGATACATTACTTTGTCTTGATAGCCTTTTACCAACATATCCCAATGAATATCTGCATACAAAACATTGACTTTTATGTCTGTTTTTTTGAGAATATTTTTATTGATTTGCCCAACAGTTGCTAAAATATGTTTGCCACGCATATAATTAACTCCAAAAGTAAAAATATCATTTTGAACTAATTCTGTTTTAACATCTTTGATATTTAATTTTTGTAAAACGCTCAAAACTGACGCTGATAAATCGTGAAATGCTACATTTTTATCCGTTTTTCTCCACGTTTCAGGCGTAATTTTTCCGACCAAAAACATAGAAAGTCTAGTTTCTTCTTTGTATTTTGCCAATCCTTCGCTTTCTAATTGTTTTTTATATACTTTCGCAATTTCGAATAATTTTAAATCATTTTGTTTACGATTGACATTGTGTGCGACCACTTCTAAGCCTGAAAAAAGCAAACTTTGACGCATCACGCCCAAATCTTCACTCAATTTATTTAAAATTTCTACAGAATTTTCGGGTTTAAAACTTTCCAAATTTTCATAATACGTTGATTTTGTCAAAGAATTATTCCACATTTCTATAAAACCTTGTCCTACCAAATGCAAAGTAATTTTTTGTTGTAAAATATGTGGACTTACTTTTGGAAAATTCGATAAAAATTGCGACCCCAAATTTTCTCCAAATTCAATATTATCATACCCATACAAACGTCCAATTTCTTCAATCACATCAATTTCTCTTTGCACATCGACTCGATAAGGTGGAATTTGTAACGTTAATTTCTCGTCATTTTCATTTACAATATTGATTTCTAACCCTGTCAAAATATTTTTGATGATAGATTTATCCAATTTTTTACCTAAAATTCTATCAATTTGTACATATCTCAAATTTACTTCGAAATCATTTATTTTTTGAGGATAAATATCGATTATTTCTGAACTAATTTTTCCGCCTGCTATTTCTTGTATCAATAAAGCCGCTCTTTTGAGTGCAAAAACGGTGATATTTACATCTGTTCCACGCTCAAAACGAAAAGACGCATCGGTTTTTAACAAATGTCTTTGTCCTGTTTTGCGAATATATGCAGGAGAAAAATAGGCACTTTCTAAAAAAATATCAGTCGTATTATTGGTAATTCCTGAATCTTTTCCACCAAAAATTCCTGCCATACACATAGGATTACTTTCACCATCACAAATCATTAAATCATCAGTATTTAATGTTCTTTCTACATTATCCAACGTAAAAAATTTTGTATTTGCGGGCAATGTTTTTACTTTGATGGTTTGATTTTTAATTTTATGAGCATCAAAAGCGTGCAAAGGTTGTCCCAATTCGTGCAACACAAAATTTGTAATATCTACAATATTATTGATAGGTTTTAAGCCGATTGATTTTAATCTATTTTGCAACCATTCAGGAGAATTTTCAACTTTTATACCTGAAATAGCCACGCCAGAATATCTTGGACAAGCCTCTTGATGTTCAATAACAACCTCAAAAGGCATATTTTTGTTATCTATTTTAAAATTTTCTACGTTTGGTTTAGATATTTTTTCATTCAATAAAACAACTAAATCTCTCGCCACGCCTACGTGTGAGGCTGCATCTGCACGATTAGGCGTAAGACCAATCACAAAAACAAAATCATTTTCGATGTTAAAATATTTTGCTAAAGGCGTTCCTAATGGCAAATCAGTATCCAAAATCATAATGCCTTCGTGAGAAGTTCCCAAGCCAATTTCGTCTTCTGCACAAATCATTCCTTCTGATTCTTCTCCTCTAATTTTTGACTTTTTAATTGTAAAACTTTCGCCATTTGTAGGATATAAAGTTGCTCCTACTAAAGCTATTCCTACGGTTTGTCCTTGTGCTACATTGGGCGCTCCGCAAACTATTTTCAAAGGCGTATTTTGTCCGACATCAACCGTTGTGCAACGCAATCTATCCGCGTTTGGGTGTTGTTCGCAAGTCAATACTTTTCCGATGACCAAACCATCTAAACCACCTTTTATGCTTTCAAAAGTTTCGATGGCTTCAATTTCTAAGCCTGATGCGGTTAATATTTTTCCTAATTCTTCAGGATTTTTATCGATATTGATGTAATTTTTGAGCCAATTATAAGAAATATTCATTTTATTTAAAGGAATTATGAATGATAAATTAGATTTTTTTGATAATAATATAATACAAAATTCTAATTTGACTTGCAAAAATAATAAAAAAAAGTAATAATATAGATTTTAAACAAAATTATTTAGGATAATTATAAGATTTTTATGGATTTTGTTTTGATAAAGTTGTTAATCAAAAGTTTGAGAATTATTATTTTCAATAATTTGAGAATATGAAATAAAATGTCTAATTTGAAGAATATTTGGTTCTTCAAAAATTTAACGCCTTTAAAAATATTTCAAAGTTTTAATATTTTTTTGTCATTGTAAAAAAAATAAGTTATTTTTGTGGAGAAATTGAGAAATGGAAAATCATAAAAATATGCAAAAAGCAAAACCTTTTATAAAATGGGTAGGTGGAAAAAGCCAACTTTTGACACAATTTGAAAATTATTATCCAAATGAACTTAGAAATGGCATCATCAAAAATTATGTAGAGCCTTTTTTGGGTGGTGGTGCTTTATTTTTTGCACTTTCTCAAAGATTTAGAATTAAAAATGCGTATTTATCAGATTTGAATAAAGATTTAGTGTTAGTTTATAAAGTAATACAAAAAAAACCAAATGAATTGCTTAATTTTTTAGAAAAATATCAAAAAAATTATGATGAAACGATCCAAGAAAAACGAAACGATTTATTTTTATCTATTCGTAAAGATTTTAATTTACAAAGATTTGAAATAAATTATAAAAATATTTCAGATAACTGGATTTTGAGGGCTGCACAATTTATTTTTTTGAATAAAACTTGTTTTAATGGACTTTTTCGTTTAAATTTAAAAGGGGAATTTAATGTGCCTTATGGAAAATATAAAACGGCTATGATTTTTGATGAATACAATATTTTGGCGGTATCAAAAACCTTACAAAAAGCAGAAATTTCGTATGCTAATTATGCAAATTGTTTGGAAAAAGTTGATGCAAATACCTTTGTTTATTTTGACCCGCCATACAGACCGATTAGCCAAACAGCAAGTTTTACAACTTATATAGGCACAGAATTTAAAGACAAAGAACAATTAGAATTAGCGAATTTTTTTCAAAAATTAGACAAAGAAAAAGGAGCAAAATTAATGCTATCCAATTCTGACCCTAAAAACTCAAATCCTGATGACAATTTTTTTGAAAATGCTTATTCAGGATATAATATTTTTAAAGTTTTTGCTAATAGAGCCATTAATTGTAATGGTGAAAAACGTGGAAAAATCAACGAACTTTTAATTACGAATTATCAATATGAAACACCAACCTTGGCAATCAATTTTTGACACCTACAAAATTACTGAACACAATTTTTCAATAAGTCCATTTGTATTAACCGCCGAACAGATTAAAAAAGCAACCGCACATTTTACAAGTACTACAGAAAGAGAAGTGCGAGTTTTGTGCAAGCAAGATACTCGAGAAAGCAGACCGCAGGTTTTTATAGATAATAATCTGTTTATTTTGCCTATAAAAAATGGTATTTATAGCATTTTACAAGGTGAAGGTTATATTGATATTCCTGAAATTACGACAGAAATAATTACTTATAACTCAAAACTTGATTTTGAATTAGAAACATCACAAGTTGGTAATTCTGAAATGCAACATTTAGATTTTGCGTATGCATCAAGTTTAATTCGTAGTTTTTTAGAAGATGATAGTTTAGTTTTGACTATTAGAGGCAGAAAATATACACCAAAATTTGAATTTTACGCAGGACAACATCAACAACTTATCACAACCGAAAGCGTACAAACAGAAGTAGATGCAGGTTATGAAGGAAAAAATCAGATCGTTTTGATAGAAGCCAAAAATTCTACTACTAAAAATACGATTATTAGACAATTATATTATCCATTTCGACAATGGCAAATACATACAAAGAAAAAAGTAAATATACTTTTCTTCGAAAAACGACAAGATATTTACTCATTATGGGAATTTGGATTTTCAGACCCAACCAGTTATAATAGTATAGAATTATTAAAAAGTGCAAAATTTAAAATAAATAGTTGATATGGAAAAAGAAAAATATGCTTGCAAAAGTTGTGATTGTGTTGAGTTTGTTACACAACCCAATAAATATGATATTTTCGTAGCAGAAAATAACAAATTATTACTACAAAAAACTGAATTTATAAATGAAGAATTCGAGTTTTTTTGTAGAGAATGTTCAGAAAAATTAGAATTTGAAGAGGAGGAGGTAATAATCTAACCAAAAAATCTTTCCAAAAAAACACAAATTTTTTTGGAAAGTTATTTTCTCAATTTTACTTTCTAATGTTTGATAATTTTTTTTTACGTTTAAATTTTTTGCTTTTTTGAGGCTTTTTTGGCTTCGGAAACTTCTATAGTTTCGCTCTCAACATATAATAATTTTCCAGGTTAAAGGCACCTAAAAAGGCACATTTTATGATTTTTTTAGATAAAATTTATAGTTTTTCAACCTAAAATATTTGATTACAATTATTTTTCATTAAAATAAAAGTATTACTAATAATGGACTAAGTAGAAAATATTATACCCCAAAAAACTCTCTCACCTTCGGGGAGGGCTGGGGTCAGTGTTGTTAAATTCTTTTTTTTAACAAATAAAATAGAAATTAACTTGTATCCTACTTTCCGCACCCTTTTTTCAGTTTAGAGCATTTACTCAAAAATGTATAAATATTTAAAATTTTACGCATAAAATATATTTAATTTATCTGAAAATTTACTCGATTTATTAATTTCTATTCAGATTATTGTTAAAATAAAATTTATTAGATGATTTTGCCAATAAATTCTCGAATTTCAACGATAATACTCAT
>JAAFJG010000036.1 GCA_013298075.1 Cytophagales bacterium | reverse complement strand
ATAGAAATTAACTTGTATAATATTCTCTAAAAAATCTATAATTTTTTGAAAATCTTATAGATTTGGCAAATTATATTTTGATTTGTAAAATAATTTACCTGACAAATATTAGAACTTAACAACACTGCACCCTAACCCTCCCCAGCGGTGAGGGAACTAAAAATAAGTTTTTTTGAGTGGGTAATTTATTTTTTAGATGCTCCCTGAACTTATCAAATTAAATAATAATGTAATAATTCGTCTTATTGGCATCAAACAAAATATTTTGGTAAATACAGAAGCAAAAGAATATTTGATACAAAAATTGCGAGGCAAAAAAGTATTTTTAAAATATGATACGATAAAACATGACGAAGAAAATAATATATTTGCCTATTCATATTTGGAAAACAAAACTTTTATAAATGCACATTTATTAAAACGAAATTTGGCATTGGTTGATGAAACGATTGATTTTAAACACAAAAATAAGTTTAATAGACTATTAAAAGAACTGCAAAATGGCTAAAAAATTTTCAATGGAATTTGGTAAAAAAGAAAAAGTATTAAATTATAATGAAATTAAAAGACTTCATAAGATAAAAAAATGATTGATTATTCCCTTAAAAAATAAAAAAAGAGAGTTTTTTTTATTTTTTTTGAAAAAAATAAAAAAAAATCAATAATATTATTTAATTTTGAATAGTTTTTGTAAAGTATTATTGATAAGCAAGATAATTTTATCAAATTGCTTAAAAATATTTGATAAAAATAAAAGAAACAAAGCAAATTCAAAATGGTAACATCTCTAACATTATTATTCAAAAAAATATCAACAATAAAAATAACAATATGTTTCCAAAAATAAATCCAACTACTACAAAGGCTTGGAACTTACTTGCTCAAGAAGCAGAACGACTAAAAAAAACAAATCTTAGAAATTTATTTGCAGAAAATAAAAATAGATTTAACGAGTTTTCATTGTGTTTTGAAGATATTTTACTCGATTATTCCAAAAATATCATCACACAAAAAACAATGAATTTGTTGTTTGAGTTAGCCAATGAAACCCAACTCAAAGGCGCTATCAAAGCCATGTTTGATGGTGAAAAAATCAATCAAACAGAAAATCGTGCTGTGTTACATACCGCTTTGAGAAATCATTCGGGCAAAGATGTGTTCGAAAGTGGAAAAAATATTATGCCTGATATAAAAGAAGTGTTAGAAAAAATAAAAATATTTTCTGACAAAATTATCAAAGGCGAACACAAAGGTTTTACTAATAAACCAATGACTGATATTGTCAATATTGGCATTGGCGGCTCTGATTTGGGGGCTGTAATGGTAACAGAAGGCTTAAAACCATACCAAAAAGAAAATATAAAAGTTCATTTTATCTCTAATATTGATGCTACTCATTTGGTCGAAACGCTCAAAAAAGTAAACGCAGAAACAACTTTATTTATTGTTGCTTCCAAAACTTTTACTACGCAAGAAACAATGACTAACGCCAATTCGGCTAAAAATTGGTTTTTAAATCACGCCAAAGACAAAGAACACATCAAAAAACATTTTATTGCGTTATCAACCAATAAAAATGAAGTAGAAAAATTTGGAATCGATACCAATAATATGTTTGGTTTTTGGGATTGGGTAGGCGGACGATATTCTTTGTGGTCTGCGATAGGTATGCCTATTGCATGTGCGATTGGGTACAAAAATTTTGAGGAATTATTAGATGGGGCTTTTGAAATGGATAAACATTTGGCAGAAAAGGATTTTTCAGAAAATATTCCTGTCATTTTGGCACTTTTGGGAATATGGTATAACAATTTTTTTGAGGCACATAGCCACGCTTTATTGCCTTATGACCAATATTTACATAGATTTCCTGCTTATTTTCAACAAGGAGATATGGAAAGCAACGGAAAAACGGTGGATAGAAATGGGAAATTAGTAACATATCAAACAGGACCTATTATTTGGGGCGAACCTGGTACAAATGGACAACACGCTTTTTATCAACTGATTCACCAAGGTACAAAATTAATTCCGTGTGATTTTTTAGCCCCTGCTATCAGCCAAAATCCGTTAGATGACCATCATAATAAATTGCTTTCTAATTTTTTTGCACAAACAGAGGCCTTGATGAAAGGAAAAAATGAAGCCGAAGTAAAATCTGAATTAGAAAAATCAGGAAAAACGAAAGAAGAAATTGATTTTCTAACGCCTTTTAAAGTATTTGAAGGCAATAAGCCCACTAATTCTATCCTTTATAAAAAACTTACTCCGCGTGCTTTGGGAAGTTTGATTGCTATGTATGAGCATAAAATATTTGTGCAAGGTGTGATTTGGAATGTATTTAGTTTTGACCAATGGGGCGTGGAATTAGGCAAACAATTAGCCAATCAAATTTTGCCAGAATTAGTGAATGAAGACAAAATAGATAAACACGATAGTTCTACTAACGGACTTATCAATGCCTATAAAAATATGAGAAAGTAGTTTTTAGATAGATTAAAAACCATAAAAATACAGAATAAAATTTATTTTTTTTGTGTATTTCTTTCTGATAATTGGCTGTTTATGATTTCACTTAAAATATATTTGTAACTTCTTTTTCAAGTAGAAAAACGCATATTTTTAAAAATATTAGTAGTGTAATTTTTTGTGTGGTAGATAAAAATGAAATTTTTTGGTTCTTAGGAAATTTGTGCGGAAAATGATTTTTTTTTGAAATATGTTTTTTGAATTGCCTCCAGATTTATCTGGAGGATAGTATAAAATTCAATTCTTGGCTTTAGCCAAAATTTTTATGTTTCTCAAATGGATACTTTTCTATATTTTTAAAATAAAAAGATATTCATATATAGACCAAAATTAGCTCCACAATAATTTCCCATGAACCTTTTTATTTATTTATATCAATAAAAAAACTATTTTTTTAATCATTATTTCTTCTTAAAATCTAAAGAAGCAGAATTGATACAATATCTCATACCCGTTGGAGGCGGACCATCATCAAAAACGTGTCCTAAATGTCCATCACATTTTCCACAAACCACTTCGACTCTTGCCATACCATGCGAATTATCAGTAATATTTTTAACTGCTCCTTTTTTTACAGGCTGAAAATAACTTGGCCAGCCAGTTCCTGAGTCAAATTTTGTATCAGAAGTAAATAATTCGGATTTACAAGCGGCACAAGTATAAGTTCCCTTTTCTTTATGGTCATAATATTTACCTGTAAAAGCCATTTCTGTACCTTTTAAACGTAAAACTTTGTATTGTTCAGCGGTTAAGCATTGTTGCCATTCCTTTGGAGTTTTTACCACTGTTTTTTTGTCTTCTTCTTTTTTTTGAGCATAAGACACATATAAATTAAGACAAAACAAGGCGCTAAAAAAAAATATTTTTTTCATTTTTATTTTTAAAGTTTAAATATATATTTGTAACGAAAAATACATATTTTTGGTTATAAAAAAAAAGTTTTTATGTTTTTTTTAACAATAAAAAATAGCAATAAAAAAATTAATTCGTTATTTTACTTACTCCCAAATAAGGTCTCCAATTTTCATCTAACATTCCTGAGTAATCTCTCAAAAACATTAAAAAAGTGGGCTTAAAAGGTTGTCTCATCAATATCATATTTGCTTCTTGTGGCGTTCTATCTCCTTTGCGAGAGTTGCAAGGTTTGCAAGCAGTTGCCAAATTTTCCCAAGAAGACTTACCGCCACGTGATCGAGGCAGTACGTGGTCAAGCGTAAGGTCGTGTGGAGTGTTACAATATTGACATTTTCCACCATCACGTTTGAAAACATTTTGTCTTGTCAAAACTACGCCTTTATAAGGTAAATTTACATACCTAAATAAACGAATAATAGAAGGCATAGAAAAATAGGAAGAAATAGTATTGATTCGAAGCCCAGGAACTTCTGCTACTAATTCAGCCTTGTTTAAATATACTAAAACAAACGCTTTCTCAACGCTACAAATAGTGAGAGCGCGATAATCTTGATTTAAAATCAAAACTTTTTTGCCTTGCAAATTCATAACATTATTTTTTTTGAAAGTATTTTTTACTTTTTTATCACAATAATTTAAAAAATCTATGTTTTATATTTCTAGAAGATTTATTTGATGATGAAAGTTGATTGGACAAATCCAAACAAATTTATTATTATTTATTTATAAAAACAAAAAATATGCTAATTTTTAACTATTTTTTATATTAAACTACTTTTATAACAAATTAGTTTCAAAAAAGTAGTTTTTTTTTATTTTTTTAGTGATATTTTCTGTATGAATAGAAATTGAATTTTTTTATTATCCTCCAGATAAATCTGGAGGCAATTCAAAAAGCGTATTTCAAATTTTTTTTTTTATTTTCCGTACAAACTTACTAAGAACCATATTTTTTGTTTTTTTCAAAATAATCAGATGTATGAAAATGATGATATTTTTTTATTTTTACGATTTTTGCTATATTTATTGGTTTTATAAAACAGAATTGGTTTTTTATAAAATCACTATAAAAAATAGCAAAACTTTTATACTAACATTTCTTTTATGTTTAGAATAATGTTATAAAATTTCTTCAGGGTTTAAAAAAACCTTGAAGAAATAATAAAATAAATATTTATTTACAAAATTAAAAAGTCGCTGTCAAACTAAGCCAAAATTTCTAAATATTTTGGTGCTGTCCCAATCTCTCGTTACAAATTTATTTTTATATTCAAAAAAAATATCTACAATGATTTTATTTAAAATCTCTTGTAACGGATTTGGGATATCACCTAAATTTTTAGGTATTTTTCAAAAATAATCAAAACTCAATTATCTCGTTTTCAAAAATATACTTAAAAAAAATCAAATTCTTTTTTGAATTATTATGTATTATTTTATATCTTTGTGGAGAATTTAAAATGGTTTATTTTTATACCTAATAATCAAAACTAAAAAAATGTTTGATAAAATAGTATTTAATTATAATTGTGCGTCATTGCCACCACAATATTATAGAAGTTATTCGATTGAAATAACACAAAAACAAGGAAATATCAGAATTTATAATTACTCTGAAGATTTGGTTGCAAAAAATTTTGAGGTAAATGAAAATGAATGGAAAATATTAAGCCAAGTTTTAATCAAATCTTTGGAGCCAAAAGGTGAAAAAATAGAAGAAGGTGCTACTGGAACTTCATGCCAAACGATTATTTTATTAAAAGATAACGTTGAATTATATAAATTTTCTTGGGATAGTTTGAGTGATATTAATGCGAATACTCAAAAATTTCAAGAAAATATTGCGGAAGTTATCAAACCATGTATCCAAGAATTGCTCGAAAGCATACGATAAAATGATGAAAAAAAATATGTTAAAATTGATTTTTTGTGGCATTTTATTGCTTTGTTGTTTTGTTGATTTTTCTTGTGCCAATAAAGAAAAATACACGAAAAAAAATCCAAGCATAGAAGATAGTCTTGTTTCAAAAGATACGCTTGATTTTGATAAAATAGAACTTTTATTTCAATCTGCAACAGTTTCTCCGCAATATTATCGTAATTATAGTATTGAAGTATTGCCTAAAAAATGTGTCATAAAAATTTCTGATTATGCTAAAGAATTAGCTAAACATCCATTTAAAGTATCAAAAAAAGATTGGAAAACCTTGCACGGATTGACAAAAAAATTAGAAAAACAAGGCGTAAAAATGGTTGAAAAAGCCACAGGAACTTCTTCTAATACAATTATTTTGTATAAAAATGATAAAAAAATTTATACATTTAGTTGGGATAGTTTGAGCGAAATAAATCAAGATACCGAAAAATTTAAACATATAATAGTAGAACTAATAAAACCTAACGTAAAAGAGTTAATTGATAAAACTATCCAATGAAAAAAAATTTGTTTATAGTCTTAATTTTATCTTTATTATTTGTTTCATGTTGGAGCAAAGAAGAAGAAGAGACACGCCGTAAGAAAAAAATTGGTGTGCCAGAAGACACTACTATTCCCCCCCCTTCGAGTCGAGCAGAACGAAAGGTAAAAAATCACGCCATTTTTCTCGAATTCTGGTCAGATTTTCAAGAGGGAGTTTTTGGTAGAAAAAAAGATATTTTGGTAAATTTAGCCAATTTTCCTTTTGTCGGTGATTTTACTTGTCGTGAAATGTTTGATGAAAAACAAGACAAAAAAGATATACAAGAAACTGAAAAAGATAAGGAAAATAAAAAAGAACCTCCTAAAAGAAAACCTATTTCTAAGGAAATGTTTTTAAAATGCATCGAAACCGAGTTGGATAAATGTTTGATAAAAGCAATAGGAGAAGCAGATTTGGCAAAAGTAGAAAGAAATGGTTTGTTAGAATTTGAATATTTGCCCGAAACAAAAGCCGAAAAAGGAAAACCAGCTCCCCCTAAATTAAAAAATGTGAAACCTACAGGAAAAGTTAGTTTGCAATTTAAAATCATAGCAGGACAATGGAAACTCACAGGTTTGTATCTCAAAGGAGCAAAGCCTGATAATTGTCCTAATTAAAAAAATTTAAAAATTGGAATATTTGTATCGTTTTTTTACTTGGCTTTTTAATATTTTTTTATTAATTGGCGTATTTATTTCTGTGGTGATTTCTTCTTTTTTTTATTTTTATCCTTATGAATCAAAAATTTATTGGGACAATTTTCTTAAAAAATGGACAGAAAAAATAGTTAATCGAACACCTTCAAAAAAATATAGCAATTTTGGCGTAGAATTGCCCAAATTTTCTATTCATGGCATTGATGTTTCTTTTTATCAGGGTGATATTGATTGGGAAGCGGTCAAAAAAATGAAAATAAAAGGCGATTCTATCACTTTTGTATTTATGAAAGCAACAGAAGGGAATGATTTTTCTGATAAATTTTTTGCGAAAAATTGGAAAGAAGCACAAAAAACAGGACTAATTTGTGGTGCTTATCATTATTTTAAAGCAGAATTAAGTGGAGAGGAACAAGCAAAACATTTTATAGCCAACGTAAAAATGGTGAAAGGAAACTTGCCACCTGTGTTAGATATTGAAGAATTGGGTGATAAAAAATTACCTGAACTCAAAAGAGAACTCAAAATTTGGCTTGATATTATTGAAAAAAAATATAAAGTAAAACCAATTATTTATAGCGGTAGATCTTTTTTGCGAGATAATATTGGAGAAGAATTTAAAAAATATATATTTTGGGTGGCTCAATATAAAAATTTGAAGAACCCTGACTTAATCTTTCAAAAATGGAGTTTTTGGCAACATTCTTCAGAAGGAAATATCAATGGAATTAATGGCAATGTTGATTTGAATGTATTTGAAGGTGATAATATAAAAGAATTGATAAAAATTACCCAAAAATAAAGTAATTTTAAATAAAATCTATTTTTCGTAAAATAATCAAATGAAATAGATTTTATTTTTAAATTTTATAGTAAAAATTATTCCCCAAATTTTTCTTTTTTGATAGCCCAAAAATCTTTATTAGGCAAAAGTCCTTCGCTATCTGCAGAAAGTTGAATTTTTATTCTATCAATAAAATAAGTATCTACTTCTCCAATATTTTTTACGTGAATTTTTCCTCTTGAAGTACATTCAAAAAAATCTTTTATTTGTTGATAAGTAGTATCAGAAATATTTACTTTACCAATTTCGCCCACACTTTCCATACGTGAAGCCAAATTAACGGTATTTCCCCAAATATCAAACGCAAATTTAGTTTTTCCCACTACGCCCGCCACCAAATCTCCAGTATGCAATCCTAATCTTACTTGCCAAAAATCATTATTACGTCTTGCTTTTTCGTCTATCATCCATTTTTGAATTTCTAAAGCAGCCAAAACGACATCAATAGGATTACTACGATTACGATTGGGTACGCCACCCGCGCACATATAACAATCGCCAATAGTTTTAATTCTTTCTATATGATATTTTTTGATAATATCATCAAATTTACCAAAAGTAGCATCTAATTCACTAATCAAGACTTGTGGAGTTACTCTTTGTGCTAAGGCAGAAAAACCTTTTATATCCGCAAAAAGCACGGTGGTAAAGTCATAATAGCGAGTTTCGGTAACTCCTTTGATAGAAAGTTCGTCGGCTACTTCTTTGGGTAATATATTTAAAAGCAATTCTTCGATGCGATTATTTTTGCCCTCAATTTCCTTTTTTTGTTTGATTAATAATGAATTTTTATGCCAAACCAAATACATCATATAGCCACAAATAGTGATAGCAATCGTAATAAATAAAATAATTCCCATTAAAAATTGAGCTCTTTCATTTGCTCTTTTTTTATCTTCTTCTGCTTTTATCTGGTCATCTTTTGCTTTTTTTTGTGTAACCAAATGTGCTTCTTGCTCTATTTTTTGTGCTTTTTCTACATGTTCTTTTGCTTTTTTGATACTATCCAAATCTTGCCCTAAATTACTAATATCAGTAGACATTTTATTTACTTTTTCTGTTTCCTCTTTTGCCCTTTGGATTGCCATGAGTTCATTTCTGTTAGGAGGCAAACTACTTCCTTTGGGTAAAGTAAGAATTAAATTGACTCCTCCTCTTATTTTTTTGGTAATAGGGTCGCCTGTATATCCAACCAAAACAATATTATCTCTTACAAAAATAAGACTTTCACGTTTACAATTGGGCAACATAACCACTCCTTCCTTGTCTGTAATGTATTCTTGCGCTCCTACACGCAATACAAAATTTTGAAGTCTATTACCATTATTCATTTGCAAACGCAAAGTGCAATTTTCTGGTTTGTTGTTTTGAGCATAAATATTAATAAAAATAGTAGCAAAAAATAAAAAGATGATAAAAAATTTCATACTTTTAAGTTGTAAAATAGTTAGATTTTTTTATGTAAGTTTATATTAAAAAAAAACAAAAATTAGAATTTTTTTTGTAAAACATACATAAATGCAAAGATAAAATAAAAGTTTGGATATTCAAAATATTTTCTAAAAATAGTATATTTTTTATAAAGTAATTCATTTTTTTTGGTATCTTAAGTGAAATTATTCATGCTGTCTTATAGTAATGATTTGGGAAAATTCATATTTTTTGGTTATAATTTATGTAAAAATATGAAGAAAAAAGGCAAAAATTATCTTTTTTCTTGTAATAAATCCATAAATTCCATCACTGTATATTCCATATTATAAACCACTTTTTGAACTCTTGTAACCAAATAATTATAGGCAATATTAACTAAAATACCAATAATCAATCCTGCCACAGTCGTAATCAAAGCCGTATAAATTCCACTTGAAAGCACTTGCGGATCTACCGCACCTTTCAATCTCGCAATCGTCATAAAAGAATCAATCATGCCAATTACAGTACCCAAAAAACCTACCATAGGCGCAGCACCACCAATAGTTGCTAAAATTGCTAAGTTTTTTTCTAACCTATATAACTCAATTTTTGCGACATATTCGATAGAAGTCTCGATATTTTTAAGTGGTGAGCCTAAGCGAGAAAGTCCTTTATCAATCATTCGACTGATGGGTGAATTTTGCTCTTTGCATAATTTTTTGGCTTCGATAATATCTTCATTGGTAACTAAATTTTTTACTTTTTCCATAAAATTGGTAGGATTTTGAGTGGCACGCCCCAAAGTAAAAATACGCTCCAAAAATATATAAATACCCAAAACAAATAATAAGGCAAGCGGAATCATAATCACGCCACCTTTGAGTGCTAATTCAAGAATTGAAACAGAATTTTCTCCAAACATTTTTTAGTTTTGATGATTTTTGATAGTAATTTTTTGCAAATATAATCAAAAAAAATGATATTTATAAAAAATTACAAAGTTTTTTACTTTTCTGGCGTTTCTCTTCTATCAAAATAAAATTCAGGATTACTCATTACTTGATTAGCTAAATAACTAATGTAGGTTTCGCCTTGCTCCAAAAAATTGTTAGATTCTTCTTTTGAAAGTTGAAAAGATACCACAAAGACCGCAGATGTACCACATAAAACAGATAAAAAATAACCTTTTTCATTTTCTGATAAAGTATATTCCCAATCTTTTTTTAATAATTCTTTCATATTTTCTACTTTTTATTTGCAATGATAAAGGAATTATTCTGCAAATATAAATAAAAAAGTGGTTTTTAGGAAGTTTTGCGGAAAAAATTTTTTTTTTGAAATACGTTTTCTGAATTGCCTCCAGATTTATCTGGAGGATATTAAAAAAATTCAATTCTTGGCTTTAGCCAAAATCTCCGCATTTTTCAAATTGGTATTTTTTAAATAAATGCTATTTCTATTCATACATAAGAAAATTATATCCGCAATAATTTCCTATGAAACAAAAAAGTTTAAATTTTTATCATTTTATGAATAAATAAAACGAAAAAAATCTAAATTTCATCTACCTCAATATAATGAAATTTTACTTCTAAAATACTTTCAAAATGAATACCTGTTTCTTTCATATCATCGTCATCGAGTTCATAATACCACTCAAATTTTACTTTTTCTTGCAATTTTTTGAGCGTTTTTAAAAAATTCATCAAATAATCAGACGTAGAAGTATTAAAATAAATTAGTTTTATTTTGACTGTTGTTAAAAATAATTCCGTATGTTTTACATATCTTTCCGCCCATTCAATCACAGGCGTATAAATTCTGTTGGCATCTTCAGGAATTGAAACGCCTTTGATTTGCAAAATTCCATTTTCTACATCAAAATCTATTTGGGGAGTTTTGTTTGTGCTTACCACAAACATTTTTTTCATTTTTATACTCATTTTATTATTGTTTTTTTAATTTTTTTACAATATTGAAGTTGCCCCAGATTTGTTGTAACAAATTTAAAATAAAATCGTTATGTTTATTTTTTTAACATAAAAATAAATTTGCAACGAAATTGGGGCAGCACTTTGATAATGACATTTCTTTTATGTTAATCCTTGGTCTGTGGCACACAGACCGAAATAAAAGTTACTATCTATTTCGGTCTTTGTGGCACATATCAAGGAGAAAAGGAATAATAAAATAAATATTTATTGACAAAATCAAAAAGTCGTTATCAAACTATAATTTTTATCCGTTTTTAATAACATCTTTAACATACTCAATACTTACATCAAAAAAATCAGCCAAATCTACAATAGTCATTCCTTTTGAATGTCCTTTTAAGATATTTTTGTTTCTTTCTTTTGCTTCACCTTCTGCTTTGCCTCTTGCTTCACCTCTTGCTTCACCTCTTGCTTCACCTTTGGCTTCACCAACTAATTCACCTTCTTGATAACGAAGGTCTTTTGTAATATCAAATGTAATGTCCATATTTTTAAGTATTTTAATAATTGTACCTTGTAAACCGCGTAATTGACTCATAACATCTATTTGACGTAGATATTTTTCTTGTTCAAGCGTATTTTTATAACGTTGATTGGTGTTGGTTATTGTAACAATTCTTTGTAAAATATTTTTCACTGCTACCTCAGATTTATCTTGTCCAAAACCCGCCAAAATTCCTAAAATAACAAATTCAGGAATATCTGATTTCACAAATTCTAAATAATTTTTATGGCGAATATTTATGATTTGAAACCTATGTTCAAAATCTTCGTGTTGAGTATAATTAAGCATAGTCATAGTTTCATCACCTATATAAATTACATATTGTTTGACGATTAAATCATATTTGCGATTCAAAAAAGTATAATACTCCGCCATTCGAGCATTCATTCTTACTTCATTTTTAGACTGAAACTCTATTTGTAATAAATAATCTTTTGCACCATTAGTCCTTATTATTTTTTTTAAAAAATCAACTTCTCTTTCTTGTGTGCTTTGAATTTGTGGATCAACATCTACCATATCATTGGGTTGAATATTGAGGTTAAAAAGGCTATCAATAAATGGCAAAGTACATTCTACCATATTTTCTTTGATAATTTTATCAAATTTATTACTTTTATCAACTGGGTCTTGTTGTTTGTTTGCCATACTTTTGTTTTTAAGGTCATTAAATATTAGTTAAAAAATTATTAAACTATCTTTTTATCATTCTTAGTTGTAAGAAATTTAAAATAAATTTGCCATCAAATTGGGATAATATCTAATATTTTATTTTATAAATTATCAATTTCTGCGACTAAAAAATTACTTCCACCCACAAAAATAATATCATTTTTATTCGTCTTTTGTTTTGCTTGTTTGATAGCCATATTTACATTTTCATACATTTCACCTACCAATAAATATTTTTCAGCTTGTTGTTTCAAACTTATATTTTCTAAACTTCTTGGAGAATCAAATCCACAAAAATAATATTTTTCGTTTTTTGGATAAAGAGATAAAATTTTGTCTATATTTTTATCTTTCACAAAACCAATGATAAAATGAATATTTATTTCAGCATTTTTATCTTTATTTTTATAATCTTGAAGTTGTTCAATCACCAATTTTACGCCATCTTCGTTGTGTGCCGTATCGCAAATTATTAATGGATTATTTTCTAATATTTGCCATCTTCCTTTTAAATGCGTATTTTTGACTACATTTTGAAGTCCTAATTTAATATTTTCTTCGGTAATTTGATATTTTTCTGCCAATATTTCTATGGCTTTTAACACGCCTTTTAAATTTTTCTTTTGATAAATACCTTTTAAAACAAATAATTCTAAAAAATGTTTGAATTTTTCAGCATTTTCATCAAAAAAACTAAAAAAAATAGGTGCATTTTCTTTTTTTGCTTTGTCAATAAAAACATTTTCTATCTCAGGTTGATGGTCTGAAATGACCACAGGAATATTTTTTTTGATAATTCCTGCTTTTTCTCCCCCAATTTCTACCAATGTATCGCCCAAAAATTGTTGATGATCATACCCAATCGTAGTAATAATTGATAAAATAGGAGTAATAATATTGGTCGAATCTAACCTCCCTCCCATTCCAACTTCTATGATATTTATATCTGTTTTTTGTGATACAAAATAATCAAAAGCCATCGCAGTTGTTACTTCAAAAAAACTTGGTTGTTGTGTTTCAATCAAATTTTTTGTTTTTTCTGTAAAATCAATCACAAATTCTTGACTAATTTCTTCTCCATTAATTCTTATCCTTTCTGTAAAATTTTTAAGATGTGGCGAAGTAAAAAGCCCCACTTTATAACCTGCTTCTTGAAAAATAGAGGCTAATGTATGGCAAGTGCTACCTTTTCCATTCGTTCCCGCTACGTGTATGCACGCGAGTTTTTGATGTGGATTGCCTAATTTTTCGCAAAAAAGTAATATATTTTCTAATCCTTCTTTATACGCAGCCGCACCAATGCGTTGAAACATTGGTAGTTTTGAAAAAAGATAAGAAATAGTCTGTTCGTAAGTCATTGATAATAGAAAAAAATTAGTAATCAAACAAAGATAATTTTTGATATAATTCACTCATCGGCAAACCCATTACATTATAAAAACAGCCTTCAATTGTTTCTATGCCAATCATTCCAATCCAATCTTGAATGCCATAACTGCCTGCTTTGTCCAAAGGTTTATATGTATCCACATAAAAATCAATATTTTCTTTGGTTAATTCATTAAAATATACTTTTGTATAGGACGAAAAATCAACTTGTTTTTCTTTACTTCGCATACATACGCCTGTGATGACTGTATGTTTCTTACCCGATATTTTTTGTAACATACTTTTCGCCTCTTGTTCAGAAGCTGGTTTTCCAAGAATTTCACCATCTAAAATTACGATAGTATCAGCCGAAATCAAGATAATATCATCATCAAAACCAACCAAATCAATACTATGCGATTTTTGTTTTGCCAAAAACAAAGGAATACTTACCAACGGAATATTATTTGGATAAATTTCTTCTCCAACAGGTTTTATTGTTTCAAAGATAAAATGTGCATCTTTTAATAATTGTTGTCTTCGAGGAGATTCAGATACCAATACAATTTTTTTTTTCATTATATTTTTATTTTTATTTTTATAACCCTTACAAAATAGTAATTTCAACCTGCACTACTCCATCTCTTATCATATCTATCGTTTTGGCAGCTGCTTGCGAAAGGTCGATTTCGCGTGTAGAAGTTTTTGATAATCTATCATTGACCGTAACGATTACAATTTTATTATTTTTTAAATTTTTTACGCTTAATTTTGTTCCAAAAGGCAATGTTTTATGGGCAGCCGTCAATAAATTATTATCAAATTTTTGTCCGCTTGCCGTTGGTCTTCCATTCAATTTATTGGCATAATAAGATGCTTTTCCTGTTGATTTTGTTCCTTTTGGAACTAAACTATTCGTATTATCATTGGTATTGATAGTAGGAATTGCTATATCACAACTCGACAAAAAACATAAGAAAAAAACGAAAAATAAAACTAAATATTTCATCATTGATTATTTTTTTAAGTGATTTTTTATCAAATAATAATAAAATTTATACTTCTTTTGCCAAAGCCCATCTGTGTTTTACAATATCACAAGCCGTAAAAATTGATTGCAAAAACGAACTTTCATCAGCTTGATTTTTTCCTGCAATATCGTAGGCAGTGCCGTGGTCGGGCGAAGTACGAATAATTGGCAAACCAGCCGTAAAATTAACTCCTGATTCCATCATCAAAGTTTTGAAAGGAATTAACGCTTGGTCGTGATACATTGCCAAAACCGCATCATATTTTCGATACGAATGTTGTCCAAAAAATCCATCAGCAGGAAAAGGTCCGAAAACCATATTGCCTTTTTTCTTTAATTCTTGAATAACGGGAGAAATTACTTGCATTTCTTCACTTCCTAACAAACCATTTTCGCCTGCGTGTGGATTAAGCCCCAAAACTGCAATTTTTGGTTTAGCAATAGCAAAATCTTTTTTTAATGACCTTATCAATAATTCTAATTTTTTAAATATTTTTTCTCTTGTAATTTGATTGCTCACTTGTGAAATTGGAATATGTGCCGTTACTAAAGCAATTTTAAACGTATCACTGACCATAAACATTAAATTTTCTTTCACTTGACAAGCTTCAGCCAAAAATTCTGTATGACCAATAAATTTAAACTCATCACTTTGAACATTGTGTTTATTGATGGGAGCAGTTACGAGTGCATCAAGATTGCCCGCCAAGACATCTTTTGTGGCTGCCTGCAAACATTGTACGGCAAAAGTTCCTGCGTCATTGGTAATTTTTCCCGCATCTACTTCCAGAGAACATTTGGTAACAACGTTAATAATATTTGTTTTTTTATGCGTAACTTGTTTTATATCTTGAGCCGTATTGATAAACCATTCTGGTAATTGCAATAATTTACGATAACGAGAAATAATTTTCATAGAGCCATAAATAACAGGAGTACAGATCTGTAAGATATTATTATTTGATAAGGATTTGAGAATAACTTCCGTACCTATTCCGTTATAATCACCGATTGTGATACCGATTAAAGGTTTTTCGCGCATGTTTTTATAGTTTTTTATTATAAGTTTTTGATAGAATATTTGCAAAGTTAAAGATAAAAAGTTGCAATTCAAAATTAAAAATATCAAAAAACAATATTTAAGAAACAAAATCGATAATTTCTTGAGTTTGCGTAGGTGCAAACCAAGTAATTTCTGCCTCTGCTCCAAACCAAGTAATTTGTCTTTTGGCATATCGACGTGAATTTCTTTTGAGCAATCTTACACATTCGTTCCAATCGTATTTCTCTGCTAAAAAATCAAAAATCTCTTGATACCCAACCGTTTGCAACGCATTATGAGAGGCAAAAGGCAATAAATTTATCGCTTCTTCTTTTAATCCTTGATAAAGCATCAAATCCATTCGAGAGTCTATTTTTTGATATAAAATTTCTCTTGGTAAATGCAAACCGACTTTTATAATCTGAAAAGGTCTTTCTTTTTTGGTGTTTTTTCGAAAAGAAGAATACGATTTTTTTGTGCCAATACACACTTCTAAAGCCCGCGTAACTCTTTGTGTATTTTGTAAATCTGCTTGTTGATAATACTCAAAATCTAATTCTTTCAATAATTCGGTGAGATAAAACAATCCTTTTTGGTTTAAATCTTGTTGAATTTGTAACCGAATTTCTGGAGAAATGTCAGGAAATTCATCAAGCCCATCACATAAGGCACGCACATACAAGCCCGAACCTCCTACTAAAATAATTTTTTCATATTCCTGAAATAATTTTTCTAATAAAATCAACGCATCTTTTTCGTATTCGCCTACGCTATAATTTTGGTTAATAGATTGATTATCAATGAAATAATGTTTTATTCCATTCATTTCTTCGAAAGTAGGTTTCGCCGTACCAATATTTAATTCTTTATAAAACTGACGTGAATCCGCAGAAACAACCACCGTATTAAAATGTTTTGCTAATTCAATACCTACATTTGTTTTTCCGACTGCGGTTGCTCCTACCACACATATCAATTTTTTATTTTTCATATCACAATTTCATTTCCTTTCAAATATGGCAACACATTATATTGATTGGCTGTAAAACAAAAATCGATGTCTTTTTCCAAACCAAAACTTATCAAACGTTGATAATGCGAAGATTTTCGGAGGAATTTTTTATATTGATTTCTTCCGACGTGATAAACCGCTTTCGAAATAAAAGCCCCATCATTGCCTAATTCAATATTTGTATTCGATAAATCATCAATCAATGCCCCTGCAAAAAAAGTATCTTCCATATTTTCTTTGCCTTTCCAACCTGCACAAAACAACAAAATATTATCTTCTTTTTTTTGCAAATAATTACATAATGTTCTTTGATTTAAAAAAGAACCTATCAAAACTTCTTTCGCTACATTTTTTGATAAATCAATGGCTAATGTTCCATTCGAAGTAGTCATTGCGATTGTTTTGCCTTTTAAATCAGGATTTTGATAACTAAAAGGCGAATTATCCAAATCAAAACCTTCTACTTTTTTGCCACCTCTTTCGGCAGCAGCCAAATAACCTTGTGATTGCAAAGCCTTACATTCCTCTACTTCTCGAACAGGAATAATACTTTTTACGCCATTTGCCAAAGCAGTTGTGATGCAAGAAGTTGCCCTTAATATATCAATAACGACCACAATTTTATCTTTTAAATCAAAATGAGGCAATAAATCAGGCGTTAAACAAACTTCAATTTGAGAAAACATATTTTTTTTAGGATAATATTAAAGTGTTGAAATAGTATAATGATAATCTTCCATAATCAAATTTGCCAATAATTTTTTGCAAGATATTTCGGCTTTTTGTTTCGCATCTTCTTCATTATCAGCCTCCAAATCCAACACAATATGCTTTCCAATTCTTACATCTTTGATAGCATTAATACCTACATTCGTTAAGCCCAATTTTACGGCTTTTCCTTGTGGGTCTAAAATTTCTTTTTTGGTCATTACATTAATTTCTACTCGAAAATTCATAATATAAAAGTTTGAATGTGAATGTTATTTAGAGTTTATTTTATTATCTTGGCAAACTATTTTTCAAGTCTTGATACAAACTTTGGTTATTTGATGGCTTGGTACTACAACCAATTGCTTGTGCTTTTGCTTTGATGTCATTGACACGATTTTCGTGGCTTGGGTGCGTGCTTAACCATTGTGGCGGTTGTTGTGAACTTTGAGCCATCATTTTTTCAAAAAAACCTGCCGTTCCATCACATCTATATTGTGTTTTGGCTAAATAAACCACCGATTGTTCATCAGCATCAGATTCTGTGGCTCTGCTAAATTTTAATCCACCTATTTTCCCTGTCATTCCGCCTAAAACTTGTCCTAACATTCCCGGATTTTTTCCTAAAAGCATTCCTAATACCGTTTCTATGCCGTGCGTTTTGGTCATATTTGCCGTTGAGTGTCTGCGGTCTGCGTGAGCAATTTCATGTCCCATTACACCAGCTAATTCGTCTTCTGTTTCTAAATATTTTATCAAACCTGTATAAACATAAATATATCCACCGGGCGAAACAAATGCGTTTAAGGTTTTATCATCTTGAATAATATGCAAAGTCCATTCAAAATCGTTTCTATGTTCAAGCGCCCCAGAATTTAAAATATTATTAGTAATTCTTTGCAAATGCTCGTAAGCTTTTGGATATTGTTGTCTGCTTAACAAAGGATATTCTTTTGGTTTTGAGGCAATTTCATCTCTTAATTGTTTTCCAAGCGTAATATCATCTTGTAAACTAAAAACATTGATAGCATTTTTTCCGCCTGGAGCGCATGCTTGTAATAAGGCAAAAGAAATAAATAGAAGAAATAAAGATATTTTTTTCATTTTTTTTTTTAAATATAAATATAAAATGTATGTATAAAAATGGGAAGTATTTTTAATAAATATTAGGTATAAAATATAAGGTTTTGAAAATTAAAAACATCAAAATATTGTTCAATACTTCAAATTTTGTCTTTCATTTTTTATATTTTATACCTAAAAAAATTAGTATTTTTTTTGATTTTTTTCTACTGTTTTTTAAGAACCTTCTTCTCTTCCAAATCCAAATTGGAGTTTAAATTCTAAAAATTCATCAGTTGAAACCGATGTTGGTTTTGGCAATTTTTCATAATAGCGAGAAATTTCGATTTGCTCTCTATTTTCGTGAATTTCCTCAAAATTATCTACATTAGAAGAAAAATCATCTAATTTTTCTTGTAATTCATCTTTTATTTTAGTAGAAATTTGTGCGGCACGTTTCGAAATAATAGATACAGACGCATACAAATTGCCTGTTTGCTCGCTTAATTTTTTAATATCACGTGGAATAATCGAGGGGACAGAAGTTACTCTATATTTAGCCATGTTTTTTATTTTTAAATTGTTTTAGTAAATTAATTTTTGATTGTTGCTTTTTCAGCACTATTATTTGTTGGTACAACAGGTACATTTTCTTTCAATGTAGAAATTGTTTTTTGGTGCATATTTTGAGCAGATTTCAAATATTTACTCTTTGGATAAGCCGCCACAAAATTTTCATAATATCCAATAACGTCTTTCAACCTTTCTATTTTTCTTGTTTCGATACTTTGCAACGCATAATCATATTGCGATTCGATGCGTAAATAAGAAGCATCTTCATTCAAATCAGAATCAGGAAAGTTTTTTTGGAAGTTTCCAAAAGCAACTACTGCAGCCCGATGATAACCAATTCTATGATATAATTTTGCATTTTCAAATCCTTTTTTTTCTAATTTATTACGCATTTCTTTCATCGCACCCGATGCTTGTTCGTAATAAGTGCTGTTTCCAAAATTATTTAAAAAACTTTGGGCTGAATTGATAGCGTCTGTGGTGCTTTTTTGGTCTAAATTATACTTAGGAGATGATTCGACTAATGATTTTACGACCATAAATCTTGCCTCCTCCGACCATTTGCTACCTCTAAAACTATTATAAAATTTATCAAAATAATAAGCAGATAGTTCGTATTGTTTTTGATTAAAATGGCAATATCCGTATCTAAATTGTGCTACTTCTTGTTCTTTTTGCCCTGTAATTAATGGAATAATTTCCTCTAATAATAAACCTGACTTATAATAATCACGTTTATCATAATATCTCATGGCTGCGTCATATTTTACTTTTAAATCTGTGCTTTTTCTTATCTTGCTAAATCTACAAGACGAAACGCACACTATTATCAACACTATCCAAGTAAGTAATTTAATTTTTTGCATAAGAAACAAAAAGATTATGATTTAAAATTTATTTAATTTTTGCAAAGGTAGTGATTTATTTTCTTTTTATCAAAATTTTTTTGAAAAAAAATACTATTATTCAAAAAAAAATCCAAATTTGCTATTTAAAACCTTGTTTTAGATACGAAACTAAGTCAATCAAATAATTTTATGGTTTAAGTAATCCTTTATCTAATACTTAAAATAGTTTTTAATTTAATTGAATTTTTGTTAAAATTCTTAGATTAGTACAATGATTTCTTAGATTTTTCATATTTTTTTAAATTATTTTTATTGATTTATTAGATTTTATTTGGATATATCATTTATTCTGAGTTACTTTGCAAAAGTTCATAAAATCTAAAGTTAAAAATGAAAAAAATTGCACAAAAAATCTGCACACTATTTATTATGGTGATGTTGGTTACAAGTTCCCTTTTTGCACAAAAGGTGATAAAATTCAAAACAATGGATAAAAAATCTGCAAAGGTTACAATTCCGGGAAAATTAGTAAGCAGTTTGACCCCAAAAGGTGGAACCAAAAATGAGTATTACGTGGATTTTGATATGAAAGGTAAACAAGTAGTCATTTCACAAGTACTGTATGGTGAAAAAGAATACCTGGGAAATAGCACATACTTTTGTAAATTTGAAGATTTTGATAAAAGATTTCTTGAAAATACCCCCTTGCAAGTAAGTGATACTCCTGAACTCAAATCCTATTCATACACTTTGACTCCAAAAGATAAATTCCAATTAAAAAGTTGTGATTCATTCACTGGCAAAGAAAGAAGTAGCGAAGACCGTAATGTAGCCATTAGATTTTCTGATGAAAAAACTGCAAAAGAGTTTTTGGAAAAATTGAAAAAAAATGTTGGAATATAAAAATAACTAAAAAAATTAAAAAAGGCTTTTCAATCTATGAAAAGCCTTTTTTGTTTTTATAGAAAATTTATTTAATTTTGCACTTCAAAAATTATTATTCAAACTATTTTTTATTTTTTATGAAATTTTTATTGCTATTTATATCGTTTGTAACCTTTATTTGCTCTTTCTCAAAAGCACAAAATCAAATCAGTGGACAAGTGATTGATGAAAAAAAACAACCTTTGCCTTTTGTTTCTGTCTATATCAAAAATTCAAATATTTCAGCGGCAACCAATGAAAAAGGAGAGTTTTTAGTGATAATTCCAGCAGATTTCTCAGGTGAAAAACTTCTTATTTTTCAGTATATTGGATATAAAATTCATACCGAAAAAATTGATACAAACACAAAAAAACTACTTATTGTGTTAAAATCAGAAGAATATATGCTGAATGAAGTAGTGATTACAAACAAAAGAATAGAAAATCCTGCCAATAGAATTATTAAATTGGCACAAGAAAAACGAAAATATTATTTAGAAGAAGAACTAAAAGCGTGGCAATGCAAAGTCTATCAAAAAAATCTTACCATTGCTCATAAACTTCCCAAAAGAATATTGGGACAAAAAATAGAAATGGACACAGGAATTGCTGGACTTTCTGAAAATATTAACGAATTGTATTATTCCGAAAAAATATATAGAGAAAAAATATTAGCATCAAAAAGTAGTGGCGAACCTAATCAAGTTTCTATTACGTCTGTGGCTAATTTATGGATCAATCTATACGAAAAAATTTCAGGTTATCAATGCAGTGAAAGAGGCTACGTTTCTCCGATTGCCCCAAGTTCAATGTTATATTATCGATTCGAATTGTTGGGAGAAAGTATCGAAAATGATAAAAAAATCTATAAAATTAAATTATTACCTCGAAAAAAATATTCTCCTGCGTATAATGGCACTATTTATATTGAGGAAAATAGTTGGAGAATTGTCCAAACTGATTTATATATCGATAAAAAAGGACTTGATTTTGGCGATAGCGTGGTTATTCAACAAATGTATAAACCTTTTTTTGACAAAAAAGGCAATGTTTATTCTTTGCCTAACACACAAAGACTGTGGATAACTTTTGGACTACTTGGAGTACATGTAACCGACCAATTAAACGCCGTTTATAAAGAATATGACACTAATCCGATTTTTCCACTCGATTTATTTTCAGAGGAAAAGGAAAAAATTAGTGTCGATACATTGGCTGCCAAAAGAGATACTACATTTTGGCAACAACATCGACCTTTTGCTTTATCTATCAGAGAAATAGAAGATTATAGAAAAAAAGATAGTATTGCATTTATAAAAGAAGACCCCAAAAGATTAGATTCTATCCGCATTAGAAGTAATCGTTTTTCGGCTCGAAAATTATTATTTGGTGGATATAGATATAGACCCAAACAACCTTCTATCAATTCTTTTTCGATGCCTTCCCTTTTGTCGGGCATAGGTTTTAATACGATAGAAGGTTTTTTATTACAATCAGAAGCAGATATTACTTCTTCTGTAGGAATGAGAAAATTATTAAGAATCTCACCGACTATTCGCTATGGTTTTTCGAACCAAAGATTGCAAGGAAAACTCCAAACAACTTACACATATTTTAAAAAAAGAACTACTTCTTTCGGATTAGAAGGTGGACAATTTATTGAACAAATAAGTCGACAAAATAGTATCAATTCATTGTTAAATACGGCTTATACGTTGTTAGATGAGCAAAATTTTTTAAAAATATACGAAAAAACATACGCCAAAATAAGTTGGGAACAAGAATTAAACAAGACTTTTTCTTTTCGTAGTTCCTTAGAATTTGCCTCCAGAAATGCCATGCAAAATAACACTGATTATACTTGGCGTAATGTAGATGGGAGAGAATATTCGAGTAATATTCCTAACACTTCTGACAATAATATCGCTTTTTTTTCTTCACATAAAGCATTGATTTGGGAAACAAATTTTTCAATCAAACCTAAAAAAACATCTTCTTTGAGTTCAATTTATATGAATTATAGAAAAGGAATTGGTACGAATTTTACAACAAGTGATTTTGATTTTGTAAATATTGGTTTGAGTGGAAAAAAAGATTTTGGAATGTTAGGAGAGTTTGAATGGAATGTAGAAGCAGGAAAATTCATCAACAAAAATAGTATAACTTTTATAGATTATAAACATTTTTTAGGCAATCAAACTTTATTAGCCAATACTGAATTACAAAGTTTTCAGTTATTAGATTATTATTATTTTAGTCAGAATACAGAATATTTGAAAGCACATTTTTCGCATCGATTTAAAGGTTTTTTGACGAATGATTTATTTTTTATGCGATTTATTAGAGCGGGTTTACGTGTTTCAGGCAATTATTTATATTCTCCTTTGACTTCTAATTATTTTGAATTGGGTGCAGGAATAGATGTTCAAGGCTTAGGCGTTGAATATTTTCATAGTTGGTTAGAAAAAGATGGCTCACAAAATAGAGGAATTAGATTGCGAATTCCTTTTTAATCAATCATAAAAAAAACAGATAAATTATTGATAATCAGTAATTTATCTTTTTTTGTTTATAATTTTAAGCTATTTATTTTCCATTATCTACATTCCTCTAAAAGTCTTTCTGTGTTAAGAGTTGTATTTGGTATGTTTTCACTATATTCATTTTATTTTTTTGTGTTTATTTTTTTATGTTTATAGGTAGGTTTTATAGGTTTTTTAATAAATTTTTAAGGTCTTGAAAAATATTATTTTCGAAGTCCCAAAATTTTCTTTTCGCAGCAGTTCCCAAAGAATAGATAGGTTCTTTTTTGGCGGCTAAAAACACTTGTATTTTTGCTTTTGGGATATTTTTGTTGTCAGGTTTTTCGGGCATACACGCTAAATACATCTCAATACATTTCATTTGTTCAGGTTTGATACTTTCTAAACAAAGATTTTCTAACATTCCTTCTGCCCCTTCATTAGGCATAATATAAATAGCAGTTTGTATCTTGTTTGTTGCGTTTTCTGTCCATTGTTTTTGTTTAATTGGACAAGGAAAACCAGCTTTTGAGAGTGCATTTTGTAAGCTTTTGAAAGCATTTTCAGAGGCATTTTCTCCAAAATCAGCATCTCGAATCAAGATAATTTTTTCCACGATTTCAAAGTTTGGTAAAAATAGTAAATTTTCTGTACTCTTTTTGAAATTATCTTTTCCTTGAAAGTTAATAATTTGAACATTTTGAATACCACAATATTCTAAAAATGCCTCAAGAAATGCTACTTCATCTTTTCCTTCCACACATATAATATTTTTATGTTGAATAATGATTTTGTCCGCCATAATTTTATCTATATTCCCAATTCATTTTTAATAAATTATATATATTTTCGGGTTTCATTTTGACAGCTTTATGTGTATCATCTGCATTTTTTTGTATTCGATACAGCCTCATATTATCTTCTTCGGGATAGGTTTCTTGATATACTTCAGCATAAGCACGCACACATTCGTCTGAGTGTGTGGTAGCAAAAATCTGCACTTTATATTTATCAGAAAATAAAAAAATACCTTTCCAAAGTGTTTTTAACGTACTATAATGCAATCCATTATCGATTTCATCTATCAAAAAAACGCCATCTTTTACAAAATAAATGCTAACCAATAAACCTAAAATTTGTTTAATACCATCACCCATCAAATTGATAGGCAACAATCTTTCTGCCCCTATATCGCAATATATAATGTTGTTTGCTCCCAAAGAAATATCTATTATTTTAGGTTCTATTTTTTTAAGTATTTCTAAAATATCATTTTTTTGTTTGGCGGTAATAATGGCATCGAGATATTTATAAATCCCTTGAATAACTCCTCCTAAATGGGAGTTAACAAATATTACCTTAATTTTTTCTTTGTAATTTTTGGTTATTTCTGTTATTATACTTCCTTCTTCAATGATTAATTTAGATGTATATTCTTTTTGAAGTTGATGTTTTTCTTTGATACTAAAATTAAAATTCAATCCATTTATCTTGTCAAAATCGTTATCTATATTGGTGCTTATGATACTTTCTAAACCTATTTTACTCACCTTTTCTTTCGAGTTACTTTGGTTCGGTTTGATACAAAGATGTCGAATTTGTTCGTTTATGTCAAATTTACCTTCGATAGTTGGGCAATTTTTATAATCGAGTTCGTTAAAAATGAACTTAAAATCTTCACTATTATTGTGTAAAAGTCCTCTAAGTTGATTTACAGACAAAGCTATTCCTGTATTAGAAATATCTGAACATAAAAAAATGCTTTCTAATACAGAACTTTTTCCTGAATTATTTTTTCCTACCAATAAATTCGTATTCTTAAAGTCTTCTATTTCGAGGTTTTTCAATCCTCTAAAATTTTTGATGCTAATACTTTCAAATTTCATAATAAATTAGTTTTTATGTTTATTTTATACCTGTTTTTTCGAGTTCTATTAACAGGTTATGCATATCTTTTTTTCAAGCTTTTGATTCTCTAAAAATTTTGATTGTGCCATATTTTTTTTCTATTATTTTATTTCATATCCTAAAATTTTATTTGGGTTTAAGTAACGTTTCGCTTAATACTTAAAACAGTTGGAGTTATTCTATATCTTCCAATACAATTTCTACTTCATAAGTATATGACCCTACTGTTTTATAAACCAGATAATAAATACCCGCTTTTACAGTTGAAAAATCCATCATATCTGTATTTTTGGGCGTATCATCATACTTGATATAACTGAATAATCTTAAATTTTTACGCATATTTATTACTCCTCTATATTCTCGATCGATTAATGTACTCATTGGTTTTTGAAAAAGATACCAATAATTATGGTCTGAGTATGTGGGAAATTTCAAAAATAAACGTTTATTTGTTTTATAACGTTTGATTAAGTATGAGTTTTTCTTCTCATATTCGTCCAACATAAATACTGTAGAGTCTTTAATGATTTTAATTGTATCTCTTATCAAAGAATATTTATCAAAGACTAAATAACCTTCTTCATCGTATAAAGATACTTTAGTTTGTTTACCCGAACTATCAAATTCATACCATACTCCTGTTTTAAAACAATCTGTTCTTAAATGATCTGTTGTGTCTTTTGGATCAAAATTTTTATCCCAAAATCTACAATCATATTGACCCGATATTTTAAGAACATTATTTGTATAATATTCTTTGAATATTCCGTAATAGGCGGTATCTTTTTTAATGGTAGATCCTATATCGTTGTCAAAAATATAACATCTACGTAAAATAATATTCTTAATATTTTTTATATTGCCACTTGGATAATACTCAATTACTTGTGTCAATTGGTGAGTATTTTGAGCATTAATTTTAAAAAATCCAAAGGATAGAAGAATAAACAACAAATTTTTTATATCTATTTTTTTCATAATTGAGAACTCCTAACTGAGTTAAGTATAAAATAAAAAACTGATGTAAGTATTAAGCAAGCTTTAGTTAAGGGGACTAAGTAAAAAATATTATACCCAAAAAAGTTTCATTTCTTACGCATATCTAAAACGTAGGCGTTAACGCCTACGTTTTAGATATGTATATTTCCAAAAATAAAAAATGGATTTCTTAATACTTGGGTAACTTATTTTTTATATGTTCCCTAAACCTATAAATTAACCTTGTTATTCTTCGAATAACAAGGTTATATGACCTTATAACGTTATTTATCTAAAAAAAGTTTATTTATTTTTTGTTTTTTTTGAAAAATGTTTTTTATTTAAAATACAAACTGAACAATATAAATAGTGATTTTTTTTGAAAATACAGAAAAATATCAATTTGAGAAATACAGAAATTTCGGCTAAAGCCAACAATTAAATTTTATATTATCCTCCAGATAAATCTGGAGACAATTCAAAAAACACATTTTCATATTTGAAATCGTTTTTTAGTATAAAACATTGATAGTCAATTATTTATCACTTTTTAAATCCTACACTTTCTCTCATATTTGCTTTTTTCAATTCTTTTTCTATCGCATTTGTGAGCGTTTGCATCGTGATAGATTTGGTTTTATTTTGCAAAGTTTTGATAGTTGCATATCCTAAAACATTGGTAATATTCGAGGCAGTCAATACATATTTTTCGGATAAAATTTTAAGACTTACATTTTTAGAAAGCGGCAAACCTTTGGCAAAAATATTTCGCCATAACGCCATTTGTTGCGAAGGACTTGGCACAGGAAAATAAACCAACGACTGAAATCTACGCATAAAAGCCGTATCAATATTATCCAAAAGATTGGTGGCTAATATCACTAATCCATCATAATTTTCGATGCGTTGCAACATATAACCTACTTCTTGATTGTAATACGCATCAGTAGCACGTTCTACATTTTGGCTCCGTTTTCCAAAAAGACTTTCTGCTTCATCAAAAAATAAAATCCAATTTTTGTTTTCCGCCATATCAAATAATCGAGCAAGATTTTTGGTGGTCTCCCCTATCCATTTCGAACTTATCATCGATAAATCTACTCTATACACATCTAAACCTAAATTTTTACCTAAAAGCGTGGCAGTCAAAGTTTTACCTGTCCCCGAAGTCCCATGAAATAAAGCCCTATATCCTAATTTTAGATGTTTTCTGAGTTCTAATTCCTCCATAATTTTATGTTGATACGTCAGCCAAGTTTCTATGTTTTGAATTTCATCAATCGTTTCTTGTTCTAAAAATAAGTCTTTCCATTCAAGTTTTGTGGTCAATAGTTCAGCAGGGAAATTATGATGATAATCAGGTTTGAAACTTTTGCCTGTGGTCAAATATTCCAAATATTCTTGCGTTACAACTAATTGTCCCGCATACGCAGGTTCGGTAGATTCTTTTGTTTCTAATCTCAAGATATTATCTCTACCAAAATTACTATTTTCACCAAAATAATAATTCAGTATTTGAATACGTTTACTAATATCTACGCCTGCCAAAAGATAGCAAGCCGTTTCTAAAGTTGGCAAAAAACCAGAATGAAACTTGCCTTTCAAACCGCCTACTTCTGTATAAGTTCGCTCGTATTTGCTATTTCTTTGAAAAAAATCATCTAACACTTGTGGACGCAAATGCACTGCCATCGCCAAAGCCAAAATAACTCTTTCTTCAAATTTCCAATCATATTTTCTAATCAAAATCCCCAAACTGCTGTATATATCTGTTTTGGGCAAACTCACTTCATACACACTTCTTTTGCGACTTGCGACTCCTAAATGTAAATCAAAACGCGTTTGAATTACTTCGCTCAAAAATCTAAATTCGCTATCCCAAGCGGCACTATTACAATTTATTTTTTGCATTTCGGACATAATCGGTGCTTGTTTTGGAAAAAATTTTTCTGCTAATTCATCAATATCTACATTCACTATTTCTAAAAGTAAATCTTTGATGATAAGTTTAAAGTTAGGCAATAGTGAATTAGCTTCATTCCAATTATCTTTATAAAATAACTCATATTTGGCATTATACATTTCTAAAATATGATTGGCTATATATTCCATATTTGTCGAATCATAACGATTAACGGTATGAGGAATCCCAATATTTTTGGTTCTTTTAGCAATTTCATTCCATTGCTCCCAAGAAATATCGAAATAATAAGTACTCGATGTATTTTGTTGTGGGTTATGAATCGTTAGACTACCACAAAGTTTGGCATCTTGTTCGAGACAACTAATTTCAAAATAATCGTAATACGCATAAGGATTTGAAGGGGCTTGATACGTATAATTGATACGCGTTAAATATCTGCTCAGAAACAAATCACGCATTTCATAAACCAAAGAAAATTCTTCTTCTTTGCCTTCTTCAATCGTATTATGCGCCCACCAATGCACAAGTCCTTCGTGTATGTGATAATCTGCATGCAAAATATTAGTGATAACTTCATTTCTATAAAGTTGATAAGTTTCTTCTTTTTCTGCCAAACAAACTAAAATAATAGACGCAAGAATATATTTTGACTCTATTTCTTGGGTAACAAATATAATATCATCGTTATAATACGCAATATATTTCTCAATATCACTTTTTTGAGCCACTTGTGTAGCCCAAGTTTGGATATTAGAAATATCAGAAATAACGGGTAAATTAAGTTCTTTGACTAAATAGCCAATAACCTTTAGTGAAATATCAAATATTTCAGGAGACGAAAAATTCATAAAAAGATAATTTTTTAGTTTGTAGTTTTAAATTTTTTGAGGATTTAAAATAATTTTATTTTCTTTGATAGAATAACATAAAATCATAGCATAAATTAAGATTTTGTTTGGTGTTTTTACAGAAAAAACAAATTATTTTTTATTTTAATCTTACAAAAAATACTTCTTTGGGAATGTCAAATGTTTGTATTCCATATCCATACGTTGAAGGAAAAGAAGAATAAAGTTCCATCGTTTTATTTTCAATATCCACACTTTTCACTATGCCACAATGTCCCCAACTTGATGTCCAAAACTGAACAAAATCGCCTTCAATCACCATTTCTAAACTATCAATAGAAGTTCCTATGCCTTTTTCAGTCAAAGCATAATACACACCTTTTGGAATAGATGATTTGTTTTCTAATAAATTTTGTATATTTTCATGGGTTATAATTCTTATTCTATTTTTATCAGTTTTATCCAAATAATTAAATTTTTCAATGATTTGAATTACTAATTCTGTACATACTGCTTTGTCATAAGTAGATGAAATTGTTGGTCCGAATTTTTTAACGGCTTCTACGATTTTTTTATTTTTTAAAGCAGTAGTGTCTCCTTCAATTATCTTAAAATTACTATGTAAAGCGGCTGAGTTTGATTTTTCATTTTTATTTTCACAACCAAATATAGACAGAATAACACATATATAACAAAAAATTTTTAACATTTATGGTAATTTTTTTAGGTGATATTGAGATAAATAAACCTTAATTTTTTACAAACATTGATATTGTTTCTATTTCGTTGCAAATATATTTTTTTATTTTGATAAAATACTTATCTTTGCAAGAAAAAAACTACAAACTTTGAATTTATTAAAAAAATATCTTTCAAAAAAAAATTTATACAATCACAAAAAACGTTTTACTTTTTTATATAATAAAAAAACTTTTATTCATCAATTATAAATACAATGCAAACAAACGAAACAACTTATTTATACAGACCTGTTAATCAAGTAGAACTTGATTTAATAGAACAATCAAATTGGACAAAATTTCCGCCCAGATTACCTCAACAGCCAATTTTTTATCCAGTAATGAATGAAGAATATGCCATACAAATTTCTGAAAGATGGAATGTTAATGCTTATGGAGTTGGATATGTTACAAAATTTGCGGTTAAAACAAACTATTTATCCAAATTCAAAATACAAAATGTAGGAGGAGAAATCCATAATGAACTTTGGGTTTTAGCAGAAGAACTTGATGAATTTAACAGCAATATTGTAGGAAAAATTGAAGTAACAAAAGAATTTAGAAAATAAGGAATAAGGAATAAAAAATAAGACAATAATATATGTCCATAAAACATTCATATTTTCGAATCTTCATTTTTTAGTTTTCGTAAATATCTTTTACAAATTATTAAAAAAATCTATCTAATTGAACAACTCTAACTATTTTCTCTATCAATATCCACTCAAATATTTTTAATTCACAAAAAAAACACTACCTTTGCAACTTAAAAAAACCTTTATGGAGAAGGTTTTAGTTTTTTATAGCTATGGCAAATCAATCTAAATATGTATTTGTAACAGGAGGAGTTACTTCATCATTGGGCAAAGGAATTATCGCCTCCTCATTAGGAAAATTATTACAAGCGAGAGGTTTTTCGGTAACAATCCAAAAATTTGACCCTTACATCAATATAGACCCCGGCACCTTAAATCCTTACGAACACGGCGAATGTTTTGTAACTGATGACGGAGCAGAAACCGACTTGGATTTGGGACATTACGAACGTTTTTTGAATATTCCGACCTCGCAGGCAAACAATGTTACCACAGGACGTATCTATAATAATGTTATCACGCAAGAAAGAGCGGGCGCATATTTGGGAAAAACGGTGCAAGTTATTCCGCATATTACCAATGAAATCAAAAGAAATTTTCTGAAATTAGCAGAAACAGGACAATATGACATTATTATTACCGAAATCGGTGGTTGTGTGGGCGATATTGAATCTTTGCCATTTATAGAAGCAGTGAGGCAATTTAAGTGGGAACAGGGAAGTAGCAATGTGATTGTTATTCATTTGACTTTAATTCCTTATTTGCAATCAGCAGGCGAACTCAAAACCAAACCTTCGCAACATTCTGTTAAAATGCTTTCTGAGGGAGGAATTCAACCTGATATTTTGATTTGTAGAACTGCAGAACACGACCTTCCGCCTGATATTCGAAAAAAATTAGCCTTGTTTTGTAATGTAGATTATGATTGTGTGATAGAGGCAAAAGATACCGATACTATTTATTCTGTTCCTTTATTGATGCAAGAAGAAAAATTAGACGAACAAGTATTACAAAAACTTCATTTATCTCTCGAAAAACCTGCCGAAATGACAGATTGGAAAGAATTTGTAAGGAAACTAAAAAGACCAAAAGAAGAAATTAAAATTGGTTTGATAGGCAAATATGTGGAGTTGCGAGATGCGTATAAATCTATTATCGAAGCAATTATTCACGCAGGCGTGGTGCATAGATGTAAAATAAATATTGATTGGATACAATCAGAAACGCTTTATTCCGAAAATTATGCTACTTTTTTAGAAAAATTAGATGGAATATTAGTTGCCCCTGGTTTTGGAGAGCGAGGTTTTGAAGGCAAAATCAATGCAGTAAAATATGCGAGAGAAAATAATATTCCTTTTTTTGGAATTTGTTTAGGAATGCAATGTGCATCAGTGGAATTTGCGAGAAATGTGTTAGGTTTAGAAAATGCAGCCTCAACAGAAATGAATAAAAATACGCCTTTTCCGATTATTGATTTGATGGAAAGTCAAAAAGAATTGACACAAATGGGCGGCACAATGCGTTTGGGTGCTTATACTTGTCAATTAAAAAATAATACAAAAGCTGCTTTGGCTTATCAAACACACACAATTAAAGAAAGACACAGACATCGATACGAGTTCAATAATCACTACTTATCCAAATTTGAAAAGAAAGGAATGATTTGTTCGGGTATCAATCCTGAGAGTAAATTAGTAGAAATAATTGAATTAAACGACCATCGTTGGTTTGTAGGCACACAATTTCACCCAGAATTAAAAAGTACTGTTTTAAATCCTCATCCGTTGTTTGTAGGTTTTATTGGGGCAAGTTTAGAGAAATATTTAGAAAAAAAGATTTTTTAATGTGATTTTGGTATTTTTTAGGGAAATATGTATATTTTTAATCTATTGAAAATCAATCTGTTATTTTATTTTTTAGCGGAAAATTAAAAAAAAAAAAAAAAAATACCTTTTCTCTTTTTTTATTCAACTTTATATTACTAATTTTGCACTTAACAAAATTTTCTTTTTTTAAACATGAAAAAAATATTTTTACTTATTGGTGCTTGTATCGCATTTGCTTTAAATGTGCAAGCTCAAAATAGTGATAATAAATGGGCAGTAGATTATAGCTATTCAGGCTTAAATTTCTCTCCATTTTATCAAGTACCCCAAAATACTTTGGGTGGTACAGCTGGTATTTTTGAACCAGCAAATTGGAACAATGGTGCGAAAATCGGCGTAGCACGTAATTTTTTACCATTTTTAAATGCTTATGGTAATTTTGGTGTACATTCATTGAGCAATGTTCCAGGTAATTTTAACTCTATTGCAAGTATCATGGCTGACTTAGGAGCTCAATTCCGCTTGTCAAATGGTTCTATCTTGCCAGAAAGTCATTGGTTTGATCCATACATCAACTTAGGTGGTGGTGTAAACTTTATTGATAACAAAGCGAAAGGTTTTGTTGAAGTAGGTGGTGGTATTAATTTTTGGTTAGTTGAAAACGTAGGTATCAATGTAGGTTTAGGTTATCAAGTATATCCTAACGAATTGAAAACTCCTGATCAAATTGCACCGGGCGTAGAATATGGTCGTTCAATCAGACATACAGTAGGTTTGAAATTCCGTTGGGGAGCAAAAGATACAGATGGTGATGGTATTTCTGATAAAGAAGATGCTTGTCCAGACGTAAAAGGTATCGAAGCATTCAAAGGTTGCCCAGATACTGATGGTGATGGAATTCAAGATAAAGAAGATGGTTGCCCTAACGAAGCAGGTAAAAAAGAAATGAACGGTTGTCCTGATAAAGATGGTGATGGAATTGCTGATAAAGATGATTCTTGTCCAGATGTAGCAGGTCTTGCCGCTTTACAAGGTTGCCCAGATGCTGATGGTGATGGAATTGCTGATAAAGATGACGATTGTCCTTCTGTAGCAGGTGTTGCCTCATTCAAAGGTTGCCCAGATACTGATGGTGATGGCGTTCAAGATAAAGAAGATGATTGTCCTTCTGTAGCAGGTTTAGCTCAATTCAAAGGTTGTCCTGATACTGATGGTGATGGAATCCAAGATAAAGAAGACAAATGTCCTACAGTCCCAGGTATCGCAGCAGAACAAGGTTGCCCTGAGAAAAAAGTAGCAAAAGAAGAAATCAAAGAAGTTGAGAAAAAATTACAAATGGCTGCAAGTCGTATTCAATTTGAAACAGGTAAAGCAACTATTTTAAAAGTTTCTAATACTGAATTAGATAAATTATTACCAATTATGCGTCAATATCCAGGGGCTGAATTCAGAATTGATGGACACACTGATAACATAGGTAATGCAGCAGCTAACAAAAACCTTTCTCAATTACGTGCTGATGCTGTAAAAGCATATTTCGTAGGCAAAGGAATTAAAGCAGATAGATTTACATCAGTAGGATTTGGTCAAGAAAAACCAATTGGTAACAATGCCACTCCAGCAGGACGTACTCAAAACCGTCGCGTTGAAATTCATTTAGCTGACTAATTTTTTTAGATAATAATAAAACAAAAAAAGTAGTGAAAATAAATATTTTCATTACTTTTTTTGTTTTATGTTTTTTTAACCTATATTTGCAAAAATAAATTCAATCATTTTAAAAAATATTACTATTGTTATGGAAAATAAACAAAAAAATAAGCAAGAACAAAAATCTATTTCATCTGAAAAGAACGAAACTAAAAAATCTGAAACTAAAAAACCTGAAATCAAAAAGGTTGTTGGAAGTTTTACTAAAAAACCAGATGAAACTAAAGAAGAAAAACCAAAAGTTGAAACTAAGTCGGAAACTAAACCAGAAACTACACAAAAATTAGTGGTCGAAAAAAAAGAAGAAATAACCGAAATAGATAAATTGAAAGCAAAACGCAAAAAAATTAAATCTACTATTGAAGGTTTGAGAGTAGAACTTGAAAAATTTGTGAATGATAAAGTGCAACAAATTATGACTTTGAAAGTTGAAGCAAAAGAACTCAAAAAACAAATCAAACAATCTACAAAACCAACTAAAAAATCAAAAACTGCAGAATAGTTTTTTATGTTATTAAAAGAAATAAAAATATTACTCAAAAAAGAAATTTTAATTGAATGGAGAGAAAAAACGGCTATCAATGGGTTGATTTTATACGCCATTAGTAGCATAGCCGTTTGCTATTTAAGTTTTAGATTGCATAACCAAACCTTATCGGTGGTAACTTGGAATGCTTTATTTTGGATAATTTTACTTTTTTCTGCTATCAATGCAGTTACAAAAAGTTTTTTACAAGAGCGAAACGGAAGATGGTTATACTATTACACAATGGTATCGCCTGAAAGTGTTATTTTATCCAAAATCATTTATAATTCTATTTTATTGGTTTTTTTGAGTGTAGGAAGTTTAGGAATTTTCGGAATTTTTATGGATTTTCCTGCACAAGATAGTTTTTTATTTATTTTGACAGTCATTTTAGGGGCATTGGGTTTTTCCTCTACGTTTACTTTAATGGCTGCGTTGGCTTCCAAATCACAAAATAGTTCTGTTTTGATGGCTATTTTGAGTTTTCCAATTATTTTACCTTTGTTATTGATTTTAATGAAATTATCTAAAAATGCGATGGATGGATTGGCTCGTTCTGTGAGTTATGACGAATTGATTATTGTTTTTGGATTGAATATCATTGTGATTATTCTTTCTTTGATTTTGTTTCCGTTTTTGTGGCGGGCTTAGATTTATTTGGTTCGTGGGAAATTATTGCGGAACTAATTTTGTTCTGATATGAATAGCCATTTGTTTTGAAAATATAGAAAAATATCAATTTGAAAAACATAGAGATTTCGGCTAAAGCCAACAATTGAATTTTATATTATCCTCCAGATAAATCTGGAGGCAATTCAGATAAATCTGGAGGCAATTCAAAAAATACATTTCAAAAAACAATATTTTATTTTTATAAAAAAAAATAACATCAAAAAAATATTTTTTTATTTTTTGATGTTAATTTCTATTTATTTTGAGAATTTCTACGTTTAAAGTTGTTCTTCCAATACTTCTTCTAATTCTCTCAAATCCATTGTTTCCACCACTGCTTCTTCCGCTTCATTGGTTTGTGGTGGAGCAAAACGAGCCAAACGGAAGTATTGATAAGGAGCAAGGTCGTCATTATCTATTTCTTGTAATTTACAACCATATTCGCCACCTTGCATTAAAAGTTTGTCAATTTGAATAATATTATACATTTCACCTTTTTTTACCCATCTCGAAGTAGGCACTTCGTTAGGTCGGTGAGCATCATCAATACAAATTACTTGAATATTCATTTTTTTTGAAAAGATAAAAGTTTATAAATACTTAACATATTTCAATTATTGTGCAAAATTACAAAAAAGTCATCAAAATACATAAAAAAAAAATGTTAAAATTAAACTTCCCAAATTTCAATCGGTTTTACGAAACCTGCTGCGTTTTTATGTCCACCTCCATTATATTTCATAGCAATTTTAGAAACATCAAAATCACCAATAGACCTTAAACTAAAATTTCGTTGGTTGGCTACATCAAAATAAACGACAGAAAACGCAATTTGTGGGTGTTGTTTGCATAATAAATTACCAATTTCACTCTGTAAAACGGCACTATTGACTACCATTACTTCGTATCCTGCTACTTTAGTTAATCGAGCATTTTTACATAATTTATCTATGATTTGATTTTGATATTTTACCAAAACATTTCCTTCTTTGATTAAATCTTCGACTACAAATTTATCCCACAATCCAAAATCCATATTATAAGCACGCAAAGCGGCTGAAAATTCTTTGGAAGAAGGTAATTTGAAATGCCATAAATCTTTGTCTTGAATATATTGCAAAAGCAAAGGCGGTTCTGTTTGATGCACGTATTCCCACGTCAAAACTGCACCACTTTTATCAATATCAAAAATTGCTTTTACGTTTGTATATTTTTGATAATCAAAGTTATTCATATTTTCGACCGCACTTTTATGATGATCGAGAATTAAAATTTCTTTCATTTTGGTGGCTAATTCTGCCATTATTTCGTGAGAATAACAAAAATCAACTAACCAAACAATGCTATCATTGTCCATATTTGGGACAGGAAAACTATGTTGTACGGCAATATAAACGATGTTATTGTGTTTTTCTTTTTTCCAGATGCTATAAGCAGCCCCAAAACCATCTGGACATTGTGCGTGATAAAGTATATATTTTTTCATATTAATAGAACATATTTTTTTTATTTTTCATTCCAAATCATACAAAAAAATAAAATGAGTGATTATTGTAATCTATTATCCTAAAAAAACTACCGTTCAATCACAATCACTTCATCATCACGCACCCAACCCCAAACTACTTCATCAGGCGTGCAAACCACCGTAATTTCATCGCCTGCTTGCAAACTTAAAAACATAGATTCTTGCACTTCTAAGCGTATTTTTCCATTTTTATCTGTTAATTCTAAGGCATCTAATCCATCTTTATCAAAACCTGTGGCGTATTCTACTTCGATTTCAAAATGAAAACTTTCAAATTCTTCGTCTTTTGCTTCGTCTATCAATATTTTTTGGATTCTTCGAACCAAAACGCCTTCTAATAAATAAGGTTTTTCCATCGTGATAAGATTATAACCTTCATCACCATATAATAAATAATCAATCGGCAATGCCATAATAGTAATTATCAACACTAAAGCCACATTTTGAAACATAAAAATTCCTACAAAAATACCAATAGAAGCCATTCCAGCCCATAAATAAACGTGCTTTAACAAATGTTTTCCTTTCGATTCTTGCATAATTTCGGTGTATAAACTCACCCAATCTACGTGATATTTTGACATTTTATAGGTATTTGAAGAAAATAATTTTGAATTATGAAGTAAAGATAAAATTTATTTTTGAGAAAATCAAAAAAAAGTTGTTTTTATCCTAAAAAATATATTACTTTGTGCTTTAATTCGAAAAAATAATTAAATAGCAATGGAAAATGCGGATAAATTGCAAGAATATATACAAAAAATTCTAAACTTGCAAAATGAACAAAGAGAAAAACCTATAGACGGGCAAGAACTTAAACGTATTGCTATCGACTTAGGCTTGTCTGATAGTGAAATTGCTTTTATTAACTCGAAACAAAAAGATTACTTTACCAGAGGCGAAGGATATAGCCGATACGAAGATTGGGATAGTGCGATTGAGGAATTTCAACAATCTATTATTTTAAATCCCTCACACGTAGAGGCGTTGTACGGATTGGCGAATGCATATAAACACCGATATATGCTCAAAAAAAATAAAGATGACTTGCAAAAGGCAAAAAATTATGTCAAACAATGTTTACAGATTAATCCTTCTCATGAATTATCTTTTAAATTATCCGCAGAATTAAACAAAGGAACTTTCTCAAAAAGCAATCCATTTAGTCAACCTACTGATAACCAAAGCAAACTAAATCGAATGATGGAAGAGGTGATGAGTGATATGAGAGATTCTTCAAAATCTATCTTTAAAACTTCTACTGCTAATATTTTTGGTAATAATACAGATAAAAGATTGCGTAGATCGTCAAGAGATAAAAAAATATTTGGCGTATGTGGAGGCATTGCTGAGTATTTGGGTGTAGATTCTACTTGGGTTCGTTTGGCTTTTATTATAGCGGTCATTACGATGGGATTTCCTTTTTTTGTTTATTTGGCGTTGGCTTATATTATGCCCAAACATCAAAAATATTAGTTTAAAAAATCAAAAAATTACTTATTTATAATGATAGAAGTTGATAAAGACGTGTTAGATAGATTATTTTTGAGATATAATGCACCCCATTTTATCGAAAAAGACCCTATTTCTTTGCCACATCAATATACAAAATTACAAGATATTGAAATTGTGGGTTTTTGGACATCTATTTTTTCGTGGGGACAGCGTGTAACCATTATCAATAAAGCCAAAGAATTGTTTGCTTTGATGGATAACGAGCCTTTTGATTTTATCAAAAATCATCAACCCAAAGACAGAGAAATATTTCAATCGTTCAAACATCGAACTTTTAACTATATTGATGCTGATTATTTTTTGACTTTTTTACAAAATCATTACCAAAAAAATGAAAGTTTAGAAACTGCTTTTTCTGATTTTATTTTGCCTGATGATACCACTATCGAAAATGCTTTGAAAGGATTTTATAATTCTTTTACACAACACGAAATCTTCCCCAGACGCACAGGAAAGCATATTTCTACTCCCCAAACAAACTCTGCTTGCAAAAGATTATGTATGTTTTTGAGGTGGATGGTCAGAAAAGATGAATATGGAGTCGATTTTGGATTGTGGCAAAAAATACTTCCTTCGCAGTTGGTTTGTCCGCTTGACGTACACGTACAACGGGTGGCAACAGAATGGAATTTGATACCCAAATGGAGACAAGCAAATTGGAAAACTTCTTTAGAATTAACAGAAAAATTACGTGGTTTTTGTGCTGATGACCCTGTCAAATATGATTTTGCTTTGTTTGGTTGGGGAGTGCAGAATAAATAAAAACGCATCAAAAAAATTTCGATGCGTTTTTTCACACTCAGGAGTAATTTATATGATATTTTTTAAGATATAAATCGTTAAAAATCCGATAACTAATCTTATAAATCACTAAAATCATATAAATCTTGGTAGATTTTACGCACTACACGCCTCACAATCAGGATCTTCTAACGAACACAATTTCACTGTATCACTTTCACTACTTGTATTTTCAAAAAAAGATTGTGCATTTTGTTGATGAATATTTTCTTGATGATTGGTCGCTGAAGCTGCCTCCACCAATGCCATTTCTTGTTTATTGATAGTAAATTGAATCGGATTAGCCGCAGGACGAGTACGCAAATAATACATACCTGTTTTAAGCCCTTTTTTCCACGCATAAAAATGCATCGAACTCATTTTATTCATCGTCGCATCTTCCAAATGAATATTTAAACTTTGACTTTGGCAAATAAAAGCACCTCTATCTGCTGCCAAATCAATAATTGCTTTTTGTTTGATTTCCCAAACCGTTTTATAAATATCTTTTAAGTTTTGTGGAATTTCAGGAATAGATTGCACAGAACCTTCCGCCATTACAATTCTATTTTTCATTGTTTCATTCCATAAACCTAACTCAACCAAATCTTTCAATAAATGTTTGTTTACAATCACAAATTCACCCGAAAGCACTTGTCTTTTATACATATTAGTCGTAAAAGGTTCAAAACATTCGTTATTTCCTAAAATTTGAGAAGTCGAAGCGGTCGGCATTGGTGCTAACAACAAAGAATTTCTAACGCCAAATTCCATTACTTGAGTACGCAATTCGTCCCAATTCCAACGATTTGAAGTAGGTTTTACGTCCCATAAATCAAATTGAAACATTCCTTTTGAAAGCGGTGAGCCTTTGAAAGTAGAATATGCTCCTTCAATTTTGGCTAATTCCATAGAAGCCGTCATCGCTCCAAAATAAATCGTTTCAAAAATATCTTTATTCAAACCTCTTGCTTCTTCTGATTCAAAAGGCATTCTTAACATCGCAAATACATCAGCCAAACCTTGCACACCAATTCCGATTGGTCTGTGTCTTTTGTTCGAATTTTCTGCTTCTTTGATAGGATAATAATTTATATCAATGATTTTATTCAAATTTTTGGCGATTACTTTGGTAACTTCGCATAATTTTTGGTGGTCAAATTTACCATTGATAATAAATTTTGGCAAAGAAATAGAACTCAAATTACACACTGCCACTTCGTCAGGCGAAGTATATTCTATAATTTCCGCACATAAATTTGAACTTTTGATAGTTCCTAAATTTTGTTGATTTGATTTTGCATTTGCACTATCTTTATACAACATATAAGGTGTGCCTGTTTCGATTTGTGATTCTAATATTTTAAACCACAATTCTTGTGCTTTGATAGTTTTGCGGGCTTTTCCTTCGAGTTCATATTTTTCGTATAATGCTTCAAATTCTTTTCCCCAAACCTCAGCCAAACCGGGCGCTTCATTCGGACAAAAAAGTGACCAAGTGCTATCATCTTGCACTCTTTTCATAAATAAATCAGAAGCCCAAATAGCATAAAATAAATCTCTTGCTCTTAATTCTTCTTTTCCGTGATTTTTTTTCAATTCTAAAAATTCAAAAATATCAGCGTGCCAAGGTTCTAAATAGACCGCAAAAGCCCCTTTTCTTTTGTTTCCACCTTGATCTACGTATCTTGCCGTATCATTAAACACTCTTAACATTGGAATAATGCCGTTTGAGTGTCCGTTTGTGCCTTTGATATACGAGCCTGTCGCACGTACATTATGAATAGACACTCCAATTCCGCCTGCTGATTGAGAAATTAAGGCACATTGTTTGAGCGTGTCATAAATTCCTAAAATACTATCGCTTTGCATTGTCAAAAGAAAGCAAGACGATAATTGTGGTTTGGGCGTACCTGCGTTAAATAAAGTAGGCGTGGCATGTGTAAACCATTTTTCAGACATCAAATTATAAGTTTCGATGGCAGATTCTATGTCTTCTCCATGGATTCCGACTGCTACACGCATAATTAAATGTTGAGGTCTTTCTGCTACTTTTCCAAACATTTTTAACAAATAAGACCTTTCTAATGTCTTAAATCCAAAATAATCATAATTAAAATCTCTATCATAAATAATGGCTGAATTAAGTTCATCAGCATATTTTTTGATGATATTATAAGTATTATCAGACAATAAATTTGCTCTTTCACCTGTTTTTGGGTCTAAGTATTCGTACAGATGTTTCATTGTTTTTGAGAATGATTTATCTGTATTTTTTTGTAAATTTGAAATAGCAATTCGTGCTGCTAAAATTGCATAATCAGGGTGAACGATTGCCATAGCGGCACACGTTTCGGCTGCCAAATTGTCTAATTCTGAAGTGGTTACGCCATCATACAAGCCTTCTATTACTTTCATAGCTACTTTTAACGGCTCAACATAGTTTCTGTTGAGGCTGTAACAAAGTTTTTCGATACGTGCTGTGATTTTGTCAAATTTTACGGTTTCTTTTCTACCGTCCCTTTTTATTACTTCCATTCCTTGCTTAAATTGTTTTTTGTGGTATAAAAAATTGTTTTTATATAAAATACGTTTGCCTTTGATAATCAATGAAATAGACGCTTTTTGTGATTATTCATTCAAATATAATACAAAAAAAATACAAAAAAAAATATATTTTTTTCAGAAATATGAATCGATGTCATAACATATTGAAAATTAAGCAATTAAATATTTTGTGTCGAAATATTTCGTCAATATAATTAAAAGTATGGAAAATTATTTTATACCAAAATAATTACAATTTTTTAACAAATAAAGTATATTAATTAGGATAATATTACAAATAGAATCTTTATTATTTGTTTAGCATACGAAAAAATTATAATAACAAAATATTTATTTTACGCAAATTTATGACTTTTTTTTGTTATTTAAAAAAAATAACCTAAATTTGTGTAATATTAAGAATAAATTAAGCCAACTTCTATTTATCAGTTTGAAGTTTGGCAAGAGCCAAAATAAATTTATCACACAAAAAAATTATGAATTTATCAATCACTAAAATATTATTCTTATTTTTTTTATCTATTGTATGCACAAATTGTGGGAATAAAATTGATAAAAAAGTAGGAATTATAGCCAAATGGAAAGTTATAAAAGTAGGTTTGGAATCTCAAAAAAGTAAAACAGATACTTTGCTACCTGACCCAAACGAAAGAGAAAAAGATTATAAAATTACTTTTGATATTCGTAAAAATGGCTCTTATCTTATTCAAAAAGGTTTACACGCAGATAGCGGAAAATGGAGTATGAGTACAGATGATAGAGTTATTATTTTTATTTCTGATATAAATACAAAAGATAACGCCACTTTTATTTTAGAAAATATATCTAAATATGATATGATTTTGTCTGTCCAAGAAAATGGAAAAAAAGAAACTTTGACTTTTAATATTGATGATAAATAAATAATATTTTTTACTAAAAAATGTTCACTCCAACTCCAAAAAATATGCTTGACCGTAAAAATCCGCCTCCTTTTCAAGTCATTGAAAATATTGATATTTTGCCAATGCAAACCAAAATATTGGCAAATCACACCAAATTTCATTCGTTGAGCGTAGGAAAACAAGAAATTATTAAATTTGAAATTGTTTTTTTGGCAGGCACTAATTATGAAGATAAAAAAAGTATTGCCAATAGTACCGCTAAAATGTTGTTTTCAGGAACAGAAAAGTACAATGCTAATCAAATTAACGAATATTTTGATAATTTTGGCGCGTATTATGATGTAAATGTAGATTTGAAACATACTTCTGTGAGTGTTTTTGTTTTGAGAAAATATTTGAAAGATGTGTTGCCTTTTTTGTTAGAAATATTACAAGAAAGTAATTTTCCAATCGCAGAATGGGAATTAGAGCAAAAAAAATCGGTTCAAAATCTATTGCTTAATTTAGAAAAAACAAGTTTTATCGCAAGACAAAATTTTAGAGAACGATTATTTGGAGAAAATCACCCTTTTGGTAAAAAAACAACCATCGAAGATGTTGAAAAAATAACAATAGATGACCTCAAAAATTATTTTAAAAATCATATTCAAGAAATGCCTTTTGAGATTTTTTTGACAGGAAGTTTTGATGAGCAGGAAATAAATCTGGTAGAAAATATTTTTGGTAATCTTACAATTAATTCAAAAAAATCGACACAAATTTGGGAAAATCCAAAACCAGATGAAAATAAAGAATTTTATTTGGATATAAGTGATAAAGTCCAAACATCATTTTGTATGGGCAATCTTTTATTTAATCAAAAACACGAAGATTATCTTTCTATGCGTATTTTATCAACTATTTTTGGCGGATATTTTGGCTCAAGATTGATGAAAAATATTAGAGAAGATAAAGGTTATACGTATGGCATTCATACGCAGGTAGTTCCTTTGTTAGAAACAGGTTATTTTGTGATTTTGGCAGATGTAAAAAAAGAATTTTATCCAAATGTCTTGGCTGAAATTCATAAAGAAGCAAAAAAATTAAAGAGCGAATTGATTGCCGAAAGTGAATTAAATACAGTTAGAAATTATTTGTTAGGTAAATTTGCAGATGGAATTAATACCTCTTTTGAATTAGCAGAACTATTTAAAAATGTTTATTTTGCAGATTTAGATTATAGTTATTATCAACAATATATCAAAAAAATTCAAACTATTACACCTGAAGAATTGTTGCTTGTGGCTCAAAAATATCTCAAAACTGAAGAAATGACTTGTGTAGGAATTGGATAAAATCAAGATGTTTTCTATCACACAAAATTAGTTACTTTCCTTAAAAGTGATAAATAATTTGTTTATTTTTATGTCATATTATATCACTAAAAAACTGTAATATGACATAATAGAATAAAATTAACCTAAAAAAACAATGCAAATATTTCAAAAAACAGTTCTAAAAGAATTTGTAGCACTACAAAATCAAGACGAAATAAAAAATGCTTTTGATAAATTTCAAGCTCATTTTGCCAATAAAAATATTCAAGAAAATATTAAAAATGCAAAAGAAGAACAATATCAAGAAGGTTTTTTACAGGATTTGTTTGTCAATATTTTAGGTTATACGCTCAATCCCCAAAAAGATTTTAACTTAATTTCAGAACAAAAAACGCAAAATTCTGCGAAAAAATCTGATGGTGCAATTCTTAAAAATGGCAAAGTAATTGGCGTAATCGAACTCAAATCAATGAAAACCATTTTATTAGAAGACATTCAAAAACAGGCTTTTGAGTATAAAAATAGTCATATTGATTGCAAATATATCATCACTTCTAATTTCAAAAAACTTCGTTTTTATTTGGAAAATAATGTAGAATATGAAGATTTTGATTTATTTGATTTGTCTTTTGAGCGTTTTTCAGTACTTTATTCTGTATTGCATTGTAAAAGTATTTTGCAAGATAAACCTATTAAACTAAAAAAAGAATCAACAGAAAGAGAAGAAAAATTAACTTTGGAATTTTATAATGATTATCAAGGTTTTAAAGAGGCATTGTTTTTAAATATCAAAGAAAATAACAAAAATATTGATGAATTATTGATTTTTCAGAAAACGCAAAAATTATTAGATAGAATTATTTTTATGTCTTTTGCGAAAGATAAAGGGCTGTTGCCCGCCAATTATATCAAAATAATTATCCAAGAATGGGAATTATATAAACAAATTGGAGAGAAAAAAAATCTTTATGAAGTTTTTAAAAAACATTTTGACTTTATCAACAATGGTTTTTCGAGTGAAAAATATGATATTTATGCGTTTAATGGCGGTTTATTCGAATTTGATGAAATTTTAGATAATTTCAAAATCGGTGATAATATTCTGAAAAATCAATCGGAATATATTAGTCGTTATGATTTCGAATCTGATATTGATGTGAATGTTTTAGGTCATATTTTTGAATTTAGTTTGGCAGAATTAGACAAAAAAAAAGCGGAACTATCACAAAAAGCAAAAGATTTAGCGGCAGGGAAAAAGTCCAAAGAACAACCGAAAAGAAAAGAAGATGGTATTTTTTATACGCCTATTTATATCACCGATTATATGATTGAGGAAACCTTAGGAAAAATGTGTGAAAATAAAAAAACAGAACTTTCTTTTGAAAATATCACGATTGACAAAATAAATATCTACAGAAATTGGCTTTTGAGCGTTACAGTCTTGGATCCTGCGTGTGGTTCGGGAGCATTTTTAAATCAAGTCTTGACGTTTTTTATCAAAGAACATCAAAAATTAGACGAATTATTATCAAATTTATCCAACGAAAAAATCGTTTCAAATATTTATCATCAAATTTTAGAGAATAATATTTTTGGAGTAGATATAAACTTAGAAAGTATATCTATCACAAAACTTTCTTTGTGGCTACGTATCGCACAAGGCAAACGAAAATTAAATGATTTAAGCCAAAATATTAAAATTGGCAATTCATTGATTGCGGATAAAAATATTGATGAAAAGGCTTTTGATTGGACAAAAGAATTTTCAAAAATGGGTGATGGATTTAGTTTAATTGTCGGAAATCCACCTTATGTTTTGGTTTATGATAAGCCAAAAAAAACATATTTAGAAAATAAATTTCCTGAGTTTAAAAGAAATAATGATTTATATGTAGCATTTTTTATGCAATGTATTCATCTTTTAAAAAACAATGGATTATTGGGTTTAATTACTTCAAATAGTTTTATTAAAGGATTATATTTTGAAAAATTAAGAAATAGTTTAATAAAATATCAAATAAAACAAATTGTAGATTTTACAAATGTGTTACATTTTACAGATGCCAATGTTTATTCTGCCATTACTATTTTGGAAAAAAAAGAAATGGAATTAGGTTGGATAATGAAAAGTGATTTCAAAAAAACAAAAGGTTGGGTAAAAGCACATACCAATAATTTTATTGCATTGAATGGAATTTTTGCAAAATTAGCCAATATTCCTAAAATGAATCATTATTTTTTGGTCAAAGATATTGGTTATAATTATTGGTCAGTAGGAAGTAAAAAAGTTAGGCAAAATTCTATTGGAAGTCGAGTTTTATATCACGGAAAAAAAGAACATTTTAACGATATTCCTTACTTGAAAGGAACACAAATTGGACGCTATAAAATTAATAAACCTGAAAACTATTTAAGACACAATTATACTTCTTTTTTGAATGAAAATGATGTTTTTAGATATCGTATTGATATTTTAGAAACTAAACCTAAACTTATTTATCGCCAAACTTCGAGTAAATTAGTAGGAATGATAGATGAAAATGGTTATCAAACTGATAAAACCTTACATACAATTATTCCGAAAGATGAATATAAAAATGAAATTAGTTTGTATTTTTTATTGGCTATTTTTAATAGTAAATTGTTAAATTATTTGTATTCAATTCTTACAGAAGAAGAAGGAAGGGCTTTTGCACAAGTCAAAACTATCAATATTAAACAATTACCTTTTATGATTATTCCAAAAAATGATCAACAAATTTTTATTGATAAAGTAAATGAAATATTATCTTTGCAACCTGATATTAAAAAAATGCAAAATAATTTTTTAGAATTATTAGAAGAATACGCCAAACATAAAAAATTCACCAAAAAAATAGAAAATTGGTTTGATTTAGATTGGGTAAATTTTGCTTCTGAACTCACAAAATCAAAAATCGAAATGTCTTTGAATAAAAAAACAGAATGGAAAGATTTTTTTAAACAAGAAAAAGAAAAAATAGATACGATTACAGAAAAAATCCAAAATCTCGAAAAAGAAATCGATATTTTGGTCTATGAATTATATAATCTCACAAAAGAAGAAATACAACTCATTGAAAATCAATAAATTAATCTAAAAAACAATGCAAATATTTCAAAAAACAGTTCTAAAAGAATTTGTAGCACTACAAAATCAAGACGAAATAAAAAATGCTTTTGATAAATTTCAAGCCCATTTTACCAATAAAAATATTCAAGAAAATATTAAAAATGCAAAAGAAGAACAATATCAAGAAGGTTTTTTACAGGATTTGTTTGTCAATATTTTAGGTTATACGCTCAATCCCCAAAAAGATTTTAACTTAA
>JAAFJG010000035.1 GCA_013298075.1 Cytophagales bacterium | reverse complement strand
ACGGATTTTTTTTCTTTTTTCTCGAATTTTTAATGATTTTTGTCAATTTTTAGCTACCATTTAAAAAACTCTATTAAATAAATTTACTTTTTTTTATTATTTACGTATATATTTATGTTCTACATATTACCAACATATTTTTTTTAAATATTAAAAAAATTGTTGTTTAAATATAATTTACAATTAAAATCATGAAAAAAAATTTTTTTTGGATAAGTAGTATTTTATGTTGTCTTTTTAGTTTAAATATTATAAATGCACAAGAAATACCCAGAAACCTAATTACTAAAAAAAAAATATACACACTCACAACGGATGAAGTAGTAGCCCAAAACGAAAATTCACTTGGTATTTATCAAGATGAATTAGGTTATATTGTAGTAACGGCTGATGTGAAAAAATTTACCAGAAATTATCATATCGGCGAAAAAGTATATGGTCCTTTTGACAGAAGATTAGTCGAAAAACCTACTTTTAATCTTAGCTCTTGGGGGTTTATAGACTCAAGAGGCGATACAAGTTTGGTGTTTTTAAACGGAAAACAATTAGGAAATTATCTTTTACCTGAATATCCAATTACACTAAAAATTGCTAAAAAAACTTGGGCGCATGCTTTAATCAATCAATCAGAAGGTACTAATAAAATTATAGTGAATGGAAAAGCCTACGGACCTTACGCTGATATTATCGATTATTATTTGAGTGCTGATGGAACTAGATGGGCATTGGCTTACGTCGAAAAACCTGAAGAATGTTATGTAACTTTTTCAAACGGTACTAAATTAGGACCTTATAAAACTATTCATTCTTTTGGGTTTATAGAAGGCGCAGGAAATAGATGGGTAATTTTAGTAGAAAAACAAGGAGGTACTCCTATCAAGCAGAATGGAAAAGAAATCAACGGTTTTACACTCATAACACATAATGGAGAAGTAGGAACATACCAACAGGAAAAAATTGATACACCTGAATTTGACTTTAAAAATCTAACACAAAGAGGAACAAACTATGGTTTGAGCGTCGTAAAAAACGATAAATTTTATTATCTAGGCAATGATAAATTATACGGACCTTACCAAAAACAAGTCGATAATATTGATATGGGCGAAGAGTATAATAAATTTAATTATATTGATAAAGCCACCAAAACTTTACATTTTACGGGAGACGGAGTTTTTTCAAAAAATGTAGATAAATATTGTGTGAGTGAAAGTAGAAAAACTATTGCCATTATCAAAAATGCAGGAGTAGGTAAAGATTCACTGTTTATCAATGACAAATATTTCAAAGGAATTTATAATAAAATTATTTCTTTAAAATTTGCACCCAAAAGTGAAGAATGGGTAGTCATTTCAGAAAATCCTAATAAAACTATTTCTTTACATTTTTCAAATGAAAAAACTTATGGACCTTTTAATGCGGACATCACCCATACCGCTCCTTACGTGATTTTGGGGCAAGGAGCAAAACATTGGGCATTTTATTTTACCGAAAATAAAACAGGTGAACTGCGTTTGTATTTGGATAATATAAAATATGGCGGTGAAAAAATCAATTTCTTAGGTACAATGGCAATTACTAAAGAAGAAAATAAAGAATATTTTTCTTGGTTTACTCTCGAAAGTAAAAAAGAAGTTTATTTGAATAAATTGGTTTTAGATTAAAAAAATAGGTTTTTAGGAAATTTGTACAGAAAATGGTTTTTTTTCAAATTTTTTTTCTTGAATTACCTCCAGATTTATCTGGAGGATACTAAAAAATTCAACCATTAACTTTAGCCAAAATCTCTGCATTTTTGAAATTATTTTTTTTTTTAATAAGGGACTAAGTAGAAAATATTATACCCCACCCCTCTCACCTTCGGTGAGGGAACTAAAAATAGTTTTTTTTGAGTGGGTAGTTTATTTTTTATATGCTCCCTAAATAGTATCTCTATTCATATAGAATAAAATTATATCCGCACTCATATCCTATGAACTACAAATATTATTCGGACATTATCTATTTTTTAAAATTTTTATCCTAAATTTGTGTAGATACTAATATTTCACAAAAATTAAATACCAAAAAAATATTCTTTTCGTTGTTGATTAAGATGAAATAAAAATAAATTTCATTTATTCTAAATTATGTTAAAAAAAATTATTATTTTATTTTCATTTATTTTTATGGCATTTTCTGTTATATTTTCTATCACAGCACAAAATACTCGCCCTAAAAGACAGCCCAGTAGCACTCGAAATATTCAAGATTTATATAATTATATCAAAGAAAAAACGAAAAAAAATCAATATTATGAAAATAGTATCGTTTTTAATCATCACAAATTTGCGTGGCATGATGCCAAAAAAAAACAATACAAACAATCTTCTTATTATAGTTATACAAGCGATGAACCTACGTTACGTATGTATAAAATAATAGAAATGATAGATAAAATTATTTATGAAACAGAATATTTATACGATAACGATGGGAAATTAATATTGATTTTCGAATCACAAAACGATTATGAAACATTAAAATATAGAGAAATAAAGTTTTTTTTTGAGAAAGAAAAATGTATAAATATAATCGTTGATAAAGAAGTTTTATCATCTGAAAATCAAGAATATTCATCAAAAATGAATAAATTAGAAGAAGAAGCAAAACGTTTGAAAGAATATTTTATCAATGAAATGAAAGATTATCAAAATGAATAAAATATTTTGCATAATAATTGTTAAATGTAATGTAAGATTAGTGTAAGATTTATATCTTTGTAAATAAAATTCTAATAAAAAAAATATGAAACTTGATGTTCGCTTGTTAAAATCTGTGCTTACAGTCTATGAAGAATTAAATACTAACGGAATTTCGTTGGTATATATGGGTGATTTCAGTCATGAAATTACAAAAATGTTTACTGTAATGGCAGAAGATGAAATTATAGGAAAAGATGAAACCATCACCACAAGACGAAGAATTTATCACGTTTTAATAGAAACTTTGCAAAATATGACACGACATTCCGACGAATTTACAGAGGAAATCGTGGGAAAAGGTTTGTTTTTAATCGGCAAAAAATTAGACACTTATTATGTAATTACTTCTAATCGAATTTCTACTGATAAAAGAGAAAAATTAGAAACAATGCTCAATATTGTCAATGGAGCAACCAGAGCCGAACTCAAAGAAATGTATCGCAAACAAATCAAAGAAGGAAAACTATCTACCAAAGGCGGAGCAGGTTTGGGTTTGATTGACATGGCAAGAAAAACAACTGGAAAATTAGACTTCGAATTTATTCCTTTTCAAGATGATGATAGCTATTTATTTGTATTAAAAGTTGAAATTTCTCCTAAAGAATTACAAAAATTACACAAAGAAGAACCAAAACATTTAGAAGAAATTTTACAAATGGGAATCGAAATTGAGGAAATTGAAGAAGAAAGTAACGAAACGCCACCTACCAACAAAGCAAAAGAATCTGAATAATTTTTTTGTAAGATGATATTTATATTATTCCTCTTCCTCCTGTCAATATATGATATACCTTTGGAGTAAATTTTCGCAATAAAAAACCTGTTAAAATTGATACCATAACAATAAATATAGGTATAAATAAATAGGTAAAAAATCGATGATATTGCCAATTTCTCAAATAATGATTGACTGCTAACATCACAAAATATAAAATTGGCACATGAAAAGCATAAATCATAAACGAAAAAGACATTATTTTTTGTAATATTTTTTGTTTATTTGCCCATCTTACCACACTATTTCCTCCATACCAAATACCAATAAAACCTGTTATTTCTGTTATTTTATACAAAAAAAACATCAAAACTGTATTAAATCCATTTAAAAAATTATATCCTTGAAAAGCTAAATATGTTTTTATAAAACAACTCGAAACAAAAATAATCATTAAAATTGTAGGATTTAAGTATTTTGGTGATTTTTCTATGTCAAAATTTGTTTTCTGTAACCAAATTCCTAACGAGAAAAATAATAATCCTTCCGATTCAATAAAAAATAAATTCAACCCTACAAACCAAAAAAAGAATGAAATAAGAAACCAAATTTTAGGTGTTTTTATCACAAACCATCTCAACAAAGGATAAGCAATACTATATACCAATAAAACTCGAATAAACCATAATTGAAATGCCAAAGGAACAATCATTCTCATTAGCCAATGTTCAAAATGATAATCTTGGACAAAAATTATCGTTTCGCTCATTCTGGTTTGATAACTCGATTTGATTGCCTCTCTCATCAAAGGATTAAATTCTAATAAATAAGTCAGCAAAAGAGCAAAAAAACCCCATATTAAATAAGGTATTCCTAAAGTTCTTAGTCGTTTTAAAGTTCTTTGTTGATAAGGTTTATAATCGTTGAAAGCATATAAATAACCTGAAATAATGAAAAGCAAAGGAATACGAAAACGCAATAAACCATTCGAAAAAAAATACTCGAAAAAAGTCGTGAATGTCATTGGCTCTCGCACCAATGAACTCGAATACAAATAAGTTTCATTGAGATTGTACCCATGCACATAAACCAAGAAAAACATAGCCATAAAACTATAAAATTTTATTTTTTGGCTCAAAAATTCACCCATCATAAAAAAGTTATATCAAATTTGTATGTATTTTGGTAAATTATTACTAGTTTCTTTGATAAATATTATTGAGATTACTCTAAGTCCATTACAGAAAAATAATTGAACATTTTTTAAGAAAAGTAAAAATAAATTGGTAATAAATTCAGAAAAAAATAGAGAGTCATAATACAGAAAAATTAATATTATTTTTTTATCAATATTTAAAACAAATATTTTTAATATTGATTTTATGGCTATTATTCTATCTTTTATTTCTGTATATATATTATAACTAATTGATTATCAATAAATTACATCATTATAAAAATAAAAACAAAAAAAAATAAAGTAATTTTTAGTTAGTTCTTTTTTTTATTAAAAATTATGCACTATATTAGCACCGTTTTTGTAATAAGTTTTTTAACAGTCATTAAAATCATATAAAAATTATTATATATATTTGTAATAATTTATTAAAAAAATGAAAATTTTTCGTCTAACTTATATTCTATTTTTATTCTTTTTGGTTAATAATTTATCAGCACAAGAACCACTCACACACGAGAAAAAATCTTATGTCGATACTTTAGGTAGATATTATCAACAAGCAGCTTTGCCTGTTTATTTATTTATTTCTCATACGCCTACAGGTACGCCTACGCCTTTATCGCCCACAGATAATACTAAAATAAAAAATGAATACAAACCTATTTATTTAGATGGACACGGAAAACACAATTTAAGACATATTGATGGATTGCACAAAACAGAAGATAATTATATTATTTATGCTGATGGCATTGCTCCCACTTCTAATATTACTTTTTCAGGCGCACCTTATATATTTAATAACGGAAAAAACTATTATGGAAAAGGTTTAAAAGTAGATTTAAGAACAAAAGACGACATGTCAGGAATACAAAATTTATATCAATCTATCAATGGTAGTGTTCCTTTTGCACCTTATAAATCAACGGTTGATTTTGGAAAAGAAGCCGAATACGATTTAAAATTTTATGCCGTAGATAATGTAGGGAATGTAGAAAAAATGCAAAATAATATTTTTACAGTCGATACCAGCCCTCCTAAAACTTATCATTCTATTATTGGTATCAATAGTAATAATATTATTTCTACTAATACAAAAATATATTTAAGTCCCTCAGATAGTATTTCGGGTTTGGCACGCACTTATTATGAATTAGATGCTGATGGTGAAAAATTATATCCCGCTCCACGTGCTTTAATTCCGTTTGTTTATTTGAGTGATGGCGAACATACACTTACTTATTATTCTGTAGACAAAGTTACAAACAAAGAAGAAGCAACCAAAGTTACTTTTTATTTGGATAAAACTTCGCCAATTATGTCTTCAGATATTTTAGGAGATAGATTTATTGTAGGAGAAGGTGAAAATGCTAAAGTATATTTTTCAGGACGAACCAAATTGAAACTAACCGCAGTAGATAATAAATCAGGTATCAAAAAAATATTATATTCTATTGATAACGAGCAATATAAAGATTATGATGACCCTTTTTATTTGCCAAATAAAGCAGGTTTGCATACAGTTAAATACTATGCTATAGATAATATGGACAATCAAGGAGCAGGCAACGATATGAAATATGATGAATATACACATAGCGTTGGGCAGGTATATGTAGATTTAACAGGACCCGCCTTAAGTTCAAGATTCTTGGGGGCAAGTTTTCAAAAAGGTGATACAACATTTATTAGCAGAGAAACTTTATTGGCTTTTACCGCCACTGACCCCGAATCTGGCTTGCAACGTATTACTTATAGTGTAGATGGTGATGCCGTAGAAAATACTTATAACAAAAGTTTTAACGTATTACAAGGTGGATATCATAAAGTAGAATATTTTGGATATGATAATGTAAATAATAGAAATGTAAAAAATGTTGAATTTATTGTTGATGATAAAGGTCCCGAAGTATATACAACATTTAGCTCGCCTCCTATTGATAAAGAAACCAATACTTATCCATCTTTTATATCTCTTTTCTTAGCGGCTACCGATATGGGTGCAGGTTATGAAGAAATTCGTTATTCTATTAATGAACAACCTGAACAACCTTACTTGGGTATTATTCGTAATTTTCAAAAAAATAAAAGTTATAGAATTATTTTGCGTGCTGTAGATAAATTAGGAAATTCAACTAAAAGAGAAATTAGTTTTAAAACAGGGAAATATTAAGATTTTTTTCGCAGCCGCCAATATTTATTTAAAAAATAAGGCTCTATCTATCTATAAACGATAGTATATATACTTATATTTTTGGTTCTTAGGAAATTCGTGCAGAAAAGATTTTTTTTTGAAATGTATTTTTTGAATTGCCTCCAGATTTATCTGGAGGTTAATATAAAATTCAATTCTTGGCTTTAGCCAAAATTTTTATATTTCTCAAATAGATAATTAGACTGAAGTCAAACTATTTTACAAAATTATTTTTATCAGTCAAAATTTCCGTAAAAGCCTTAAATAATTGAATTTATTTTCCTTGTTTTGTATATTTTTAAACAATAATTATATGGAAACTTTTGTAAGTTTAGGAATTTTTCATAGTTTTTATTATTTTTTCTTAGCCAAAGATAAATCGTTTGGTCGCAATCGTTTTTTTTTATTAGCAAGTATTTTATTTTCTATTTTATTGCCTACTTGGGAGTTTTCTGCGTGGGAATCGCCTTTGTCATTGCAAACAATTCCGACCTTAATAATTGATAAACAAAATATACAAAACATAGAAAATGTATATATTTCTTGGGAAAATACAATTTTTTATGGTTATTGGTTGGTTACTTTAGTTTTATTAGTAAGATTTATTTTTCATTTATATTTGATATTTGAAAAAATTGCGAGATTACCACAAACGCATAAAAGAGGTTATATTCTTATCAATACAGAAGGAAATTGGGAAACTTTCTCTTTTTTTCATTATATATTTTGGAATAATAAACAAAATCTCACCACAGAAGAAGAAGATTTGGTTTTATATCACGAACAAAGACATATTTGGGACAAACATACGATTGATGTTTTGTTGATAGAAGTGATAAAAATATTTTTTTGGTTCAATCCTTTTGTCTATTTTTATGCTTCTGCCTTGCGTTTGCAACACGAATATATTGCTGATGTAGGAGTTTTGAGAGAGACAACTCCACAAAATTATGGGCGATTATTACTTAAAAATCTCACACAAAAAATACAAATTCCTTTTGCTCATTCTTTCAATCAATCTGACGTAAAAAAAAGATTATTGATGATGAAAAATAGTGATTTTTATTTTTATTTTTGGCACAAATTAGCAGCAAGTATTGTTTTGATGATAGCTTTATCTTGGATTTTAGCAGGAAAAACTAACTTAAATATCAATGAAAATAATCGTTTTGTAAGCGTAGAAGGTGGCTTAGACAAATTTTATATTGAATTTAATAAAGTTTTCAAACAACCTAAAAATAAATACGAAGGAAAAATATTTTTACAATTTACTATCAATACCAACGGCACAGCCACAGATTTTCGCATCACAAAAAACATTAATTTAACAGAAGAATACGAAAAACAAGTACTCAATGCGATGAAAAAAATTGATGTAAAATGGATTCCCGCTAAAGTAAATGGTTCGATTGTTAAACAACAAATGTCTTTGCCTATTATTTTTTAGTGGTTCTTAGGAAATTTGTGCGGAAAATAAAAAAAAATTGAAATATGTTTTTTGAATTGCCTCCAGATTTATCTGGAGGATAATATAAAATTCAATTGTTGGCTTTAGCCGAAATCTCTACGTTTTTCAAATTGATATTTTTCTATATTTTCAAAATAAATGGCTATTTATAGTAAAATAAAATTAACTCCGCAATAATTTCCCATGAACCTTTTTAGTTTTTCATAAAAAAATACAATTTCAAAAAATAGTTTTTTTTTATTTTGATTTTTTTGTAACATCTTTATTTTTGTATGGTAATCTATTCAAAAAAAAATACATAAACGTATGAAAAATAATTTTGTTTCAATTTTAGGAATTTATTTCTTAAAAAATTATACTACAATTTTCTATACTTCAATCATTTATCTTTGTATGATGATGAACGTATATGCACAAGCGGGACACTCGTCAGGCTCAATGGGACGCACTCGAAACAATCCATCTATTCCAAAACCTTCTGAGGTGGTGGTCGAAGAATTTATGAATTATCATTTACATAATTTGCCATTGCCTGAAAAAAACGAGGAAAATGTAAAAATTGATTTGCGTTGGGGAAATGAAAAACCCAAAGAAAATAAAAATATTTTGCAAATTGGTTTTACAACAGCCAAAAAAAATAGTAACGATGATATTATGCCAATGAATATTTGTTTGGTGATTGATAACAGCGGTTCAATGGCAGAATTTAACAAATTGGAAAGAGTAAAAACAGCTCTCAAAACGTTTGTAAAGCAATTAAGACCAACAGATGTGTTATCGATTGTGAAATTTAGTTCAGACGCACAAACGATTATTCCTGCTCAAAGAGTAGAAACGATTGATTTTATTTTACAAAAAATAAGTGAAATACGAACCGAAGGTGGTACAAATATCAATGCAGGTTTAATGCTTGGTTTTAAAGAAGTGGAAAAAAGAATCAATATGAAAGAATATGCGCATCGTGTTATTTTATTGACTGATGGCATTGCAAGTGCAGGAATTACAAATCCTAACCAAATTATTGAAAATTCAAAAACATATATTGACAAAGGAATTTATTTATCAACGATGGGCGTAGGTAGCAACGTACAACAAGAGATGCTTACTAATTTAGCAAAAAAAGGCAAAGGACAATCTCATTTTTTAGGTGATGAAGAAGACGTTGAAAAGGTATTTATGACTGAATTGCAAAGCCTTTTTTCACCTGTCGCTGAAAATGTAAAAGTAGAAATCGAATTGCCTCAAAAATTTATGATGACCGAATTTTATGGCTATGAACATAAACAAAAAGCAAATCAAACTATTCGTATCAATATAGACAATATGAATAATGGTTTGACGCAAATTATGCTATTAGAAGGTTATTTGACAGAAAAAATAAGAGAAAATATTGTAGTAAATATTTCTTATTATGATGTAAAAAAGAAAAAAAATATCACACAAACACATAAAATAAAAATTCCTTTTTCAAAGAATGAGGAAAAAGAATTAATACAAGACACAGCTAACCAAGATTATTTTGAAGGGTATGATAGATTCAAATCTCAATCTTTTGAAATCAAAGACAAAGAAGTAAGAAAAAATTATGTGATAACTAAATTAGCAAATGCTATTAAACGTACCACAGAATTGACCGCCAACGGACAAAAACAAAAAGCGTTAAAACTCAATGAAGGAAACCTTCATTTAGCCAACGAATATTACGGAAGAGATGCCGATGTGATGAGAGTTGTCAAAATTTTAAAAGGTTATCAAGATGTTTTATTGGCACGCGGAGGAAGTTCAGACGATTAAAATTTGAAATATAAAACTTTAAAAATCTATTCAAAATTACTTTTGATAGATTTTTAAAGTTTTTAAAATATGGATAGCAATCAATTCATTCATTTCAGGCGTATAATGAATTTTATCAATATAAAAATTTTTATGTTGATTTTTTTGGATATTTGAAAGATTTAAAAAAGAACAAAATAATTTTATTTCTTGCATTTTTTGATAACCTTTTTCGATAAATATTTCATTTCTAGGCAAAAATAAATGATTTTTTAAGTCATATTCATAAAAAGGAATAGGCTGCAAAACTTCTAATAATTCGATTTGATAACTTTTACATAATTTTTGGACAATTTGTAAATTATTTTCAAATCTTTGAATTATTTTTTGAATTGACATTTTATTGTTATTTTCATTGTTTTCGATTTGTTTTTTTCTCATCAAAGGAAATTGATTCCACCAAATTTCGCCAATTGTATTGATGTTTTCAGCCATTAAATTTTTTATTTTTTCTGAATGATAAGGATTTTCAAAATAAAATTCATTCAATCCATTCAAAAAAATAACTTGATTGGGGATTTGGTTTTGGGATAATAAATGCACAAAACGACTTCTTTCTTGGTCTGAATAATAAAAAGCACACCCAAAATTATAAATTTTTACTTGTTTTTTTTTATTATTTAACTTTTTTTGCAAATAATAAGCAATCGTTTCATCGTCTTTTACGCCATACCCAAATAAATGTGAACCACCAAACATAAAAATATTATAATCATTTGTATCAATCGGCATTTTTTCATTGTTTGTAATTCTAAACCCATTTTTATCAATATTTACAAATTTTGACTGATATTCTTTTTCAATAAAGCCTGAAAAAGCATCAAATTCATTTTTTCTACCCCAAATATGATTTAATAATTCATTAATTTCTGTTTTTTTTAGGTTTGGATATGCTTTTTGCGTAATATTTTTTCCATATCTTTGTGTGATAATATTAGTAGGAAATATTTTTTTTTTGATAAAAATAATAAATTCTACCATTATATTTAAAAATATCCAACTTAAAATAATATAAAAAAATAATTTTAATAAACGAACATACATTTTTTCCAATTTTATTGATAAATTTGCACAAAAATAATGCGATAAAACTTCAACTCAACAATTAAACTTTATTTTTACATAAAAAAATATGGAAAGCAAAAAATTTACTATCGAATCATTAGGCGTTGATTACCAATTTAATCAAACAGAAGATGGAAATGAAATTATTTTATCAGAAAAAAACTTTGAAAAAATTTTTTCTCACTTAAATCAATTAGAAACACAGGTCGAAGAACTACAAAATGAACTTATTGAAAGCTTAAAAAGGCAAGCTTTGATAAGAAATATTATAAATGGATAGTATTTTTTGTAAAAATACTACAAAATATTGATATTTTTTGCTAAAAATTTTTTTTATTCGAAAAATTAGAACTAATTTTGCAGCAGATAAGAATAACAAGTATTTGTATTCTTTCCATAGCTGGTTGGAGAATATTTGGAGGCATTTTACCTCCAATTATTTTTTTAAAGGCAAATCAACAAAAATAGATAAAAAAATCCCCTCAAATTTGCAAATCAGACAAAAAAAAATAAAATTTGCAACAAAACTATCACCATAATAATAATCGTAATCAAAATGTTATACTATTTATTTGATTATTTTCATAAAACTTTACATATTCCAGGTACGGGAGTATTTCAGTATATTTCTTTTCGAGCAGGAATGGCTTCTATTTTTTCCCTTTTAATTGCTTCTATTTTTGGAAAACCTATTATTAGAATGTTACAAAAACATCAAATGGGCGAAGTTATTCGAGATTTAGGATTGCAAGGACAAGTAGATAAAAAAGGAACGCCCACGATGGGTGGTTTGATGATTATTCTCGGAATTGTTGTTCCCACTTTACTTTTTGCAAAATTACATAACGTTTATATTATTTTATTGTTGATTTCTACCGTTTGGATGGGTTTTATTGGCTTTCTGGACGATTACACAAAAGTAACAAAAACAAAAACAAATTGGCTGGTGGGAGATAGAGGTATCAAAGGAAAATATAAAGTTTTTGGGCAAATTGTTTTAGGTTTGATAATCGGTTTAACTTTGCATTTTAATCAGAGCGTTACAGTCAGAAAATACAAAGATATGCAAACTAATCAATTTAGTAGTACTACTGCGGTAAGCCAAGAATTTAAAGATATGCAAAGTTCAGCAACCACGGTTCCTTTTTTGAAGAATAATGAATTTGATTATAATGTTTTTGGAAAATGGGGAAATATAGACTTGACTTGGTTAATTTATACCATTATTGTTATTTTTATTATCACAGCGGTTTCGAATGGTGCAAATTTGACTGATGGCATTGATGGTTTGGCGGCGGGAACTTCCGCTACGGTGGCTTTGACTTTGGCGATTTTTGCTTATGTGGCAGGAAACGTTATTTTATCAAGATATTTGAATGTAATGTATTTGCCTAATTCAGGTGAAGTTGTTATTTTTTGTGCGGCTTTTGTGGGTGCGTGTATAGGTTTTTTGTGGTATAATGCGTATCCTGCACAAGTTTTTATGGGAGATACAGGAAGTTTAATGTTGGGTGGAGTGATTGCAGTTTTGGCTTTATGCTTACGAAAAGAATTATTAATTCCCCTTTTGTGTGGCGTATTTTTAGCAGAAAATATCTCTGTTATACTTCAAGTAGGTTATTTTAAATATACGAAAAGAAAATATGGAGAAGGTCGGCGTATATTTTTGATGGCACCTTTGCATCATCATTTTCAGAAAAAAGGCTATCACGAAGCAAAAATTGTTACACGATTTTGGACAATTAGTGTTATTTTAGCTATTTTGACTTTGGTTACTTTGAAATTACAATAATTTCTATCAGAGTTTAGGGACTAAGTAGAAAATATTATACCCAAAAAAACTCCCTCACCTTTGGGGAGGGCTGGGGTCAGTGTTGTTAAGTTCTAATATTTGTCAGGTAAAATAATTGATGCCGTTCCTAATTCGTTGCAAGTTTTTTATTTTGGAACATTTGCTACAGTATAGACGTTGTATGCAACGTCTGTACAACCATATACTTTTTCTGCAACGAATTTGGGACAATACCAAATAATCTACCTGACAAATATTAGAACTTAACAACACTGCCCTAACCCTCCCCAGCGGTGAGGGAACCAAAAGTAGGTTTTTTTGAGTGGGTAGTTTATTTTTTAGATGCTCCCTTACTTCTATAAACTATATTTTAAAAAAACATTGCATTATCAGTAATATCTTTAGTACTTTTGCTAAAAATATTTTTTTGTTTTATTTCATTTTTAATTTTTCTAATCAAATGTATATATTTTTGATTTTATTTCTGCTTACTACTTCTTTTTTATCTGCTCAAAATATTCAGATGCACACATTTCGCGTGCATGCAAATTATCAATCAGCACAAAAAATAACATTAACAAATACAAGAGCCTATATTCAAGCCAAAAATGGCATTTTCTTTTTACCTTTTGATGAAAATTCGACTTATACTTTGTCTAAAATTGATGGATTGAGCGATGGAAATATGGCTGCTATTGGTTTTGATGCACAAAAAACAGCGTTATTAATTGCTTATCAAAATGGCACATTGAATTGGTTAAAAAATGGAGAAATTCTAAATAATACACTTATCAAAGATTTATCAATCACACAAAGCAAAACTATCAATCAAATTTATTTTTATCAAAATAAAGGATATATTTGTACTGATTTTGGCGTGATTGTTTGGGATAGTGATAGAAAAATTATCGTAGATACCTATCAAAATTTAGGTATAGCAGGAGCAAATCTCAAAATAAATAGTGCGACTATTTCTAAAGATAGTTTGGTATTAGGCACAGAAAATGGCGTAATGATTGGGGCATTAAACAACAATCTCAAAGACTTTAACCAATGGAAAAGATTTACTAACGCTAATGGTATAAACAATATAAATACAACGAAAATAGTTAGTTTTAACGAAAAAGTATATGCTATTCAGAATAATAATTTGTTATATCGATATACACATCTCAATAATAATGCATGGACAAATGTAAATATTGGCTCTTTGACTTCTCTCAAAAACATTAACGCAACACAAAATTTTATAATTGTCAATAATCAAAATCAAATTTTTAGGGCAGGAACTGACGAGATTTTTAGCACGATTAACAATTCTTTATTTGTCAATTTACAAGAATCGCATATCAATCAAGATGGAAAAATATTTGCCGCAGATAGTCAAAATGGATTAATTACTAATAAAAATAACAATACAATATTTGAAAAATATTTTCCCAATAGTCCCGCCAATATATCGACCCAAAGAATTGCCGTTGGGAATGGACAAATCTCAGTAAGTTCGGGAGGTTTTGATAATACCATTTCAGCCAAAAATCAAATGTTAGGTTTTTATATTTTTGATAATGGAATTTGGAAAAATTATAATAATTATGATGCTTTGAACGCTCAAAATATTCCAAATTTGAAAGATTTTGTCGATATGCAATATTCAAATGTTGATAAAAGTTGGTATTTTACTTCGTTTGGTGATGGCGTATTGGTTAAAAAAAATGACAATACTTTTTCAATTTTGAATACAAGCACCACAGGCACCACTTTTCAAAATGATATTACAGGAAAATTACGCATCACGAGTGTTGCCGTAGATAAAAATGGTGATGTTTGGTTTACACAATTTCAGCCCAATAATTCTGCTCCTTATTTACACGTCAAAAGAGCCAACAATACTTGGCAAAGTTTCACCTCTGCCCAGCCCGAAAGCAGACAAATTATTGATATTTTTATCGATAAAAATGGTTTTAAATTGATGAGAACAGCCGTAGGTGGTTTATGGGTTTTTGATGATAAAACCAATAGAAGTCGCTTGATTACCAACGGAGCAAGCAATGGCAATTTACCCGATAATATTGTTAATAGCATTACTCAAGACAAAGATGGACAAATTTGGGTAGGTACAAATCGAGGCGTGGCTATTTTATTTAGTTCGAATCGAATATTTGACAGCAATACTAATTTTTTTACCCCCATTTTTTCGACTCGTCCACTTTTGAGAAGTGAAATTGTTACTAATATTACGGTTGATGGCGGAAATAGAAAATGGATTGGCACAAAAAATGGTCTGTGGCTTTTTAATGCAGATGGCACACAAAATATTGATTATTTTAACGTTGATAATAGTCCTTTGTACGATAATAATATAGTTGATTTGGCATTAAATCCACAAACGGGAGAATTATTTGTGTTGAATGACAATGGCATTGTATCTTATCGGACAGATGCCACAGAAAGTACAGAAAATTTTGGAGATATAAAAATATTTCCCAATCCTGTGCGTCCTGATTATTATGGAGAGGTAGGAATTTCAGGTTTGGCAGAAAATAGTTTGGTAAAAATTACAGATACAGCAGGACGTTTATTTTTTGAAACCAAAGCAAATGGCGGCACAACTTCTTGGAATTTAAAAGATTATCAAGGCACACAAGCCGAGACAGGAGTGTATCTTATTTTTGCTACAAAAATAGATGGAAGTGAAACATTAGTAGGAAAAATTGCGGTTGTAAAATAAATTTTTTTTATTTTTTCATAAAAATTATGAATATATCAAAAAAAGAATTTATATTTGCAACTCTTTTGTGAAATTTGATTTTTAACATTATAAAATAGTCATAATAAAATGAAACGTACCTATCAACCTTCGAATAGAAAAAGAAGAAACAAACACGGTTTTCGCTTACGTATGTCAACTGCTAATGGTCGCAAAGTATTGGCACGCCGCAGAGCAAAAGGACGTACAAAATTGAGCGTATCTGACGTAAAACGTCATCGTTAGGAATATTTTTATTCATCAATAACCCATTATAATTCTTTTTTATTTGTAATTTTACAAGTAAAAACGATACAATGGGTTTTATTTTTATAAGTAACACAACTATTTATTTATAAAAAACATTGCTTGTCTAATCCTCAAAAAAATAAATTCAAAAAAAATAAACAAAAAATAAATTCAAAAAAATAAAGCAATATGTTAGATAAATTAGAATCTATTCGTAAAAGATATTTAGAAGTAGCCGAATTAGTTACAAGACCAGACGCTACCGCTGATATAAAACAATATAAAAAACTTTCAAAAGAATATAAAGATTTAGGAAAAATCGATGAAGCTTATTGTCGATATGAAATGATTTTAGGAAATATCGCCTCTGCCAAAAAAGTATTAGAAACTGAAAAAGACCCTGAATTTAGGGAAATGGCAAAGGCTGAAATCGATGAATTATTACCTAAAAAATCTGACATGGAAGAGGAAATTAAAACTTTACTCATTCCAAAAGACCCTAATGATAGTAAAAATATTATCCTTGAAATTCGTGGTGGTTCAGGAGGTGATGAAGCAGCCATTTTTGCAGGAGATTTATATAGAATGTATCAAAGATTTGCTGAAAGAATGAAATGGCAAATGACCGTTTTGGACGTTACAGAAGGAAGTTCTGGCGGATATAAAGAGGTTGTTGTGGGTATGGTAGGCGAAGATGTGTATGCGATGATGAAGTTTGAATCAGGCGTGCATCGTGTGCAACGTGTACCCGAAACCGAAACGCAAGGACGTGTGCATACGTCTGCGGCGAGTGTGGTGGTTTTGCCCGAAGCGGAGGAGATTGATATTGAAATCAGAGATGCAGATTTGGAATTGCAAACGGCTCGAAGTGGTGGAGCAGGTGGACAAAATGTCAATAAAGTAGAAACAAAAGTTATTTTAAGACACCTTCCATCAGGTTTTGTGGTAACTTGTCAGACCGAAAGAAGTCAATTAGGAAATCGTGAGATTGCGATGCGTATGTTGCGCTCTCGTTTGTATGAAGATGCGTTGAATAAACAGCAAACAGAAATTTCACAACAACGCAAAACGATGGTGAGTACAGGTGATAGAAGTGCCAAAATTCGCACCTATAATTATCCACAAAGTAGGGTTACAGACCATAGAATCAACTTTACAGCCTATAATTTGCCCAACGTAATGGACGGAAATATTATTGATTTTATCGATAATTTACGTATGGCTGAAAATACAGAAAGATTAAAAGAAGGAGTAGAATAATTGAAAAAATATTAAATTTATCAAAAAAACTTACATTTTTTTGTTTATTTGGATATAATACGTTAAATTTGCACCGTTTTTAATTTTTAAAGAAATTATTTATTTACATAAACAACAACTTTTGTAAAAATGCAAGCATTAGGTAATCACATCATCGCAGAATTTTATCAATGTGATAAAAATACTATGAATGATACTGCCCTTATTGAAAAATTGATGAATGAAGCAGCGATTTTGAGTGGTGCTACTGTAATTGGTAGTCATTTTCATACTTTTAATCCTTATGGAGTAAGTGGCGTTATCGTGATTGCCGAGTCCCATTTATCGATTCATACTTGGCCTGAATACGGTTATGCAGCCGTAGATATTTTCACTTGTGGAGATACGATTGATGCAGTAAAAGCCTTTACGCACTTAAAACAAGGTTTTGCAGCAGGACACACGTCAAGCGTAGAAATGAAACGTGGACAATTACACGATATTGGCTTTGAAGGAGAACTAAAACATAAAGCAGAATTAAACGCCGTTTTATAATATTTTTTTCGAATAATAGTTTTTGAATAAAAGCGAGTTTTGTCCATAAAAACTTGCTTTTATTTTTTTTAGTAAAATAAATTTTCTTGCCTTTTATCAATTCTTTCAAAAAAAATATTTCATATCTTGTTTAATTTTTATTATATTTTCGTTATAAGAATATGAATCGTTTTTATTGCTATTTATACTTTTTAATATTATGGGGAAAAATACTTGATGTATCAGCACAAACAGAATACAATTTATCAAGTACAAATTCTCCTTTATTTTTAATTACAGATAGTTTAAAAGATTCGAATGGTTTAGAAAGATTTATCAATATTCATCTTTCCAAAAATAAACCTTCTTTGGCAAAAGTAATGCGAGATAGCGTCAATTATCCTTTTCAAAGAAACTTGAATAATCAATTAAATTTAATAGCACAAAATCCAAATGATGGGTATTGGATATATTTTAAAATTGCGAACACAAACGATTATCAGGTCGATTTAATGTTAGAATTTGCTAATCCTTTGCTGAAAGAATTAGAATTTTTTGAAATGAAAGAAAAAATAGAACGACACAGGCACACAGGCACACAACTTCCTTTTGCTTCTCGAATGTTCAACCATCATAATTTTATTTTTCCTTTGTATTTTAAACCCAAAGAACAAAAAGATTTTTATGTTTATTTGAATAATTCAGGTTTATCTACTTTTATTCCTATTCATTTAGTAAAACCTAATTTTTTTTGGCAAGATTCATTGCTTCATCAAACTAAATTGGGTGCATATATGATGTTTATTATTTTGATGAGTGTTGCTATTCTTTTTTTATTTATTCGAGTAAAAAATATTTTAGTGGGTTATTTAGGTTTATATATTTTCTTTTTAGGTTTATATGCTTTGAATAAAACAGGTTTTGCGTTTCAGTTTTTTTGGTCAAATGTACCTATTTTGGCTCAAAATGCAGATATTTTAATTAGTTTATCAGTAACACTTATTTCTTTGCGTTTGATTTTTCATTTTTTAGAAGAATATGAATATTCTGATATTTCGTTGGGTTTTGTGCGTTTGCCTATTTATATTTTTACTTTTTTATTGATTTTTGCTATTCTAATTGTTTATTTTGAAAATAATTGGGCTTATTTTATTTTAGAACATATTTCTTTTTGGGGTTTGTTAGGTTCTCAATTTAGTATTATTTTATCCTTTTTTATCGTTTTGATAAGGCGAGAAAATGAACAAAAAATATGGTTATTGATTTGTATTTTATTGTTATTATTGCCTTTTATTTATTTTATTTCTTTTGGAATGAATACTAATTTTTATCAATCTAATTTATTTTTATACGAAACTATTTTTATGATATTTTCTTTGGTGCTTATTATTATTCACCCGATTAAATATTTTAGAAATGAAAAAAAATTAGAAATATTTGCTTCCATTAAAAAAATGTTGAAGTAGTTTTTTTATTTTTGACAAGATTTTCAAGATTAAGGGAACATCTAAAAAATAAGTTATCCAAATATTAAGAAATTTATTTTTGGAAATATACATATCTAAAACGTAGGCGTTAACGCCTACGTTTTAGATATGTAATGAATAAGATTTTTATTGGGTATAATATTTTTATTGGGTATAATATTTTCTACTTAATTATTAAGAAGTTTTTTTCCTTTTTTTACATATATTTTTTATTTTCAATGGGCATTATCATTCGTCAGAGTTTAAAAGCGTCTTTTGCGGGCTATTTAGGTACAGCAATAGGCGCTTTTAATATTTTGTGGCTTTCTCCAAAATTTCTTACTCCTTCACAAATTGGCTTAATAAGTTGGATTGAAAGTGTAGGTTTACTATTGTTAATTTTATGTAATTGGGGAGGAGCAAATTTATCGGACAAATTTTTTCCAATGTTCAAAGATTCAGAAAAAAAACACAATGGTTTGTTATCTTTTTTATTTATTTATAGTTATGCTTGTTTTTTATTTTTTGGTTTGATATTTTATTTGACTCAAGATATTTGGTTGAGTTATTACACCGAAAATGCCCCCGAAAACCAAGCCTATTTTGGTTATGTTTGGTTATACGCTATTTTTTTATTGCAAATTATGTTATTAGAATCTTATTTACGCGGACATTTACGCATTGCTATTCCCTCTTTTTTTAGAGAAGTAATTTTAAGAATTTTAATTATTATCTCGATTTTATTTTATGCGTTGCATTATTTTTCTTTTGATTTTTTAGTTTTGATAAGAGTTTTTTCGTATGGTTTGATAGGAATATTATTATGGTTTTATTTGAAAAACTTACAAATTTTATACATTACTTTTCAACCTACATTTTTAACAAAAAATAGACTCAAAGAAATTTTTACTTACAGCACTTATATTTTATTTGCAGGTGCAGGCAGTATTGTGGTGATGAAAATTGATACGATTATGATTCCTGCCATGTTAAATAATAGTGCTTTGGGAATTTATATGATTGCTTATTTTTTAGGTTCTGTGTTAGATATTCCTCGAAAAGCCATTTCACAAATTAGTACGCCTATTATTTCGCAAGCATGGAAAGAAAATAATTTATCATTGATTCAAAAAATCTATCAAAAATCTGCTTTAAATCAATTTATCATTGGTTGTTTTTTATTTTTGGGAATATGGCTCAATATTGACAATATTTTTATGATAATGCCCAACGGAAAAGTATATATGGAAGGAAAATGGGTCGTTTTTTTCATTGCACTTACGCGTGTGGTCGATATGGCAACGGGTATAAGTACAGAAATTTTGATACAATCCAAATATTTTCGTTTCAATTTTTGGTCGATTATTATTTTGTCTATTTTGATGATTATTGGTAATTATATTTTTATTCCTATTTATCAAATCACAGGTGCTGCTTTTGCCACTTTTTTATCTTTTGTGTTATATAATTTGATAAAATTTGCGTTTCTATACGCCAAATTTGGCTTACAACCTTTTCATATCAATAGTTTAAAAGTTTTACTATTGAGTATTTTTATTTATTATACGAGTTCATTTTTGCCTATTTTTTCTTCGACTTTTTTGAATATTTGTATGAGGTCGAGTTATATTACTTTTATGTATGCGTTAGTGGTTATTTTTGGTAATTTTTCTGAAGATTTAACACAAATTATTAACAATATTTTAAATAAGTCGAAAAATAAGTGATTTTTTATCAGTCTAAAAAAAATAAAAATTGAAATTTGTAAAAAACTTGTTAGGGACTAAGTAGAAAATATTATACCCAAAAAAAACTCCCTCACCTTTGGGGAGGGCTGGGGTCAGTGTTGTTAAATTCTTTTTTTTTAACAAATAAAATAGAAATTAACTTGTATAATATTCTGTAAAAAATCTATAATTTTTTGAAAATCTTATAGATTTGGCAAATTATATTTTGATTTGTAAAATAATTTACCTGACAAATATTAGAACTTAACAACACTGACCCTAACCCTACCCAGCGGTGAGGGAACTAAAAATAAGTTTTTTTGAGTGGGTAGTTTATTTTTTATATGCTCCCTTAATCTAATTAAAAGTGTGGAAAATTATTTTATACTAAAATAATCATAACTTTTTAACAAATAAAGTCAATTTATTTGTATAAAATTACAAGTAAACCTCCTATTATTTATTTACCATACGAAAAATTACAGTAACAAAACATTCATAATCAATATTTTAAGATAAAAAAATAAAATCCACGAAATCAAAAAAATCGTGGATTTTACAACAAATTTTATGTTAGTTTTATTCGTTTTTTCCTAACATTCTGATTTTTCCTGAGCCTGAAATGTTTTTCTCAACATTAGGGGCGCCTCCACGATAACCAATCGTTCCTGAACCTGAAATTTTAGCTCGTAAACTTTTAGATGCATTGACTACAATATTGCCCGACCCTGAAATTTTGGCATATACGTCTTCCGCTTCAAATCTACCTACATCAATATTTCCTGAGCCTGACACTGTCGTTTCCATCATTTTGCCTTTGCCTGATTCTATTTGTAAATTTCCTGAACCCGAAATAGTGGCATCTACTTTTGCACTCGCATTTAATTTTGTCAATCTGATATTTCCTGAGCCTGCTTGTCTAATATCTATGCTTCCAGTGTTAAAAACTCCTTCGCAGATCAACGTGCCTGAGCCTGCGTTTGCAATTTCTTTTAGATTTTTAAACGATACATAAACAATGGCTTTGCCTCTGTATTTTGTTCTGCTTTTCCAAGACGAGCCTTTTTGTCCTTTCAAATAAATATCTAATTCGTTGTTGTTTACCTCTGTGATAATGTCTGTCAATTCGATGCCTTCTGCTTCGACTTTTACAGATTCATTTTCTCCTTGTTGCAACACAACTTTCATACTTCCACTATTTCTAACTTGATTAAAATTAGTAATATTTCTGGTTTCTGATTTTTGTTCTTGGGCAAATGCTAAACTTGCAAATAATGCAGTAACAAAAAATGCCAATATTAATTTTTTCATAGTAATATTTTTTTTGAGTTTTAAAATTTATTTTAATCTTTTTTATGTATATGATTTTTTAATAAGAGACATAAATACAACAAAACGTTGCACCAAAAATAAAAATATTTTAGTTTTAACAAAAAAAACACAAAATATAATTATTTTGTTAGTAATTTTGCAACAATATGTTCATAAATGCTATACATTTACACTAAAAAATATTCAAAATGAAAAAAATACTCGTTTTTTTATGTTGTTTGATAATTACTCACCTTAATTTTGCACAAACAACCAAAATGCCGCCTCGAAATGTTTCTAAATTTGAGCAATTAGGCACAGAATTACCTACGCCTAACACCTATCGTGCAGCTGATGGTTCGCCCGGTCATGAATATTGGCAACAAAAAGCAGATTACAAAATAAAAGTAACACTTGATGAAAAAAATAATAACATAAAAGGCTCAGAAACAATCACTTATTATAACAATTCCCCTTCTGATTTGCAATATATTTGGCTACAATTAGACCAAAATCTTTTCAAAAAAGATAGTGATACGTATAAAATAGATGATTTTGGATTAAACGAGAATCTTCCTTATCAAATTACAACAAGCCTTTTTAATCAATATTCTAACAAAGGATATGAAATTTCGAATGTAAAAGATGAAAGTGGAAAACCTTTGACGTATATCATCAATAAAACAATGATGAGAATTAATTTGCCAAAAACATTAAAAGGAAAAGGTGGTAAATTTATATTTTCTTTGGATTGGTCTTCATTTATCACAGAAGTAAAAAAAGAAAGAGGACGAAGCGGTTTCGAATATTTTCCAACAGACAAAAATAATTTGTACGAAATGGCGCAATGGTTTCCAAGAATGGCGGTTTATGATGACGTAAACGGTTGGCAAAACAAACAATTTTTGGGACAAGGCGAATTTGCACTTGCTTTTGGAGATTATGAAGTCGAAATCACAACGCCTGATGACCATATAGTTGCCTCAACAGGTGAATTGCAAAATCCTACCAAAGTATTGACAGAAATGCAATTAAAAAGATGGAAACAAGCCGAAAATAGCAGCGAACCTGTTGTAATTGTTACACAACAAGAAGCAGAATTGAATGAAAAAAATACGCCAAAAGGTACAAAAACTTGGATTTATCACGCTAAAAATGTAAGAGATTTTGCTTTTGCGAGCTCACGAAAATTTATTTGGGACGCAATGAGAACCAATTTGAATGGCAAAAAAATATGGTCAATGTCTTATTATCCAAAAGAAGGAAATCCACTTTGGGGACAGTATTCAACAAGAGTCATCGATTTGACTTTAAAAGTATATTCAAAACATACGATTGACTATCCATATCCTGTCGCAATTTCTGTGCATGGTCCTGTTTTTGGTATGGAATATCCTATGATTTCTTTTAATGGCGGCAGACCAGCAGCAGATGGAACGGTTTCAGGTGGTATTCGTAATGCGATGATTTCTGTGATTATTCACGAAGTTGGGCATAATTTTTTCCCAATGATTATCAATTCTGATGAAAGACAATGGTCGTGGATGGACGAAGGTTTGAATACTTTTATGCAATATATTACTGAATGTGAAATACCAAAACAAGAATGGGCAAAAAAAGATTATCCTGTGACTTATCCATCTTCACGCGGTTTGGCGAGCAAAATTGTGAATTATATGAATAGTAGTCCAGACCAATTAGTGCCAATTATGACCAATTCAGAATCGATTATTCAGTTTGGAAATAATGCCTATGGAAAACCTGCGACTGCCTTAAATATTTTGAGAGAAACAATTATGGGGCGTGAATTATTTGATTATGCTTTCAAAAAATATGCAGAACGTTGGGCATTTAAACACCCACAACCTGCCGATTTATTCAGAACTATGGAAGATGCGTCTGCCGTAGATTTGGATTGGTTTTGGAAAGGTTGGTTTTATGGCACAGAGGCTTGTGATATTTCATTGGAAGAAGTAACGCTTTATACCACTAAAAAATTATCAACAGACACGACTTTTGCCAACAAAACTTTCAAAGAAAATGCTTGGCAAGATATGTTAAACAGAATGGAAAAAGCGGGTATTACGTTATCAGAACAAGAAAAAAATGCTGTCAATGATAAAAAATATTTTTATGAATTAAAATTAAAAAATATAGGTGGTTTGATAATGCCTATTTTGATTGATATGCAATTTAAAGATGGAACGACAGAAACTTTGCGTATTCCTGCTGAAATTTGGCGACAAAATGCACAAGAAATTAAAAAAGTAGTTACGACAGACAAACAAGTAGTTCAATTTACGATTGATTCGAAACTCGAAACGGCTGATGTAGATACAAAAAATAATACAATGCCGAGAAAAGAAAATGCGACTAAATTTGATGAAGTAAAACAAAAAAATAAATAAAATTTTTGTCTTGCTTTTCAGAAAATGGTTAATAGTAACTTTATGCGAAATATTATTTTTGAATTGCCTCCAGATTTATCTGGAGGATAATATAAATTTTGATAGTTGGCTTTAGCCGAAATTTTTATATCTCCTGAACTTATATTTTTCTAAACTTCAATAGAAATGGCATAAATGCCATTTCTATTCATAGTTTAGCAAAACTATTCTTGTAATAAATTCCTAAAAATCCAAAAACATAAAACACAAAAATAAATCGTATGATTTCTCATAATACCTCAAAAATAGAAACTTCTATCTCGCAAGATTCGAAACCAAATTATCAATTTGCGTTGATAATGATGGCAATTTTATTTTTTTCCTTTGGATTTATTACTTGTTTGAACGATATTTTATCGCCCACGCTCAAAAAAATTCTAAATTTGAGTTATACACAAACTTCTTATATTCCTTTTGCTTTCTTTTTTGCGTATTTTTTAATTTCTCCGCCTTCTATTTGGATAGTCAAAAAAATAGGTTTTCAAAAAAGTACAGGCATTGGTATTTTAATTACAGGCATTGGTTGTTTGTTGTTTTTACCTGCGTCTATTTATTTGTCTTTTACGATTTTTTTGGTGGCTTTATTTATTTTGGGAAGTGGTATGGCACTATTGCAAACGGCTGCCAATCCATATATTGCTATTTTGGGAACTCCCGAAACGTCATCGAGTCGATTGACGATTGTGCAGGCTTTTAATTCATTAGGCACTACGATTGCACCTGCTTTCGGAACGTATTTAATTTTGAATAATTTGGGTACAAATCCAAGTCCAGAAGCTTTAAAAATTCCTTATGTGAGCATTGGTTTTGCTTTATTTTTATTGGCAATTACGATTTTTGTTATCAAATTACCCAAAATTTCAGCCTCACAAGAAGAAAATATAGAAGAAACTAACAAAAAAAATGTGTGGGAATATTCACATTTGGTATTGGGTGCGATTGGTATTTTTATGTATGTAGGAGCAGAAGTTTCGATTGGCGTATATTTAGTAAATTATATTGGTTTGCCCCAAATTTTGAATTTAGAAGAAAAACAAGCAGGTTTTTATTTGTCATTTTATTGGGGTGGTGCGATGGTTGGGCGTTTTTTGGGTTCGGTGATAATGCAAAATATTGCTCCGCAAAAAGTGTTATTTTTTAATGGTATAGTGGCTACTATTTTGCTTTTGTTAGGAATTTTCTTACAAGGTTTTGTGGCTTTGATAGCTATTTTATTGATTGGACTTTTCAATTCGATTATGTTCCCCACTATTTTTACGTTAGCCATCAAAAAATTAGGAAAATTTACAGAAGCAGGTTCAGGAATTTTGTGTATGGCGATTGTGGGTGGTGCATTAATGCCTGTTTTTCAAGGTTTAATGGCTGATATTTTTAGTTTGCAAATTTCTTTTTTAATACCTGTGATTTGTTATGTTTATATTGCTTTTTTTGGTATGAGTGGACATAAAGTAAAATAAAAAGTCTTAATTTTTTTAAAATAAATGGTTCTTAGGATCGAATTTTAAATAATGTAAACACTAAAAAAAGTAAATATAAAATTAAAATTATTCTATTTTTTAGTTATTTAGTTTGTTTATCACTAAGCTATTTTTTGCAGTGATAACATTTTTATATCTCAAAAATAAATAAAATAAAAAGTTTACATTATTATTTTCTCGATCCTTAGGAAGTTTGTGGAAAAAAAAATGAAATACGTTTTTTGAATTGCCTCCAGATTTATCTGGAGGATAATAAAAAAATTCAATCCTTGGCTTTAGCCAAAATCTCCGCACTTTTCAAATTGATATTTTTTAAATAAATGCCATTTCTATTCATACAGAAGAAAATTATATCCGCAATAATTTCCCATGAACCTTTTTTTATAAAACAGTAGCAGATTGGGCAAAATTATATTTGGTTAATAATGGAAGTATTTTTGTAGAAATCAATCAAAATTTAGCGAAAGAAACATTGGATATATTCGCAGAAAAATATTTTTAATTGCCTATTTTACACAAAGATTATTTTAACAATGATAGAATTATTGAAGTGGAAAGAAAATAAGAAATAGAAATTATTTTATTCGAGGTTTATAAAAATAAAAAAACAATTCATCTTAAATTTTACTTTTGTTTTTTTTAGTTTAGGGAATATCTAAAAAATAAATTACCTAAGAGTTAAAAAAAATGTCTTTTATTTTGTTACTGTAATTTTTTGTCTGATAAATAAACAATGAAATTTTTTCTTATTATTTCATATAAATCGGAGGCATTAACGTCTCCGATTTATATGAAACGGTAAAATATTTTTCAGCAATCACACTATATTTTGATGTAATAAACATTTCCATACTTTTAATTACCGTAACAAAAATATGATAACTAATGACCCCCCCCAAATTTATCATCAAATTTATCATCTTTTTCATTAAATAAATTAAAAAAACAAAAATAAATCAACAAAAAAATAGTGTTTTTTTACCTTTTTAATAAAAAAATATAACTATTTGAAGAATTTTTACTTTTTTTTGAAACTTTTTTAGAAAAAATTTGGAAATATATAAAAATATCACCTATCTTTGCATTGTGAAAAACAAAGTACCGAAACAATAATATGCCCAGATGGCGGAATCGGTAGACGCGCTGGTCTCAAACACCAGTGAATGCAAGTTCATGCCGGTTCGAGCCCGGCTCTGGGTACTAAAATTTAAGAGTTAAAAAAGACAATAACAGAGTAAAAAAAATATATAAAAAGCCATATTTTAAGTGTTTAGCAATAGACGCTTTATTTTTTGTGGTTATTCAAAAAAATATAGTATTTGCTAAATTTTTTAAAATAATATGTATAAATTTTTACTTTTAAGATAAATACAACATTCTTTATTAAGTGCAATAAAATGCTTTAAAACAAGAAAAAATACAAATTTTAGCAATGAATGCCTCAGTTGTAGAGGAGATGGTTTCACCAAAATTAAGCGTAATGTTTTTTATCCTAATGCTCAATAGTCTGCTAAACCTAAATATGGATTTGCAGTATGATTACGACAAGTTGTTATATTTAATAGCAGAAAAAGAGAGTAAATTTCAGTGTCAAATAATGGACCCTTATAATACAACTTACGGTCGTTATCAAGTTACACCTTATTTGGTACAAAAATACGGGTATAAAATCCCAATGACTTGCGAGGAGCAAGACGAAATGATGTTAAAATTAGCAAAAATGTATGAACAATTGCTTAACATCAAAAAATACGAGTTTAAATATCATAATGGTATTTTATTACATCGTACTAACTTGCTCGTAGCGATGCACTACGCCCCACACGGAACAATTAGATATTTAGAAACAGGGGTGGATTTCGGTAATGGTTTATTTACCGTAAGTGATTTGTTGAGAAAATATGAAAGTAGCACATTTTATAAATTAAAATAACTACTAATCCATACCAATTTTAAAAAATTATTCATGTATAAATTCTCAAAATATAAAAGAAATTTTATTTTTGAGAATTTTTTTTATCGAAAAATATTCATAAAAAAATAGTTGTTTATTTTTTTTTACAACAAAAAATATTTTTATTTGCACAAAGTTAAATTCCTTAGAAAAATATTAAATTCTTATGAAAAAACAATTTTCTTTCCTTTGTATTGCTACCTACTTCAAAGGGGTAGATTTTATGAAATCTTGTGGTGAATTAGGCAACAACGTGTATTTGATTACATCAAAAAAATTAGAAGGCAAGCCTTGGCCTCGTGAGTATTTGAAAGATATTTTTTATTTAGAAGATGAAGCAAATACTCCAGAAAATTTTGAAAATATGTTGAAGGGAGTGGCGTATTTGATGCGTTCCCGAAAAATTGATTGTATTGTTTCATTAGACGATTTTGACGTAGAAAAGGGCGCTTTTTTAAGAGAAAGTTTCAGAATTGATGGCATGGGCTTGACCACTGCCCAATATTTTAGAGATAAATTAGCGATGAGAAAAAGAGCCTTAAACGCAGGAATAAAAGTACCTCCTTTTTCTGATTTATTTCACGATGAAACCATTACACAATATTTACAAAGCACACAAGCCCCATGGGTTATCAAACCTAGATCAGAAGCATCTGCGACAGGTATCAAAAAAGTACATAGTTTAGAGGAAGCATGGCAAGTAATTCACGAATTGGGCGATAGAAGACACCAATTTTTGATAGAACAATTTAAACCTGGGAATGTGTATCATGTAGATAGTCTTTCTTTGCATGGTAAATTTATGTTCTCGAGAAGTAGCGGTTATTTAGATACGCCTTTGTCTGTGGCACACGGTGGCGGAATTTTTCGTTCTGTTACCGTAGAGTTTGAATCTACATTAGATAAATCGCTCAAAAAAGTAAACGAGCAGGTAATGGAGGCATTTGGTATGCAAAGTTCTGCTTCTCACTCCGAATTTATTGTCTCGAAAGATGATGGCGAAGTTTATTTCTTAGAAACTTCTTCAAGAGTTGGTGGGGCAAATTTGATGGAAATGGTAGAAGCTTCATCGGGAATCAACCTTTGGAGAGAGTGGGCAAGATTAGAAACTTGTATTTTGAGTGGCGAAGAATTTACATTGCCTACTCCTCAAAAATTATATTCAGGAATTATTGTTTCATTATCTCGTTATCAACATTCTGATAGTAGTTTTTTCAATGATAAAGAAGTATTTTGGATAATGGACATGGAAAATCACGTAGGCGGAATTGTAAGGTCTGAAAGTCGTGAAAGAGTGTTAGAATTATTAGCAAAATATGCGGATATAATTGGGCGTGATTATCACGCCTCTGCTCCTTCGCCTGATAAACCTACAAATTAGTTTGATTTATCAACAAAAAAATAAAAAAAAGAGTGAACAAATTTTACAATTTATTCACTCTTTTTTATGAAAAATATTTGATTAAATCAATTCCAAAAGGACAAGAATTAGTCCAATAATAATTCCAATTGTTCCCAAAACATAAAAAATACCACCGTCCTTGACGGCACCACCTAACACAACTAAAAGCACACCAACTACAATAAGAATTACGCCAGTTCTCATATTTCCTTGTAATTTTTTTACTCTTTCTTCTGATTGTTCTTTCAAAATTTGTGCTTGTTCAGGCGTAGCATTTTTAAGTTCTTTTTTTAAGCGTTTTTTTTCTGCTTTTTTGATGATTTTATTAAAATACCATTGTCCAAATTTCGATTTTAAAAACTTTTCAGTTCTTTTTTGTTGGCGAATTTGTTTTTTTTCAGCCTTAATTTCTTTCGTAGTTTTTGAAACTCTGAGGGTTGTTGGAATATCTTTTTTAGTTTCGATAAGTTTTTCCTTTATTTTTTCAGGAATAACAATCAAATCAGAGATTTCTCTACCGCCTGCTGCATTATCATGGCTATTTTGGGCTTGAATTTGGGTTGCGAATAAAAATAACGCAATAAAAGTAATAAATAAGTTCTTTTTCATAATAAAAATGATAGTTCCAAAAAACTAAAAATGTGTGATTGAATAAATATAACTTTACAAAGATAGTTTTTTAGATTGAAATAAACAAATAAAACTTTATTTTTTATTTATTTATTTCAATAAAAGTTCTAAGGGAGCATCTAAAAAATAAACTACCCACTCAAAAAAACTTATTTTTAGTTCCCTCACCGCTGGAGAGGGTTAGGGCAGTGTTGTTAAATTCTAATATTTGTCAGGTAAATTATTTTACAAATCAAAATATAATTTGCCAAATCTATAAGATTTTCAAAAAATTATGGATTTTTTACAGAATATTATACAAGTTAATTTCTATTTTACTTGTTAAAAAGAAAGAATTTAACAACACTGACCCCAGCCCTCAGTGTTGTTAAGTTCTAATATTTGTCAGGTAAATTATTTTACAAATCAAAATATAATTTGCCAAATCTATAAGATTTTCAAAAAATTATAGATTTTTTACAGAATATTATACAAGTTAATTTCTATTTTATTTGTTAAAAAAAAAGAATTTAACAACACTGCCCCAGCCCTCCCCGAAGGTGAGGGAGTTTTTTGGGTATAATATTTTCTACTTAGTTCCTAACACTTGCTTTGATATTGTGATAATATTTCATATTTTTTCAAATATCTTTTATTTCGTTCTAATTTATTTTTCAAAACTAAAGCATAAGATTCGTATTGATTTTCTTTAAAAAATGATTTATTACTGTAATTTTTCGTGTGGTATAAATAAAAATAGCGGTTTTTTTTGTAATTTTATGTCAATTACTCCACTTTATTTATAAAAAAATTGTAACTATTTTGGTACAAAATAATTTTCCACACTTTTAATTACGGTAATAAAGATCTGGTTCATCGGAAATTATTGTGGATATAATTTTCTTTTGTATGAATAGAAATGGTATTTATTTAAAAAATATCAATTTGAAAAGTACGAAGAATTTGGCTAAAGCCAAGTTCGGAAATTATTGTGGATATAATTTTCTTTTGTATGAATAGAAATGGTATTTATTTAAAAAATATCAATTTGAAAAGTACGAAGAATTTGGCTAAAGCCAAGTATAGATTTTTTTATTATCCTCCAGATAAATCTGGAGGCAATTCAAAAAACTATTTCAAATTCTTTTTTTTATTTTCCGCATAAATTTCCTAAGAACTAAAAATCTTAATTCTGATTAAAACTTTCCATTATCCAGCCGCCACCCAACACATCATCACCTTCATAAAAAACGGCTGCTTGTCCGGGTGCAATCGCAAAAACAGGCTCATGAAAATTGACAATAATGGTATTATCTTCTTGATAAATCAAGGCAGGAGTACCCTCATCATTATACCTCACTTTTGTGATTGTTTCTATTTTTCTATTCGTAATATTTTCATATTTTGATAAATTTAATTGAGAAACTTTCATCGCATTGCGGGCTAATTGATGTTGTGTACCCAATACAACTCGATTATTTGCTTTATCAATCGCAGTTACAAAAATAGGATAACCAACACTAATTCCCAAACCTTTTCTTTGTCCGATGGTATAAAAAGGATAGCCTTCGTGTTTGCCTATGATAGTACCATCTTCTAACACAAAATCACCATTTTTAACTTCTTGCTCCAAAGTAGGCACACGTCTTCTCAAAAAACTTCTGTAATCATTATCAGGAATAAAACAAATTTCATACGATTCTGATTTATTAACCAATTCTACAAAACCTTTTTGCGTTGCCATTTCATAAATTTCTTTTTTATGTAAATCGCCTAATGGAAAAATAGTTCTACTTAAACTTTCTTGTGAAACGCCCCAAAGTGCATAAGATTGGTCTTTATTTTCATCTAAACCTTTCGAAATAATATATCGTCCATTTTCATAACGGATTTTTGCGTAATGTCCTGTGGCAATAAAATCACAATTTAATTTATCTGCTCTTTGCAACAAAGCGTCCCATTTAATATGCGTATTGCACAAAACGCAAGGATTTGGCGTTCTGCCCGCTATATATTCGTTCGTAAAATGGTCAATGACATAATCACCAAATTCGTTTCTAATATCTAAGATATAGTGTGGAAAACCTAATTGTACTGCAATATTTCGAGCATCATTGATAGAATCTAAACTGCAACAACCTGTTTCTTTTTTTGTGCCACCCGAAGAAGCATAATCCCAAGTTTTCATCGTCATTCCTACCACTTCGTAGCCTTGCTCGTGTAACAAAACAGCAGCCAATGAACTATCAATTCCACCACTCATCGCCACCAACACTCGTCCTTTTGTACTCATAATTTTTTTTTATTATGATGATAAAACATTTTATCATCAATATATGTTCAAATTAAATTATCTTTTTATTTCTTTTTTTATACTTCTTATAACAATTTTTGCTCTAAAATAGTTTACGATAAAAAAAATAATATGAAATTATCCTCAACTGATTTAACTAATACTTTGCTTAATACTTAAATGATTTGAGCGTTTTTTTTAATTCTTATTATTTTTAAATCATTGATAATCAATGTTTTAAATAATTTATTCGCTATAAAAGATAATTTTATTTGTTTTGTTTAAATTAAAATAATACATTTGTGAAAAGTTGATGTAGTTTCGTCAATAAAAAAATTGCGTGCTATACTTTATGACAAATCTCATTACAAAAAATAAATTAAAAATTTTTGATTCGTATGGTGGCAACCTTGACGAACTTTTAAAAACCAATAAATCTGCAGAGATTGAAACTTTTGGTAAAAGTCTTGAAAATGATTGGAAAATAATTTCAACTAAACTACAAAACCTTGACCATATTTCGAAACGACTTGCTTCTTACGATTTTACAAAACAGACTTTAAATGAATTGGAACACATTGCTGACAACGAAAGTTTTGAAATTTTGACAAATAAAATTAATTTCTATAATGATTTCCAAAAAATTAGAAAAATTTTGGAGCATATAAAAAGTTTGACAACCAATGAAAGCGACACACTTTGGGCAGGCTATAAGACTGCAGAATTGTTTTTGATTGACCTAAATAAAGACATTGAAAAAATTAAGTTTTGCGACTTCGCAACCTTGGATAGATTAGAAATAGAATTTGCACCAACTTCTACCTATCAAGAACTTTCTCTTTCAAATGGTTGGGGTTATAAATTTTCAAGACTTGCCAAAAACTTTGACAACTTACATAAAAAAATAAAGACCAATAATTATAATACTGATAAAAAATATTGGTGGAAATTTTGGTAGATTTTTGTCAGAGTAGACGAAAATAACAAAAACTTATTCAGGAGTTTACACAAAAAATAATATGAAATTTTTCTACTTTATCATTTTTACAGGCATATTTTTTATTTCTCCTTATTTGTTTGGGCAATTTGAGCCATTATCTATGGGTGCAAGGTCGCAAGGTATGGGACAAATTCAGACTATTTTGAATGATGCTTGGGCAATTTTTAATAATGTAGGACAATTAGGCAAAATAAAACAAAACGAAGCAATTATTTCTTATACTTCTCGATTCCAAACCAATGCTTTTCAAACAATGGCGACAGGATATGTGCATCAATTAGAAAATAAAAAAGATAAAACAAATACAAAAAAATTAGGAACAATCGGAGCAGGAATTGAAAGATTTGGAGATAACTTATATCACGAATTAAAGTTAGGAATTGGCTACGGAATTAACATTGAAAATGCAGGAATTGGCATCAAAATCAACTATATTCAACAATTTTATCAACATTTAGGGTCGCGTGGGAGTGTGAGTATAGATGCAGGAAGTCAGGTACGATTGCATAAACATTGGCAAGTAGCGGCATCAATTTCTAATCTCAATAATGCACAATTAGCGTCAGATTATGGGGCAAATATGCGTATTCCTACTATTATGAGAGCAGGAATATTATACGAACCTTTGCAAAATATCAAAATTGTTACCGAAGTCGAGAAAGATTTAAGATTTGAGCCTATTTATAAAATGGGTTTAGAATATGAATGGAAAAAAAATTGGTATCTTAGAACAGGTTTTTCTCCCAAACCATCAATCTGGAGTATGGGTTTGGGCTGGAAAAGTAAACAATGGACTTTTGATTATGCCATTCAACCACGCCATTTATTAGGTTTTTCGCATCATTTTTCGTTGAATTTAAGATTATTTTAAAAAAATATAAAAAAAAGTAATAAAAAATTTGGATATTAAAAAATAAACATGCACCTTTGCACACACAAAAAACGAGGTGATGTAGCTCAGTCGGTAGAGCAAAGGACTGAAAATCCTTGTGTCGGCGGTTCGATCCCGTCCATCACCACAAAAAACTCAAAAATTAGTATTAATTTTTGAGTTTTTTTTATGTTTAAAAAAAAAAATGATTTGTAGGAAATTTGTGCGAAAAATAAAAATATTTGTAGGAAATACGTTTTTTGAATTGCCTCCAGATTTATCTGGAGGATACTATAAAATTCAATCATTTGCCTTAGCCAAAATATTTATGTTTCTCAAATTGATATTTTTTTAATAAATGGCATAAATGCTATTTCTATTCATTCAAAATAAAATTAGCATCGCAATAAGTTCCCATAAACCATAAGAAATTATTCAAACAAATAATAATCTAAAAAAAATAATCAAAAAATATTGCATAAAAAACATAAAAGATTTATTTTTGCCAAAAAAACAATAAAACTTATTATAATTGCTGAATCATTATGCAAAGTAGAGTCATTATAGAAAATGTAACCCCCGAAATAGATGGCGGAAGGCATTTTATCAAAAGAATTGTAGGACAACCTATCAATATTCAATGTGTAATGTTGGCTGATGGACACGAAGTATTAGCAGGTGAAATCGAATTTAAACACGAAAAAGAAAAAAATTGGAAAAGTTCTCCCATCGGATTATTACAAAATGATATTTGGGCAGGCGGTTTTAGAGTCGAAAAACAAGGTTTTTATGATTATAAAATCGTTGGTTGGATAGATGCACCACTCACTTGGCAACATAATATCGAAAGAAAAATCAAAGATAATCAACACGTAAACGTCGAATTATTAGATGGTTTACAATATCTTAATCCATTACTCAAACAAGTTACAAAGCCCGAAGCAAAATATTTAGAAAAATTAATTGCTTTATTTCAATCTGAAAAAGAGTATCAAAATGCTATCAATGAAGCTTTATCTTATCAATTAGAAAGTATTTTTAAAACTTATCCACAAAAAACTTTTGCGACTATTTATGACAAAAAATTGCGTGTATATGTAGATAGACAAAGAGCAATGTTTTCGAGTTGGTATGAATTTTTTCCTCGCTCTGCTTCCCAAGAAATTGGCAAACACGGCACATTTAAAGATTGTGAAAAATTGATGCCAAGAGTGTCAGAATTAGGTTTTGATGTGGTTTATTTTCCACCCATTCACCCCATCGGAATCGACCATAGAAAAGGAAAAAATAATGCTACTACTGCTCTTCCTGATGATGTTGGCTCGCCTTGGGCAATCGGAGGAATTGAAGGTGGACACAAAGAAATTCACCCACAATTAGGTAATTTAGATGATTTTAAATCATTGATGAAAGTAGCAGACGAATACGGAATTGAATTAGCCATGGATTATGCTTTGCAATGTTCTCCCAATCATCCTTACGTAAAAAAATATCCGCAATGGTTTAAATGGCGACCTGATGGCTCGGTACAATACGCAGAAAATCCACCTAAAAAATACCAAGATATTCTACCTATTAATTTCGAAACAGAAGATTGGAAAAATCTTTGGAACGAATTATTAGCGATTTTAATTTATTGGTGTGAAGTAGGAATTAAAATTTTTAGAGTAGATAATCCACATACAAAATCATTTTATTTTTGGGAATGGGCAATCAACGAAGTCAAGAAAAAATATCCTGATACTTTATTTTTGGCAGAGGCTTTCACACGCCCACACGTCATGCACTCGTTAGCAAAAATGGGTTTTTCGCAATCGTATAGTTATTTTACTTGGAGAAATACAAAAGCAGAATTAGTTCAATATATGCAAGAAATTAGCAATGATATTGGTAATCAATATTTTAGACCTAATTTTTGGCCTAATACTCCTGATATTAATCCTTATATTTTACAAAATGGCAATCAAAGTTTATATATGTCAAGATATTTTTTGGCGGCTACTTTGAGTTCTAATTATGGTATGTACGGACCTGTGTATGAATTTATCGTTCACGAACCTATGCAAGGCAAAGAAGAATATTATTATTCTGAAAAATACGAAGTAAAACATTGGGATTGGAGTTATCGCAATCGAATGACTGATTTAATCAAAAGAGTCAATCAAATTCGAAAAGAAAATCCTGCTTTGCAACTGACTTATAACTTTATCAATGCCCCTGTGCAAGACGATTATATTATTTCGTATTTGAAACAAGACGAATCAAAAACAAATAATATTTTGTGTGTGGTCAATATGGATCCATTCAACAAACGCGGCGCGAATTTACAACTGCCTTTGGCGGCTTTGGGCGTACCAGAAGGTTATCCTTTGTTGATGCACGATTTGATTACAGGTAGTAAATATATTTGGACAAAAGAATGGAATTATGTGGAATTATCTCCCGAATTACCTTTCCATTTGTTCAGAATAGAAAGAGTTTAAAATATTGTTTTCTCATAATTTTTTTATTTAATACGAAAAAATACTCGATTTATATTGAGTATTTTTTTTGTTTATGAGGTCGATAATTGAAAATATAAGCAAAAATAAAGAAACATTTATCCCATATTTTAGACAAAATAAAATATAGTGTTGTATTTGAAAAATACAACACTATCACTATTTTAAGGAATATTCAAAACCAATTCCTTTTGTGTTTCACAAGGAGGAAAAGTATAATAAAGTAACTGATAAGGATTATTACCTGAATAATTAGATCTATTAAAATCTGAATACCCAATCCCCCAAGGAAAAGGCTTTCTTCCATCTAAAATGCTCCCTGTTGTTGTACCTATTATTTGACCGTTAGAAGGATTTACGACTTTAATAATTGGGAATAATGGGAATGTCTGAGTGCCAAAATATAAAGTATCATTATTGGTAAAAGTACGGTTAGTTGTAATTTTAATTGGAACAGTCACTTTTGGATCCATATATAGCGTTAGCCCTACCAAATCTTGACTACTATCCATACTCCCCAAATCAACTAAACCAATACCACTATTTGAAAAAGCACGGATTAAAACAGACCTACTGTTTAACTCTTTGTCATTATAAGTAAAAGAAAAGTAACCTCTATCGTCTGTATAACCCTGCCCCATAGCAGCTGGAGCACCAAACCCTGCAGTTGATCCTACTATCTGGATATTTACGCCTTTCATTACTTGTGTTTTTGAGCAGTCAAGATAAAGGAAACCACTCACGGTATAATTTTCTGCTTTTTTGCAAGAACTAAAAAAGAATAAAACACCAATGACTATACATATATTAATTATATTTTTCATATTTTTAAAGTTAGAATTTTTTAGTGAATAATTATTTTTTGAGTGAAAAAATAAAATATAGTGTTGTATTTTTCAAATATGAAATACAACACTATCATTTTTTTAAGGAATATTTAAAATCAATTATTGTATGTTAATTATTTTAAATTCTTCAGGTTGTCCACACAAAGGAAATGTAAAATTCATGCCATTAGAAGGTAAATTACCACTTCTTGCACTTAAATATTGTTGATAACCAAGTCCCCAAGTAAAACCACTACTTTCTTGTGCTAACCCTGTAATTATTTGTACTATTTGGTTATTTTCAGGTTTGATAATGGTTCTTAGATTAAGGTTTAATATATACAAAGTATCATTTTGAGTTAAAACTCGATTAGTGATTACTTTTAACTTTACTTGTGTTTCAGGTTTAATAAAAAGTTCTAAATTTGATTGATTACCATATTTAACGCTTCCTAATTCCGTAAAACCATAACTTGTTGCTGAAGATGAGGTAAGATATATCTCAATACCCGGCTCAGTTGTTGAGTAAGTAATTGAAAAATAACCATTTCCATCAGTTGTGCCGCTTTTAATAATTCTTGAACTTCCCATTCCTGAATTTGTTTCGCTTATATCAATGCTTCCATTTTTTACTACTGTACTTTTTGAACAATTTGTGTACAAAAAACCTGAGATAGTATATTCTCGCTTTTTATTACAAGAAAAACATAAAATTGATATAAATGTTAGTATAACTAATAAATTTTTCATATTTTTAAAGTTAGAATTTTTTAGTGAATAATTATTTTTTGAGTGAAGTTTTCGGTAGAGGTACTAACCAAAATAACATATATACCCTGCTCGAGTTTATAAGGGCTTAAATCAATGGTTAATGTGTCTTTGTCTGTAATTACCAAAGGAAGATAGAATCTTTCTCTCCCTTGTAAGTCTGTAAGGCGGACACTTATTTTTTGTTGTACTTTTTGTTGATGTCTAATGGTGATAGACTTATCAAAAACAGGATTAGGATAAACTTGTATTTGTTTTTTCTCTGACTCAACATTCAATGGTGGTGCTATCCTAGCATAATTAAGACAGCAAATATCAACAGGTTGTTGTAATGTTTGAAAAGCATTTGAAAAAGGAGGATTGTAGTTTATACTATTTTCGAATCTAAAAACAGGAACAGTATTTGTAACAATATTAAAAGGAGCAGCTTTAGAATACAGTCCACCATGTATAAAGTCAGGAGTATTATTTGGATTTGAATCAAAATATTGATAATTAGGAAATCGTCTATTGACAAATATAGTATGTTCTGCTTCAAAGTCTGCAGGTTGAACAAGTCTATAATTATCGAGCCATAATTCTTCATCTCCTATTTCACGATTAATCTGCCTTGCACGTATCAATTCTGTATTAGGCGAACCATTACAAGTGGTAAGTCTTCCTTGTGGGAGAGATTCATTTCTTATCCATAAATGTTCCATATTTCCTCTGAATATTTGAAATTGTCTTCCTAAACATTGTCCATCATCGGGGATACCAATAATGACATCAAAAGGTGTTCTTTGGAGTTTAAGATTAATATCATCCTCCCATATATTGTATGAATTGAGTGGTCTTCCTTGCTGATTAACATCATCTTGATAATCAAGTGCGGATTGTGTAGGAATAAAACACCAATGAAACCCATCAGAATAAATTCTTAGACTAGTTCCCCCATTTGCCAGCCAAGGCACACCTACATTAAAATCAAATTCATACAAACCATTCCCATTATTATTGGAACGAACAGAACAAACAAAAGCATTAAAGCCTGCATCAAAAGCCTTATTATCTGGAGAAAGTTGAGTAGAATAAAATCCGCCTGCATTTGTGCAAACTGCTTTGGTGTCTGCATATCTGCTATAGTTAAATATACCTCTTCCAAGTTGAATTCTAACACCAAACCAAAATAATCTTATACTTGGCACGAAAGTATTTAAGCCCACATTAACGAGTTGTCCTCGTCCTTCTGGATTAGTATTAAGTTCTATATTAAGATCAATCAATTTAATTCTTATTCCTAATATTTGTACATATATATTACCATTAAAATCTAATAAAAAATCATTAGGTTGTCTTAATGCTAAATCATATTTATGTCTATTTTGGCTGGTTCCTGTGAGAGAGCCATTAGAAAGTGCTATTTTTTTACAAAATTGAGGGTAATTTCCGACAGCAGCTAAATCTTGTAAAAATCTTATTCTTTCACCATGTTCTTGAAAAGTAGGAAAAATTGGATTCGAAAACAAGTTTCTTGTATCTACATGATATATCAGCATTTGCTTTGCCGCTTGACTATCTAAGAGTATGTTATTAGCTGCAGCATAGTATCTCCATAGTAAAAAACCCGGCACTTTTCCCAATGCTAATGCCAATGAATTTGTAGCATCTCTGTAAAAAGTTTGTACTGATAATGGAATATTTGCACCTTGGTGTGGTGTATCAATAGTTATCAAAAGTCTTGTATTATGTCCATCTTGAGCACTGTTATTTTGTTCCATTCTACATAAGGCGTATCTTGCTACAAGTCCTCCCATGCTTTCTCCTACCATAACAAAAGGTTGTCTATTCCCAATAACGGCAAGTCTTGCTTTTAAAAATCTTATAAAGACCATCAAATGCCAAGCATTTTCCTTTATATCCTTTCTACTATTTTTCCAGTTAATAACAAGGAAAGTGTATCCAAAATTCTGTAATTGTGCCATATCTGATCGTTGTATCATTCCTTCATAGATTGAGCTTAAACCTCTATTTTCAATAATATCAATTCCTTCAAGATAAATAACAAATTTTTCCCCTAAAGGTGATCTATTACTACCTCTGCAAGAACGATAAACTCCAACTTGCAGACCTGCTACATCATTCCATATTTCGTCAGGTTCTCTTATTTGGTCAGTTACAGGGACTACTAACCTTGCCACACTATTAGCAGAAAATGTTTGTGATACATTATCAATCAAACGCATTTGAATTTCTTTTTCACCTTCTACCCCATAAATAACTTTGTAGTTATTGACTATATTTGGATTGTTTATAGTTATCCAGCCATTCCCATCTCCAAAATCGACTTGTAATGTACTTCTTGACCAACTATTAAATTGGTCTCTAAAAATAAATGCAGGGTCAATTCTAAATGTAACACTTCCAAAATTTGTGTATTTTTTTAATGGTGAAATAGCAAATACTTTTTTACTAAGATAAGGGGAAGAAGTACGTGGATTTTTATCTGTTAAGATTGTATTAGTCGTATCAAAATTAAAATAATTATTTGTATTCATAGCATCTGATTTTAATGCGTAAAAATCATAATGCATAATACCGATTGGGATAGTATCACCATCAAATCTCATCACTTTTGCAAAAATACTATCTGATAATGGTATTATTGCTGGATTATATGCCATTGCTTGCATCTCTTCGTACAACATAAACCAATTGTCTGAATTATGTGGTTGTGGAGAATTTTGACTAAAATAAGTAGAATCTACTAAATGCGCACTCATGTCATACAAGAATAATCTTGATGGAGAAGGTTGTTGCAACGGCATAAAAAGATTTCTTAATTGTGTTTGGGTTGTAGTCCAACCACTTTGTTGTGCATTTACATTTACAAACGCAAAATTACAGATTATTAAACCCATAATTAATAATCTTCTAATAGGCGATTTTGCGATTTTGCGATTTTGCGATTTTGCGATTTTGCGATTTTTAATCCCATAATAATTAAATTGGATAAATTGTTATTTAAAAATAAAAAATTAGTCTATTTACTATATTTAGTGCAAACATAACAATTATTTTTATTATATCCAAGTTTTTCTATAATTTTTTTAACATAATTTTTACATAACTATTCTTCAAAATAACCAAAATAATTGATATTTTATCTATAAATAAAATATTTTCGCAAACGATTGAAAAAAAATAGTATTTTTTTTTGCAAATTCAAAACTTTACATTTACATTTGTGGTTATATATACAATAGAAATTTTAAAAACTCAAAATATATTTTTTTTACTGATATACTCAGCTTGCATACTATTTTTTTAGTACAAAAAGCCACAAAATATTATGATAAAATACAGCGTAGAAAACGGCATTGCGACCGTTAGTTTTGATATGCAAGGCTATCCGATGAACGTAATGAATGACGATTCGATGAAAGCCTTACACGAAAGTATGACAAAAGCTATCGAAGATAGCAACGTCAAAGGAATTATTATTGCTTCAGAAAAAGAAGACAATTTTTTTGCAGGAGCAGATTTGAAATGGTTACAAGGCTTGCTTAAAAGTTTTGATGCTAAAAAACAATTCGAAAGTCAGAAAAATTTAGAACTTATGTTCAGAAGTTTCGAAACTTGTGGAAAACCTCTTGTAGCAGCCATTAACGGACACGCTTTGGGCGGTGGATATGAAATTACTTTGTTTTGTCATTATAGAATTGCTATCAATAATCCAAAAATAAAAATCGGATTGCCTGAAGCAAAAATTGGATTATTTCCGGGTGCAGGTGGTACACAACGTCTGCCTCGAATGATTGGTATCGAAACGGCTGCTCCTATTTTATTAGAAGGCAAAGAATTGAACCCACAAGATGCACTCAAAGTAGGTATGATTAACGAATTAGCGGCTAATCGTGAAGAAATGATGGCAGCAGCACGCAAATGGATAGAAGCAAATCCAAAAGCAATGCAGCCTTGGGACGAGGAGAAAAAAGGAAAAATCGTGTATAAAGATAGTTTCAAAATTCCAAATGGTGCAATTCAAAGTCCAAAAGGAGCAATGTTGATGCTACCCGGAACGGCTTTGATGATGGATAAAACGAAAGGAAATTATCCTGCACAATTATACATTATGAAATGTGTGTATGAAGGTTTACAAGTGCCAATAGACAAAGGTTTGATTATTGAAGCAAGGTATTTTGTGGAATTAATGGGCAGACCAGAGCCAAGAGGAATGATTAGAACTTTATTTGTAGGAATGGGCGAAGCAAACAAAGGCATCGCAAGACCTAAAAATGTTCCTCCAACTTCTATCAAAAAAGTAGGAATTTTAGGAGCAGGTTTGATGGGTGCAGGCGTAGCGTATGTGAGTGCAATGGCTGGTTTGCAAGTAGTTTTGAAAGATGTAACAATGGCATCGGCAGAAAAAGGCAAAGATTATTCACGTGATTTATGCAAAAAAGGTATTTCAAAAGGAAAAACAACCCAAGAAAAATCAGATGCTTTATTAAATTTGATTACGCCAACAGACAATGTAAAAGATTTGGAAGGTTGTGATTTGATTATCGAAGCGGTTTTTGAAAATCGTGAATTAAAATATAAAGTAACGCAAGAAACAGAGGCAGTTATTCCAACTACAGCTGTTTTTGGCTCAAATACTTCTACATTACCAATCACAGGTTTGGCTGAAGCAAGTGTAAGACCTGATAATTTTATTGGGATACATTTCTTTTCGCCTGTCGATAAAATGCCATTGGTTGAGATTATCAAAGGTAAACAAACGTCTGAATATGCGATTGCTTTGACAGTGGATTATGTTACAAAAATTCGTAAAACTCCTATTGTGGTTGAAGATTCGAGAGGATTTTATACTTCACGTTGCTTCGGAACTTATACTTCGGAAGGAATCGAAATGGTCGCAGAAGGCGTACACCCACAATTAGTCGAAACAGCAGGTGCGATGGCGGGTATGCCTGTAGGGCCGCTTGACGTAGCAGATGCGGTGGCGATTGATTTGGCTTATAAAGTAATGAAACAACAAGAACAAGACACAGGCGAAAAAATTGAGTCTATTCCAAGTGGAAAAGTCGTGAAAAAATTTGTAGAAGAATTGGAGCGTTTTGGAAAGAAAAATGGCAAAGGTTTTTATGCGTATCCTGAAAATGGCAAAAAATATTTGTGGGAAGGTTTAGCAGAATTATATCCTGTGAAAGCACAACAACCTGATATGGAATATCTAAAAAAACGTATTTTGCACAGACAAGCCATTGAAGCAGTAAAATGTTTGGAAGAAGGCGTATTGCATAATGCGACTGATGGCGATATTGGTTCTATTTTGGCTTGGGGATTTGCGCCTTACACAGGCGGAATTTTTTCTTATGTTGATGGCGTAGGCACAGCAAAATTTGTAAAAGAATTAGATGAATTAGCAGATGCGCACGGCGAAAGATTTAGACCAACGGCTAAATTGAGAGAAATGGCAAGCAAAAATGAAACTTTTTTTTAAGATAGATATTTAGACTGATAAATGAACACAAATTATACAAATGAAACAGATTTAGTAATTTTTATCTGTAAAATGAATATAATTTGTGTTTTGCTATAAAAAGAAATCGAGCTAATTATACCTAAAATTGAGTTATTTTTCTTTCTTCTCCTTGGTCTGTGTGCCACAGACCAAGGATTAAAAAATATAATTACATCAACTAAATTTTTTATAAAAAAATTTATCATAATTTATTTCAAATATACATAAAATAAATATTTTTTAGTATCAACTAAAAATATCAACAGAAAAAATATTTTAAACCATAAAATTTTTTTATACAAATAATTAAACATTTTATTAGATAAATTAAAATATTTTTCTTAGTTTTGTGCCTTAATTATAAACATTATATTGAATATGGCACAAGATAATTTAGACCTTGACCGATTATTTTTTAGGGCTGATAATGAAATAAAAGATGGACTAATTGCAGAAGCATTTGACACTTTGACTTATATTATTGAGCAAGATACGGAATATGGGAAAGCATACAATCACTTAGGTTGGTTATATGAAACAAAATATAAAGATTACAAACGTGCAGAAGAATGTTATCGTTTGTCACTCAAATATGCACCTGATTATTTGGCAATTTATTTGAATTATGCTATTTTACTTTCTACGATTGAAAAATTTGATGAATTAGCACCACTTTTGGATAAAGCATTAACAATACCGGGCATCAATAAAGCAAAAATTTGGAATGAATATGCTATTATGTACGAAGTGCAAGGAAAATATGCAGAGGCCATTCAATCATATAAACAAGCAGCCATTCATTCTTTGAATAATGACGATATTGCATCTTACGAGCAGTCTGTTTTACGTTCAGAAAAAAAACAAACTTTAGTAGGATAAATTTTTCTATTTCCAAAATAGTTGCTTGTAATTTTTTTATAAGCAACTGTTTTTATTTTATTCTTTTTTTTGTTATTTTATTTTCTTAAAATAATGCAAATTTCATTTCAAAATATAGGCAAACGCTTTGGGCGTGAATGGATTTTTAAAAATATTCATCAAGATTTTTTTATAGGTAATTCTTATGCTATTTTGGGCGGCAATGGAAGTGGTAAAAGTACATTTTTACAAATTCTTATTGGTATTTTGCCCAGCACAGAAGGAAAAATTATCTATTATAAAAATGAAAAAATAATCAGTAACACATTGATATTCAAAGAAATAAGTTGGGTTGCTCCTTATTTAGATTTGATAGAAGAATTTACGTTAGAAGAATTTTTGGAATGGCATCATCAACTTAAACCTTTGCAATATTCGCCTAAAATAATAGCGGACAAATTAGGATTACAAAAATCTTATCATAAATTTTTAAAAAATTTCTCTTCAGGAATGAAACAAAGAGTAAAATTGGCTACGGCTTTGTATGGAAATTGTCCTATTTTATTGCTTGACGAACCTACTTCTAATTTAGATAAAAAGGGAATTGAATGGTATCAAAACGAACTTATTTCTCAACTCAAAAACAGATTGACTATTGTTTGTTCTAATCAATCGTATGAATATGAAATGTGTGAAAATAAAATAGAATTAGAAAATTTTAAAAATTATTCGAAGTAAAAATAATTCAAAAAAATAATTATTGTATAAAAATGGAAAAAAAATTAATTCTAAATCCTTTACAAATAGAGATTACTTTATCGAGATTATGCCACGAATTGATAGAAAATCATCAAACATTTTCAGATACAATTTTGGTAGGATTACAGCCAAGAGGTATTTTTTTGTTGGATAAATTGATAGAAAAGTTGCAAGATATTTTACAAAAAAATATTCTTTCTGGATATTTAGATACAACTTTTCATAGAGATGATTTTAGAAGAACAAACACAACTTTATTGCCTAATAGCACAAAAATTGATGTTTCTTTGGAAAATAAAAAAGTTATTTTGATTGATGATGTGCTTTATACAGGGCGTTCGGTTAGGTCTGCTTTAGATGCGATGTTGAGTTTTGGGCGACCTTTACAAGTAGAAATGCTAACGCTTGTCAATCGCTTATATACGCGTGATTTGCCTATTCAGCCTAATTATGTGGGCGTAGAAGTCAATACTTTGCAACACCAAAAAGTAATCGTAGAATGGAAAAATGAAAATAGAGAGGAAAATCAAGTTTGGTTAGTTTGGGATTAAAAATAAAATCTATCTAATCATCAAACTATTTGCATAAAATTTGTGTTATATACATTGAATGTTTCTTATTTTTATTATATTCGCACTAAAAATAATTATATTTTATTTATGTAAATCTTAAAACTCTTAAAAATATGTTGTACTTTAAAAAATATGAACTTTCGCCTGAAAAAGAATGGGTGGTTTTTGTGCATGGAGCGGGAGGAAGCTCATCGATTTGGTTCAAACAATTAAGAGCATTTAAAGAAGAATTTAATGTTTTATTATTAGATTTGAGAGGACACGGAAAATCAAAAAATTTTTTACAAAAATATCTCAAAAATGATTATACATTCAAAGATATTACCAACGATATTATTGATGTTTTAGACCATAATCAAATTAAATCAGCACACTTTGTAGGCATTTCGTTAGCAAGTATTATTATCAGAACTTTGGCAGAATTACAACCTGAACGCATCAAAACAATGACTTTGGGTGGAGCAGTGATTCGCTTAAATGTTCGCTCAAAAGTTTTGATTACAATGGGCAACTGGATTAAACGTTTTGTACCTTACATGTGGATTTATACGCTTTTTGCTTGGGTAATTATGCCTCGAAAAAGACATAAAAAATCTCGTTCTTTGTTTATCAATGAAGCCAAAAGATTGTACCAAAAAGAATTTTTGAGGTGGTATCAACTCACTGCTGAAGTCAATCCTTTGTTAAAATACTTCACAGAAAAAGAGGTTTCGATTCCTACTTTGTATATTATGGGACAAGAAGATTATATGTTTTTGCCACAAGTTAAAAATGTAGTAGATATTCATCAAAAATCTTGGTTACAAATTTTAGATAATTGTGGACACGTAGTCAATGTGGATCAACCCGAACAATTTAACAAATTATCTATCAATTTCATCAAAAATCCAGATTTTTATAGTCAATCTTAAAAAATAAATAGTTCTTAGAAAATTATTATCGCCGAATGATTTTTAGCATCTATATTTTATTTTTTTTTGATACTGTCCCAAAATCGTTGTAAATTTATTTTTATATTCAAAAAATATCTATAATAATTTTGTTTTAAGGGAGCCTCTAAAAAATAAATTACCCATTTTATAGTTAGAAATATGAAGGAATATATAAAGTGTTGGCGTTAGGGACTAAGTAGAAAATATTATACCCAAAAAAACTCCCTCACCTTTGGGGAGGGCTGGGGTCAGTGTTGTTAAATTCTTTTTTTTTTAACAAATAAAATAGAAATTAACTTGTATAATATTCTGTAAAAAATCTATAATTTTTTGAAAATGTTATAG
>JAAFJG010000034.1 GCA_013298075.1 Cytophagales bacterium | reverse complement strand
TTAAGAAATATCGTCAATTTTCAGCAAGAAATTTGCTTACTTTTTAAAAAAATAAACATTACTAACCTCAATTACGACTTCCTAAAGCAGTTTTTACCTAAAAAACTTAAAAGTGTATAGTAATAAAAAAAATTTGAAATACGTTTTTTGAATTGCCTCCAGATTTATCTGGAGGATAATAAAAAAATTCAATCCTTGGCTTTAGCCAAAATTTCCGCACTTTTCAAATTGATATTTTTTAAATAAATGCCATTTCTATTCATACAGAAGAAAATTATATCCGCAATAATTTCCCATGAACCAGAATATTTAAAACGCCTTTGTTATCTCTAAAAAAAGTATGTATCTTTGCAAAAAAATAACTAAAAAATAAAATCAATCCAAAAAAAACAAAATGGAATTAAAAGAAAAAATGAAACAAGCACCACTCAAACAACGTTGGGAGTGGTTTTTAGATAGATTAACAAAACTCATCGGCAAAAAACCACAAGATGTAGAGGCAATTATATATTTAATTGGCGTACAAGAGTTAGGACAAGGTTTTAGAGTGTTTTCAAAAGAAGAAAAACAAGATTTGATGCACATTGCTACTTGTCGATTGTTGTCAAAAGTTGGTTTATTTGAATTGGAAGGACACGACAAAGATGGCTGGCCTCATTGGAAAAAAGTAAAAAATGTTCCTTTTTTGGATCACGATAATCAAGAAAATTTATTAAAAACCCAAATTATAGAGTATTTTGAGGAAGAGGATATTTTTTAATGACGTTATTTTTCTCCTGAAAATTATCGTGAAATTATTTACTGCTACCGTTTTTTATCATAGTATATCAATAGTAAATCCATGTTAATTCATCTAATTCATATCATCTGTACTCTAAAAATGGAACACAGATGAGGGAATTAAAGAGATGAAATATAGATTTTTAAAATGAAATTTTAGTAGGTATAATAATTTATTCCGCAATTTCCTTGAGTATTTTTTCGATTCTTTGATACATTGCTTGAAAAAATTTACGCCTTTGTTTTTCAGAACTGCCACTAATAAGTAACGATTTTTTAGTCAAATTTTTTAAAAATGTGGCTGTTTCATTGCAAAAATCAAGATTCATAGTTGTCATCACATTGAAAGTTTGGTGTCTTAAATAGACCATTTGAAAATTACCAAAACTTGCTAAAACACAATTATTTCCCACTTGAATTTCACTTTGATAGAGTTGAAAATTTGTTTTTTTGAAAGAACTAGCGGCTGATTTTTCTATATTTTGTAAAATTTCTAAAAATTGCTCACAAACAATCCTCATTTCCTCTCGATTTTTGAACAAATCGGCTTCCCAATAATATATAATTTGTCTAAAAGTACTGTTAGCAGATTCGTCTGTCCAAATTTCAATCGAAGAAACTTTTTGATATAAATCATAAATTTGTTTACAAATTTGTATGGTTTCGTCTTCTATTTCTTCAACCGCAAATTTTTTATCTTGCCATTCGGGGAGGTTTAAAACTGATTGTTGCCAATAAAAAATCTTAAAAGCAGTGTGTTCTCTGTGATTAAAATGGTGAAAAATAGGAATATCATCAGCCCCATAAATAATTTGTGCATTAGGAACTCCTTGCATTTTTTGGAGCATTTCCAAAATTCTATTCAAATAATCTTTGAAATTTTGTTGCGTATTCAAAGACGCATAATTAAACGTTACAATATTTTTATTGACCTGTAAAAAATTGTCAAAAGAAATATGAAAATGACTACATAATCGAGCAATTTCATCAATAGTGAGTGCTTTTTCGCCACGTATTCGCCTATATGCACTATCTTGACTAATTTCTAAAATTTCACTTAATGCCTCTGTAAATGAAATAGAAGTAGGAATTAAGTTTTTTATGGCAGATAAAAATTCTTGTTGTATCATTTTTTAATTTATTTATGTATGATTATTATTGAAAAGTTTTATAATATTTTTGCAAATATATAAAAAAAAATAATTTTTTCAAAAAATAATTGGCATTAAATTTCTGAAAAAATTATTAAAAAAATACAAATCAATCTCAATAAAATTAAATTTATTTTACAATTTGTCTTCCAATGCTATGATATTCAAAACCAATTTCTTTCATTTGGTCTAATTCGAATAAATTTCGACCATCAAAAATAACTTTATTTTTTAACAAAGAAGCAACTACCGAAAAATCAGGACTTCTAAATACTGACCATTCAGTCATTATCAACAAAGCATCAGCCTCCACCAAAGCACCATAAGGACTTTCTGCATATTGAATTGTATCGCCTAAAATTTCTTTTACATTTTCGATGGCTTCGGGGTCATACACATTGATTTTTGCCCCTGCGTCCAGAAGTTCTTTGATATTTTCCAAAGCAGGTGCTTCTCTAATATCATCAGTATTAGGTTTGAAAGCCAAACCCCAAACGGCAAATTTTTTATCTTTCAAATCACCTTTAAAATAATTTTTGATAGCAGGCAAAAGTTTTGTTTTTTGCTTTTGATTTACGTGCATTACTGCCTCCAAAATCTCAAAATTATATTCATTTTCTTGAGCAGTTTTGGCTAATGCTTGCACATCTTTTGGAAAACAACTTCCGCCATATCCGATGCCTGCAAATAAAAATCTATTGCCAATTCGAGTATCTGTTCCAATTCCTTTCCTTACTTTATCTACGTCAGCGCCTACTTTTTCGCAAAGATTTGCAATTTCATTCATAAAAGTAATTTTGGTAGCCAAAAAAGCATTTGCTGCATATTTTGTCATTTCAGCCGACCTTTCGTCCATAAAAATCAACGGATTTCCTTGTCTGATAAAAGGCGAATATAACTTTTCCATCACTTTTTTTGCTCTTTCCGAACTCGTACCAATCACGACTCTATCAGGTTTCATAAAATCTTCTAGCGCTACGCCTTCTCTCAAAAATTCGGGATTAGAAACCACATCAAATTCTACTTTGATATTTTTGGCAAGGGCTTGATATACTTTTTCAGATGTTCCAACAGGCACTGTACTTTTATCCACAATCACTACATATTTTTCTAAAATATATCCCAAATCATCTGCGACTTTTAAAATATATTTCAAATCCGCCGCCCCGTCTGCGCCCGGAGGTGTAGGCAATGCTAAAAAAATAATTTCAGCGTCTTTAATTCCTTCTTTTAAATTAGTGGTAAATTTTAGGTTGCCTTGTTTCAAATTTCTTTGAAATAAAATCTCTAAACCCGGTTCAAAAATCGTGATAGTTCCTTGCGATAATTTATTGATTTTATTGACATCAATATCAATACAAGTAACATTATTGCCTGTTTCTGCAAAACAAGTTCCTGTTACTAAACCTACATAACCTGTGCCTACAACTGCTATTTTCATTTTTTATTGACTTTTATTTTTATATTTTAAAATTGTAATTTGATATTTTTAAAAAACTTAGAAGTCATCTAAAAAATAAACTAATTACTCAAAAAAACTTATTTTTAGCTGCCTCACCTTTGGAGAGGGAGTTTTTTTAGGTATATTATTTTTTATTTAATTTCTTAAAAACATTTTGGAAAAATATTCTTGGTGCAAAATTACTACTTTTAACGAAAACATTATTTATTATTGCATTTATATTTCTAAAAATATTTTTTTGTGTTATGTGTATATTTTTTTATTGTAATATTTTTAAGAATTTTTTAACTTGATAATGACCTTTCTTTTATGTTAATCCTTGGTCTGTGTGCCACAGGCCAAGGAGAAAGGAATAATAAAATAAATATTTATTGACAAAATCAAAAAGTCGTTATCAAAATATATGTCAAAATTTTAATTATAGATGATGATAATGTTTTAATTGCTGTTAAATTGCTTTTAAAACAATATTTCAAAATAAGAAACTGAATGATAGAACTATGCTAAGAAATGATAATTAATTTTAATATTTTCTTGTTAAAAATTTTACATTTATTTACAAATTAAACAAAATATTGTAAAATAATTTTTAAACACTAATGAAAAGCCTACAAAAGTTTAGCATAAATTTTTGGTTCAGTTTCGAAAAGTATGGCTTATAAAAATAAAAAAAAGCCGATAAAATAAATAAATATTTTAACGACTTTTTATGGAAAGGCATTCAATTCCTAAAGTAAGAGTAGTTGCCTGAAACAAAAATGACACCAAAATTAATAGCAATTATAGAATATCAATAAAAATGCCAAACATAAAATCCCACTAAAAAAAAGTATTTTTAATGGAATAATTTATCTAAAATTTAAAGTTTTTATTTGGTAAGTAGAAATAAGAAAGGTTATTTGCTATAAAACGATTGCGTTAAATCGTTTTATAGCACGTTTATAAAATTAGCGTAACTTAATACTAATTAGGCTTTTTTTAATCTTCGTCATCAAAAGCCGCTTCTTTCGACACAAAAAATTCTTCTCTGCGTAATTTTAATCTATAAAAAATACCAAATAACCAAATCGAAAATAGCAAAAGAAAACAAATAGACATCACGCCATATTCCCATAACTCTCCGCCAATGCCACGATTAACAAACCACGTTTTGCCGACTAACATCACCACAAAAAAATTAACAAGCAACGCAAAACCATAAATCCAAGCCACAAATATTTTTTGTAATAATTCTTGTCTGTCTTTATCTTCGTTCCAAAAATCTGCATTACTTACTTTTAATTTTTCAATAGGAATTTTTTTGAAAACCCTTACCACCAACGAAATCAATACATTTATCAAAACCATAAAGACGGCAGGCACGTAAAAAAACATATCTACACTAATTTGTGCTAAAGATTTTTTGTTCGCATCTACATATAAAGTTACAGGAATACTTTTACCCAATAATTCATAATAAGCCAAACATAGCATAACTACAAAACTTCCAAGCAATAAATTTTTTAGGAATCTTATAATTTTATCCATTTTTTTATTCTAATTTTTAATTTATGGTGCAATAATAAGTAAAATTACGTATAAAAACCATTATTTAAAAAAAAATTAAACATTTTCTTTTATCATGGCATAATCACTTAAATATTCAAAATTTGAAGTCAAACGACCATTTTTAGTAATGGTTGCTCTGTCCAAAATTGATACATCTCCATTGCCAAATAAGGCTGGAAAAACATATTTTACGATTTGTTCTCCAAAAGATTCAGAAGCATCAAAAGGCAACTCGCCCGGCAAATTATCAATAGCCATTACATTAATATTTTTATCAGAAGAAAAAGGCTCTTCGATACATTCTTGAAAAGGATTATAATCATAAAAAGGAACTGCAATCGTGCTGGCTTTGAGCGTGCTTGGGATAGAGCCGCCCACATCACACGTAATGTCCGCAATCACTTTCACGTGAAAATTTTCATCTTTCATTTCTTCTTTACTGAATAATACGGCTGCTTTTATGTGCCAAAAATGAGCCGTAATCAATAAATCGGTTTGATTAGCAAACTTCAAAAAATCACAATTAAATAATTCGGGATTTTCATAAAAATCTGCATTTTCATCTACATTTGGTTTTTTTTGATAATATTGACAAGATTCTAAGACCGTAAAAACGGGTTCAGAAAACATTTTTAATAAATATTCTTGTGGTGTAACTTGTCTTATTTTTGCTTTTTCTAAAATTTCTACTGCTCCTTTCCCCACTCTTCCTGTGCCTGTGATAGCAATTTTTATATTTGATAATCGTATTTTTTCTAATTCTTGATATACTTCTAATAAATTTTTACAATGATGAGCAGGTCTAATATCAAAATTTTTAGTACGAATTCCCCAAGTTCGCAAGCCATTATACGCCCCTACAAGTCCCGCAAAACGCCCAAAAGCCACTAATCGATTATTTTTATTATCTGTTAAACATTCATAATCAATCAAACGAATATTTTTTTCTAAAATATTTTGTAATAATTTTTGATTGTACGCTTGTTTTTTGATAGTATGCGAAAAGAAAAAATAAGTACGATTGGGCATTAACATATCTATTGGTACTTCTTTTACGCCAAATAAAATGGTACATTCTGACAAATCATCTTTCATTTTTAAGCCTTCTGCCAAATATTCTTCGTCTTTTACGTGTCTAACTTCACTTTTTTGAATGATAAATTCGATGTTAGGATACAAAGTCATCAAAGTTTTACATTGTTTTGGCAACAAAGCAACTCTTTTATCAGGCGGATTTTTACCTTCACGTAAAATTCCTATTTTTATTGTCATCATAATTTTCTTGTTTTTGATGCTGCAAATGTAGTCAAAAAAATTGAAAACATCAAAATTGCAATCGTTTGTTTTTTTATTGTGAAATTTTGTTTTGGTATAAAAATCTACATAAAAACCAATCTTTGATTTGTTATCTTATCATATTTTTTGTATATTTGCACTTTCTATTTAAAAAATAATAAAAATCAATAAAAAAAATGTCTAAAACAGACGAAATTATCGCAAAATACCAAACTTTATACCATCATTATTCTTCACACGCACATACGCAACGAACATTGGCAAATCGTTGGTCGTGGGCGAGAGTTTTTATTTTTGTTTTTTTTGTAGGAATATCTATTTATTTATACCTTTTTTCTTATATTTTTGGAAATATTTCGTTGGGAATAGGCGTGATTTTGTTTGCTTTATCTATCAAAAAACATGCTTCAGTATTAGAAAAACTGCATATTTTAGAAAATTTAGTTTTTATCAATCAACAAGAATTACGAGTATTAGAAGGAGATTTTTCGCAAGGAAAAAAAGGAGAAAATTATATTGAACCTGACCATTTTTTTGCCAATGATTTAGATTTATTTGGAGAGAAATCTTTTTTTCAATTCGCAAATCGTTGCGTAACGCACACAGGAGAAACTATTTTGGCGGATAATCTCAAAAATCCATTGTTTTCTATTCAAAATATTCAAGAAAAACAAAATGCTATCAAAATTTTAGAAAAATTATTAGATTTTAGACAAAAATTTCAGGCAAAGGGTAAATTATATATCGAAAAAGAAAATGATTTTTCGCACTTTAAAAAATGGTTGGATATTCCAAAAACATTACTCCCAAAAAAATATGTACCTTTTATTTTGTGGTTTAATCCTACTATTTCTGTGATTTTATTGATTTTATGGAATCTTTCTTATATTCCTTTTGGCGTTGTCGGGCTTTGGGGAATTGTAAATATGGGTTTAGTTTTTACGCAATTAGCCACCATTCGAGAGCGAACTGATAGTATTGATAACCTCAAAAAATTTCTAAAAAAACACATTCATTTATTCGAAGTATCGAGTGAATATGTAGATATTTTGAAAGATGATAAAAATATTTCTCATACTAATTTAACTTCTTTTGTAGAAACAATTAATGATTTTAAAGGTAAAAAAATCATAGAAAAATTATCTACTTTTGCTGATTATTCTGATAATGGAGTGAGTTTATTTGGATTGATATTTAATGCTACTTTTTTATGGAATTGGCAAATTTTATATCGTTTGGAACAACATTTATCTATTTATCAAAATAAAATATTGATTTTATTCGAAGAATTACAAAAAATAGATGTCCTACATACTTGGGCAAATTTGGCTTATAACAATCCCGATTCTTATACTTTTCCAACTATTTCGAACAAAGATTTTGTATTGATAGGTGAAAATGTAGCACACCCATTATTACCACCAAAAGAAAGAATAGGAAATCCTGTTTTTTTTGATAATGCAGGACAATTATCTGTGATTACGGGGGCAAATATGGCAGGAAAAAGTACGTACTTAAGAAGTGTTACCTTAAACTTATTATTGGCAATGCAAGGCTCTGTAGTTTGTGCCAAAAAATTCGAATTCACGCCCATTATGATATATACAAGTATGCGTACCAAAGATTCTTTGGCATCAAGAGAATCATTTTTTTATGCAGAAATAAAACGTTTAAAGCAATTATTGGATAGATTGGCAGAAAATCAAAAAATATTTGTGGTCTTAGATGAAATTTTAAAAGGTACTAATTCTGCTGACCAGCATTCAGGAGCAAAAGCATTATTGACGCAATTAGTCAAAAAAAATGCGGTAGGTTTGATTGCTACGCACGATTTACGTTTGGGCGAATGGGCAAAAAATTATCCGCAACACTTTAAAAATCAATGTTTTGAAATTCATATCAACGAAAATCATCTTCAATTTACGTATCAATTACAAAATGGTATCAATCAAAACTTAAATGCTACTTTTTTATTGAAACAAATGGGAATTGTAGAGGTTGAAATGAATGAAAAAAATAATTTGTAACTTTTTTTTTCAATTATAGGAACAATTTCGCTTATATTTTGGTTATTTGTATGAAATTGGTAAGGTTTTTGAATTTTTTTTATTGTTTTTAAAATATTTTTTTCAAAAATATATATTTTTTCAAAAAAGAACTATATATTTGCAGTGGAATCAATAGTTAGTTAATGTATCCTAACTTCATGCGCTGAACAATGCTAAATGTGTACGAATATTTCAAGAAAATGCAAGACGATAACGTCATATTGTATTTCAAAGGAGAGATTACAAATAATCTTCTCACATCTATATTACAGTTAGTAGATGATAGATTGGAACGAAAAAGCGAAGATGTAAAAATTAAAAAGAAAGTTTTTAGCATCTTGCTCGAATGTTTACAAAATATTTATAACTACCAACAAGTAAACCATCCTGAAACAGAACAATTACAGGCTGCTACTCTCATGGTCAGACGTACCGATGGCGCATACTTTATTGTAACAGGGAACTATGTAATCACCGAAAAAGTAGATAAATTGAGGGACAAAATCGATAGAGTAAACGGACTTTCTCCCGAAGATTTGAAAGCCTATTACAAAGATGTACTCAATAAACAAACTGAATCTGAAACAGGAGGGGCTGGTTTGGGGCTGATTGATATGGCTCGTAAATCTGGCGAAAAAATTGATTATAGTTTCGATTATATTACAGATGAACATTGTTTTTATAGCCTACAGGTAAAAGTATCTTCTTAAATAAGTATGTTTATTTAGGTAGATATTTTTTGTTAATTTCTTATTTTTAAATTAAACTTCAAACAAATTTGTATTAGATTCGAATATAAAAATACAATGGAAAATATTATAATGGAAGGTACAGGTAGAACACCTGCTATCAAACTTGACGCTGAAAATGGTTTTGTAGAAATTTCTGGACGCTCTATTCCAGAAAATTCAATCTCTTTTTATAAACCAGTCTTTGATTGGTTAGATGAGTATTCAAATAATGCCAAACCCACTACCGAAGTAGTGTTTAACTTAGAATATTTTAATACGAGTTCGTCTAAATGTATCTTAGATATTCTAAGAAAATTAGAACAATTACCCGAAAATGGAAATCCTATTGTGGTAAAATGGTATTATGAAGATGGTGATGAAGACATGGAAGAATCAGGAAATGATTTTAAATCTTTAATCAATATCGATATAGAATTAGTCGTAAAATAAATTATTTTACATAAATATTGAAAAAATTATACTTACTCATCAAAACAATAAGGGATCATCTAAAAAATAAATTACCCACTCAAAAAACTCATTTTTAGTCCCCTCACCGCTGGGGAGGGTTAGGGTGGGGCTTTTGAGCAAAATTATGCCCCACCCCAGCCCTCCCCGAAGGTGAGGGAGTTTTTTTAGGTATATTATTTTTTATTTAGTCCCTAAGTAATATTGAAAACTGCACGATTAAGTTATATTATGTTAAATTAAATTTTTTGTTACTGTAATTAAAAGTATGAAAATGTTTCTTACATCAAAATATAGCATAATTGCTGAAAATATGAAAAAAAAAACTTGATTGATTATTTACCAATACAAAAAATTAGGTACTGTCCCAAATTCGTTGCAAAAAAAGTATATCGTTGTACAGACGTTGCATGCAACGTCTGTACTGTAGCAAATGTTCCAAAATAAAAAAATTGCAACGAATTAGGGACAGCATCAAAAATTACAGTAATAATCAACTTGAAAAATACGAAAATTTAAAAAATATAGCTTATAAAGCAAGCAGTTGTTAAAAATATGAAAAACAAAATAAACATAACAGCCATAGAAATAGATAGAATTATCGAGATGGCTTGGGAAGATAGAACGCCTTTTGATGCGATTGAAACGCAATTTGGTATCAATGAAAGCCAAACTATTCGATTGATGCGGCTCAATATGAAACCAAAAAGTTTTAGAATGTGGAGAGAAAGAGTACAAAATAGAGCCACAAAACATACCAAAAAACGAAACTTCGAACTTGGTACGCATAAATGTACGCTACAAAAATCTATTTCAATGAATAAAATTAGTAAAAGAAATGCAAGATAAATTTAATTCTTAGGAAAAATTTATTGTAAAAATGTTTGTTTTCATTTTTACAATCTTATAATAATTTTCCTAAGAATCTGTTTTTTTAATTCCTATTTATCCAAATTTAACTCCCACCAAACAAACATCATCAGTCTGCTCAATATCTTGTTTCCAATCTAAAAAGTTTTGTTGTAAAATTTCTTTTTGTTCTTCAAAAGGCAAATGATGAATCGATAATAATAATTTTTTTAGGTTTACTTTCATAAATTTATTTTGTTTTTTTCCTCCAAATTGGTCTTGAAATCCATCAGAAGTAAGATAAAAAACCATATTTTTATTCGTCAAGTTGATTGTTTGTTGTTCAAAAATAGTGTCAATTTCTGTACCAATGCCTCTGCGATGGGCAGGAATTATCTGAACTTCTGAAATATTATCACTATCCACAAAATAACCTGCATTGCCTGCTCCCGCAAATTGTAAAATATTTGTATTTTTTTCATACACCAAAATACTCATATCCATACCACTTCTGATGCCATAATCGTTTCTAAAATCTAAGGTTTCATACATTTTTTTGTTCAATGAATTTAAGATTTTGTCTGCGTCTGTTATTTTTTCGAGGTGAATAATTTCATTCAATAATGCATTACCTAACATAGTCATCAAGGCACCAGGCGCTCCATGACCTGTACAATCGACCACAGCCATTATTTTTTTGGTATCATTTTCTGCCAAATAATAAAAATCACCACTGACAATATCTTTGGGTTTGAAAAATATAAAAGATTGTGGCAAAGTATTAAACCATTTTGTTTTATTCGGAAAAATGGCTTTTTGAACTTCTTTGGCTGCTTCGATACTTTGTGTAATGTGTAGATTTTTTTGTTCTAAAATATCATTTGTTTGTAAAATAAGTTCAGATTGAGATTTTAACTCTTCGCTTTGTTGCAAAATTTCCTCGTTTAATTCATGTAAATTATCTCTTTGTTGAGATATTTCTTCATTTTGTTGGTTTAATTCCTCATTTTTTTCTAATAATTCGGCAGTTTGTTCATCTACTTTTTGCTGTAATTTTACTTTTTGAGCCTCCAAATAAATAATTCTTTGCCTAAATGCTAAACCTATCAAACTAATAAACAAAATAATAAAAATAATAAATGCTAGCCAAGTTTCATACCAAGCAGGTAATATTTCAAACTCAAAAAGTGTGGTTTCATCGCTCCAAACCCCATCATTATTCGTACATTTTACTTTTAATTTATATTTTCCGTGTGGTAAATTAGTATAAACCGCTATGTTTCTTGTGCCTAAATCTATCCAATCTGTGTTATAACCTTCGAGTTTTACTTGAAATTTATTTTGGCTAATCAAATTAAAATCAGTACTTGATAAATAAAATGAAATATCGTTTTGATGACGTTTAAAATATATTTTTTTTGATAAATAAACCAAGGAATCAAGGTTTATATTTTTATCATTTATTTTTAATTTATTCAAAAAAGCAGAAGGTCTTTGAGTATTAAATATCAATTTTTCAGGGTCAAATCTTACAAAACCTTTAGCAGAACCTACATAAAAAACGCCTTCATTATCCTGATAAGTAGATGTTAAGGTATTGGCGGGCAAACCTTCGTTTATAGTCAATACTAAAATACTTTTTTCCTTTTCCGTATCAAATTTACAAAGTCCATTGCCTGTTGCCAACCAAAAAAAGCCTTTTTTGTCTATCAATATGCCATTGATATTTTCATCAGGAATACCATGTTTTGTGTTGTATGTTTTCCAAGTGCCTTTTTGTTCGTCATATACACATAATCCATCATCTGTACCTACCCAAAGTCTTTCTTTTTTGTCATATAAAATAGTATGAATAGTCGTATTTTTCAAACTATCTTTATTTTCAGAAACTTTAAAAGATAATTCATCTTCAAGAGTATTGCGATTAAATAATCTCAAAGGCTCATTTCTATCGTGTCCAATCCAAAATTTACCATCTTTTTGTTTTGTAGGCAACAAAGTCATAGCTAATCCATGTTTTTGTTTTTTGGCATCAGCCACAGGTGTACCTTTTTTGGCGAGTGTTTCGTATAGCAAACTTACATAAGATATATTTTTATTTTTTAAATCAATATAACCAATGCCATTTCCCCAATCACAACTCCAAAGTTTGTGTTGCAATGAATCATACCAAAGTTTGTTACACCAAGCAAGTGGTTGATTAAATTCATCTTTTGTTTTGTCAAAAGGAATACTTTTTGATTGTTTTGTTTGTGTATTATATTCGTATATGCCCAATCCCCACGTGCCTATATATAGATTATTTTGGTTATCTTCTGCAAAAGCGTGTATTTTACTTGGATATTCGCCATCTTTTGTTTTGGCTAATTGAATTTTTTGAAATCTATTATCTTGCGCGATATATTCCTGAACACCCAAACCAGAGCCAATAAATAATTGTTGATTTTTATTTTTAAAAAAAGTGAGTACATTATTGCTCAACAATGTATTTGTATCACTAGGAAAAGCAGTAAATTTATCAAATTTTTGTTTATAAGGGGCATATTTATACACGCCATTCTCTGTAATACCTACCCAAAGACAAGAAGATTTATCTATAAACATAGTCATCACAGTTCCCAAACTAAGTCCGTTTGGATTAGTAGGTTCGTGCATCAAAAATTGTTTTTTGATAAATCCGTATCGCACCAAACGCCCATATTCATCAAAATTTTGTGAACTATTAAATGTATATTCTTCTGCTAAATCTACTTTGATTATCGCACCTGCACCATACAAACCTATATATAATGTTTGTGTATTTTTGTCAATATACATACTTTTGACAGTAGCAAGAGAATTATGTTTGAGTTTAGACCTTCTTTTTTCGGTGGCAGATTTTTCTACCCATTGCGGATAATAGATTAGTTTTTTGGTGGCTTTCATAAAACAATATACATCTCCATTTTGCGTACCAAACCATATATTATTATATTTATCAATAGTACTATGTCCGCCACCTGTTATTGCTATGAGTCCATAATTTTTGGTGTTTTTTTTATCTTTTAGTATTTTTATTGCATCTTTATTTCCAAAATCAATAGCACCTTTCATATTTGAATTATACAAAAGGTTTTTTACTTTTTTATTTTTTATATCAATTTCCGAAAAACCTATATACACTTTTCCATTTTCATCTTCCCAAAAATTCCCGCCACTACTTAGACTTTTGCCATCTGTATTTTTCATATCATCATATAAAATATGATCTTGAGTAATAGGACTGATATTTTCTATCTTATCTGTTTTAGTATCTAAAATACTGATAAAATGCAACTCACGTTTATCGCCTAAATAATGTCCATCTACATAAATAAATCCTTTGCTATCCAAAAACATTTTAGAGTGTTCTAAATCAGGTTGAACAATTTTTTGTTCATTGGTTTTACCAGAAGGATAATTGGTGATTTTTCCTGTGGGGAGATGTATTTTTGAAACTCCTTTTGCAGTAAGTAGCCAAATAGTGCCTTTTTTATCGCCTGTTACACTTATGACAAAATTATCAATGATAGAGTTTTTATTATTTGGATTATGTTTGTAGTTTATAAAAGTATAACCATCATATCTACTCAATCCATTTTGAGTAGCAAACCATAAAAAACCTTTTTCATCTTGAAACATACCTCGCACATTGTTTTGGGCAAGTCCTTTTTCAGAAGTATAATTTTCAAAATATGGTTTATTATTTTGGCTTATTATTTTTTGAGAAAATGAAAGACAAAAGACAAAAACAATGAAAAAAAAGTAAAAATGTTTCATAAAGTTTTTTTTGTTGTATTAGGTTTGAAATTTATTTTTATTTGATGCAAAAATAAAAAAAAAAATTAAAATAAGCACAAAAATTTTTATTTAATTGTGCATATTTTAAAATGGAAAAGAAAAGAAAATTATATTTTATCTTTTTCCAAAAACTTGTGTCCAATATTCCCCACTTCGACCTACTCCCATTTCTGTTACGGTTGCGTTCATAATATTTTTGCAATGTCCTTCACTATCTTTCCAACCTTGAATAACTGCGTCTTCGTTGGCATAACCTTTGGCAATATTTTCGGCATAAGTATTCCAAGTATAACCTACGGCTGTGATGCGTTGCCCTGGGTTTCTGCCATCTTGCGAAGTATGAGAAAAATAATTATTTTGATTCATATCTTTGCTATGATTGATAGCAGCCGTTTCTAATAAATCGTGCCAAACTATTACAGGCACTGCGGGCATATTGGTTGTTCCGCATACGCAACCTGCCTGACGAATCGTATTGACTAATTGCAATAATTTTGTTTTGTCAATGGTAACAGGTTGTGCCTCTTGTTGCTTTTTTTGACAACCTACTATCAACAATAAAAAAAAGGAAATTAAAAATAAATTTTTCATAGGATTTTTTTTTAAAAATGTTTTTTAGGAATATTAGATAAAATAATAAAAAACAAAAGATTATTGGCAGTAAGTTGTATAGTTCTTTTTACCTTGTGTATCGCCCAATTCCATTGCTTTTTTAAAACACCTGCACATTTCTTCTTTATTTTTTTTATAATATAATGTGCCTTTAATGTTCCAAGCAACCCCATTATTAGGATCTAAACTTATGGCTTTATCAATATCTTCCATACCTTTTTTATCATTACCTAATTCTACATTATAATAACCTCTATTGGTATATGCCATAGCATATTTAGGCTTTAGTTCTATAGCTTTACTTACATTTTTAATAGCATTTTTAAAATCTTTTTGTTTAGAATACAATACTGCTACTTGAAAATATAATTCTTGATTGTTTGGTTTTATGACTACATATTTGTTAAAGGTATTTATACTTTCTTGATATTTACCTTGGTTTGCATAAACACCAATAATTTTAGCCATTGCCCACTCATTATTAGGATCTACTTGCAAAGATTTTTCAATATCTGCTAAAGCTTCTTTATAATATCCTCTTTCATTGTAGCTATGACCGCGATTTGCAAAAACATAATACTCTTTATTTCCTTTGTCAATACTCTGCGTGAAATACTGGATTGCTTTTTCGTGTTGCCCTAAGTTTTGATAAGACCAGCCTATATTATCAAAAACGTTGTATTCAGTATTTCCTTTGTCAATACTTTGTATAAAATACTGAATTGCCTTTTCGTGTTGTCCTAAGTTTTGATAAGACAATCCAATATTATTAGATATGAGAAGTACATCTTCATCTTTATTAGTGAAAAGAAATGCTTTTTGAAAATAAGGAATTGCTTCTTGGTATTTTTTTAAGATGTTTTTTGTACCACCAAGATTATTATGAAAGACCCATTCATCATTTTTTAGGCTGATGGCTTTCTCCAAAAATTGTACTTGTTGATTTTTATCATCACTCAGCCATGCTTTTGAAAAATAGCCATAGGCACTTTCTGGGGCTATTTCTACGATTTTTTGTCTTTGTTGTTTTTTAGTGGCTTGATTTTGTTCTTCTAAAGATAATCTAAAAAGGCGTTCTGCCTCTGTGTTGTTTTGTGCAGTAACAATATGCACAAAAAATAAAAAAGAAAATAAAACAATGATTTTTTTCATAATTTTTTTAAAATAAAGGGTTATTATTTACAAAATTTAACTAATATTTTTAATGTACTGTATAAAAAACTTTCCAAACTATTACATTTGGAAAGTAATAATATTATTTTATCTGATTACAGTAACCACTCCTTGAAGTTTTTTAACTTCTGTTAATTTCAAAGGATTAGCATATTGTAATTGCCAAACATAATTTCCATCAGGACAATTTTGTCCATTCAAAGTACCATCCCATTTGTCTTCTAATCGATACGAAATATATACAATTCCTCCCCAACGGTCATAAATAGTCATTTTAAAATTGACTATATCTCCCCCAAAAATCTCTAAAGAATCGTTTAAATTATCACCATTTGGACTAAAGGCAGTCGGAACATATATTTCAGGTTTACATTCTATACTGATATTATAAACCGTTTTACGATAATGACAACCCGATTGATTGCGTGCAATGACTGTATAAGTACCAATCGGAAACACGCCAATATTACTTCCACCTACGGCAATGGTGCGAGTAGTACTACCATTTGACCATTGAAAAGTGATTTGTTGTCCGCCAGCAGCAAATTGTTGCAATTCTTCTAAAGTCATCGCTTCTATTACGCTACCCGAATATGGATTAGGACAAATAACTACATTTTCAACGTTATCTTCATAAAAATCTGGATGCAAAATAGAAATATTTTTTGTAATCATATTAGTACAACCATTGCCATCTGTAAATGTATAAGTCAAATTTAAAACCTGTCCCACACTATACAAATTCGGATTAAGTTCAGTTACAACGCTATTATTTATTCTAAATGTTCCTCCCGCAGGACTTGCTTGCAAAGGCGAAGAAGCTCCTTCAGGACAATATCTATCCAATATATTCACAAAAGACAACACAGGCAAAGGATTTACTACCACGCTTTTATTGGTGGTATTCGTACAACTATTTACGTCTGTAAAAGTATAATTGACAATGTGCGTTCCCGCTCCCAAAGTACTCGGATTGAATTGTGTCGCCGTTACATTGTTGATTTTGAATACACCACCTGATATATTCGCTTGCAAAATAAATACATTGGCATCAATACAATATTTATCATTCAAACCTACAAAAGACAACACAGGCAACGCATTGATAACTACATTTTGTGTTGTTGTATTTACACAACCATTACCATCTGTAAAAGTGTATTTTACAACGTGATTTCCTACGCCCAAAGTACTCGGATTGAATTGCGTTGTACTGATATTATTGATTGTAAATGCTCCTCCCGAAGGACTTGCTTGTAAATTAAAAGCATTTGCATCAACACAATATGCAGTATTCAAACCTACAAAAGACAAAATAGGCAATGGATTAACGACCACATTTTGTGTTTTTGTATTGGTACAACTATTTGCATCTGTAAAAGTATAAATTACGTTATGCGTTCCTGCTCCTAAAATACTCGGATTAAAATTTGTCGCATTGTTTCCGTTTATGGTAAATGTACCTCCCGAAGGCGTTGCTTGTAAAATAACCGCATTTGCATTGATACAATACGCATTATTCAAACCTACAAAAGACAAAACAGGCAAAGGATTAACCACCACATTTTGTGTTTTCGTATTCGTGCAACTATTTGCATCTGTAAAAGTATAAATAACAGTGTGCGTTCCCGCTCCTAAAATACTTGGATTAAATTGCGTGACATTATTTCCGTTAATAGTAAACGTACCTCCTGAAGGAGTTGCACTCAAAGTAACCGCATTTGCACTGATGCAATACGCATTATTCAAACCTGAAATATTTAAAATAGGCAAAGGATTAACTACAACATTTTGTGTTTTGCTATTTACACAACCATTCCCATCTGTAAAAGTATATTTTACAATATAATTTCCTACGCCCAAAACACTCGGATTGAATTGTGTGGCGCTGATATTATTCACCAAAAAACTACCTCCCGAAGGACTTGCTTGTAAATTAAAGGGACTTGCATCAACACAATATGCAGTATTTAAACCTACAAAAGACAAAATAGGCAATGGATTAACTACCACATTTTGTGTTTTTGTATTGGTACAACTATTTGCATCTGTAAAGGTATAAACTACATTGTGCGTTCCTAAGCCTAAGGTACTCGGATTAAATTGCGTTGCACTAATATTATTAATTGTAAATGTACCTCCCGAAGGCGTTGCTTGTAAAGTAACCGCATTTGCATTAATACAATACGCATTATTCAAACCTACAAAAGACAAAACAGGCAAAGCATTAACCACCACGCTTTGCGATTTTGTATTGGTGCAACTATTCGCATCTGTATAAGTATAAATAACAGTGTGCGTTCCTGCACCTAAAACACTTGGATTAAATTGTGTGGCACTGTTTCCGTTTATGGTAAATGTACCTCCTGCGGGACTTGCCTGCAAATTAAACGCACTCAAACTAACACAATACGAAGTATTCAAACCCACAAAACTCAACACAGGCAAAGGATTAACGACAACATTTTGTGTTTTACTATTTACACAACCATTGCCATCTATATAAGTGTATTTTACAACGTGATTACCTACGCCCAAAGTACTCGGATTAAATTGTGTGGCACTGATATTATTGATTGTAAATGCTCCTCCCGAAGGACTTGCTTGTAAATTAAAAGCAGATGCGGTTACGCAATAACCTGCCTGCAATCCTACAAAAGAAAGGGTAGGCAAGGGATTGATGGTTACGGTTTTTGAGGTAGTTACAGAACAGCCATTTGCGTCTGTTACTTTCAATATATACGTACCACTACTATTAAACGTATTAGTAGCAGTATTAGGAGAACTTCCCCCATTCCATAAATAAGTAACACCACCTGTAGCAGTCAAAGTAACATTCGTACAACTTACAGGATTGCCTGATATATTGACAGGAAAAAGAGGTGGATTTAATCCCCAAGTTATATTGGTATAATCTTCAGGAGTGCTTGAATATATGGTTACACAATCAAATACGCCAGGGAATAAAAAAACAGCAAAACCTTCATTTCCTATTACAGTCGTAGAATTTACATATTGCATACCTCCACCGTCAAAAACTACTGTGTAGGGTAGTGAAAATTGTAAAGTTACAGGCACAATCATTCCTCCTCCTAATGAAGAAAGTACCAAAACAGGATTCTGAACGGTTTGACTAAAACACATTGTTGTTACGCCACCCTGTCCCACTGCCCAAGTAGTTTTTGGAACTGTAGTATTAGGTATATTACCAGTAAAACTATTAAAAGCAGGATAATTAAATACATCTGGAGTAGAACTAAAATTGAAATTTGAGGTCATTGTTACATTGACATTCTGACCAGCATTATTTATCACACCTGTAGCACTTGTACCCGAAAAACTTTGCCAAGTAGTCCAATTATAGTTTTGATTGCAAGGTGCTGCGACTGCATCCTGCGTTATCGTTATCACTTTTACCACCGCACCATTACAACCTGTAATCGTTATCGTACCTGTGCGCGATGCACCTGTATTATTGGTAGCGGTGATGGTCATATTGGCTGTACCATTTACGCCTGATGCAGGTGAGAAAGTAAGCCAAGCCTGATTGCTTACTGCAGTCCAGCCTCCTGTGCAGTTAGCAGTAACAATACTCGCACTTTGATTGCCACCCGAAGCCACAAAAGTCAAAGCACTCGGAGCAGTAATAGTTGGATTGACAAAACGATACAAGCGTCTTGGATTGCTTGTATTGTCTGCTATCAACTGAAAACCATTCGCAGGAATCATATATTGTCCTGTGATTTGATTGATGACATTGCCTGTAACTCTACTAAATGCCCTCGATTGATTACCTGTATTACTTACAATAAATTCGCTATTTTCATCTATCCAAATATACGGGTAATTCACTATCTCAGCCGCAGGCAAGGTAAAAAATGGCAAGCCATTCAAATTCATATTCAAACCATTGCTTGCTACATTTAGATTAAACAAACCATCAATACTTTCAGTATAATGACGTAGGTTAGGAATTGTCGCAATCTGTGTATAAGCATAAGTAATAGGATTTTCTTCGAACACTTTTATGGTATTGTAATGAATAGGAGTACAAGAACCACAATCTTGTCTATACGCATCTGATACATATACTTGCATTTTGCCTGCCACTATCTTAGAAAAAAGATATGCATTTCTTTGGCTATCCGCACCGTTTGGATTGTCGTTAAGGGCAGAAATCGTAATAGCAGGTGTCCAATTGTTCAAACTTGTTTCCCACACACGCATTTGTAGGGGCGCACCTGTTGCATACCAACCTGTAGAATTGGTAAAATACAAGCGTAATTTTCCATCTGCTCCCCAAGTAAGTTGATAAGGTAAGTGCCAATTATAAGCAAGACTTGTCCCATTGCCTAAGTTGGATATTTCTGTCCACGTACCACTTACATTATTGGCATAGACCATTTCGCCATCTTGCGCCCCATAAAAACCAGGCGAAGTATTTTTGATAAAGGCAATATGAATTTTTCCTGCATTATCGACGGTCATTACGTGATAAAATGAGCCATTCGGTATGCTCAATATATTTTGGGTAGTCCAAACCAAACCATCAGGCGAGGTAGATAATTTGATAAAACCATCAAAAGTATTAAAATCAATCCCTCTACTTGGGTGCGACATACCATTTGACCACACGACATAGTGCATACCATTTTTATAGATATAGCCATTTTTTTGGAGTTGAACTTGGTTGTTCATTCCCGCAAAAAGTTCTATCGTGGGTTGTGCTATCACCCGCCCACATACGCCCAAGCAAAGCATCAGGCATATTATAAAATTGAAAAAGGTAAATTTGTACATATATTTTTTTGTTTTTTTTAGTTTAATATTTTCGTCATATAAATTCCAGTACATGGATATAAAATGTATCCATGCAAGGAATTCTTTTGTTCAACACACAATTATTTTAAATTTGTAAATTTATTTTTGGTGCAAAGATAAAAATAAGAAAAATCATTTTTACTATACTACAGTCCTATATAAAAATCATTTATTTTGCTTTGCAATACTTTAATAATAATTCTACCCTGTCGCCTACTCCTTCTTTAGAATAAATTTCAGTAGCGTGATTTTTCACTGCTTGTAAACTTATATTTAATTTGTCAGCAATTTTTTTATTTGTTTTATAATTATAGTAATCTAACAAATAACTTTTTACTTCTTTTTGCTTTTTTGTCAGTTCCTCGAGTTGTTCCATATTTTTATGTGGTTTATACTTACTTATTCCTTTTTTTTGGTTTGACTAAGATTTTTAGTCCCCTTTATTTTTATAGAGTATAATTATTTTAAAATCTTAGCAAAAAAATGAATTATTTTTAAAAATATTTTTTTGTTACTTTTTATCTAAATTGCTCTCAATAATAGAGAGTATAATTATTTTAAAATCTTAGCAAAAAAATGAATTATTTTTAAAAATATTTTTTTGTTACTTTTTATCCGTGAAATCCGCGTTATCCGCGTGCTAAAAAATCTACGAATTCATTTTGTAAAAATAAATTAAGATAGTAAATAATTGTTAAAATAAATAAAATTAGCAAAAGAAATACAAAATAAAAATTATTTTTATTACTTTTGCTCCATAAAAAATATCATAAAATAAAATCCAATATGACAACAACTTATGCCCCAGTCGAAAATATAATGACTGAACAAGAAATTTTAAAGATATTCGAAGCACAAAAAAAATATACAGAAAGCCTAAGACTTTCAACGGCACAAGAAAGAATTCAAAAACTAAAAACTTTAAAAAGTACAATTCTTAAAAATCGTGAGGCTATTCATAAAGCCGTTTATGCAGACTTTAAAAAATGTTCAGCAGAAGCAGATTTAGGCGAAATTTTTGGTGTTTTGAGTTCTATTTCACACGCCATTAGACATCTAAAAAAATGGATGCGACCTAAATCTGTACCAACTCCTTTGCCAATGTTATTTTCGAAAGGTAAAATTTATGTAGAGCCAAAAGGAGCATCTTTGATAATTTCTCCTTGGAATTATCCTTTCCAATTAGCGATTGACCCATTGGTTTATGCAATTGCAGCAGGTTGTACGGTAGTTTTGAAACCATCAGAATTAACGCCCAATACTTCTGCGATGATGAAAAAAATGTTGTCAGAAATTTTTAAAGAAAATGAAGTAGTTGTTTTAGAAGGTGATGCAAATATTGCTCAATCACTCTTAAAATTGCCTTTTGACCATATTTTCTTTACAGGAAGTCCGATGCTTGGCAAAGTTATTATGCGTGCTGCGTCTGAACATTTGACTTCTGTTACCTTAGAATTAGGTGGAAAATCGCCTGTGGTAGTAGATAGTGATACTAACATAAAAGATACAGCACAAAAAATTATTTGGGGAAAATTCTTTAATTGCGGACAAACTTGTATCGCACCCGATTATGCGTTGGTGAATGAAAATATTGCTCCTGCTTTAATCAATGAACTCAAAAATCAAATTCAAACTTTGTATGGAACTGATGTTTCGAATTCACAAGATTATCCACGCATCGTGAACCAAAGGCATTTTTTACGCATCAAAAATTTGTTAGATGAAGCCATAGAAAAAGGAGCAAATATCGAAGTAGGCGGATTATTGAAATCTGAAGAAAATTATATTTCTCCTACACTCATCACAGGTGCAACCAACGCAATGCAAGTAATGCACGAAGAAATTTTTGGACCGATTTTACCGATTATTACCTATAAAAATACAAAAGAAGCGTTAGATTTTATCAATGCAAAACCAAAACCTTTGGCTTTGTATATTTTTAGTAAAAATAAAAGTTTTCAAAATGAAGTGATTCAAAATACTTCTGCAGGTGGAACGGCTATCAATGAAACATTAGCCCATATTTCGAATCCTGATTTGCCTTTTGGAGGAGTAAATAATAGCGGAATTGGGAAAACACACGGTTATCACGGATTTTTGGCGTTTTCTAATGAGCGTTCTGTATTAAGACAACGCATTGGTTGGACTACTTTGAAAATGTTTTATCCACCTTATACGGATAAAAAGAAAAATCTAATCAATAAAATTAGTAATTTTACATAGTGGAGCATCTAAAAAATAAGTTGCTCAAATGTTAAGAAATTTGTATTGTATTTTGAATTGCCTCCAGATTTATCTGGAGGATAATATAGAATTCAATATGGCTTTAGCCGAAATTTTCTATTTTACTTCAAATGAAGCATAAATGCTATTTCTATTCAAAAAATTTATAATTGATTATTTTAAATTACATCTTGAATTGCCTCCAGATTTATCTGGAGGATAATATAGAATTTGATATGGCTTTAGCCTAAATCTTTATATTTTTCGAATTCATATTTTAATATAAACTCATTATATTCCTGCTCAAATGTTTTTTTTGTGTGATGTTCTTCTTGGTTTTTAATATAATTTCTTACTTTATCTACCATAGATTCTGATACGGATACTGCAAAATATTCATCTTGCCATTCGAACTTTTGTATTTCTGCAGATAAATCTGAAGTAAATTCAGCAAGTAAATTATTTTTATTTATCCAAAAAGAAGATTCTCCTTTTAATAATTGCATCACTTTTTGAATAGTTTGGTCTATTCCCAAAGAAATCAAACAATGGCAATGGTCTGAATAACCATTAATAAAATCGATAAAAATACCTTTTTCTTTGGCATTTTCTCTGATATGATTCCATACTTTTAGGCGAAGTTCTTTTGAATGTAAAAAAGGAATTCTATTCTTAGTACTCCAGACAAAATGAATATATACTTTTATAAATGGCATATTAGATACTTTTTAATTTAACACAATTTCAAAAATTAAATATTGATAATCAATGTTTTATACTAAAATAACACAAAATCAAAGGCTATATTAAAAATAAATCGTTAGCATAATAGAAATGAGATTTATGTCATTTATTTAAAATATAGAAAAATACAAAATTTTGGCTAAAGCCAATTATGGAATTTTATATTATCCTCCAGATAAATCTGGAGGCAATTCAAAAAATACATTTCAAAAAACATATTTTCATTTTCCGCACAAATTTTCTAAGAATCATAAAAAAAATATCAATTTGAAAAATACAAAATTTTGGCTAAAGCCAATTATGGAATTTTATATTATCCTCCAGATAAATCTGGAGGCAATTCAAAAAATACATTTCAAAAAACATATTTTCATTTTCCCCATAAATTTTCTAAGAAACAAGAAGAATAAATATTTTTTTTCTATTTTTGAAAATATAGAAGAATATCAGTTTGAAAAATACAAAATTTCGGCTAAAGCCAACTATGGAATTTTATATTATCCTCCAGATAAATCTGGAGGCAATTCAAAAAACATATTTCAAAAAACATATTTTCATTTTCCGCACAAATTTTCTAAGAACCAAATTTTTATAAGCGTTTTTTTAATTACAAAATTCAATTATTTTCTCAAAACCCATTCCAAAAATATAGGCATTGCTTCTGCCCAAGTGTCAGGATTGTGTTTTCCTCCTCTCATTTCATAATAAGTAACTTCTTTATGATTGTATCCTTGTTTTTTTAGTTCTTTCATCAAATCTAAAGTGTCATCGATGGCATCAATAATTCCATTGTTGTTTCGGTCAGAAGTTTCATCTTCTGTTCCTGCTTGTAACCAAAATTTTAATCCTTTTTTGTAAGGTTGATTTTTGATTAAATTGTGCATAATTCTATCATTATCTTCTTTTTGATTGTCTTCATACCGTTTTTGTCGCCACCACAAAGAGCCAGAAAAAACTCCAACCTTTGAAAAAATAGTCGGATTTGCCCACACAATATCTATCGCAGACAAGCCACCTAAAGAAAAACCTGCAAAATATCGATGTTTTGCGTCATTTTTTAGAGAATGATTTTTCTGTAAAAAAGGCAACAATTCTTGTATCACAAAATTAGTATGTTGTTGTGCTTGACTTCCTCTTCCTGCATAATCTGCTTGTGCGGCTGTGCCATACTCCTGCATACGATTGCCATCTGCATGAATACCTACAACCAAAATAGGTGCTAATTTTCTGCTTTTAGACATTGTATTCAAGGTTTGTAGCATTTTTAACGCCTCAAAATCTTGTCCATCATTGATAAGCAACAAAGGTAAATTAGTCAGATTTTTGTTTTGTTTGGTAGGAATTAAGGTACTAATAGTTACATTTCTTTTTAAAAATGTAGAATAAATAGTTTCTGTTTTTGAAGTATAATCAGCCGTTGAAAATAATTGTGAGAAAAACCAAAGTTTTATCATAGATATAAAAATAAGATGAAAAATAAAAAATAAAATAGGCAAATAACTAACATTACTTGCCTATTTTTTGTTAATAATCGCCTAAAGTTTCGGGTAATTGGGCTAATGCTTGTGCTAATTGCTCATTATTGGGAGCAATGCCGTGCCAATGATGACTTCCCATCATAAAATCTACTCCTGCACCCATTTCTGTTTTCATTAGTAATAAAATAGGTTGTCCTTTTCCTGTTAACTTTTTGGCTAAATCCAACGTTTCGACTACTTTTTCCATGTCATTGCCTTGCATTTCTAATACTTGCCAGCCAAACGCTTTCCATTTTGCACCCAAATCTAATAAAGACATAATTTTATTTGTACTTCCATCTATTTGTTGTCCATTAACATCAATCGTAGCAATTAAATTGTCTATTTTATGATGTGCTGCATACATAGCAGCTTCCCAAACTTGCCCTTCTTGTTGCTCGCCATCGCCCATCAATACATATACTAATTTGTTGTCTTGATTCATTTTTTTGGCTTGTGCTGCTCCGATTGCCACCGACAAACCTTGTCCTAATGATCCAGAAGCAATTCTAATACCTTCTAAATGTTCGTGTGTGGTTGGGTGTCCTTGCAATCTCGAATTTATTTTACGAAATGTAGCCAATTCTGAAGGTGGAAAAAAATTCGCACGACTTAATGTGCTATACCAAACAGGCGAAATATGTCCATTAGATAAGAAAAATAAATCTTCATCTTTTCCTTCCATAAGAAAAGGTAATTTATAATCTAAGGCGTGAAAATAAAGAGCGGCAAAATAATCAGCACAACCCAAAGAGCCGCCCGGATGTCCTGATTGACAACCATGCACCATTCTTACTATATCTCTTCGGATTTGTGAGGCTGTATTTTTTAATTGTAAAATATCCATATAATTTATTTTTTTGATTCAAAGTAAAAAACACTCAAAAATATATTTTATTTTTTTTGAGTGTTTTCTTATATTTTTAATATTATATTTTCATTGCGTAAAATAAGGAATTATCCTCTGCCGTGCATCATTCTAATTAACACTCGAGAAAGCATAAATAAAACTATTCCTGCTAATATTACAAAAATAGCAATCGAACCAAAAATAAGATTTGCTCCTAATGTTTCTACATATACGCCAATATATCCGCCTGCAATTTGTGCCACAAAAGGTGATAAAAACCATACGCCCATTAACATAGACGCATAAGTAACAGGTGCTAAACGAGTTATCATCGATAATCCAATCGGTGATAAACATAATTCACCAACGGTATGGAAAAAATAAGTGGCAACTAACCAAAATAAACTTGCTTTGATAGTAACGTCTTTTATATCTCCACCTCTTTCTGCTACTGCTCCTAACATAAATAAAAAACCAATTCCTAACAATACCATACCAAATGACATTTTTACAGGAATACTAAAATCTTTTCCTGTGCTTGCTAATCTTGTCCAAAAAGCCGCTAAAAATGGTGCTAAAAGTACAATAAACAATGGGTTAATAGATTGGAAAAATGCGGTAGGAATAGTATATCCCCAAACAGTTCTATCAATATAATCTTTTGTGTATAAATTTAAAGAACCACCTGCTTGCTCAAAACCAGCCCAAAAGAACGTTACAAAAATTGTAATCACAAAAATAACAGACATTCTATCCGTTTCTTCTTTTGTCAAAGGAATTTTTTCGTTATTTTTTGTGCTATCTACTTTTACAGGACTTAATCCAATATTTCCTAAGTACTTTTGTGCAAATACATTAAACATTATTTGTCCTATCAACATACCAATACCTGCTGCTAAAAATCCATATTCAAAAGCATATCTTATTACTTTTCCAGAGGCATCTTTTTGAGCAAATAAATCTTCTGCTAAATATCCACAAACCAAAGGAGCGAATAAAGCACCCATATTGATTCCCATATAAAAAATCGTAAAAGCACTATCACGTCTTGGGTCTCCTTGCTCATATAATTGTCCTACCAGCGTAGAAATATTAGGTTTAAAAAAACCATTTCCTATAATAATAAGTAATAAACCTAAATAAGTAAAATTAATGCCTAAACTTGGCGTTGAAAATAAACTAAATTGCCCAAACATCATCAAAAGTCCACCTATCAAAATAGCCTTTCTTTGTCCTAAATATTTATCTGCTAACCAACCACCAATAATGGGCGTAAAATAAACAAAACCTGTAAAGTATCCGTAAATAAGTGTTGAACTTTCTTTTGAAAAACCTAAACCACCTTCCATAGCCGTTCCTGCCAAATACAGCACCAACATAGCACGCATTCCATAATAACTAAATCGTTCCCACATTTCTGTAAGAAAAAGTAAATAAAGCCCTTTAGGATGTCCTTGATTAGCACTTTTATCTAAAGTAATATTTGCCATTTATATTATATAATTAATTTCCAAAAAAGGAAGATAGTAATAAGGTCTTAGTTTGAGAGAAAGAAAAACATATATTCTCTATTTCAAGTTGCAAAATTATAAGATTATTTTGAATAAAAAACTTTTTTTGCATTTTTTTTCTAAAATATTGCACTTTTTTTCTAAAATGGTAAAATTAAGTCATCAATTTGCAATTCTTTCCACGATTTCCCCAAATATTTAACCATATCAGAAGCCAAAACACTTACTTCGCTTAGTTTTTCTTTGGCAATATCGCCCATTACTACTGCTCTTTTATACGCAAACAGAACCGCAAATATATGTCATTTTTGCTTACTTTTGTGAAAGTATCTTATCAAAAAAATAGTTATGAAAAAAAACAAAAATAAATAAACTTTTTTCAAATAAAAAACGTTTTAATGTGGAGGTTGCTATTCTTCGAAATTAGCAAAATCAGAGATTTCAGAAGTTGAAAGTTTAAGTAACACTTTGGTTAATTCTTAAACAAGTTTCTTTTTTTTATACTTAACTGATGTTACGCAAGGTAAAATTCTAATTTGTAAAATGGTAATTTCATTATCATAAAGTATTGATTTTCAATAAATATAGATTTAAGAAAGCAGAATAAAATGAAAGAAAATCTACTTATTACAAATCTTATTTAAAGCCTGCGTAACATCAGTGATAAATAAATTTTCCAAAAAAAAGTGTATGGGAACTGATAAAAAAGATATAATATTTTCAGAAGTTGCTGATTATATAAGAGTTTTTACGTATGGTACGTTAAGAATAAATCAAGGAAATTATTCACGTTGCATTAAAAATACCAAAGAAATTTATGAGGGTGAAACTTCAGTGAGTGGTATGTTAATGGTTTTAGATGATATTATTCCTATGATTTATCCAACTATTGATAAAAGTAGAAAAATTATTGCCGATTCATTTTTGGTTACTTTTGAAGTGTTTTGTAGATTGGATAGGTTAGAAGGTTATCCTTATTATTATAATAGGATTTATATCAAAGATGATAAGGGTAATTTAGGGTACATATATACGCATAGTGATTATTCTGAGCGAGATAAAATACAATCGAATTGGATTATCAATCAACCTGATTTTGTAAAATCTGGGGATTATTTAGAAGCGAGGGGTAGTTATTAGTATTAGAAAAACTAAAAAAAAACATCAAAAATGGAATATATATTATTGTTGGCTGATAAAGTAAGAAATACTTTAATTCTTGGAGAAAGTCATTTTCGAGAGTTTAAATCAGCTTTAGAAGGAAGACCTGACAATAAAAAACCACGAACGATTAAGTCGATTTGTGCGGATATAGCTGAAGGATTGGTTTCTTTTGCTAACGCAGATGGTGGTGCAATATTGATTGGTGTAGAAGACGATGGAACGATTACAGGTATTCCTCATCCTGAAAATGAAATACAAATTATGCTTAATTCTACCCATACTCACGTTTATAAAGACCATCAACTTCCTTTAAATAATGCTAATAAACTTGTTTTAGACGATAAAATTATTTTATATTTTTCTGTTAATAAAGGTACATCTATGATTTATCAAATTTCTGATGGAAGATGCGTCAGAAGAAGAGATAAATCAACAATCCCTGCTTCTGTTGACCAAATACAATTTGAAAGACAAGAAATAAAGTCAAGAGAATACGATAGTCAATTTATTGACGGGGCTATTGTAACAGATTTAGATGTTAGATTACTTCAAGGTATTGCAGACCAATATATAAAAGGTTTGAGTATTGAGCGTTATTTACAACAAATTGGATTAGCCGAATATGCTCAAAATGGACTAAGACTAAAACGAGCGGCTTTATTGCTTTTTGCAACAGATATTGACCGTTGGCATCCACGAAGTCAAGTGAGATTTTTAAAAGTAAAAGGCAATACATTAGAGGCAGGAGAAAAATATAACGTGATTAGTGATGATATAGTGAAAGGAAATATATTAGAATTAGTCATAAAATCTTGGGAGCATTTGCGTTCGATGTTGGCTTATAAGACACAATTTGGCATTAATGCACAATTTGAGCAAAAATATATTTATCCAGAAGATGCTGTAAGAGAGGCACTCCTTAATGCTATTGCACATAGAGATTATAGTATTACAAATGCTATTGAAGTATTTATTTTTGATGATAGAATGGAAATAAAAAATCCTGGTGCGTTACTTTCTACACTTACAATTCAAAATTTAAACTCATTAGAAGGCTCTCACGAATCACGAAATTCGCTTATTGCCAGAGTATTAAGAGAAAATAATTTGATGAGAGAACTTGGAGAAGGTATGAAAAGAATTTTTAGTTTGATGCAAGAACAAGAACTTGCAAAACCTGAATTGTATTCGAATGGGCTTTGGTTTCGAGTTACATTATCTAACAAAACTATTTTTACTGCTAAACAATTAGGATACTTACAACAATTTGATAAATATAATCTAACAAAAAATCAAAAACAAATTATTTTACTTGGGCTTGATGATAAAGAAATTTCAAGTAATGATATTTTTAAAGCACTAAATATTAGCAATACTGAAACCGAAAAGTTTACACAAGAAGTAACCGTTTTAAGAAATTATGGAGTTTTAGAAGAATTAATGACTTCTCAAAAAGCTTATAATCTTGCCAAAAAATTAAAAAAGAATAAAAAAGATATTCCCAGATATAAAGTGAAAACATTTTAAATACAATAAGAAAACATTGTAACTGGTATAAATTATCTTATTCTCTCAAAATATTTTCAAAAAAATAAAAAATATTTTTTATTTCTTATTTTTTATACGTACCTTTGCACAAAATTTAAAAATTTATATTTTTTTAAAAATTTAATTAAAGAATGGTAACTTCAGAAAAACAACTGAAATACAAAGTTAAAGATATTGCTTTGGCTGAGTGGGGTAGAAAAGAATTAACATTAGCAGAGGCTGAAATGCCAGGCTTGATGGCATTAAGAAAAGAATTTGGTGAAACAAAACCTTTGAAAGGTGCAAGAATTGCAGGTTGCTTACACATGACAATACAAACAGGCGTATTGATAGAAACATTAACGGCTTTAGGAGCAGAAGTAACTTGGTCGTCTTGTAATATATTTTCTACACAAGACCACGCTGCAGCTGCAATTGCGGCTGCGAATGTGCCTGTATTTGCTTGGAAAGGACAAAATGCAGAAGAATTTGATTGGTGTATAGAGCAAACTTTATTTGCTTTTGAAGGTGGAAAACCTTTGAATATGATTTTAGATGATGGCGGTGATTTGACTAATATGGTGTTTGATAAATATCCAGAATTAGCAGCAGAAATCAGAGGTTTATCGGAAGAAACGACTACAGGCGTTCACCGTTTGTACGAAAGAATGCGTAAAGGTACTTTATTATTGCCTGCTATCAATGTAAATGATTCGGTTACAAAATCTAAATTTGATAATTTATATGGTTGTAAAGAATCATTAGTAGATGCGATTCGTCGTGCTACCGATGTAATGATGGCTGGAAAAGTAGCAGTGGTAGCAGGTTTTGGTGATGTTGGTAAAGGTTCTGCGGCTTCTTTGCGTGGAGCAGGTGCGCGTGTAATCGTTACTGAAATCGACCCAATTTGTGCATTACAAGCGGCTATGGAAGGTTATCAAGTAATGAAAATGGAAAATGCTGCTCCTTTGGCTGATATTTTTGTAACAGCAACAGGAAATTTGCATATTATCAATGAAAAACATTTCAGAAAAATGAAAGATAAAGCAATTGTTTGTAATATTGGACATTTTGACACTGAAATTAATGTGGCTTGGTTGAATGATAATTATGGTAGCACCAAAATTGAAATCAAACCGCAAGTAGATAAATATAATATTGATGGAAAAGACATCATTTTGTTAGCAGAAGGACGTTTGGTAAATTTAGGTTGTGCCACAGGACATCCTTCGTTTGTAATGTCAAATTCATTCTGTAATCAAACTTTGGCTCAAATCGAATTGTGGACAAATGTAGGTAAATACGAAAATAAAGTATATGTTTTACCAAAACATTTGGACGAAAAAGTTGCCTTCTTGCATTTAGCGAAAGTGGGTGCTGAGTTAGATATATTGTCAGAAGAACAGGCAGAATATATTGGAGTTGAGAAAAAAGGACCGTTCAAATCTGAAATGTATCGTTATTAAAATTGCATTTGTTTGTTTGTTTATAGTGATACAAAATGCGTTTCGGCTTTGCTGAAACGCATTTTCTTTTTTGCCAAGATTTATATGATTTTAGTGATTTTCAAGATTTATTATCTTGATTTTCAAGGATTTGTCTATTAAAAAAATAAAACTAATCCTCGGTCTGTGTGATACAGACCGATGAGAAAAAAATGCCAACATATATTCTTGAAAAAATATATGTTAGCATTTTGTTTTATTTTTATGTTCAATAAATCTCTATTTCAATTCTAAAATCAAAGAAGTTTTAGATGGAATAGTGATTTTTGATAAATCTGTAATTATTTCGCCTGTGATTGGATTGTAGGCTTTTGTAAAACCATTCATTCTTTCTGCGAAACGTTTTGTGTCCAATTTTCGTTCTTCGCTTTTGTGATTATTGTTGATGACCATCACAGTTTGTTCGTTTGAATATCTAAAATAAACATAAACACTATTTTCGGGTACGAAGTGCATAAATTTGCCATTGTGCATAGCCGTAGCAGTTTTTCTCCAATTAAATAAAGTTTTTGTATATTTTTGAAATTCAATTTGCTCTGGGGTTAGTCCTTGTCCTGTAAAACCATTGATTTTATCACCAGCCCAACCGCCCGGAAAATCACATCTTAATTTTCCGTGATTATCACCACCACCTTCTAACAAAATCTCTGCTCCGTAGAAAAATTGTGGATAACCTCTCAAAGTTGCCAACATATTCAAAGCCATTTTTTGTTTTTTGATGTCTTTATTAAAAGATGTTGCCATTCTACTCAAATCGTGGTTATCTAAAAATAACATATTTTGTGAAGCATCACTATACAAACCATCTTGCACCAATGTATAATAAATTTTTGCCATTCCCCAATCCCAATCGTTATCCTCTTCATGAATGGCTTCAATCAAATTAAAATGAACAGGAAAATCGGTGATACCGGGCAAGTTGCTATTATATCCATCACGATTTAAAACATTTTTTTGCCAATAAGCAGAAATAGACGCTCGTCTATCCCACACCTCGCCTACGATATTAAAATTTGGATATTCTTCAAAAATCTCTTTACACATTCTCGCCATAAATTCCTTGTGTGGATATGGGTGTGTATCCGTTCTGATGCCATCGATTTCAAAATTTTCTACCCACCAAATGGCATTTTGAATCGCATAAACCGATAATCTTGGATTGCGATGGTCTAAATCTGGCATGTGATTATCAAACCAACCTTGTGTCATTTTTATTTTATCAAAATTAGACGCATTGACATCAAAAGGTGTGCTTAAACGATAATTAGAACGAGTAAATTCAGGAAATTGATGTATCCAAGTTTTTTCTGGAAGGTCTTTGATAAACCAATGTTGGTCGCCACAATGTCCAAAAACCATATCTACAATGATTTTTAGATTTTTTGAATGGGCATTATTCACCAGATTTGTAAAATCTTGATTCGTGCCATATCTGGCATCAGTTTTATAATAATCGGTGATAGCATACCCGTGATAAGATTCTTTTGGTTGATCATTTTCAGTAAATGGGTTTATCCAAATTGCCGTAAAACCTAAATCTTTGATATAATCTAAATTTTTATCGATTCCTACCAAATCGCCTCCATGTCTTCCAAAAGGTTCTTTTCTGTCTGATTTTTCAACTTTCATTCCTTTGATAGAGTCATTTTTAGGATTTCCGTTGGCAAATCTATCGGGCATTATCAAATAAACAGCATCTGCTTGAGAAAAACTTTTGTACTCTTCGCCTTTTTTCTTACGAGATTTCAAAACGTATTCTCGATAGATTACTTCTTTTCCTTTCGTAAATACCAAATGATAAATTCCTGCGTTGGCATTGGCAAGCGATAAGTTGATGAATAAATAATTGGGATTTTCTACTTTTTCGATGCTCGAAACAACAATTCCTTCGGCTGTTGCATATTTGTTTTTGCTTATTTTTTTTCCGACAATGTTTACTTCACATTCAGCAATTTTATCACCATGTATCAGAATTTGCAAGTTTGTATTTTTCATACCAACCCACCAAAATTCAGGTTCTATACGATTTATTTGTATAGGATTTGATTTTTTTTGTGCTTGTGCTAATGAAATAAGACATAAAACCCAAAGGCTTGTCAGTAATAATCGTAATTTCATAACTGATTATTTTTATGTGTTTTTTAAATGAATATATAATTTTGCCTTAAAATTGCGAAGTTTTTTTTGAATAAAAAAATAATAAGATATTTTTTTTATTTTTTTGTGAGATATTTTTGAGATTTTGTTAATTTAATTTAATTTAAAAAAATAATTAATTTTAATTTGGTTGATAACAATGTTTAAAACTCGCTTTTTAGAAATAATAATAAGAGATATTTTTAAATAGCAGCCAAAAATTGACAAAAAACACTAAAAATTCGAGAAAAAAAGGAAAAAATCTGTATTAATCCGCTAAATCAGCGTTATCTGTGTGGTAAAATCTCTTTCATTTAAAAAATTCTAATATAAGGCTTAAATAAACTAAATTAAAATCTAATAAATTCAATCAATCATAAAAAAATTAAGATAATTAATATATCTTTTTTGTTTTTTAGATTTTTGTTATTATTTTTGCAAAAATAAATTTTTTTATATTTAATCATATTTTTCATGAAAAAAATCATTCTTTTTGTGACTTTAGCAATCACTTGTCATTTTGCCTTTGCACAAAAACCAACAAATCAATCTAAATTTGAATCTCCTATTGAATTAAAAGGCTCACCTTACCGATCTAGTTTGGGTCTTCCGGGCGAAAATTATTGGCAAAATAAAGCTGATTATGTCATAGAAGTCGAATTAGATGACGAAAGAAAATCTATCAAGGGAAAAATAAAAATTATTTACACCAATCAAAGTCCAATGGCTTTGAATTATATTTGGTTACAAGTAGAACAAAATCGTTTCAAATCTGATTCGAGAGGACAACTCACACAACAAATTAGCGGCGATAATGACCGTTATCAAGGAGCAACCGATGGGGGTTATGACATCAAAAATGTGAAAACAAAATTAGATGGAAAAACACAATATGCCCCTAAATTTATTATTTCTGATACAAGAATGCAAATTCATTTAATAGAAGATTTAAAAGCAAAAGGTGGAAAAATTGAAATTGAAATGGAGTTTTCATTCAAAATTCCTCAACTTGGGTCAGATAGAATGGGTATCCAAAAAACTGAAAATGGCGATATTTTTCAATTAGCACAATGGTATCCGCGTATGTGTGTGTTTGATGATGTGAAAGGCTGGAACGTCGAACCTTATTTGGGTGCAGGTGAGTTTTATTGCGAATATGGTGATTTTGATTATAAAATTATTGCTCCTGCGGCTCATATTGTAGTGGCTTCGGGTGAATTACAAAATCCAAAAGAAGTTTTAACTCCTATCCAATTAGAAAGATATAACAAAGCAAAAACGTCAGAAAAAACAATATTGATTGTAGAAGAGAATGAAGTAGGTGATGTCAATAAAACTCGTCCAAAAAATTCGGGAACGATTACTTGGCATTATAAAATGCAAAATACAAGAGATGTGGCGTGGGCTTCTTCAAAATCTTTTATTTGGGACGCATCAGTAATGAATTATCCAAGCGGTAAAAAAGGTATGGCACAATCTGCCTATCCAAAAGAAGTAGTGGGAGATAAAGCATGGGGACGTTCTACGGAATATACCAAAGCAAGTATCGAACATTATTCAAAAATGTGGTTCGAATATCCTTATCCTACTGCGGTCAATGTAGCAGGAGTTGTAGGTGGAATGGAATATCCTGGCGTTTCTTTTTGTAGTATGAATAGCAAAGAAAAAGACCTTTGGGGCGTAACAGACCACGAATTTGGACATAATTGGTTTCCTATGATTGTGGGTTCAAATGAACGTTTGTATCCTTGGATGGACGAAGGTTTTAATACTTTTATCAATCATTATAGTTCGCAAGCGTTTAATAATGGAGAATATCCAAGTGATTTGAATAGTGGTTTTGTGTATATGTTATACGTATTACCAAGTTTAAAAAGCAGTAAAAGAGAAAGTATTGCTACTTATCCTGATGTAGTTCAAACGCCTAATTTGGGTATGACAGCGTATTTTAAACCGGGTTTGGGTTTATATATGTTGCGTGAGTTTATTGTAGGACAAGAAAGATTTGATTTTGCTTTCAAAAATTATATCAAAAATTGGGCTTTCAAACATCCAACTCCTGCCGATTTTTTCAATGCAATGAATAATGGCACAGGCGAAAACTTAAATTGGTTTTGGAATGGTTGGTTTTATGGCAATGGCAATATTGATTTGTCGGTTTTAGATGTAAAACCTAAACCACAAGGCAATGGTTCTTTGATTACGATTAGCAATAATGATGGCGTTATTTTTCCTGCTATTATTGATGTTACAGAAGAAAAAGGCAAAAAAACTCGCGTTAATCTTCCTGCTGAAATTTGGCAAAGAGGCAATGAATGGACATTTGAATTTAAAAATGATAGCCCAATCACACTCGTAGAAATTCTTCCTGAAAAAACAATTCCAGACATCAATACAAATAATAATAAATTTGATGTGGCAGAAATGAAAAAGAAAGCAGACGAAGAAAAAGCAGCAGAAGAAAAACCAGTGGAGGAAAAAAAAGACGACAAAAAAAAGAAAGATAAAAAGAAAAAATAGTCTAAACAACTCATTAAAAAACTCGTATAAGATTTTAATTTTATACGAGTTTTTTTTTGATAAATATACTGCAATATTTCTACGCCACCACTACTAAAAATTTGTATCTTATCCGTTCAATCTGTATTATTTGTGTTCTAAAAATTGGAACACAGAAAATTGTATCAGACCTTCGTAAACTTCGGTACAGACACAATTTTTGAAAATATAGTCTCTGCACCGAGCAGAGTGAAGGTCTAACCATACTTTCAAAAATTTATAAAATAAAAAACAAAAATTTGTAATTTTAAGTTTTCCAAAAAATCGTCAGACAACCATAAATTTATTTCACACTTACCCCATTTTTTACAATCTCGCGAGGTGCTATGAATTTTAATTGTCCATTCGCATCTTGTGCCATCAAAATCATACCTTGTGATTCGATGCCTTGCATAGTGCGGGGAGCAAGATTGGCTATCAAACAAACTTGTTGCCCAATAATATTTTCAGCAGAAAAATGCTCCGCAATTCCACTGACTACCGTTCTTGTTTCGATACCAATATCAATCGTAAGTTTTAATAGTTTTTTAGTTTTTGCTATTTTTTCAGCGGTTTTAATCGTGCCAACTCTTATATCAATTTTTGAAAATTCATCAAAATTAACTTCTGATTTTATTTTTTCGGGAGTATAATTTTCCAATTCGTTTTGTATTTTGCTATTTTCTAATTTATCAATTTGTTTTTGAATATCAATATCTTCAATTTTTGTAAACAATAAAGATGATTTTTGGAGAGATTGGTCTGATTTTAAAATATCGATTGTTCCTGCTTTTTCCCATTTTTGAGGAGAAAGATGTAACATTTTATATATTTTTTGAGTCGTAAATGGTAAAAATGGCTCTCCTAAAATTGCTAAATTTGCCACTAATTGCAAAGAAATATGTAAAATGGTATCGATACGATTTTTGTTGGTTGCCAAATCTTTTGCCAATGTCCAAGGAGCAGTATCTTGCATATATTTATTGCCAATTCGAGCCAATTCTATATAAAAACCTAATGCTTCTCTAAAACGATAATTCTCGATAGAATTTTCTATTTTAGTAGGAATTTCTTTTAAATTTTCTAATAAATCTTTGTCTATTTGCTCCAAATCAAATATTGGCGGTATTTTAGTATCCGTATATTTTTCTGCCAACACAAAAGCACGATTGACAAAATTGCCCAAAGTTGCGACTAATTCATTGTTATTTTTGGCTTGAAAATCTTTCCAAGTAAAATCATTGTCTTTTTGTTCGGGTGCATTAGCCGTCAAAACATAGCGTAAAACGTCTTGTTGCTCAGGAAAATCTACCAAATATTCGTGCAACCAAACCGCCCAATTTCTCGAAGTAGAAATTTTATTTCCTTCTAAATTCAAAAATTCATTCGCAGGAACATTAGTTGGCAAAATAAAATCACCGTGTTCTTTGAGCATAGTCGGAAAAATAATGCAATGAAAAACAATATTATCTTTGCCAATAAAATGAATTAATTTTGTATTTTCGTCTTGCCAATATTTTTTATAATTATCAATCGGTTCATTTTTTTGTTCAAAATAATCTTTCGTAGCAGAAATATAACCAATCGGTGCATCAAACCAAACATACAAAACTTTCCCTTCTGTATTGGGCAGAGGCACAGGAATTCCCCATTCTAAATCACGTGTAACGGCTCTCGGTTGCAAACCTTGTTCTATCCACGATTTGCATTGCCCATATACATTTGCTTTCCAATCGGTTTGATGCCCAGTCAAAATCCATTCTTTTAACCAATTTTCTGCTTTTTCCAGGGGCAAATACCAATGCGAAGTTTCTTTTAAAGTGAGTGTTGCATTGCTCAAAGCCGACCTTGGATTGATCAATTCCGCAGGACTTAAAGTAGAGCCGCATTTTTCACATTGGTCTCCAAACGCATTTGGATTATGGCATTTCGGACATTCTCCTATGATATATCTATCTTGTAAAAATTTATTTCTTATGCTATCAAAATATTGTTCTGATTTTTGAATGACTAATTTATTTTTCTTTTCTAATTGTGTAAAAAAATCAGCGGCTGTATCATAATGAATTTTTTTAGAAGTTCGAGAATAAATATCAAACGAAATTCCAAATTCTTGAAAAGATTTATCAATAATTTCGTGATATTTATCGACTACTTGTTGTGGAGTTAAGCCTTCTTTTTCTGCTCGAATAGTTATCGGAACTCCATGTTCATCTGAACCACTCACAAACAAAACATCATTTCCTTTTGCTCTCAAATATCGAGCATAAATATCAGCAGGAATGTAACAACCCGCCAAATGACCTATGTGTGCGGGTCCGTTTGCGTATAAAAGAGCCGCAGTAATGGTATATCTCATCGTTGAAAAAATATTTTTTTTGCAAAGATATAAAAAAATGATAAAAAATAAAAGAAAATCAATAAAAACGTGGTATTAAATATGATTTTCGTTTTATCAAATAAAAGATTTATTATTTTGACAGGTTAAACGCACCTAAAAAAGCATTATTTAATTTTTTAAAACTATAAAAATAAACATATTTTTATTTTATTACTTAAAATATTAAATAATTTAACAGATAAAATATTCATTAATTTTTTTTCAAAATTTGTTAAAAATACAGAACTTTATTATTAGTAACACTTTAATTTTTAGTAAAAAATAACTTTAATAAAATATTTTAGGTTGAAAAATTATAAATATCACTTAAAAAATCACAAAATGTGCCTTTTTAGGTGCGTTTAACCTGATTAAATTATTCTTCTGACATAATTTTTTTTTAATTTGTGTAAAGGTACAAAAAAATCAATTTAACATAACTTAGTCGTGCATTTTCAAAATTTGTAACTTAGCAAAACTCAATAATAAAGTTTTTTCACCTGCAGTTTGAAAATCAATGACTGCTTTTTTATCATCTTGAAAATTTTGCAATTCTCTGATAACTCCAACTCCAAATTTTTGATGTTCCACTTTCATTCCTACCTTTAATTCTGCTACATTACTTGGTTTAAAGTCCGTTGAGTTCGTTTTTTGAGTTGTGTTCGTGATGCGTGTATAAGCCGCAGGCGAAGAATTTTTAAATTGATTCGAAAAATTAAAATTTGTACTTTCATTTTTTTGTTCAATTTTATTCATCATTTCCTGCCTTGTCCAGCGAGAAATTCCGCCATCAACTTGTAAAAATTGGGCATCAATTTCTTCTAAAAAACGACTTTTTTCTGATTGTTGCAAATTACCAAAATAATAACGACTTTGGGCATAAGTCAAAGTTAGTTTTTGTTCCGCACGTGTAACCGCCACATAAAACAAACGTCTTTCTTCTTCTATTGATGCCAAAGAATTATTCGCCATTTGCGAAGGAAACAAGTTTTCTTCCATTCCGACCACAAAAACGTGCTTAAATTCCAAACCTTTGGCAGAGTGAATAGTCATCAAAGTAACTTTATCTTGGTCTTCATCTTTCGAACTTTCATCAAGACTCGTAACTAAGGTAACTTGTTGCAAAAAAGTGGCTAAATTTTTATCTATATTTTCTTCATTGTCCACAAATTCACTAATTCCATTTAATAAACCTTGCATGTTTTCGTATCTCGAAATACCTTCAATTGATTTATCTTCATATAATTCCTGTAAAAGCCCTGAATTTTTAGCAATAATTACTGCCAATTCGTGTGCATTTTTGGTGTTTAATAAGTCAATAAATTTTTGGATTAAAGTCGTAAAAACTTCTAAAACTCCTAAAATTCGGTTCGAAATATCGTCTTTATGCAAAGTCAATAATTCCCAAACAGTAATTCCTTTTTCACCAGCCAACGCTAATAAAGTGGCGACACTTGTATCTCCAATGCCTCTTTTGGGTAAATTAATGATTCTTTTAAAAGCCTCGTCATCACGTTGATTGACTGTATAACGAAAATAAGCTAACAAATCTTTTACTTCTTTGCGTTGATAAAAAGAAAAACCGCCTACAATTTTATATTTAATATTTTTTCTTCTCAATGCCTCTTCCATAATTCTGGATTGTGCATTGGTGCGATATAAAATGGCAAAATCTTCGTTTTTCCAACTATTTTGATGTTTTTCTTCAAAAATTGTATCCGCTACCAATCTTCCTTCTTCTGTATCGGACATCGTTTTTACGACTTTTATTTTGTTTCCTTCGTCATTTTCTGTCCAAACACTTTTTCTTAATTGTGATTTATTTTTGGCAATAACTGAATTGGCGGCTTGCACAATATTATTCGTAGAACGATAATTTTGTTCTAATCTCACTGTTTTTAACGTTGGATAATCTTTTTCAAAATTAAGAATATTTTGAATATCTGCTCCTCGAAACGCATAAATACTTTGTGCATCATCTCCCACTACACAAATATTTTGATGTTGTTGAGATAACATTCTGACGATATTATATTGTGAAACATTGGTATCTTGAAACTCATCAATCATTACATATTGAAATTTTTTTTGATATTTTTCACGAATATCTACATGGTCACGCAATAAAATATTAGTCAAAAGCAACAAATCGTCAAAATCCATTGCATTGGCTTTGTAACATTTTTTTTGATAAATTTCGTATATTCGATAGAGTTCAGGCATTTTGCTCGATATATCTTCTGCTCTCAATACTTCGCTTTGCGTATATAATTTATACGTAATGAGTTTATTTTTTGCTCCCGAGATTCTACTCAATACGTTATTAATACGATATATTTTTTCATCTAAATTTTGTTCTTTGAGAATAGATTTCAGCAACGTTTTCGAATCTTCTGTATCATAAATAGTAAAATTACTATCATATCCTAATCTCGATCCTTCACTTCTTAAAATACGTGAAAAAACCGAGTGAAAAGTTCCCATCCAAAGATTTTTTGCTTCTGCTCCGACAATTTTTTCGATGCGTTCTCTCATTTCTTTGGCTGCTTTATTCGTAAAAGTCAAAGATAAAATTTGATATGGCTCGATTCCTTCTTCCAAAAGTTGTGCAACACGCAACGTAAGCACGCGTGTTTTGCCTGAGCCTGCTCCTGCGATAATCATCAAAGGACCTTCAGTATATAAAACTGCCTCTTTTTGAGGAGGATTTAAGCCATCTAAAAAATTCATATTTTTTTGTTTATGATGTTTTTTTCTGCAAAGATAATCTATTTTTTAAAAAATTACTAATTTTTTATGGTTAAATTTTGTAAAAATTGGAGGAAATATTACTCTACTTTATTTTTTAATAATAATATATCAAGAAAAAATCCGTGCTAATTTGTATAATCCGTATCATCTGTGTTCTAAAAATGGAACACAGATGATACGGATTGAGCAGATAAAACACAGATTTTTAAGATGAAATTTTTAGCAAAAAAATAACCCAAAAATAATTTTTTAAATTAAAATTGGGTATTTTATATGATTTATATTAGTGTTCGCCTGAGCCTAGATCGTGGCATATTGCGTCAAACAATCTTTCAATTCTTTGCGAGCAATATGTATTCTATTTTTTACAGTTCCAATCGGAATATTCAATCTGTCTGCAATTTCATGGTATTTAAAACCTCTGTAATGCATCACAAACGGGTCTCTGTAACATTCTTCCAATCTTGAAATTGCGTGGTCAATATCTTCCATCATAAATGTAGAGTTTACCAAATTTTCTATTTGATGTTCACGATTATTCAAAAAGTGCATATTTTCAGTTGTATCTATAAATGTATTTCTACGTAAATCACGTTGATAATTTGTGATAAATGTATTTTTCATTATTGTATAAAGCCACGCTTTCAAATTCGTTCCATCTGTAAATTTTTCGTAATTTGTAAAAGCTTTTAGCATCGTTTCTTGTAATAAATCATCGGCATCATCGCCATCTTTTGTCAATCTTAAAGCAAAAGGTCTTAAAGATTTAGAGATTTTATCAAGTGTATTCAAATTCAAAGTTGCCATAAAAGTATTAGTTTAAAAAGTTGATAACTTATTTTGTTTTTTCCTGTAGCAAAGATAAACTACATTAAACAGAATTCCAAATTTTTGTTCAATTATTTTTTTTAATAATTAAACAAAAAAATATTTTAAATAAAATGAACAAAATATGGCACAAATAAAAATATAAAAATACGCCATTTTAGTATTTTGGTAAGGTATTTTGACCTATATTCTATAAAAATACTCTTTTTAGCACGTGTTTATATTTTATTTTTATTTATATATTGTTTATCTTATATTTAATAACATTAAACAAAATTTAATAACAATCAACCCAAATGAAAGCAATATGAAAAGGTTGAATTTTTTTTTTAACTGTTCTATCAAAATTTTATAGATTTTTCTTTGTATTTACAAAAAAAAATCATACCTTTGAACTCTCAAAAAAATACTCACTTTTATTTACACTTAATCTTTGCAAATAAACTTACAAAACATTTTGTTTATTACTTTATTAAAATCATCTTAACATTTATTTTCAAGTGAAAAAAATAAAAATCAACATTACAAAAACTCATCAAGCTTTATATACTTACCCACGCCGTATTCCTGTGTTGGTGCGTAATTTATTTTTTGAGTTTTTTTCTAATTTACACCAAGGAGTTATCGAATTGACCGAAGCAGACAGACCTTTTTCGGTTATTAGCATCATCGAGGACGGTAATTTTACGAGTAGTATCAGCAATGATAATGTAAAAAGTACTTATATTATTGTTGAAATGGAAGGAAAACAAGTGCTATTATTTTTTAAATCTTATTGGGAAAATGATATTACTTTGTATCACGAATGTTCTTTGACTTCGCAAAATGAATTTGATTTTTTTGGGCAAAATTTTCATGAATATTTGTTAGATAATGCCTTATTTCATAGTCAATTTAAGGGGGCATATATCAATGTAGAAGATGATGATTTTCAAAATTTCTATAAACACGAACTTCCTGACAGAAGCTTTGACGATATTTATTTGCCTGATGCTATTATTCAAGATTTAAAAGCATACAAAACAATATTTGAAAAAAGACAAAAAATTCTACGATATTTATTTGTAGGCGTGCCTGGTTGTGGAAAAACAGAATCGGTTATCGTTTTGGCAAATGAATTACAAAGATTGGGCGTTACAGTCTTAAAAGCATCTACCAATGCCATCAAAAATGCCGTAAGATTTGCTAATATTTTAGCCCCTTCTTTGATTATTTTAGATGATGTAGATTTGGAATTGGGTAATAGAGATATGTATTCGCACACGCCTATGTTAGGAGATTTTTTAGATGTATTAGATGGCGTAGAAAAAATAAATCCTAACGTTGGAATTTTGGCAACTACCAATAGTTTGTGGTTGGTTGATGCAGCCGCACAACGTCCGGGGCGTTTTAATAAGATTTTATCTTTTGGAGAATTGACTAAACAAAATATCAAATTAATCATCTTAAAATCGCTTAAAATTTCTGAAATGGAAGATTTTAAAATTTTGGCTGATGATGATATTGTAGAAGTATATCGACACAATGAAGCCACAGGGGCATATATTTATAATATGACGCAAATGTTGGCAAATCAAATCGATATCGAAATGCTTCCTTCTTATATTCAACCTTTGGTTAGTTATATTGAAAATGATATTCGAATCCTAAAACGTATGCGAAAAACAGCACCGAGTACAGATTTGTAATATTGATATAATAATAAAAAAACGCTACAATTTTTTTGTAGCGTTTTTTTTTCTCCTATTTTTTTATTTTCTCTTCCACAAATTTAAAATTACCTTTTTTCTTATCAAATTCCAAAAAAGCAACATTATCAACTAATTCTTGTTCTTTCATAGTTAAATAATTGGGAGATAAATAAAGCGTAATTTTAGATTTATCTGATAATATATCAGCCAAAAAAGCACTTTCGATATTTACTTCTTTTTTTACAAACTTTTGAAAATAAGTAATAATTTTAGTTTTGGGTAATATTTTTTGAGTTATATCTTTCATATTTTCATCAAAAAAATACAATTCATTTATATCACTAATACAACCTGTCCAACAATTCATTCCAAAAACAGCAATAATATATTTTTTATTTTTCGTTTCAAAAATTCTCATTTGATAAGATTTGAGATGAATATCGCCACCTTCTTCTACTTCTTTTGCATTCGATTCTATCAAATTTTTATCTTTATCATTGATAAAATTATCAAAAACAATTTTTTGAGCATCAGAACTTCTGATTTTTTTCTCTTCATTTTTTTGAAATATTGTAAGATATGCTACAATATCTTTTTTTTGCGAATAGATAAAATTAGCAATAAAATATAAACAAATAAATAGACAAAAAAATTTCATAATATTTTTTTTGAGTTGAAAATGGATTGGAATAAATCAATAGAATGTACTCTTAAAAAACGTTTTTTGTTTCTGATTAGTATTTTATGCGTCTAATTATTTACTTTATTTTATCCAAAAACAAAAAATACCTACAATATTTTTTAGATATTATAGGTTTAAAATATTGATTGTCAATTCATTAGATATAATTATATCCAATAAATTTAGTTTAAATCATTCAAAAGCCAAGTGCGAGCAGTTTCTACATCTCCAAAAGAACGCACATCAAATTTACTTACCATTCTTACAGCACTAATAATGTATTCGCCTCCAATTTTGATAAAAATGCTTTTAGAAAGTACAATTCCAGCACGCATTCTATCGCCAAAAGTTTGCCTTGCACTCGGCAACCATTTAGTTACCAACCACGCTTTTGCTTCCATACTTGATTTTTGCATCGTAGATTGATTGACTAATAAACGTCTAACGCCATTTTCTAAGGCTTTTTCAGACATCATATTAAAAGTTGCTTTGTAATTTTCATTATCAATCACACCTAATAATTCTACGTACATCAAATCTAAATATTTTTCCAAATACATTTTTGAAAAATCTGACTCATAAATTAACTCCCTTGTATTTTCCATAAAAAATCTTAGAAAAGTAAAAAAAATTCTTGTTATTTTTATATAAATACTATTAGCAAATTATTTGCCATTTTTTCAAACGATTGCAGGTTCTTGTTGGCTCAAGCAATGAAAACTTCCCAAACCCCAAATAATATCACTGGCATCTATGCCCACAATTTTATGTTTTGGAAAACATTCCTGTAAAATTCCTAAAGCAATTTTATCATTTTCACATTTGAAAGTAGGCACAATTACTTTTTCATTTATAATCAAAAAATTGGCGTAAGAGGCAGGTAATCTTTCATTATCCATAAAATAAGGCGTTGGCATAGGCAAAGTAATAATTTGTAATTTTTCACCATTGACAAGTTGAATATTTTGTAGTTTTTCAAAATTTTCTTGCAAATAATGATAATTTTCGTCATTTTTATTTTTTTCTATCACCGTAACCACCGTATTTTTATTAATAAAACGAGTAATATCGTCAATATGTCCGTCAGTATCATCGCCTACAATTCCCTCACCCAACCAAATAACTTGATTTACGCCATAAAAATCGCAAAGATATTTTTCAATTTGTGTTTGTGATAAATGTGGATTTCGATTTTTATTCAAAAGACAATTTGTAGTAGTCAAAAGAGTTCCTTCTCCATTAAAATCTACCGAACCTCCTTCCATTATAATTCCTGTATTAAAAATAGGTAAGTTTAATGTTTTTGAAATATGAATTGGAATATTATTATCATCATCAAAAGGCGGATATTTTCCTCCCCAAGCGTTATATTCCCAATTTATGATTACTTTTTCTTTTTTTTGTTGATGCAATAAAAATGCGGGACCGTGGTCTCTGCACCAAGAATCATTGGTTGGGTGCAAATATAGTTCAACATTTTTGAGGTTGATTTTTTGGTTTTTTAATTCATTCTCTAACCAAATTTTTACGTTTTCAGTACAATTAATTCTTACTTTTTCTACTTCTGCAATTTCTGCCATAAATTGAAAATAAGATGGATAAATATTGTGTAGTTTTTTTCCTTCCCAAGTATTTTTATTATGAGGAAAAGAAAGCCAAACTGCTTCTTGAGTGTGCCATTCCGCAGGAAAATAAAAGCCCAAAGACTTTGGAGTAATGGTTTGCATAGTTTTAAATTGATAAATTTGATTTTTAAACTTGATGCAAAAATAAATATAAATATTCAAAAGTAAGAAAGGAATGAAATATTTTTTGTTTTTTTAAAATTGATAAAAAACTTTTTTGTAAAAAATAAAGAACTCATTAAACTTTTTACAAAGACATCAGGTTATAGGAATAATATATACCATTTTCAAATACAAAAAACGTAAAAAATAAACATAACTTTTATGAGAAAATTAGCAAGTATCCAAAGAATTAAAAGCCTCGAATCTATTCCCGATGCAGATGCCATATTGAAAGCAACTGTATTAGGTTGGGAATTAGTGGTCAAAAAAGAAGAATTTCAAGTGGGAGATTTATGTGTTTATTGTGAAATAGACAGTATTATGCCAAAAATTCCTACCTTTGAATTTTTGAGTGCAAGAAATTTTAGAATTAAAACAGTGCGTTTGCGAGGACAAATTTCGCAAGGAATTTGTTTGCCTTTACATTTTTTGCCTGCTGATACAATTATTGAAGAAGATGCTGATGTAACAGAAATTTTAGGTATTGAGAAATATGAACCGCCAATTCCTGCAAATTTGAGTGGTGAAATAGAAGGTTTTTTTCCAGGTTTTATTCCAAAAACAGACGAAACACGCATACAAGTATTACAAAATTTATTAGATCAATATCAAAATCAACTATTTTACGTAGCAGAAAAATTAGATGGAAGTTCAGTTACTTACTTTGTCAAAAATGGTATTTTTGGCGTATGTAGTCGTAATTATCAGATTCGTGAAACAGAAAAAAATACGTATTGGGAAGTAGCCAAAAAAGAAAAAATAGAAGAAAAACTACTCGCATTAGGAGGGAATTGGGCTTTACAAGGTGAATTGATTGGTGAAGGAGTACAAAAAAATAAATATAAAATCAAAGGACAAAGCGTGTTTTTTTTCAATATATTTGATATTGATAAATACAAATATTTAGATTTTGAAGAATTTACCCAAAGTATTCAAAAGTTAGCATTGAAATCTGTACCTATTCTAGACAAAGATTTTATTTTGATAAATAATATTCCTGATTTGGTCAAAAAATCAATAGGAAAATCAGTTTTAGAAAAAAATACACAAAGAGAAGGTTTAGTTTTACGTCCTTTACAGGAAATATATGAAACCGCACACGGAAGAGTATCTTTTAAAGTAATTAATCCTGAATTTTTATTGAAATTTGAGTAATTTTCATTTTTTTTCTTTAAAAAAAAAGCCTTAGTTACTTTTGTAACTAAGGCTTATAAATATTAGGTCTGGCATCTACCTACTCTCCCACATTTGACTGCAGTACCATTGGCTCCAGTGGGCTTAACTTCTCTGTTCGAAAT